>DHKO01000009.1 GCA_002404895.1 Treponema sp. UBA4692 | reverse complement strand
TCGGTTTTTGTCTACAAAGAGCTTAAAATCTCGATGATGCCGAAACTTTTGATGAATACTGTAAAAACGCTCGCGATGGTTTTCTCTTTGATTGCGGCGGCTGGCGGATTCGGCTATCTTCTCGCGCTTTTGAAGGTTCCGACAATCATCACGACGGCTCTCCTTTCAATCAGCGAGAACAAAGTTGTGCTTTTGCTTCTCATCAACATTATGCTTTTGTTCTTGGGCTGCATTATGGATATGGCTCCGCTCATCCTGATTGTAACTCCGATTCTTGCGCCTGTTGTCCATAATGTTGCAGGAATGAGCCTTGTTCAGTTTGGCGTTATGCTCATATTCAACCTTGCGATTGGACTTTGCACTCCGCCTGTCGGCTCTGCCTTGTTTGTCGGCTGCGGCGTCGGAAAAATCAGCATCGAAAAGACGACAAAGGCAATGATTCCGTTCTATCTGACGATGATTGCAGGTCTTCTGCTTGTAACTTTTGTACCTGATGTTTCTTTGTTCCTGCCGAAGCTGCTCGGATATGCAGTGTAAGTAATAAGTAAATGGAAAAATCGCTTTTATGCGATTTTTGAGGAACAGTGCCGTCTTCGGGCGGCATTTCACTTAATGCTTTGTATAAAACCAAAAAAAACGAGGAAACGCTATGAAAATGACTTTGAGATGGTACGGGCCGGGATTTGATTCTGTAACGCTTGAGCAAATCAGGCAGATTCCGGGCGTAAAAGGCGTAATCACGACACTGTACGATGTTCCAGCCGGAGAGGAATGGACACGCGAAAGAATAAAGAATCTAAAGGAAACAGTCGAGAAATCAGGACTTGAGATTTCAGGAATTGAAAGCGTAAACGTCCACGACGCGATAAAAATCGGAAGCTCCAACCGCGACAAATACATTGAAAACTACATAAAATCGCTTGCCGCGCTCGGCGAAGAAAATATCCATATGGTCTGCTACAACTTTATGCCGGTTTTCGACTGGACACGCACCGACCTTGCGAAAAAACGTCCGGACGGCTCGACTGTTCTCGCATACGACCAAAAAGTTGTGGACTCAATCGACCCGCAGACTTTTTTTGACAAGACAACGGACAATTCAAACGGCTTTGTGATGCCGGGCTGGGAGCCGGAGCGTCTCTCAAAAGTAAAGGAGCTTTTTGAAGCCTATAAAGACGTGACTTCTGAAAAGCTTTTTGAAAATCTCGTTTATTTTCTAAAGGCAATCGGCCCTGTCTGCGAGAAATACGACATGAAAATGGCGATTCATCCTGACGACCCTGCATGGCCGGTTTTCGGGCTTCCGCGCATAATAACCGGAAAAGACACAATTCTAAAAATGCTCCGCGCCGTTGACAAGGAATACAACGGTATCACGCTCTGCATGGGAAGTCTCGGAACAAACCCGAAAAACAATATTCCTGAAATAATGCGCGCCTGCAAGGGAAGAATTCATTTTGCGCACATCAGAAATCTTCATCATTTTGCGCCGGGAGTTTTTGAGGAGGCGGCTCATCTTTCATCAGACGGCAGCTTTGATATGTACGAGGCTGTTAAGACGCTTTACGAGACAGGATTTGACGGACCTGTAAGACCGGACCACGGAAGAACAATCTGGGGCGAAAAATGCATGCCGGGCTACGGACTTTACGACCGCGCGCTCGGAGCAATGTACATTCAGGGGCTTTTGGAAGCAATCGAGAAAAGCAAGAAATAAAATGAAGAACACAGACGTTTCAGCTTATGAAATTTTAAGGGACAAAATCATAAATCTTGATTTTAAGCCCGGACAGGAATTAAACATCAATTCTCTTGCGCAGAAAATGGGAGTTTCACGCTCGCCGATAAGAGACGCGCTTTTGCATCTCGAATTGGACAATCTTGTTGAAATTTTTCCGCAAAAAGGAACTCGGGTTTCTTTTCTGGACAAAAAAATCATCAAGCAGGAACGTTTTATGAGAGCAACGCTGGAGCTTGGCGTCCTGAAAATCTTTATGGAAAGTCTAAAAGACGACTCAAAAAGAGAAATTGCGGCGACCAAGCTTCAGGCGATTCTTCTCGAGCAGAACGCGAGCTTTCTTGACGGAAACAAAAAGGCTTTTCTTCAGAAAGACAACGCGCTGCATCATTTTTTCTATTCTGAAAGCGGCAACGAATGGCTTTGGAATGTTCTTGTCTCGCACACAGGCAACGACTACAGAGTAAGAATCTTGAGCTACAACGCCGAAAAAATCGCGGTCAACGTCGAAAAAGAGCACAGGCAGCTTGTCGAGGCTATCCGCGAGGGAGATACAGAAAAAGTCCAGAAAATCGACGAGGAGCATCTCCAAAAAATCTCCGAAGTCCTTGAAGAGCTTGAAACAAGCTACCCGAAATATTTTTGCAAGGAGACATAAAAAATCCCCTTGAATGTCGTCAAAATTTTTAAAGGAGGAATAAAAATGAAGCTGAATTTATCAGAAATAAAAGACAAATCAAAATGGAACGGTTATAAATTCCCAAAATTTGACTATGAAACGGTAAAAGAAAACACAAAAAACAGGCCTGAATGGATTCATTTTGGAGCCGGAAACATCTTCAGAATTTTTCCGGCGGCTCTTTGCCAACGTCTTCTGAATGAAAATCTGATGAAGACTGGAATTATCGCGGGCGAATGTCACGACCCTGAAATTGTGGACAAGCTTTTTCGCCCGCACGACAATCTCACGCTCGGAGTCACGCTGAAATCTGACGGCTCAATTGAAAAGGAAATTATCGCTTCTGTGACGCAGGCCGTAAAAGTTATGCCGGAATTCAAAGAAGACTGGAACGTGCTTGAAAACGCATTCAAAAATCCTAGCCTCAAAATGCTTTCGTTCACAATCACGGAAAAAGGATACGCGACAACGACGCCGGACGGAAATTTGATGAAAGAATATGAGGAAGATTTCAAGAATCCGCCAGAAAAAGCAAAAATGTTTCTTTGCCGCCTCTCAAAACTTCTTTTTGAAAGATTCAACGCGGGAAAACTTCCGCTCGCGCTCGTCTCAATGGACAACTGCTCGCACAACGGAGAAAAGCTCAGCAGCGCAATCTTCAAAATCGCAGAAAACTGGCAGAAAAACGGATTTGTTCCAAGAGAATTTGTTGAATATCTGAAAGATGAAAACAAAATCAGCTTCCCGTGGACAATGATTGACAAAATCACGCCGCGCCCGAATTCAAAAGTCGCGGAAATGCTCAAAAAAGACGGTTTTGAGGAGACCGAGCTGATTGTAACTTCCAAAAAAACTTACTGCGCAACTTTCGTGAACGCGGAGGAAACTCAGTATCTCGTTGTGGAAGACAAATTCCCGAACGGCAGGCCGACACTGGAAAAAGCCGGGGTTTACTTTACAGACCGCGAAACCGTGAACAAAGTTGAAAAAATGAAAGTCTCAACATGCCTGAATCCGCTTCACACCGCGCTCGCGCTTTCCGGCTGTCTTCTCGGATTCAACCTGATTTGCGACGAGATGAAAGATTCAGACCTTCAAAAAATGGTTGAAATTCTCGGATACAAAGAAGGCTTGCCGGTTGTTGTTGACCCGAAAATCATAAATCCTAAAAATTTCATCGATGAAGTTATAAAAAAACGTCTTCCGAATCCTTTTATGCCGGACACGCCGCAGAGAATCGCGACTGACACTTCGCAGAAACTTTCCGTGCGATTTGGAGAAACTGCAAAAGCATATCTTGCGGATAAAAATCTTGATGCAGCCAATCTGAAAATCGTTCCTCTTGTTTTCGCGCTTTGGCTTCGCTATCTTCTTGCACTTGACAACAACGGAAACGCGTTCGAGCTTTCGCCGGATCCGCTTCTTCCAACATTGAAAAACGCGCTTGACGGAATCAGTCTCGGAGAAAATGACGCTGAAAAAATCGAGCCGAAAATCAAGAATCTTCTTGAAAATGAGAAAATTTTCGGCTTTGATGTCGCCTCGTCTCCGCTGTACGAAAAAGTCAAAATGTATTTTATGAAGATGATTTCAGGAAAAGGGAAAGTCCGCGAGACAATCCACGAAGCTGTAAACTAAAAATAAAGATGAAAAAGATTCCGAATCAGAACTCCGGCAGATTTCTGCCCGTTTTTTGTTCGGAATCTGCAATCAAAATAAAACGCAGCCAATAAAACAAAATAAAAAAAAGCTGGCTTGACCGTGATTTGAACTCACTTCTCATGCCAGCTTTTTTTGTTTTTATTAAAATGTTGATTTCGGCAAACGCAATCGCCGCAAAGCAAACTCCGCTTTTCCGCAACATTTTTCATTGCGGCAAAATTTTTCATTTTGCCACAGCATTTTCGCTGCATAAAATCAGCTTTTCATCATCGCGGGCAAGCGTTGCAAACGTGAGCAGCAGTTTCTGCCACCGCAAAAATTTTATATTCCGAGAAAATCCGTCACTTTCTTGTGATATTTTTCCTCGTCAACGAGATACGCAATTGCGTGCGGACAATCCGGCACAATGTAAAGGCTTTTTTTTGCGCGGCACATCTGGAAATTCGTGATTGACATTTCAACCGGCACAAAATCGTCTTCCGCTCCGTGAATAAAAATCACAGGAATTCTGTTGTGCCTCAAAGCCGTCAGCGTTGAAAATTCCTTCTCGTCAAAATCCGCAATATGCTTAGTCATAAATTCGCCTGTCGCCATAATCAAGTGCGAAAGCGGAAGCTTCTTGTCTTTTTTTAGAACTTTCCAGATGATTTCCTCGGGCGAAGTAAATCCGCAGTCGGCCACAACGCCTTTAACATTTTCAGGCAGGTCAAAGCCAAGCGACATCACGACAGTCGCGCAGCCCATCGAAATTCCCTCAAGATAAACAGGTTTTTCGCTTCCATACAATTTATTCGTTTCCAAAATCCAGTCGCGGAGGTCGTAGCGTTCTTTCACGCCGAAAGTTATATATTTTCCTTCGCTTTTTCCGTGCGAACGCTGAAAAGGCAGAATCACATTGTAGCCAAGACCGTAGTAAAAACGCGCAAGCCCCGCAAATTCACGGAGCGGGTCAGAATGATAGCCGTGCATCAAGACAAAAGTTCCTTTCGGTTTTTCTGCGTCAAGCTTGTATGCAACGAGATTCAGGCCGTCAAACGACTTCATGCTGATTTCAGAATAATCCTGCTCCAAAAACCAGTTCTTGTCCTCAGTGTGCTTTTCAACATATTCCTCTTTTTTGAAATGCTCCAAGTCCGAAGACATTTTTCCGCGTTCAAACGAAGGCTTGAACACAAAAAAATAGACCGAGCCTAAAAACAAAGCCGCAATTACAGCCGCAGTCGCAAGAAAAATTCCGGCAATTTTCGCCGCTTTTTTGTTCAATTTCATAAAAACCTCTTTAAAGTCCGAGGCATTTTGGCGTTCCGGCTTCGCCGTCGCTATGTCCGGGGTTCGCTCACGCTCATTGCCTTCGGCAACTCACTTCGTTCGCCCCTGCCAGCGCTAACGCATTTACTCAAGCTCGTAAGTTTCTCCGTATTTCACAATCTGAACATCAGGAAATCCGTTTTCTTTCAGATAATTCTGGAAAAATTCCTGCGCGGACTTCTCGCCGTGAACCATAAAAATTTTTTTCAGCCGGCTTGTGTCGATTGTCTTGAGCCATTTTGTCATTTCCGTGTAGTCCGCATGCGCAGAAAAAGCGTTTATGCACTCCACATCAGCCTTGACCTCGTACTCGTCTCCAAAAATCTTCACTTTCTCGGCATGGTCGCGGATTTTCCGCCCGAGCGTGTTCTCAGCCATATAGCCAACGATTAAAATCGTGTTGCGCGGGTCAGAAATATTGTTCGCAAGATGATGGACAACTCGTCCGCACTCGCACATTCCGTCAGCCGAAACAATAATCATCGGCCCCTCTTTCTTGTTCAATGCTTTCGATTCTTCCACGCTGTTCACAAAGTTAAGCGAGCCGAATCCGAACGGATTTTTATGATGCTGCAAAAAAGCCTCGTGAACATCGTCGCTGTAACATTCCTGATGAATCTGGAAAATCGAGGTCGCGTTCACGGCCATAGGAGAATCCACATAAATCGGAATTTTCGGGATTTTCTTTTGGTCAACAAGAAGATGAAGATAGTAGACAATTTCCTGCGTTCTTTCAATCGCAAACGCCGGAATTATGATTTTTCCTTTTTTCTCCACCGCGCGGATAACGATTTTTCGAAGCTCGTCCATCGCAAGAACCGCGTCCTCGTGCTTTCTGTTTCCGTAAGTTGACTCAATCACAATGTAGTCAGGAGCCGGAACATTTGTGGCAGGGTCGCGTATAATCGGCTTTAGTTTTCTGCCCAAATCGCCTGTAAAGAGAATTCTAAGCTCGTCTTTTCCGGCTGAATCAGCATTTTTTGAATTTTTATCAGGATTTGAAGATTTTCTCTTTTCATCTTTTTTCCATCCGAAAAGCTTGTTCCAAATCGAGATTTTTTCCTCAGAGACTTTTTTGAGAGGATTTCCGTTCTCGTCGCGCTGGCCCTTTATCGTGATGCAAGCGAAAGCCGAGCCTAAAATATGCCCTGCATCAAAATATTCAAGCTCCACGTCGGGCGCAATATAAATTTTCCGGTTGTAGGAAAGCGTTACAATCTGGTTTGTCGCCTTTGTGCAGTCCTTTTCGTCAAACATCGGCCGCCAGCTGAAATTTCCGCCTTTTTTTGTCGCCTGCTTTCTAAGATATTCCGCGTCGCGCGCCTGAATTCTCGCGCTGTCCATCATAATCAAGTCCGCCAAGTCGCGTGTTGCAGGAGTCGCGTAGACATTTCCGCGGTAACCTTTCTTAATCAGAAGCGGAAGAAGTCCCACGTGGTCGTAATGGGCGTGAGTCAAAATCACCGACTCGATTTTATCGACAGGAATATGAAAAGTCCGGTTTTTTTCATCGGCTTCCGCGCGTTTTCCCTGAAACGCTCCGCAGTCAATCATAAAAGAACGCCCGTCAATCTCAAAAATGTGCTTAGAGCCGGTTACTTCCTGCGCCGCGCCTAATGAATAAAGAGATACTGCCATAAGTTGCCTCCAAGATGCAAAAAATTTCATTCCCGCGCTCAGCCCGAGAATCTTTTCAAGAAAGCCTGAAAATCAGATTTGCAAAATCAAAATCTCCGAAAACCGAAATCCAAAAAATTCCAGATTTGCGGAATTGAAATTCAAAAGATTCTGAAATTTCAAATTCAAGATTCATGAACCTGAATCTGAAAAATTCCAAAATTAAAGAATTTGAAACTCAGGCTAATCCAGCAAATTTTACGACTAAAACGCTGTTTTCTCAACATTAAAAAACTGTTATTGGATTTTTACAGCCTGCTTGGTATAATAAATAAAATGTATACTCGCAACACGTCGGCCGCGCCGGAAAAAATCGTCCACAACGGAAAAATAAATTTCGGCGCATTTGATGGCTGCCCAGAAAAGCTGGATATACGCGGCGTAAGAGGACCTTTCACAGGCACGCCGCTTCCAACAGTCTTGACGAACCTGCGCATCCAAAGTTCTCTTATGTTCCTTTTCAACATCGGACCTTACATCGGAACTGTAGATTTTTTTGACCACAAAATTTTCGGATTCGCGGATGTTACATTCTGGAACAAGGGGAACGGCAGGAAATACGCATACCGCTCATTTATGGGACCGCGCAGAAGATTCATTCCGCACAATATGAAAAACGGATTCTGCGCAAGCTTCAACCGCCACAGATACATCAGGATAAGCTGGGACCACAAGCACGACAGAATCTCGATGATTTTCAATCTTAAAGGCGACTCTTCGCGTCCGTCGGCAAACGCGGCTTTTATCGCGCATTATTCAAACCCGAACATAAACGAAATTTACAGCGTTGTTCCGTTTCCGTCAAAAAGACGGTGCATTGCAACTTATCTTTCAACGCCGGTTATCCACGGCGCGCTCACGCTTGAAAAAACAGGAAGCTCCGAATCCGCGACTATGGAAGACACCGAAGGCAGCGCGCTTTTCTGCGTGAACAGGGCTTATTATAACTTTCACACAAATTCAGAAGTAGCGGCGGCCGCAGGCGAGTCGGACGGGAAAAAATTCTCGTTTCAGATATTTACCTCGCAAGAAAACGCGGTAGATTCCGAGAATTTAAATGGAAATGTTCTCTGCGTGAACGGAGAATGCACTCTGCTTCCGCCGGTCAAAATCACCCACCCTTTCGGTCTGAACAAAAAATGGATTATTCAGGACTTTGAGAATATGGTCGATTTGACTTTCACGCCGAATTCCAGCGTCTACAGGGACATTTCGTTTTTGATTCTCAGAACGCAGCTGAACACGATTTACGGAACGTTCGAGGGCGTAATAAAAACAAAAAACGACGAGAAAATTGTCCTGCATAATTTTGAGGGAATCGCAAAAAAGCAGATTCTCAGAATGTAACATTCGAGAATGTTGCATTCAAGAATGTTACATTCTTTAGCAAAGCGGACAAAATCGAGGCAAATCAATGGAAGAATACAAAGCACCAAAAAAGCCGGAAGCGAAATGGGAGCCAGGAACGCTCGACCAGACAAGAAGAAATATCGGGCCGATAGACCAGAACGAAGCCCAGAAAATGATGAAAAAGCTTGGCGGCGAAATTTTCACGGAAAAATCAGCTCCGATTGACTATTCAACTTTCCCGAAAGCAGAAGAATACTCGCGCAGAGTCGTCGGAAAATCAGCTTCAAGTGTAGCGTCGGAAATTCAAAGCGGCAAAAACGACGCGGAAAAAGATTCCTCAAAAGGAAGCAAATATGGATATGCTGTCAAAGAAAAAAAACAGCGCAATATTTACATTCTTCCAGAAATTCCGGGCAAAGAAAAAAGTCTCATGGACCGTCTGATGATGAGCGAGGACTTTAAAATCAAGGCAAACTACGGCCTTTTCAATTTTATGCGGCATTTCAAGAAAAACGGAATGGAGCTTGTAAGGCGGAGTTTCGTTGAATACGACATTCAAAAGCACGTCGAGCATTTGCAGGCGTTCATCGCAAGCGTAAAGTCTCTGATTCAGATTGCGCCGGAAACGTACAAGTCAAAAATCATAACATCTCAGGAAGACAAATTCAGAATTCTGAAAACCGTCGGAAGCTGGAAAATGCACGAGATAAAGGCGATTGCGCTCTCGCTTCAGGACACAGCCGACACGACAACAGTCGCGATGATGATTCCTTTTGTAAAGGCGGTTTACCGCGATTTAATCAAGATTTATTATCTCGGAGAAACAAAAATCTCCAACATCTTCAAGGAAATTTACAGCGACCTCATAAAATATCCGAAATTCGACCAGCAAAAAGCCCTGACGTTCTGCAAAGGCGCGATAACCGAATGGTTCTACGCTTACAGCCAAATCATAAAAGGACTTTATCCGCTTTTGATGAGAATGTGCTCGAGCAAATTCGACTATTTTCAGGATTTTTTTCTCACGCAGTCATCTAACATTCTGAACTTTCTGGAGCTTTCAAAATTCGATCTTCTTCTGCCGAACAAAAAAGCTGGCCGTCCTGAAGAGCAAAAGCCGGAAGTGAAATCAGAAGAGCAGAAAAAAGAGGAAGCAGAAAAGGTAATCGAGCAGAAGAAAAAGCAGGAAGAGGAAAGCAGAAAGAACGACTTGGTTGACGCAGGCCTGAAACTTCTGGACACGATGTTCCCGGAGGCAGGATTTTTGAATCTCAGAAATTTTCCGGATATGTATCCGTATTTTCAGCCGCTCTACCAGTTCCGAGACGGCTACAATATGCTTGCCCCGGAAAATCCGCTTCAAATAACAATCACCTTGCTTAGAATCACCGAAGACATTTTTCAGGGCTGCCGGAACATCGCCTTTACGGAGGAAAATCTCAACGCAGACGACAACGACAAGCTATCGGCGATTCTCGGGGAATGGTCTTTGTACCGCGAGGTTCTCTTTGAGAAAAACTACGCCGACCAGATTAAGGATTTGGTGAACAACGAATACAGCCAGGGAGATTTCAAGTCTTCTCTTTTCGGAAAGAAGATAATAACCTCGCTTTTGTGGCAGACAAAATACAATTTTCTGCCGCATTTCTCGTTTGACCAGCTTCTTCTTGAAAAGCCGAAAAACGACAGCCCTTACCGACCGCTATGTCTTAGAAGCACGTTTCTTTTGAATTTTTTCAGGGAAATCTCAAAAAGCATCGACAGCGCGGCTCCTCAGAAAGGAATGGTTTTCGGAATTTCAAATCCGTGGGAAAAATACCGCTTCGACATTCCAAATCCTGTTTCAAAAAGGATGGACGTTCTTCTCGGAGCAAAAAAGCAGACAGACTCGGCAGCCACAAACGCGAATCTCATAAAATACGCGCTTTGCGTGATTGCGGTTCTCGACTGGTGGATAAACGACCAGAAAAGCCCTGCCTACAGCGCGGACTCCACAAAAATCTACAGGATAAACGAGAACGACGGAGGTCCTGCATTCAGCGCGCCAGAAAGAACCGACCAGAACAAGCTTTTCGCCGACCGCATAAAACGCGACTACGAAAGGCAGCGTCAGAAGAGGGCGCAGGCTCAATCTGAAAAAACAGCCGCGCAGTAAAAGCGCAAGAAGAGAAAAAAGATGGAAAAAGAAACAGATGAAAGATTTATCACGCTTGAAACAAAAATCGCATTTATGGACGATTTTATCCAAAAACTTCAGGAAGAAGCCGTTGAAGCGTCAAAGCAAATCACGATTCTAAGAGAAGAAAACAAAATTCTTTCAAGCAGAATAAGAGATTTGTCAGAGAATTTGGAGATTCCAAACAGGAAGCCGCCTCATTACTAAGATTCCAAGCCGCAAAATAAATGCGGATTATTTTGCTCGAAACAAAAGCGAAAAGGAGCAAATCCAAAACAAGTCTTCAAATCTGAATCTGTTTTAACATTCAAGTCCGCTTCGCATCAAAATCTGCAAACCGCATTTTGGACAGATGCTCAAATAAATTCAGCATGACGACATATTTGCCCCTTTTTCAGATTTTTCTTTAATTTTAGCCGCGATTCTTGATATAGCCGACAATCGCCAAAATCCAGCCAATCACAATCACAAAAAATCCGATTCCAGGCCCGGTCTGAGTCACTTTCGCAAATCCTTTGACAATGCTTTTTCCAAGCCCGCCCGCATTAAGATAATTCACCAGAACATAGATTCCGCCAGCGATTGAGACAATCAGCGAGATAAGCCTTACAGGAACGCCTTTCACAGCCACAAAGCTGAAAACGACTCCGGCAACAGCTCCAAGCAATGCAAGAACCGCTCCTATTTTCAAGCTTCCGCTTCCGTCCGAAGTGATTGCGTCAAAAGCGCTTACTCCGCTTCCGAAAGCCTTGCTCGAGGCGAGCGGAAGAAAGCATCCGACTGCCACAATAACCATTCCAATCAGGAAAAGATTAAGCGCGCGACCTTTTGATTTTGCCATTCTTTGACTCCTCTTTTTAATTAAAATTATCATTTAGATTATAAATCAATCCTTGTGAATTTGCTAAAGAAATATTTACTGTTATAAATTTGATTTTTATATTTTTTAAGACGATAATCTATTGCAATGAGCGGATTCTGCTGGCTTCAAAAGCGCAGGGAATGTTCATTTTTATGACCAAAATAACTTGTAATCTCCTGTTCAACGGAGCACGAGGCTGCTATGAAAATCTTTAAGCCATCTGGGAAAAAAGCAAAATCTCCAAAAGCAAAAAAAATCAGACGCAAGTTTACAAACACGCTTGCCTTCAAGCTCGAAATTTCAATTTTCTTTTTGCTGATAATCTTTTTTGCGGCGCTCACAGTTGTTCTTGGCTTCACGACAAGGCGCGACAATCTAAAATCATACACAGACTTAAGCACGATAATTTCAGAACGCTCAATATCGTCTCTTTCCTACTGGCTGGAAAGCTATTTCAAGGACTTGCGGATTCTAACCAGATGCGATGCGGCTCTTGACGGAGACATTGAGGGAATAGGCCGGTTTATGGTGGAAAACCAGCAGCTCATCGGCGAGGATTTTGACTTTGTGGCGGTCGCAGGAATCGACGGAATGGCATACAGCTCAAAGGGCGAGTCTTTCAGCTGCAAGCATTACCAGTATTACAAGGAAATCATCGAGGTCGGGCAGTCGTCTTTCGTCTCAAATCCTCAGAAATCAAACGAGACAGGCGAATATCTTTTCTATCTCGCAATGCCGATTACAGACAGAAACAACACCCTTTTCGGACTAATCGCAGGCGCGCTTCCGCTTGACGTTCTCCACATTGAGACTTCAAGAATCGATGAAAGCATGAACGGCTATGTTTTCATTCTCGACGGCAACGGAACTGTAATCGCCCACAAAGACGAAGACGAAATCATGAAAAATTATTCGCATATGGACGATGAAACCTCGGGCATTATCGGAAACACGGCAATGCAGGAGAACATCGCGATGGGATTCGACGGCTCTCAGAAGCTTGAAAATAAGAACAAGGACATCACAGAATACGTTTTCTACGGGCAAATTCCCGGAACCTCATGGACTTTCGCGCTCACAATTCCTGAAACCGAAGTTATGAAATCGGCGAACAAAATGCAGGTAAACATTGTCGGCTGCTGCTTAATAATCGTCCTGTTTCTCATGATTTTCATCGCGATTTATATGCCGCGCCTTTTAAGGCCGCTTCAAGTTCTCAACGACTCAATCGACGACATCGCAAAAGGCGACGCCGACCTTACAAAACGCCTTGACATCAAGTCAAAAGATGAAATCGGCGGCGTTGTCCAGGGATTCAACACATTCATCGAGAATCTCCGCACAATCATCAGCGAGATAAAAAATTCAAAGTCGGCTCTCCAAAAAGTTGACGAGGATATGCAGAACACAACCCGGCTCACAAATTCGTCAATAAGCCAGATTTCCTCGAATATCGCGGACGTTACAACCCAGATTGACAGCCAGAGCATGAGCGTCTCCGACACAGTCTCTTCCGTAACCCAGATTGCGCAGAACATTGAAAGCCTGGACAAGATGATTGAAAACCAGTCGAACGGCGTAAACCAGGCAAGCGCGGCAATCGAGCAGATGCTCGGAAACATAAATTCCGTCTCAAAAAGCACAGAGCAGATGGCGAACGCGTTCAACGAGCTTGAATCATACACAAAAAACGGAATTGAAAAACAGAATATCGTGAACGCGCAGATTGAGGAAATCGAGGAGCAAAGCCGGATTCTTTTCAACGCGAACGCGACAATCAGCAAAATCGCAAGCGAGACAAACCTTCTCGCAATGAACGCCGCAATTGAGGCCGCGCACGCAGGCGACGCTGGACGCGGATTCAGCGTTGTTGCGGACGAAATCAGAAATCTTTCTGAAAATTCCGCAAAGCAGTCAAAGGCAATCGGCGCGGAGCTGAAAAAAATTCAGGACTCAATCATAACCGTTGTGGCTTCGTCAAGCGAGGCGAAAGAAGCGTTCGGCTACGTAAGCTCAAACATCCAGGCGACCGACCAGCTAATCGAGCAAATCAAGGCCGCGATGGAAGAAAGCGAAATCGGAAGCCGCCAGATTACAGACGCGCTGAAAATCGTGAACGACGCGACATTTGAAGTCCGCTCATCGTCTTCGCAGATGTCTTCCGGCAACAAGGCGATTCTGAATTCCGTGCACGAGCTTAACAACTCAACCGCCGCAATGAAGCAAAGCGTACAGAAAATCTACTCGGACGCGGAGCTTATCGACCAGAACGGCAGCACGCTCGGCGACATTTCAGGCACAATGCAAAAGTCAATCCAGCAAATCGGAAGTCAAATCGACCTCTTCAAAGTCTGATTTTTCAGGACGGACCTTTCTAAAAGCAAAAAACGCTTGGAAACATCGCAGACGATAAAACACAATGCCCAGCTATCCGCGGTTGCATTGCTCCGTTGCGCTGCGCTCCACTTCGCAACGTGCCTGCGAAAACTCCGGCACGCCGCTTCTATCTGGCGTAGGCTCCTCTCCCAGCGGAGAAAGCGGCGCAGGCGGGAGCGGGCATTTTGATTCTTTCCAGCAAAAATCAACAAGAACAAAGGATCGCTTTTCTTTCAAAAAATCCCTGTTCATTGAAAATCAAACAACGCTTGAGTATACTTTTTTCACTATGCAAAAAGACTCACTTGTTTATATAAACAATTGCCGTGTCCAGAATCTGCACGGAACAATAATCAAAAATTTAAGCTGGCAAATGAACGCGGGCGAAGCCTGGCTTGTAATCGGGCCGAACGGAGGCGGAAAAGCCGCATTCTTGAGCGCGCTTTCAGGAGAGAACCAAATCGTTCCGAACGACTCAACCGGCGCGTATTCAAGCAAATTCGAAAATTCCTGCGAGACAGTCTCGCTTGAGCGCGCCGCGCGGCTTATCCAAGAGGAGCGGGACTTGGACGAAAGCGAATACATCGGAAAAATCGACGAGGGCAGAACCGGAAGAAGATTCATCTGCGAAGTTCTGGGAGGACCTGACGCAAAGCACAGAAGCCAGCCGCTTCCAAAAATCGCAGAGAGGCTTGAAACACTGCCTGAAGTAAAGCTCTGCGGCGTTGAAAAAATTCTTGACCGCGGGCTTAAATTTATGTCCACAGGCGAAATCAGAAGAACGCTTTTGTGCCGCGCGCTTTTGAGCAAAAAGCATCTTCTTGTTCTAAGCGACCCGTTCGCCGGCCTTGACGCGCAAAGCCGCGCAATTCTCCTTGAATTTTTCCAGACAATCGTCGGAAAGCAAAAAAACGAGTCTCTCACAGAAACAAACATAATTCTCGGAATGGAACGCTATCACGAAATCCCCGAGACAATCACAAATGTGCTTGAATTCGCTGGAAACGAAGTCTCTTTCTGCGGAACTCATTCTGAATATAAAAAAATCATAGAAAAACGCAACGAGGAAAAAGCGAAAACACGCGACGCTGAAAAAACAGAATTCGTGAACGAGCTGAAAGACATTCAAAACGGCACAAAAATTCTCCAGAGCCAGAATGAAGAAAACGCTGGCAGCAACAAAACCGGCGAGAAAAACGAAAAAATCGCGCTCGTAAAAATGAACAATGTGAATGTCGGCTGGGACGGGCATCAAGTTCTGAAAAATTTCAGCTGGACAGTTCTTCCTGGCGAGCACTGGCTTATCCGGGGACCGAACGGCTCCGGAAAAACGACTCTTCTCGAGCTTATCACAGGCGACAACAAGCAGGTTTTCGCAAATGATGTCTGGCTTTTCGGACGCAAGCGCGGAACAGGAGAGACAATCTGGGACATAAAGAAAAATCTCGGAATCGTGAGCTACCGCTGGCACGTTGAGTACAGAATGGTCGGAAGCACAGACTTGGAAAGCGTCATAATCTCAGGATTCAAAGACTCAATCGGACTCTACGAGCAGAAAACCGACATTGAGATTTCAACAGCGGCAAAATGGCTGAAGCTCGCCGGCTTTGAGGGACGTGAGCATGAAAGCTTCAACAATCTGAGCTACGGCGAGCAGCGCGCAGTCCTGATTTTGCGCGCGGTCGTGAAAAGCCCGAAAATTCTGATTCTTGACGAGCCTTGCCACGGACTTGACGAGTCATACAGGCAGAAAATTCTCGACTTGCTTGAAACAATCGCTGGAACAGGAAAAACAACAATGCTACACGTAACGCACGACCCGACCGAGGCTCTGCCCTGCGAAAAGCACATTTTGGAGCTTCACCCCGGCGAATCCCCAATGTATAAAATCATCGAAAAATAATTTTTAATGATTTTTCCGCGCAGCCGCGTCGCTTTAAAAAATTCTGCGCAAAAAAATATCCTAAAAACAAAAAAGCGTTTCAGGCAAAACTGAAACGCTTTTTTATGCAAAAATAAATATAATCTAAAAACTTACGCGCCTTTTGTGAAAAGACCGGCGATAAGTCCAGCGATTTTTCCAATCGGGTCGAAATCAAGAAGAAGAACGTCAATCGCGAAGAACACGCCGAATCCGATTGCCGCGATTGCAAGAAGAAGAAGAATTCCAAGAAGCATCTGAACTGCGATTGGAAGATTATCAAAGCCTGATTTTTTATCTGTTGCTGAAGCTGAAGCCATACTTTTTACTCCTAAAAATGGAAATTATTTTCTAATAATAAAGGTTGAATTAGAAGCCGTCAAGTGTGAAAAAACGACATTTATTTGAACAACAAGGTCTTTTAAGATAGAATTGACCTTGCGTTAGGGATAGGAGCGGCGGCGGAGCCGTTCAAAAATAGCGTTCGGCTTGCTTGCATCTCATCATTTTTGAATGGAGCGAGAGCGGAACCGCGGATAGCCCGGCGGCGCGAAGCGGCGAAACGCCCTATTTTGGAGGAAATATGCTTTTTACACCTGTTGAAATTCAGGAGACCGTTAATATGTTCATGCAGCAGAAGCTCGATGTGCGCTGCATTACAATGGGAATTTCGCTTTTGGACTGCGCGGACTCGGACGCAAAAACTGCAAACCAGAAAATCTATGAAAAAATAATGCGGAAAGCCGGAAATCTCGTGAAAGTCGGGCAGGACATTGAAAAGGAATTCGGCGTTCCAATCATAAACAAGCGTGTTTCTGTAACGCCAATCTCGCTCGTTGCCGGAGCAAGCGGCGCAAAATCCTACGTTGAATACTGCAGAACGCTCGACAAATGCGCAAAGGAGCTTGGAATAAACTTTATCGGCGGATTTTCGGCTCTCGTCCAGAAAGGAATAACTCCAGCTGACAGGATTCTGATTGAGTCAATTCCGGAAGCTCTGGCGACAACTGACTTTGTCTGCTCGTCTGTGAACTGCGGCTCGACAAAGTCGGGAATCAACATGGACGCTGTAAAGCTGATGGGCGAAATCATCAAGAAGACTTCCGAGGCAAGCAAAGACTGCGCGGTGAACGGCTGCTCAAAGCTCGTTGTTTTCTGCAACGCGCCGGAAGACAATCCATTTATGGCGGGAGCTTTCCACGGACCGGGAGAAGGAGACGCTGTTATAAATGTTGGAGTTTCAGGGCCAGGCGTAATTCTTGCGGCGGCAAAAGACTATAAGGGAAAGCCAATCAACGAGCTTGCCGAGGGAATCAAGAAGATGGCGTTTAAAATCACGCGTCTTGGACAGCTTGTCGGAAGCGAGGCTGCGAAGCGTCTTGGCGTTGATTTTGGAATTCTCGACCTTTCTCTTGCCCCGACTCCAGAAGTGGGCGACTCGGTTGCTCGTATTCTTGAGGAAATAGGCCTTGACGGAGCGGGCTGCCCGGGAACAACAGCGGCTCTTGCGATGCTCACAGACATGGTGAAAAAAGGCGGCGTAATGGCTTCAACAAGCGTTGGAGGACTTTCAGGCGCGTTTATTCCAGTCTCTGAGGACGAGGGAATGATTAACGCTGTAAAGCAAGGCTCAATCTGCCTTGAAAAGCTAGAGGCGATGACAACGGTCTGTTCTGTAGGACTTGATATGATTGCGATTCCGGGAGACACTCCTGCAACGACAATCAGCGGAATTATGGCTGACGAATTTGCTATCGGAATGGTGAACTCAAAGACAACGGCTGTGCGGCTGATTCCAGCTCCGGGAAAAAAGGCTGGCGACTGGGTTGAGTTCGGCGGGCTTTTGGGCGGCTGCCCGGTAATGCCTGTGAGCAAATTCGGCTGCGCGGAATTTATAAACCGCGGCGGAAGGATTCCGGCTCCGATTCATTCTTTTAGAAACTAATAGAAACTAAAACTGAAATTTGCAGGATTGCTGGAAAAACGCAGAGAGTCCGATTGCTCAAGGATTCCAAAAAACTGCGGTTTTCCAGCGGTTCTTTACTTTTTCGCTTGCGCCTCAAATTTTCCATCTTTATCAAAAAATCTCGGTTATTCAGTGCCTCTTTACAATGTTGTCAGGTGTTAAAATCTCGGTTATTCAGTGCCTCTTTACAATGTTGTCAGGCGTTAAAATCACCTCTTGTTTCCATTTATCACGATTTCATTTAAAATAGTCCCCTATGACTACAACAAAATCTCTTTCGGCGCAGAACCAGAATCCTTTGCATTCGTTCTATAAAATTCTTTTTTCAATCGCGATTCCAATCATCTTGCAGAATCTTTTGCAGACTTTCATCAATATGCTCGACACTGTTATGTGCGGCAGGCTCGGCTCTGTTGAAATCGCGGCGGTCGGACTCGGAAACCAGATTTTCTTCATGCTGAACATGGTCGTTTTCGGAGTTTCTTCGGGCTGCTCGATTTTCGTCTCCCAGTTCTGGGGGCAGCAGGATTTGAAAGGAATCAGAAAGACTTTCGGAATCATGCTGATTTTCTGCATTTTCGTCGCATTCTTGTTCGCGCTCGGCGGAATTTTCTTGCCTGAAAAGCTGATTGGTCTTTACACGAACGATGGGGCTGTAATAAAAACGGCTGCCGGCTATCTCAGAATCGTCGCGTGGAGCTATCCGCTTATGGCATTCTCTCTTGCCTGCCAGATGGCTTACCGAAGCACAGAGCATGTAGTTCTTCCGATGGCGACAACTGCAATCTCTTTTGTCCTGAACGCGAGCGGAAACATGCTCTTTATTTTCGGATTCGAGCCGCTTGGAATCCCGAAAATGGGCGTTGCAGGCGCGGCTTTGGCGACTTTAATATCGCGCACTGTGGAATTTTTCATAACGTTGTTTTACGGACGCGCGAAGCATTTTGAGCCGTGGGGAACTCTGCGCGAGATGACGGCGTTCTCACGGCCTTTTATTTTGAAGCTCATAAAAGTGGGGCTTCCTGTTCTTTTCAGCGAGACTTTATGGGGGCTTGGAATCACAACGCAGAATTCGATTTTTGCGCACACTGGCACCGACTCTTTCGCGGCGTTCAGCATAACAAACACGGTGAGCCAGCTTACATGGGTTGTGTTTATCGGAATGGGAAACGCGGCGGCGATTATTCTCGGAAAAAAGATTGGTGCCGGAGACAAGACAGGCGCAAGAGCCTTTACTCACAGATTCTGCTGGTTCTTCCCGCTTCTGGGGCTTGGAATCGGGCTTTTTCTTATTCCGCTGAGCTATCTTCTGCCTCTGATTTTCAACGTTGACGCTTCAATCATCAAGATTGCGCAGCAGATGCTTTTCGTGCTTGTGTTTATGTATCCGAGCCGCGCTTTCAATATGCTCTTGATTGTGGGAATTTGCCGTTCGGGCGGCGACACGATTTTTGCCTCGCTGATTGACAACGGCTGGATGTGGGTTTTCGCGCTTCCTTTAGGCTACGCCGCCTCATTCATCTGGGGACTTTCCGCGTGGCAGATTCTTCTTTGCCTTGAGACCGAGCAGATTCTAAAGACCGTCTGCGGAATCTGGAGAATCAAGTCCGGAAAATGGCTTCACAAAGTAACGTGATAAAAACAATCCGGCTTCGGGCATTTTTTTCGCCCGAGGCTTTTTTTTCTCTAGTTTTAGAATCCGGAGAAAAAATCTTTGAAAAATAGATTTTCCGCCTGACTTAAAATTCTTCATTCAGCTTGCTGAACATCGCAAAATCGTATTTCGTGCTTTCAGGCAGAAGATTAAAGCTCGAAGCGAACATAACAGCGCAGTTCACCTCGTATTCTGCCCACTGCTGCGCCTCGTCGGTCTTGTCAAAAGTTATCAGGCCTTTTATGTCCTCGCGTGTTCCGAGAATGCACTGGATTGTGGACTTTATTCCGCGCGCCTCCAGAATCTCCTTGAATTTTCTCGCGCTGTCAATGTCCTCTGGAAAATCAACACGGACAAATCTCGCATCTTTCAATGCAATCTTAAAATCATCAGTCTGGGCATAAAGAGCATTGCTGCTAGAATTCCGCTTTTCTCCCGCACAGTAGATTCTCTTCATGTCCTCGCCGTAATAAATTGAAATGCCGCTTAGATTGTAGGTTTCCACCATATGACGCGTAACGTCCTTGATTGCCTTGAACGGAGCCTCGCTCAGATTGTGCATGAACTGCGCCATGTATTTTAGCTCCTGAATCTCGCGCCCCTGATACTTCACACCGGAAGTTGACTCGACAGACTTCTTGTAAAGCTCCAAGTGCAAATCGTTCCTGAAGAAAATGTAGCGGTTTCTGCCCTTGTCTTTCGCTCGGTAAAGGCAAAAATCAGCCTTCTTGAAAAGCTCGTCGTAATTGTCGCCGTCGTCAGGAAAAATAGAGCAGCCGATTGAAGGCGTGATTTTTATGTCGTCAAAAAGGCCGTCGAACTTAGCGCGCACATTGTTTAAAATCGTCTGGAGCGTTCCACGGAGAACTTCCTCCTTGTCCATATGGTTCAAAAGAATCAAGAATTCGTCTCCGCCGTAACGCCCTACCCTGCCCTTGTCTCCCACGATATTCCGCAAGACCTCGCCAGTCTGCTCAAGGACGCGGTCGCCTGCCAGATGTCCGTAAGCGTCATTGACCGGCTTGAAATTGTCCAAATCGACAATCACAATTCCGAGCTTCTCGCCTGGAGCCGGAGATTTCAGCTTTTTTGTTATGTAATCCTGAATCGTCTTTTTGTTGTAGCATTTCGTGAGCGAGTCAAACTGAAGTTCCGTAACAAGGCTGTCGGTTTCCTGCGGAAGAAGATTCTTCGTGTCCGAGAGAATTTTTCCAATCTCAAAGACACGCTCCTTGCGGTCGATGAATTTCACGCCAAGAAAATTCAGCGGCTGCATAAGCTTTCCGTTTGTTCTAAAAGCGCAGGTCAAATTCTGGAAAAGCTTTGTGGGGCAGGCTTTCAAGTCCAGAACGAGCTTTTCAAGCGAAGAAATCTGGCTTTCCGGCACAAACGACTCCTCGGCCATCTGAGTTTTCCAGTCGTCAACATCGGAATAAAAATCAATAATACGCTCGCTGTTGTGATAATGATGAATTCTTATCCTGTTTGTGGATTTCTCGTAAAGAAAAAAATAATCCTCGGTAATGCTGAGCGCGACATTTTTCCGCTCCTCCTCAAGAAAAGCAAGCTCCAGGCTTGAAAAAACGTCCTCAATATCCACAACCTTGACGCACCGCACGCGCTTTCCGTTCAAAATCTCGTAGTCAAGCGACACGCGGTTGAGGCGGTACTCATCAGTGTATTTCTTGAAATGGAAGATTTCGTACTGGCCCGCCTCATGATTTTTTCCGTCAAGTCCGCCGCTTTCCGTGCCTCTGCGGAGAAAAGCCTCGAATTTTTTCTTCTCGGACGGAAGAACAAGCTCCCAGATTCTCGAGAACCTATGCCCGACGCGCTCAAAATAGATAAAATACTCGCGGTTTCCGTCAGTAATATCAAAGTTCTCGTTCAGATAGATTTTCTTGACCTCATAACCCATATTTAGATTATACAGCGAATTACAAGAGTATTAAATTTTCATTTTGAAGTATCACGACATTATCGAAATTATGCTGAATGAAAAACAGTTTTGAAGATTGAGACTTTCAAAACACAAGATTTTTTTCCAGCAAATTCAAGATAAAAAAACTGGAGAGCCGTCTAAAAAAAGATTTTCCAGCCGGAGTGAAAACGGCGCACGTTGCAAAACTCGTTTTCAGCCAATGGCAAACGTCATTCCTCGCCCGACTTATTTTCAGCCAATGGCGAAATGCCATTTATTTCCCAACTAGTTTTTCCTAATGGCGGAATGTTTTCAGATTAAGGATTTTTGACTCCGCTTTGCGAATCCTGAATTCAATTTTGATGGGAAAATGCCGAAAATAAAGCAACCGCTGATTTCGCTTCAATTTTTGAGGCTTAGCAATTATCCCGAGGTCTTTATGAGGAAGATTTTTACCGTTTCCATATTCTGCCTGCTCGCCGCAGCAATTGTGTCTTCATGCTTCATTGAGGACGATGATTATTTTGACTCGGCAAAAACGCTTTCAGAAACGCCGATTTTAATATCCTCCGGCTCGGCTATAGCAGTGGCTTCCACGCCTACAGTCTCCGCTTCTATTGCGAATATTTTCCGTCAGGCCTGCGCCGATGAAGATTTTGACGAGAACGTTGAGGATGCAGTGAATATCGCGCAGATAACATCTTCCAAAGATTTCTCGGAAATTGCGTTCACTGACAGTTTCACAGACTCCGCAAAATACTACCGCTACGCAATCAGATACAAAGACGGGAACAGCTTTAAAATCACAAAATACTCGAAAGTTGTGGCTGAAGCCGGAACTGGAGAAGCAGAGCTTTCTTCCTCAAGCTCGGAGGCTTCGCTTTTGTACGAAGATTCCGGCTGCACGCTTTCAACAACCGAGGCAATCACTTCCCCGGCAGATTTCTCAGAAGCGTATCTTATTTTGACTTCCGGAACTGAATCGACACTGGTTAAGATTGAAGATGAAATTCAGTCTGGAACGCTCGCAGCCGGAGCAAAAACAGGAAGCCTTCAAAACAAGCTGCCGTCGTCATTTCTTGGCGAGGAAACGGCTGCAAGATATATGATTGCAATAAATGAAGAAACTAGTGGAAGCTCAACGCTCTATTACTTCACAAATCCGCTTGCGGCGGCTATCCAAATAAAAACGGACGGCACAACAGAAACAGTCGGGACAATAACAGTACCGGCTGCGGGCGGATCTTCTTCAAGCTCAGGAATTTACTACAATTAGCCTGATTCCAGCTTGGCTTTAGCCTAGTTTTCCGAATTTTTTCAGGCAAAGCCAAAAGCGTCATCGTCAAGCAAGAATTCCCTGAATCAGAAGCTCGAGCGTTTCTTTCGTGTCTGAGGCATCGGGCTTTCCAATTACGGCAAGCTCAAAAATCGCAGCCTCAATCAAATCGTAGAACATTCCGCTCGTTTTTTTTATGTCCATCTTCTTGAATTCGCCGCGCTTCTGACCGCCGATTATAATCATGTTAAGAAGATGCTTCGCGCGGAGAATACGGCGGTTCACAAGCTCCTCGGTGTTCTCGCCCGCTTTCTTCAGATTCATCAGATAGACAAGAAGAACGTTGAAAAGCTGGCGGTTCTCGTTGCACTCGTCCAGAATCCAAATCATAATGCGGCGCAGGCACTCTTCCGCCGTGAGATTTTTCTCGTGGATAATCTCGACAAGCTTTTTCTCCATGCCCTCGGTCATCTGCTTGATGCTCCAGGCAAAGATTTCGCGCTTGTTCTTGAAGTAGATATAAAGCGTTGTCCTTGTAATTCCGCATGAGTCGGCGATTTTCTGGAAAGTAACATCGCCGTAGCCTTCCTTTGTGAAAAGCTCCAGCGACTTCTTCAAAATCTCTTTTCTGCGCTTGTCGTGCTCAACAACAATCGCCATTAAAATCTGCCTCTTCCTTTTCTTTCGCCGCGGCGGATTTTTGCCTTCTCAGTTCCGTTGTAAATATAGAAAGTCGTGTCGAGATTTCCGGCTTTCAAGTCCTTCAGGAGACTTGCGTAGCGTCCGATACATTCCTGAAATTTTCTGTGCGATGTGATTACGCCGATTTTCCAGCCCTTAAAGTCGTCAAAAAGAGACGACATATCCTTGTAAAGCTTTTCAGCCTCGTCAGCATCTCCGAGACGCTCGCCGTAAGGAGGATTGCAGATTATCGTTCCCTCGTCGTAAGGAGCTTTCAAGTCCTTGAATGAGGACACTTCAAAAGTCGGCCGCTCGACTTTCGCGTCAGATCCAATCATCTGGAGAGCGCGGCCAGCCATCACGCAGGCATGCTCGGCATTTTTTCTCGCGCGGTCAACCGCTGCAGGGTCAATGTCAGTTCCGCTTATTCTGCATTCAACGTCAGTGCGGATTTTCTGGGCCTCGGCGATTTTGATTTCACGCGCGCGCTCC
The DNA here is from genome assembly GCA_002404895.1 of Treponema sp. UBA4692. Classification (GTDB taxonomy): domain Bacteria; phylum Spirochaetota; class Spirochaetia; order Treponematales; family Treponemataceae; genus Treponema_D. The sequence goes on along the minus strand of DHKO01000009.1, from coordinate 132,856 downwards.
GCATTGAAAATCGGCAATGTTTCAAGGGCGAATCTTCTTCCGAATCCCGGGGCAACGTTGTGCGCATAAAGGCACGCCTCAATCGGCAAAGTTCCAGAGCCTGAGAACGGGTCGTGGAAAGGGATTTTCCTTTTCCAGAGCATAAGCTGGAGCATGACGGCAGCCGTTGTCTCGCGGAGAGGAGCAACTCCGCCGTCAGTCCTGTAGCCGCGCTTGTGGAGCGGAAGCCCGCTGAGGTCAAGGCAAAGCTGAACCTCGTCATCAACGATGAAAACTCTCACATTGCTTTCGTCTCCAGTCTCAGGCATTGACGACATCCGCCACACATCGCTGAGCTTCTTATAAATCGCTTTCAGGACAATTCCCTGGACGGCGTGTTCAGAATTCAGCTTCGACTTGTAAGTTCTAACCTTGTCAACGATTACTCTTGAATCTTTCTTGAAAAAATCCTGCCACGGAGCATTGTAAACGCCCTCGAAAAGCTCATCAAAGTCTTCCGCATGATAGCGCGCAATCTCAAGATAAACGCGGTCGGCAGTCCGCAGGCAAAGATTCGCGCGGAAAAGCGCATCGTCATCGCCAAAGAAAAAAACACGTCCGGGCGCGTTTCCGTTCAATTTATATCCAAGAAGCTTAAGTTCATTTCCAAGTATTTTTTCCGCACCTACTGCGCAAAGGGCAACCAGATTGTTCATAAATGCCACTCCTGTTCTCAAATCAATTTTTAGCTGACATTTTATCAATTTTTGTCATTTTGGAAAATAGGAGCGGAAAAGCCGAAAAATCACAATGACGGAATATTTTTGATTTGTCAAAATCTTCTTATTTTTTAGCAGATTTTATATTTATCAAAGAATCTTGAATTTGCATGAAAGCGAGACCGCAAGATAATGCTCCGCAGCTCCGCCGTCAACTTCCGAGCTTTTATTGCTTGCTGAAAACTTTTTCTGAGAGCCTGTTTTTGTGTAGTCGTCGCCGCGCAAAGTGCGCATATGAAAATACTCTGCGCAAAGGCAAAGTGACTGCCTCTCCGTGATTTTATATTCTGCGCCGAGCGAAAAGTCAAAAGCAGCGAAAAATCCGGGTGTCACGTCAAGATAGTCAGAATCTTTAAGAAAATGCTCGTCAACAGACTCACAATAAAGATAAGGCGAAACCTTGAATCCTGCAAAAAATGAAAAATCCTCCAAGAATTCGAATTCTGAATCAGCTCCAATCCAAAAAATCGAGGACTGACGCTCATACGAAATAACTTTTCCAGAAAACTCCTTCAATATCTGTTTTTCCGTGTCATTCCATTTTGTATAAATACCGTTTTCCGCTTTTCCGTACCAGGCAGTTCCGTTTTTTCCGTAAAATTTTATATTCTTATACTGAAAACCTAAAAACGGCTTTATCGAAGCTCTCAGAGACTTAAATTCCGGCAAATGAAAAACGTATCCGGCTTTTAAATCGCAGGAAAAATCATATTTCAGAAAATTGTCGCTTTCAGAATAATTCGTTTTATATTGATAATCTTCCGCGCCCGTTGTCGTTGCCAAAATATTCAGCCAGTCAGAATCTTTCATCTCGCCGACTTCTGACGGAATTCCCGCGAAAAAAGAAGTCTCCGCAAAAACATTTCTGAATCCGCCTTTAAGCTTTATCCCGGCGTAATATTCGTGCCTGATTTCCCAGTTTAGCTCGCTTAGCTTGTCATCGTCATAATCCGAATTTTTAAGAAACACGAACTCGTCAAACTGCCCCGATTTCAAGCCGAACAAAGGCTCAATTTCAAGCGAAAAATTCCCTGCTTTAGCCGCGAACGCAGAAAAAGAAACTGAAAAAAGCAGCAAAAACAAGGGAATCTTTTTCATTTTGACTCTTCGAGCGGGTCTACGTTAAAAATATTCGCGAGCTGTTTTCTCGTCGCGTCCATATCTTTTGAGTAAGGAGCTGTAAAAGTCATCTTCTCGCCTGTTCTCGGGTGCGAAAGCGTGAGCTTGTACGCATGGAGAGCAAGACGGCTGAGCAAAGGCCTCTCCTCGTCAGGATTTCCGTTCCATTTTCTTTTGATTTCGCTGAGCAAAACCGGGTGCTGGTTTCCGCTGTAAAGAGGGTCGCAGACAATCGAAATTCCAAGCGACTGCAAATGAACGCGAATCTGGTGAGTTCTGCCGGTGTGAGGCCGGGCTTCAATCCAGCTGTAAGGGCCGCAGCTTCCAAGATTTCTGAAATCCGTGATTGCGATTTTTCCGTATCTTGCATTGATGACAGTTCTGTGTCGGGGGTCGCCGTCTATCAGGAGCTTTTTCTCAACATGATTCTCATCCCAAAGAGGATGCCCGTAAACCAGAGCGTGATAAATTTTCTCGACCTCGCGGTTTTCAAACTGCATCGAAAGATTTCTGTGGGATTCAGGATTTTTCGCGTAAATTACGCAGCCGGAAGTGTCCTTGTCGATTCTGTGGACTGCAAAAAGCTTGCCGAATTCCTTTTCCGCAAGCAAGTCAAGGCGCGGAGCATCCTCGTCATAGCGGTCAGCCGCAATCAAAAGTCCGGAACGCTTGTTCAAGACAACAATATCATCGTCATTGTAAATAACCGTGTAGTCAGGCGTAAATTTCATTCTGAAAGTCTACCAAAAAAAAGCCGTTTAGAGAATTGCGAAGAGGATTTTAGAAAAAGAGTCCCGCTTTTATGAAGCCTGTTTTTCAAAAAAATGAAACAAAAGACATTTCTATAAACAAATTAAACATCTAAAAAATATAAAAACAACTATTTTTCAGATATTTTTCTTACACTGCTCTTATTTTATATAAGATATAACACTATATTTTTCATTTTAAGATAATATTTTATATATAAAAGTTAGATTTTAGAAATTTAAAAATAAACACACCGACCAGCGTCTGAATAAGTCAAAAAAGCACTATTTTTTAATTAAAAATACCTAACATTTTTAATTTCTGACTTTTTATCAACTCTTTAATCTTACGATAAGTTCAAATTTTTCATTAAAAAAGTGGAGGAAAATATGAAAAAAAGTAAGATTGGCAAGCTTGCCGCGCTTCTTGCCGCCGGCGTGCTGCTTTTCGGCGGATTTTTTATGTCATGCTCATCGGACGGCGATAGCGGAAGCAACAGCAACGAAACTGAAGATTCTGATGACTCGGGAAATACGGGGGGGGGTACATCTGACGAGGACACATCATCAACTTCGCTTTATCGCTACGGAGCATCGTCAGATGCAGACTTTTCAGACGGCGTTCTTACAGATTTTGACAATGACAAGCAAACGCTTTCTTTTTACGGCTCTAGCGGCGGCTCAGCCTCGCTAAAACCTTATCTGATGTATTATCCGACAAAGCTCGACCAGGAAAGCGGCTCTTACGTTTTTCAGGCAAAAGTAAACGCTTCGGACTTAACAGGAAGAGTCGGAGTAGGTCTAGTCGGAGTGAAATCTTCCTATGTAGCAGACGGCTACGCCTTCCTTACTGCAAGCCAGAAAATCCGCTACGGAAAATCATATTCCCTTGACACAGCCTGCACAAACGACGGTCAGGGATTCGACAGCTCATCAGGTCTTACAGATGCAAAAGTTACAGTCGGCACAGACTACATTTTCAGAATCACTGTTGAAAGCGGAGCTGTAACTTTTGAAATTCTCGACAGCGAAGGAACAACAACGCTTGGGTCAAAAGCTTCAAAGTTCTCAACTTATTTTACAACTGTCGATTCTGTTTATTTTGCGCTCGGCTGCATTTCAGGAAGCACTAAATATACAACATGGTCGGAAATCAAGGCGACTGTTGACGGAACGCAACACACAGTTGACACAATCGAAAATATTCCGGATTTGTCATCTCTTACTTTGAGCGCGACAGAAGCTGAAGTTAACAAAGGCGCGACAAGCACACAAATCACTTACACCGCGCTGGACAAGTCAGGCAATGAAAGCGATGTTACAGTTGAATCGGCTGACACGAGCATTGCGACTGTCTCTGCGGCAGACAACACAATCACAATAAACGGAATCGCTTCTGGCTCAACAACAATCACTGTTACAAATGCCTCAAACACAGCCCTTTCTGAGACAATTTCAGTCGCAGTTCTCGCATTCAATGACACAGATCCTGAATACAGCGGAATCAGCTTCTATCCTGCAAGCGGAGCGTCTGCGGCTTTTGAGGACGGCGAGCTTAAAATCGCAGGATTTGACTCAAAGCCAACAATTGTGAGCGGCGGCTCTGTAAAAATCTATGATTCAGACGGAAATCTTGCGGACTCAATCGCGTTCGAAGATGAAACGCAGACCGTATGGAGCGGAGTAACGCTCAATGTGAAAGACCAGCTTGTGCGGGCAACAGACAACGCGCTTTACATCACACCGCACATCGGCGCGCTTGAATACGGAAAAACTTACTATGTCGCAATTTCAGACGGATTTGTTGAAGGAACTATCGGAGGAACAACATTCGAGGGGCTTACAAACAACGCTTCAAACACACAGTGGGAATTCACAGTAAGAAGCCAGCCAAGCGTCTCAACAAGCATAACTGTGAACAATGATGAAAGCGCAACATCTCAGGACTTCAGAACTGTGCAGGGCGCGCTGCTCGCAATCGGCTCAAACGCAGGAACTTACACAGTAACAATCGAGCCGGGCACTTACTATGAGGACTTATACTTCGCCGGAAGCGCGACAGTAATTCTCAGCGGAAATTCATCAAAAGACTACAGCACAGGAGCTGACGGAGACGTAATAATCAGCTACACAAACGCAACCTGCATTAACTCTGCTGAAAAAACAAGAAACGTTCTTTCCGTTATCAGCGGAAACTTTGTTCTCCAGAACCTTGAAATTGTAAATACTTTCGACAGAGCGGTTTACGGCACATCAGACGGACAGGCGGAAGCCGTAGGATTCGCAACCGGCTCAAAAGGAACGCTTGCGGCTTACAACTGCTCATTCAAGTCTCATCAAGACACAATCAGAACAAGCGGAAAAGCCTGGTTCTACAAGTGCTACATCGAGGGCGACACAGACTTTATCTGGATGGAAAGCGACGGAATTGTTCTTCTTGCAGAGGAATGCAACATCAAGTCCGTTTACGACGAGAACGCTGCAAATCCTACCGCATACATCACTGCGCCAAGAATGACAATCGCAGATTCTGTCGGAAAAGGTCTTGTAGTCTACAATTCAGCGGTAACAGTCGAGGAAAACGAGACTTCTTATCTCGGACGCACTCCGTGGTCAAGCGGCTATTACAGCCAGGCGGCATTCATCAACACGACGCTTGAAGGAAGCGGAACAATCAATGCGGACTGGTACAACGCGTCAATTTCAGACAGCATTGAAGACAAGTATGTCGGCTGGAAAATCTACAACGTTAAAAACAACGGAACTGCCGTTTCATCTGCAGAAAACGCCACAGTAATCACAGACGCAGACTTTATCTCTGACGAATACTCAGGACGCGAGACAATCCTCAACAGAATGTTCTCTGTAAGCGACACAAGCTTTGCAAAAGACTCATCAAAATATTGGGATGTTGCAACACTCATAAGCGACATGGGCTGGACTGTAACAGAAGACACTTCAAGCTCAACACTAGACGATGAAGAGGAAGATGATTCTGTAACTGTGACATGGGATTTATCTTCCAGCGATGTGAACATTCAGAAAGTTCTTGGCAATATAAAAGGAACTGTGAGTAAAGACGGCTATACTGTACGTGCAATTGTTGACGCAACTTGCGACAGCGGAAAGCTTAAAGGAGATGGAAAACAGCATGCGCAAATGAACAAAGGAACAATTTTAAGTGTTCCTGTTACAGACGGAGCTGTCGTTTCCGTTACAGCCTCTAGTGCTGGCGCGCAGTATGCCTTATATACAATAGCAGGAACACAAGCGAGCACAACAGAATTAACATCAACCTATACTCATTCAGGAGAAGCAGCTTGGATTGACATTGTTTCAACAGGAACAGCATATCCAGCAACTGTAAAAATTTCTGGCATTGACTTAGACAATCTCCCAAGTGTAATCGCTAAGAGTTATGGCTGGAACGAAGCTGCTATTGTAAATGACGCCATAAAGATTGAAGGAGCAACAGGTTATTATGACGAGTTATTTATTGATGCAACAAGTGGAAAATTCGCAGCAAATAATACGACTTGGACACAATGCACATCAGGAACAATAATTTATGTTCCAATGGAAACTGCAGGAACTGTAAGCTTTACAACTTTTGGGGCATACACGATTACAGGCGGCTCAACAACAGATTTATCAACAACTGAATCCGCAACTGTTTCATATGCTGTAACTGACGATGATTTGGTTAGCTTGACTACCGATGATGGTATAAAATATGCAAAAATTGCATTTGGCTCAAATTCAAATTATATAAAAAATCTTCAGAGAAAATACTAGATTCATTTTATCAAAATCTTCTTTCCCCCGCAGTTTCACAAACTGAGACTGCGGGGGATTTCTTTATTCACCGCAATCTCCCCCATTCTTCTTTGTCTCTTTAGCAATTTTCCAATTCTCCGCGCATTTTACGGCATCTATTTCATCTTCCTTCTCTTTTTTCTCTCTATTTATAAAATCTCTCCAATCTCTGTTAAAAAATAATCATTTTGTGCTATAATTTTTTTATGTATTCGGGAATATCTAAGAGAAGAGCATTTCTTGCAAGCCGCAAAAATTCGGGAAGCCGCGTCACAATCGGATTTACAGGAATCGCGGATTTCCGCTCGTTTATAGGCCAGGAGTATCTTGCCGGAATGCAGAAGGCCGCAAGCGACTACGACCTGAATTTCATAAATTTCGCGGGCGCAATCAAATACTCGCTTTTCGATGACATTAACTTCATCAAGCATTACTTGAAGACTTTCAAATTTATGCGCATGCCGCTTGTTGACGGGCTTGTAACATGGGCTTCGTCTCTCCGTGAATTCTTGGACAGCGACACAATCATAAAGACTTTTTCAAGGCTGAATCCTCTTCCTATGGTTGACATCGGCTATCTGAACCTTCCGGGAATTCCGTCAATCAGAATAGACAACAGCTATTCAATCGAGATTCTGATAAATCATCTTGTCGAAAAACATCACTACACGCGATTCGCTTTTGTCGGCTCTTTAAGCTCAACACCGCACAAGGACAGGCTCAACTGCTACCACGAGCAGCTTGCGAAACACAATATCCAAGAGATTGAAGACTCTGTTTTCATGGCAAAGGAGATGGACTCCGCGAGCATTTCAGGCTTAATGGAAGAATTTGTCCAGCGTTTCGTCAAGAACGGCCGCTGCGACATCGACTGCATTGTAACATCAAGCGACATTATCGCCTCTTCCGTGATTGAGTCATTGGACAAGCACGGAATTTCAGTTCCGATGGACGTTGCGGTAACAGGATTCAACAACCAGTACGCGGGAATTTCAGCGCGCTCGCCTGTAACAACGCTCGACCTTGAATATTTCAAGCGCGGATATTCCGCCGTGGAGCTTCTGATTGACAGAATCATGGAGCCTAGAAAAAATTTCGAGACGGTTTCAGTTCCGACATCGCTACTTGTGCGCCAGTCGTGCGGCTGCTTTGAAAAGTCTGTTGTGGAGGCAGGCGACTTCAGCCTAAACGAGAAGTCGCTTCTTCCGGACTCAAGCGTCTCAGAGGAAGATTTCAGGGCGGCTTTCTTCCAGAAAATCCGCGAGATTTTTCCAATGCTGCCTGAAAACACGATTTCAAATCTTATCGACGCGATTTTTATCGACATTTACGAGGAGCGGAAAACCAGCGCGATGCTTGTCTGGTGCCAGAAATTTCTCCAGGACATGAGAAAGGACGCAAGCCTTGTGAACACGGACTTGCAGCAGTATATATCGCGTCTTCGCCGTCTCGTTCTTCCTATGGCAAAAGAAAACGACGCTCAGTTCCTCAAAATAGAGAACATTTTTCATCAGCTAAGGACGCTAAGCTCAGTCTTCACCGAGTACGACAAAGTCTCCCGCTACGACAATATGTACTCGATGAACAATCTCTCGCAGATTGCGATAAATTTCGCCTCCGCAACTTCCGGCAAGCAGATTCAGGACGTTCTGCGCCTCCAGCTAGGCGAGATGGGCATTTCAGGAATTGTCCTTGCGCTCAGCGAGAATATGACTTCAGACATCGGGGCTGCGAGCGTGGAGCTTGTCCTGCCAGAAGTTCCGTTTATGCTCAAGGGAAAACTTCCGCTTAGAGTTCAGGAGCCGATTCTGATTCCAAAAACGCTTTTCCCGCAAAACAGGCGTTTCAACGTGATTCTCGAGACTCTCCACCACGGAGAAAAATATTTCGGCTACGCTTTTCTTGAAGTCGGAAGCCAGAATATTCCGCTCTGCGACACTGTGGGGCTTCTTCTGAGCAACGCCTTAAATCAAGTCTACATTCACGAGGGAAGAACAAAGGACAAGTCGCTTTTTGTGAACAACGAGCAGCTGATAAGCGTTCTGAACATTCCAAAGGAAGACGACGAGCATCGCCCAGGGCTTAGCGCAACGCAAATTACAAACTATCTTCTCGACCACATCAACGAGATGACAAATCTTGACCAGATGTCGGACGACCTTTCCGTGAGTAAAAGCCATCTTGTGCGGCGCGCAAAAGAGCTTACAGGCTACACAATCCAGACGCTGCACGAGAAGCTAAAGATTGAGCAGGCGAAAAAGCTTCTCCAGATTGACTCGATAAAGCTAACGGAAATCGCGGCGAGACTCGGCTTTCAGAACCAGAACTATTTTTCAAGCGTGTTCAAGAAAAACACAGGCTTAAGCCCGAGAAACTGGGCGAAAAACCATCATTAAGATTTTACGGAAACAAAACGTGTCTTTTCAAATCAACGACTGTCATTCCGAACGTGTTTCGGAATCCATAAATTATATTTTCACAGATGCTGAAACGAGTTCAGCATGACACAACGTCATTTCAAAGCAAAGACCGTCATCCCGAATTTATTTCGGAATCTATAAATTGCAATTCAACATGACGAGCTTCAAAGCGAAAGCCCGGAACGCCTTATTTCTAGGGCTTTCAAGGCGGTCTGTCTTTGATGTCCTTGAATAAAAGGCAAGATTTTTCTAAGATTAAGGCATATGAAAAATTCGGATTTAATAAAAGAATTTGTCGGTGAAAACGTTATAAACTCGCTTGCTGCCCTTCTTTCTTCTGACGACATAGACGAGATAAAAAAATCATCAAAAGTGATTGCATCCCAGTTCGGCGCAGACTTTGACCCGGACAACTCAGAAAAGCTCGTGCAGAGCTTCAAGAAAAATCTCTCGCTTTTAATCGAAAAAACCTGGGTTGAAGAGTCGGATGCAATGCAGAAGGAGGCGGTTCTTGTGCGCCTTGAAAAATACTGCGTGTTAATTGAACAGGACAAATGGGCGGACGGCTTCGCTTCTTTCAAGCAGATTCTTAACTCCGTGATTTACCTGATGTTCGGCGCGGTCTGCAAGTCAGACGAATTCGAGGAATACGCGCTCAGAATCGACCCCGAATTCGGAATTTTCTGCTGGTACGCAAAAAACCTTCCTGACACAAACAGCTGGACGAACGAAAAAAACAGGGCAGTCCTTCTGATTGCAATGTATTTCCTTGCAAACTACTAGCGGCGCGCCTATGGACATTGACTCGATATGCAAAAAACTCCGCGCCGCTTCTGAAAAGCTTGCATTGCAGACTGCGGCTCAGAAAAACACCGCGCTTGAGGCGGTCGCAATTTCAATAGAAGAAAACAAAACAAGAATCCTTGAGGCGAACGCAAAAGATGTTGAAAAGGCGCGCGCAAAAGGAATGTCAGAAAGCCTTGTAGAACGGCTCGCTCTCGACGACAAAAAAATCAATTCAATTCTTGATTCAATCAAAACAATAATCAGCCAGACAGACCCGATTGGAGAGGAAACAGCAGGCTGGAAAACTCCAGCTGGAATGACAATCCGGCAGGTTCGAGTTCCGCTCGGCGTAATCGCTATTATCTATGAAAGCCGCCCTAACGTTACAGCGGACGCGTTCTGCCTTGCCTACAAAAGCGGAAACGCGATTCTTCTGCGCGGCTCTTCCTCCGCAATAAATTCAAACAGGGCAATTGAAAAAGCTATAAAGGACGGGCTGAATTCTGACAGCGCAAAAGGGTTTGGAATTCCAGACGCGATAGAGCTTGCCCCGTGCGAAAGCCACGACGAGGTCGAGCAGATTTTGGCTGCGACAGGCAAAATCGATGTCGCTCTTCCGCGAGGCGGCGCAAAGCTTATAAATATGGTCGTTGAAAAGGCTAAAATCCCGGTTATCCAGACAGGCGCCGGAGTATGCCATCTTTACATTGATGAAAGCGCGGACGAGGAAATGGCCCTGAACATCGCATGGAACGCGAAAACCCAGCGGCCGGGAGCATGCAACGCGGTTGAGTGCATTCTTGTGAACAGAAAAATCGCGGATTCATTTCTTCCAAAGCTCGCCTTAAAATTCGCCGGAAAAGTGGAGCTTCGCTGCGACGAGAAGTCATTTGAGATAATCGAAAACCTTAAAGACAAGCCTCGTTCCGAGTCCGGAAAGTCTGCAGCCACTTTTGAGTCAGAATCCGCAACAAAACTTGAAAAACTGAATCTAAAAAAAGCGTCTCCAGAAGATTTCGGATTTGAATTTCTTGACTTCATCTGCGCGGTTAAAGTTGTCTCAGACCTTGACGAGGCGATTTCCTTCATCAACACGCACAACACAAAGCACTCGGAATGTATCGTCACAAATGACAGAAGCCACGCGCGGCTTTTCCAGTCAAGAGTTGACGCCGCCTGCGTCTACGTGAATTCAAGCACGCGCTTCACTGACGGCGGAGAATTCGGATTTGGAGCGGAGCTTGGAATCTCAACGCAAAAGCTCCATGCGCGCGGTCCTATGGGAATAAAGGTTCTCACAACCACAAAATACCTGATTGACGGCGACGGGCAGACGAGATAAAAATCATTAAAAATCTTCAAGGCGAAGAAAAAAGAGAAAAATATGAGCAAGGCAACACAGACAAGCAAAATCGAGGAAGCGATTCATTCCTCACGAAAAATTGTAATAAAAATCGGCTCGAACACGCTTGCAAAGGCGGACGGCACACAGAACACGGAATTCATGGCGAATTTCGCGCGGCAATGCAAGAACCTTATCGATGCGGGAAAGCAGCTTGTGGTCGTCTCATCGGGAGCGCAGGTTTCAGGAGTTTCAACGCTTAAAGAATGGGCAAGAAAAAAGGATTTGCATTTCAGGCAGGCTCTTTGCGCAATCGGGCAGGTCGAGCTTATGGCGCAGTGGAGAAAGGCTTTCAACGAGCAGGGAATCCATATCGGCCAGCTTCTTCTCACAAAAGAGGATTTTGAGGACAACAACCGCTCGCTGAACATCAGAAACACGCTCTTCACGCTTGCGGATGAGGACGTTGTTCCAATCATAAACGAGAACGACTCAGTTTCAACGCTCGAGTTCTCAATCGGAGACAACGACAACCTTAGCGCGCTCACGGCGATTCTCTGGAGCGCGGACTTGCTGATTCTGTTCAGCGACATCGACGGAGTCTACACGGACAACCCGAAGACAAATCCAGACGCAAAGCTTGTGGAGACAGTCGCCTCAATCCAGGAGCTGCGCGCGAAAATCCATATCGGCGGCACGAACAGCTTCGGCACAGGCGGAATCGAAACGAAAATTCAGGCGGCGGAAAAGACGACTCCTTACGGAATTCCGCTTCTTCTCGCAAACGGCGGAAAGGAAAACATTCTTGACGACCTTGCAAGCGGAAACGCAAAAGGAACGCTGTTTTTGGCGCAATAAAATCTGCCGAAACTGCGAAGAATTCAGAACGTGATTTTCGGAAAAAACTCGGTTCTCTGTTCAAAAACCAAAAGGAAAAATTATGGAAAAAATCGCTTTTATCGGAATGGGAAACATGGCGCAGGCTTTGACAGACGGATTTGTGAAATCCGGGAAAATCAAGGCGGCAGACATTTTCGCTTATGCTCCGAACCAGAAAAAACTCGCGGAAAATGCAGAAAAATTCGGCTTCACACCGTGCAGTTCGCTTGAAGAAGCTGTTTCAAAGGCAAACAAAATTTTTATGGCCTGCAAGCCATACCAGATTGAGGATGTCCTGAAAGAAATAAAGGAAAATCTCAAAGGCAAAGCCCTGATTTCAATCGCGCTCGGCTGGAATTTCGAGAAATACCAGAAATACCTTGATTCAAGCACAAGAGTTCAGTTTGTAATGCCGAACACGCCTGCAATGGTCGGCGAAGGCGTGTTTCTCTTTGAAAAGTCAAATTCTTTGGAAGCAGATGAAAGAAAAGAAATCTGGGAGCTTTTCTCCGCGCTGGGAACAGCAGAAGAGCTTCCTGACAGCCTGATGGGAATTGGCGGAGCTATAAGCGGCTGCGGGCCTGCCTTCGTTGACCTGTTTCTCGAGGCATATGCGGATGCGGCTGTAAAATACGGAATTCCGCGCGCCACAGCCTACAAGCTCGTAAGCCAGACCGTTCTAGGCTCTGCAAAGCTCCAGCTTGAAACAGGAACGCATCCGGCAGTCTTAAAAGACAATGTCTGCTCGCCGGCGGGAAGCACAATCCGCGGAGTCGCGGCGCTTGAAGAAGCAGGTCTTCGCAACGCATGCATAAAGTCGATTGACAAAATAATGGAAAAATAAAAAAATTGCTTAAAACATCATGCTGAATTCAAGGCAAGCAGTTTTCGGCTCGCTTAGTTTCAAAATCCGCAGATGAGCTGCCATTCCGGGCTAGGAAACATTCGTTCCCGCTTACATTCGGAATCTGCAAATTGCCTTCTGTTTTTGATTTTTCCAAATCTACAGGCTTCTATCTATCACAGATGCTGAAATAAATTCAGCATGACAATATTTTTTATCAGCACAAAAAACGGCGGCAGTTTTAAGACCGCCGCCGTTCAAAAAATTTTCAGTTCTCAAACAAATTTCTAAACTTTAGTTCTTGGCAGAGACTTTCACAATTCTTGAGCCGTTCACATAGATTCTGTATGTCCCGGCTGGAGCGTTGCTGTATGTGATTTCAAACGGAGCCTCGTCTCCAGAGAGATTGTCAGCAAACAGAATCGGTGATACAGGAGCGGCAGCATCCGCGATTGTCTCGTCGTCCTTCACAAGGCAGATAAGTCTTGAAGGAGATTTTCCGCCGTTTCCAGCGATTGAAAGAGTGATTGTGGCAGCATCATCAATCTTCAAAAGATATTCGCACTTTCTCTTTTTCTTCAGATTTTCAAGGCGGCAAGAATCAGAGTTGTTGTGGTAAAGAGCAACATAGTCCTCCTGCTTGAATTTCGCCTCGCCGTTGTCGAGCTGGAAAGAAGCTCCTTTTGAGCCGGCAACAGCCTCAAGAACGACAGGCTTTCTAAAAGACATCCAGTCTGTTCCGATTTTCGACTTAGGGATTTTGTCCCATTTCCATTCCGCGTTCACAGAGCCTGCGCTCGCAGGAGAAGCTCCGCCGTCAGCAGCAAGAGGCTCGGCAAACATAAGTCCGCCAGCCAGAACAGCAGCACAAATCAAAGACAATTTTTTGAACATTTTTAATTCCTCCGTTTTTGAAAAAATCTTGATTTTTTATAATGCTACATCAGGGCGTAAAAATTAAAATGTGTTTTTTTTGTAATTTTCTGATGTTTTCAAAGTCGTTTTTAAGGAAGAAACTTGCAGAAAAACTGCGGAGAAACAGACAAATAAAATCGTGAAAAGCTGACGAAAAGCGTCACAAAAATTCTCCGCCCTCTTCAAAAAAAGTTTTTTATATTAAAATCGTCCTATGGATTTTTTTGAGCTGAACGCTTTCTACACGCTTTCAAAAACGCTTCACTTTGCGCGCACGGCGGAAAAAGTGAATTTAAGCCCTTCCGCGCTTAGCCGTCTTGTCTCGAGGCTCGAGGAGGAAGCCGGAACTCCGCTTGTTGACCGCACGAACCGCGATGTAAAGCTGACGCAGTCTGGAAAACGGTTCTCCGATTTTGCGAAAAGCTGCCTTGAGCAAAAAGAAGACGTGTTCAACTCTTTCAAAAGCCAGACCAACGAGATTGCGGGAACTCTAAGGCTTTACGCGTCTGTAACGGCATGCTATTCGATAATTCCGACTTTCCTTAAGACGCTTTCTGAAAAATATCCGCTGATTCATATCGAGATTGAGACAGGAGATCCCGCCGGAGCGACCGCAGCGGTAAAAAGCGGCCGGGCAGATGTTGCAGTGGCGGCAATTCCGTCTGACGAGGAAGGATATTCCGCGCAGATTGACGCGATTCCAGTGCACAGAACGCCGCTCGTGTTCGCCGCAAGCATAGGCTCGCCTTACGAGAACGTCTCAGGAAGCCCGCAGGACATTGTAAGCTCAGTTCCGCTGATTCTTCCAAAAACAGGGCTTGCTCGCGAGCGTTTTGAGCTTTGGATAAAGTCGCGGAATGTAAAGCCGATGATTGCAGCCGAAACCGAGGGAAACGAGGCGATTATGGCCTTGGTTCAGCTGGGGCTTGGAATCGGGCTGATTCCGCACATCGTCTTGACACAGGGACCTTATGCGAAAGGCTTCACTTGCCACGCGGCAGGAAACGCGCTCGGATACTACGAAGTAGGCTTCATTCAAAAACGCGAGATTTCAGGCTCCGAGTCATACAAAAGAATGAGAAACGCAATCAACAAGATTCTGCACAATCAAGAATAAAACCGCCCTCACTTCATAATTATCAGAAAATTCTGTATATTGAATCTATGAATTTTGACGTTTCAATCACACTAAAGCCTAACGACGAGAAAAACCAGGAAATAATCAATTCCGAGCTTTTAAAGGCGATTCAGAAGAAAGACATAAATACTTCAAAGGACGGATTCAAGTCCGTATTCATAAAGAAATCGATTGACGCAAGGCACGGCCAGCTAAAGATGATTCTCCGATACAAAATCTACATCGGAGAAGAGCCGAACGGCGACGGCGAGACGCTTCCAGTCTGGAAACACGCCGACGGAAAACACGCTGTTGTAATCGTCGGCTCAGGGCCTGCAGGACTTTACGCGGCGTTCAAGCTGCTCGAAAGCGGAATAAAGCCGGTTATAGTCGAGCGCGGCTCGGACGCAAGCGAAAGAAAAGGCGACATCACAGAGCTTGAAAAAGAAGGCAGGCTCAACAGCCAGTCAAACTACTGCTTCGGCGAAGGCGGAGCCGGAACTTTCTCAGACGGAAAGCTTTACACACGCTCAAACAAGCGCGGCGACATCGGAAAAATCTACAGGATTTTCGTTGAATTCGGCGCGGACGAGAACATTCTCACAGACTCGCATCCTCACATCGGAACAGACAAGCTTCCGGGAATCATCGAGAAAATGCGGGAGAAAATCATCTCGCTTGGCGGCGAGTTTCATTTCAACACGCTCTGCACAGACTTAGTCATAGAGAACAAAGACGGCAGAAAAAACGTAAAAGGAATCAGAACGAAAAATCTAAAGACAGGCGAAGAGAAGGAAATGCTCGGGAACGCGGTTATTCTTGCAACCGGACATTCCGCAGTTGACATCTACAAAATAGTCGCAAAAGCCGCTCCAGACGCTCTCGAGGCAAAAACATTCGCGGTCGGAGTCCGAGTTGAGCATCCGCGCTCTTTAATCGACTCAATCCAGTTCCACGGAAAACAGATGCCGCAGGCCGCAGAATACAGGCTTACAGCCCAGGAAGACGGACGCGGTGTCTATAGTTTCTGCATGTGTCCGGGCGGATACGTTGTTCCTTGCGCCACAGACGAGAATCAGATTGTGATAAACGGAATGTCGGCTTCAGGAAGAAACAGCAGGTGGAGCAACGCGGCAATCGTCGTTGAAAGACGGCCGGAGGACATTCCTCCAGAATTCAAGGAGCAGGCAAAAAAAGACGGCTGCCCTGCCCTTGCCGGCCTTTACGCGCGTACCTGGCTTGAGGAAGAGACTTTCAGGCAGGGAAGCGGACAGTTCGCGCCAGCGCAGCGTCTCGTTGACTTTCTAAACCACAAGGAATCGAGAAATCTCCCGGAGACAAGCTACAAGCCGGGCGTAGTTTCAAGCAGGCTCGACAAATGGCTTCCGGAAAGCATAGAAAAGCGGCTTGAGGCCGGATTCAAGGATTTTGACAAGAATATGCACGGTTTTGTCTGCGACGAGGCAATTCTTATCGCAAGCGAAACACGCACAAGCACGCCTGTCAGAATCTTGAGGAACAAGGAGACACTTGAGTGCGAGCAGCTCAGGAATCTTTATCCATGCGGAGAAGGCTCAGGATATTCAGGCGGAATCGGCTCTTCAGCGATGGACGGAGAAAAAGTCGCTTCCGCAATCACAGAAAAAATCTCTTGAAAAGGTTTTAGTTGAAAAAATGCGATTCAGGCAGGATTTTTCCGCAAAAGGCAAGATTAAACCAAGACGAAATATTTTTGGCATTCTGCCAGCTAGTTTTCAAAATCTGCCTGCGTCGTTTGCAATCGGCTAAACCGTTGTGAACATTCAGCAGCTTAAAAGGTCATAAAAGCACAAAAAAACCGAGAGAAAAACATTATGACAGAACCAGAACTAAAATTCACTTTGGAGACAGTCGGAAGATTCGACTTTACGCACGACGGAACTGACTACACGCTACTTCTCGACACTGACGAAAAAGGAAAGCAGCAAATCAGATTCTCGCGGAGCTTTCAGGAGACAAAATACTCCTCGTGGGGCGAGCTGATGAACCAGGCAAAAGTGGAAAACCATTATTTTAAGTACGTTCTGCGGGAACTGTAAGCACAATGCCAGAGGTGAAAAAATCGAGATTTCAGCATTAAAATCATATAAAGCTGAAGGAATACTTAGTAACTTCTGAATGAATACTTTCTTCATATCTTAGATTGGCTTTCTTAAAACAAAGGTTCCATTAAATAATTTCCTAACCCCCATTTTTTGAATTATAATCTTCTTAGTTTTTATGAAAAAAAATCTTGCCGCGTTTGTTCTGTTTTTTGCCATTTTTATCGCTTTTCAGGTTTTTTCTGCTGGCGGAAAAGTTTTCCGTTTTCCGCAGCCGATTCAGAATTTTTTCTATCCGAAAAAACTTTCTGAGTTTATGAAGTGCTATCCGGATGTTGATTTTGAGCCAGAGTTCGACATTGAGACTTTCGACTGGAAAATCTTTCTGAGCGTGAATTCCTTCGAGAACCGAAATGAAACCAGGAAGAATCCGAAAAAAAGCGCGGTTTTGTACTGGTCGGACGGCAGGCTTCTTCCAAAAGAGGAGCTTTCACGGAAGTCTGAATACTGGCCGCTCCAATATCGCTACGAGAACCGCCCGCGAGACCCGAGAACTTACACTCAGGCTGAAATCGACGAGATTTCGCATTTTGGCTCGGCTTCAAGCAGACGGAACCAGGCCGGCACTCCGATGTTCTTTTTCGACTTTATCTATTCGGCAAACTCGCGGAGAGAAATCGAGGAGCATATAATAAGCACGACTTTTCTTGGAAAAAGGACGAAAATCCACGAGAGGATTCTTCCCCATATTAAAAAAGTCGAGACGGAAATTCTTAAAGAAGCAGAAAATGATGAAGACGTGAAAACTTTTGTCGATGAGCTGAAATCCGCAGATGCCTACTATTGGCGCGTTATCGTCGGAACAAGCAGAAAATCGTTCCATTCATACGGAATCAGTGTTGACGTGCTTCCCGCCCGGCTTCGCGGCAAGGCGATTTACTGGAGCTGGGAAAAAGACAAGCTCGGCGACAAATGGATGATGATTCCGCTTGAAAGGCGGTGGAGTCCAGGCGAGAAAGTCATAAAAATCTTCGAGAAAAACGGATTTATCTGGGGCGGAAACTGGGTGATTTTCGACAACATGCACTTTGAATATCACCCGGAACTGACAGCCCAGCTGCAAAATGCAAAGCCGGCAGCCTATTTTTTGCAATCGCAAAACTACAGATGACGATTTTTCTCTTTTTAGAATAAAATATACTTTCCAAAATCCGCCGCATGATGCGACACTAGCGAGCGTTGAGTCGCGCAATAATACAAAGAGAGAATTTTTTCGCTTTTGCTTCTTGCTTTTCCTAAAAAATTCTCGTTAGGATAAAAATTGCAGTTTCCAAAATCTGCCGCACGGACGCGGCAGCAAAGCAAAGAGAGAAAATTCTGTTTGCCTTCAGGTGAACAGAATTTTCTCGTAAATATGAAAATTACAGGATGTAATTTTCATATTCTGCACACGCATACGCATTGTGAAAATGAATGCTTTCCTCTGTCTCCGCTTCAACTGTGAATCCTTTAAAGCTCATTTTTTTCAGCCCGAGATAAACCTCACGCACAACATCTTCAACAAAACGAGGATTGTCATAAGCATGCTCCGTCACAAATTTCTCATCGGCGCGCTTCAAGACCGAGTAAAGCGGCGTTGAGGCGCATTCTTCTATCATCGAGATTACATCCTCAATCCAGAAGAATTTCGAGTAGAGAATCTTCACTTTCACAAAACCGCGCTGGTTGTGCGCTCCGTATTCTGAAATCGCCTTTGAGCAAGGGCAGAGAGTCGCAATCGGAACTTTTATCGAGACAAAGAATTTCTGGGAAATTTTCTGAGGGATTTTTTTTTCTGATTCGTCAGGAAACTGTCCGCCATTTTTTCCACCGAAATTTTCTCCCGCAATATCTTCTTTCGTCTCCTGCAAAACCGAGCTTTCGCCCTCGTAAGTGCAGATATATTCCATCATTCCCGGAGACTTTGTAACAGGCGAGAGCTTTTCGACAAAGTAAGGAAAAGCGATTCTTCCGAACGCGCGCTGAGCGTCGAGCTTTGTGCGGATTTCCTCAAGCATATCGAGAAAGTTGTTCATCGAGATGTCCTTGTGATACTTGTGGAAAACCTGAATAAAGCGGCTCATGTGCGTGCCCTTGAAATTGTGCGGCAGATTCACGAAAAGGTTCACCGAAGCCGTCGTGTTCTGCACGTTGTTCGCCTTGTCCAGCACCTGAAGAGGATATTTCACGTTTTTTACGCCGACTTTCTCAAGCGGAACTTCCCGCGTATCGGCAGTGTTCTGAATGTCAACCATGATTGATTCAAAATTAAGAATTCTTAATTGATTCTGTTTTCTGCAGCCTCAAGCGTGTTGTACATCAGCATTGCGATTGTCATCGGACCGACTCCGCCAGGAACAGGCGTTATAAAGCTTGCTTTTTCCTTGATTGTGTCAAAGTCGCAGTCTCCGATTAAGCGGTATCCCTTTTTCTTTGTGTCGTCTGGAATCCTGTTCACGCCAACGTCAATCACAACAGCTCCGTCTTTCACCATGTCCGCAGTAACAGTGTGCGGATGGCCTGAGGCCACAACGAGAATATCCGCCTGCCTTGTGATTTCAGCCATGTTTTTTGTTCCTGTATGGCAGAGCGTAACAGTGCAGTTCACATCGCGGCGGGCAAGAAGAAGCGCGACCGGCTTTCCAACGATATTCGAGCGTCCGACAACAACTGCGTGCTTTCCGCTTGTCTCGATTCCCATTTTTTTAAGAAGAACGATGATTCCGTGCGGAGTGCAAGGCAGAAAAGCCTTTTTTCCAATCACGAGATTTCCCACGTTCACAGGATGAAAACCGTCAACATCTTTCTCAGGAGAGATTGCCATTATAACTTTGTCTTCATTTATATGCTTTGGAAGCGGCAGCTGCACCAAAATTCCGTGGACTGAATCGTCCTTGTTCAGTTTCTCAATCAAAGAAAGAAGCTCTTCCTCGCTTGTGCTTTCTGGCAGCTCCACAGACTTGTCCATCATTCCGGCTTCGGCGAGAGCCTTGCGCTTTCCTGTAACGTAAGAAACAGACGCGGGATTTTCTCCGACTAGAACGACAGCAAGGCAAGGCGTGATTCCTTTTTCTTTAAGAGCCGCAACCTTTTCCGCGACTCCACCGCGAACTTCAAGCGCAATCTGTTTTCCATCGATAATCTGAGCTGCCATTTTTTCCTCCAATTTTTAACTCAAACTTTATTTTGATCCGCGTTCATCTTGAAAATCAAAAATCTGAAAATCTAAATGAACACGTTTTTTATAAAATCCACAGAATAGAATCCGTAACTTATTGCCGTGATTGTTTTTCTTTATAATGTTGAAAATATAGCTTATTTTCCGTAGAATTACTATCTATTTAATAATATCAAAGAGACACTATGAGACAAAAAGAAACTATTAAGCGTTTTCTCGCGCTTTTTTCCGCGGTTTTCCTGCTCGCTTCGTTTGCGTTTGCCGATGAGAACATGGACGCAAACTCAGGCGATGAAGACAAAAAAGAAATCCAGACAAAACAGAATTTTAAATACAATGAGCCGGGCGACCAGTTCATCAAGATTGACCTGATGGCGACAGCCCCGCTGAATTTCGGCGGCACTTTTCCGCTTTACCGCTCAGGAAAAATGTCGCTTGGAGGCGCAGGCTCGCTTGGCTACCACAGGTTCATCACAAGCTGGTTTGCGGTGGGCTTGAACGTGAAGTTCGGCTACAATCCGACAATCGGAGAGAACATCTTCACTTACATTCCGATTCTTTTGGATTTCACTTTCCAGCCGACATACGGCAGATTCGAGTTTCCAATCACTTTGTCGGGCGGTGTCGCAATGGAAAACTACCTTAGCCAGACTTATTTTCCGGGGCTCACGCTTGAGGGGCAGGCTGGAGTCTACTACCGCGTTACGCCGAGCTGGTCTTTCGGCCTTGAGGGGAACGCGATGTATATGCCGCAGTGGTACTCGGACTCAAGCAAGAACGACTACGGAATCTTCGGCTCGTTCGGAATTTCCGCGCGCTATCACTTCTAGGAGAATCAGAAAAAATGAAAAAATCACTCAAAGCATTTTTTGCCGCTTTTCTTTCGGTTCTCTTGTTCTCCATGCTTTCCTGCAACGACGTTATCTTTGCCGACATCAGAAACGAGGTCAAGCTTAACGACCCGACTGTAAGCGGCTCGGTTCAGGCGATTGTAAGATACAAAAGCAATATTTACGTTGCAAATGGAAGAATTTATTGTCAGCCGAAAGGCACAACAGCTACTGGAAACTGGAAAAAACTGGAAACGCCAGAGACTACAATTTATAATCTGGCGGCGGATAATGAATGTCTTTATGCGGTTTCACTTTCTTATACAGATGACGACGACGGATACAATGTTGGAAATGAAAGAAAACTTTGGAGAGGAACTGCGACTGAAGATTCAGATGGAAATGTAACAGATATATCTTGGGAATGTCTTCTCACCGTTGACTATTCAAGCACTGCTTTCCTTATCTTCTGCACAAATACTCCGGCTGAAAGCAACAGAAAAGCGTTTTTTATATATGACGGTGCGGTTTATGAACTTACATCTTCGCTTACGGCTGAACAGACAGACCCAAGCGTATGGAGCGAAGTTGCATCAGGCAGCAATTATTATTCTATAGCGAACAGCGGAGATATTTCAGACGTTCTCAGCGCGACTTATCTTAGGGGAAAAGGCGTGATTCTTTCGCCTTACCGCGCGTCAACTTCAAATGAAACAGAATCTGCCGAAGCGACTTGCGTCTACACTGCCAGCGGCGACGACATTTATTATTCTACTGACGGTGCTTCCTGGACTTCTATTGACACAGATAGCGACAACATCATTTCTATGGCGTTCACTCAAGACTATATGCTTCTTGGAACCACAGAGGGAATCCAGCAAGTTACAATGGGAGCTGACAGCAAGGATAAAAACAAGCCTGGCTCTTCCGTTCAGGATTTTGACAACAATGCGGCTTCGGCTCTTTCTTCCTATTATGAAGTTCCAGCTCTGCTTGCCGTCTATCCGGGCAAAAACGAGTACAGCACACCGATTTTTGCGGCGGCGGAGTTCTCTGGCTCTTCTTCAAGCACTTCTGCGACGCTCGACAATGTTGGTCTGTGGGGCTACTATCCTGATGAGGACGAATGGAACCGCGAGTAGCGAAAAAAGATAATTCATATTTTTAGCAATCGGGCGGCTTTGAGGTTATGCCACGAGCCGCCCGATTTTATTTTCGTGCGTGGCAAAATGCCATTCGCTGCCCCATTCAATTTCAACTTGTGGCGAAATGCCATTCGTTTCCTAGCTCATTTTCTGTGTGTGGCGGCTCTGCGTCAAAGTCTCTTTCGTGATATAATCGCTAAGAATTTGAAGAGATTTTATCGCTTTTTTTGAACGCGAAATTTGCTCTTGAAACGCTTTCTTTTCAGACAAAATCAGGAAAATTATGGAAGACTTATTTGATAATGCAAAATCACAGAAGCAGCCTCTTGCGGCGCGCATGAGGCCTCGAAATTTGGACGAGTATATCGGACAGGACCATATTGTCGGAAAAGGGCGGCTTCTGCGCCGCGCGATTGCGGCCGACCAGCTTTCCTCGGTTATTTTCTACGGACCGCCTGGAACAGGAAAGACAACGCTCGCCCGCGTGATTGCGAATCACACAAAGTCAAATTTCATAACGCTGAACGCGGTTCTCACAGGAGTCGCGGACATACGCGATGCGATAAAAAAGGCTGACGAGTTTTACAAGCTCTACAACCGCCGCACGATTCTTTTTGTGGACGAGGTTCACAGATGGAACAAGGCGCAGCAGGACGCGCTTTTGCCGTGGGTCGAGAACGGCACGATAATTCTTATAGGCGCAACCACGGAAAATCCTTTTTTTGAGGTGAACAAGGCTCTTGTAAGCCGAAGCCGAGTTTTCCAGCTCAAACCTCTCACGAAAGACGACCTGATGAAAGCCGCGAGAATGGCTCTTTCAGACGTGGAGCGCGGATACGGACACTGGAATGTTGAATTTGAGAAAGGCGCGCTTGAGCATCTCGTTGACACCGCAAACGGAGACTGCCGCTCGCTTTTGAACGCGCTGGAGCTTGCCGTTGAGACAACGCCTAAGAAATGGGACCCGGCGGCCAGAATTCCGGTTCCGCCGTATGGAAGCACGATTTCAATCTCAAAGGAGACCGCCGAGGAGTCAATCCAGAAAAAAGTTGTTCTTTATGACCGCGACGGAGACTATCATTACGACATAATCTCGGCTTTTATAAAGTCTCTCCGGGGGCGCGACCCGGACGCGGCGATGTACTGGCTTGCGCGCATGGTGAGGGCAGGCGAGGATCCGCATTTTATCTTCCGGCGCATGCTGATTTCTTCATGCGAGGACACAGGTCTTGCCGACCCTGCCGCAGTTTCTGTTGTGAACAGCTGCGCCGAGGCTTTTGACCGTGTGGGGCTTCCAGAGGGAAGATATTTTCTTGCGCACGCGGCCTTGTATCTTTCCACCTGCCCAAAGTCAAATTCCTCAATGGCCTTTTTTGACGCGCTTTCAAGCGTTGAAAAAGAGGACGCGGAAGTTCCGAACCATCTCCGGGACTCTTCAAGAGACGCGGAGGGCTTCGGGCATGGCGACGGATATTTATATCCGCACGCTTACCGCGACCATTGGGTTTCGCAGCAGTATCTTCCAAGCGAGCTTGTTGGGCGTGTCTTTTACACTCCGACAACCCAGGGCTACGAGGCGAAAATCCGGGACGAGGTGTTAAGCCGCCGTGAAATGCAGATTTCAACGATTCTTGAAGGAATCGCGCCAGAAAAGCCTGCTTCGGGCGCAAGCTGCGGAATGCATCCTCTTCCGCATTTTGCCGATGACTTCTCGAATCCAATCGGCGAATGGTGGATAAACCAGAATTTCAAGCAGAACGAGACCGTAAAAACGGAAAACCTCACGTTCAGCCCGAAAGACGAGCGCAAGGAAGCGGCTTTGAACAAGGCAGACAAGATGTGGCGGAGCCGTCTTGACACAAACCGCGCTGAGGTTCTGCTTTCAGTGCGCGACGCGATGGTGAAGCTCGCAAAGCTTGAAAGGCACACCCGCTCGCTTGTCTGGAACGCGGACGACGGGCTTTTGCTTTGGGACGTGAGCCGGAAAACGCCAGAAGGAATCACCTGCGGAATTTGCCGGAGCGAGAAAGGACAAGAAATCATGGAGCAGTACGGGCGCACTCTCGACGACCTTGACCGTCCTCTTCTTGTCACAAGACCGAAAACCGAGGAGAATTTTCTGACGGCTGAGACTTTCCGGCAGATTCTCGAGAATTTTTCAAAAAAAGATATTGTTTTTGACAGGATTTTTTTCCGCGACCCGTTCACAACTCAGGACTCGGCGGACGTTCTTGCGTACAGTCTAAGCCAGATTTCAAAGGCTGGCTCGCTTCTGCCTGAAAATTTCAAGGCTGTGATTTCCCAGCGGATTCCGAGAAACGGACAGAGAATCAGCGACCTGATTTTGAGCCAGGTGCTTCTTCGCTCGACGGCGGTTCTCGATGAGAATTTTGACGTTATGATGAAGAAAATGCAGCTTGCCGAAAACGAATTCTTCGGAGATGAAACTAATCCGCTTTTCGCATGGAATGCGGACTCAATCAAGGAAAGCTTCAAGAAATACAGTTTTGGCATAAAGAGCGCGGCAAAAGCTGTGGAGGAAAAGCGGAGAATCACGGAGGCGGAGATTTCAAAATGGTTCGACGCAAAGTCTTCAAGCTACGGCTCGGCTCTTTACAATGCGCTAGGCGGCGAGGACTTGGAGAAAATCAAGAATCTGCTGCTTGTTTCCGCCCAGAAAAATCTTTTCAGCTGGAAAACGGAAATTGAGTTCCTGACGGTAAGTGTGCTAAAATAAAGCGGGCGCGTTAGGGGCTGTAGAGGCGGCGAAGCCGTTCTTGGACATCCTGTTCTGACGAGAAACAAGTTTCTCGAAAAGATTTTTGCTTATAAGTCTCCGTCCGTGGAGACTTGGCATGGAAATTATGGCCGAGAATGGAACCTCGAAAGACCCGACGGAAAAGCGGAGCTTTGCCGGAACGCCCAAAAAAGAAATCAAAAAAATAAAATAAATAACAGGAGACAAAAATGAATTTTATTTTCTTAGGACCGCCGGGAGCCGGAAAAGGAACTTTGGCGAAGCAGGTTGCGGAAAGCTACAAAATTCCGCACATTTCAACAGGCGACATTTTCCGCGAGAACATCAAGAACCAGACAGAGCTTGGAAAAAAAGCCAAGGCGATTATTGACGCCGGCGGACTGGTGAGCGATGAAATCACAATCGGACTTGTGAAAGACCGCCTTTCAAAGGACGACACAAAAGCGGGCTACATTCTTGACGGATTTCCGCGCACAATTCCTCAGGCTGAGGCTTTGGAGACTTTCGCGAAAATCGACGCGGCTGTGAACTTTGACATTGAGGACAGCGCAGTTGTCGAGCGTTTGGGCGGAAGAATCTGCTGCAAGGACTGCGGACAGATGTACCACGTGAAGAACAATCCTCCGAAGGTGTCCGGAAAATGCGACAAATGCGGCGGCGAGCTTTATACACGCGATGACGACAAGCCTGAGTCAATCAAGCACAGACTTGAGGTTTACCGCGAGTCAACAGCTCCCCTCATCGACTTCTACAGGGCGAAAGGAAACCTTGTTGACATCGACGCGAAGCCGGCTCCGGAAAAAGTCCTCAAGGAATTTGAGGCGAAGTTTCCGAAAAACTAGCTTTTAGAAAATTATGGGAAGCCCGGGCAGAAAATCAAAAAGCTTGAAAAATACGGAAAGAGAAAATCTTGAGGTTTTTCAGGCTTTCCAAGAAAAGCTGTCCCGGGCTTTTTTGCTTTTACAGGAAAAACAGTTTAAAACGTTTTTAAGACACTTTCAAAATTGATTTCAGCTTTTGAAATTTCACGGAAAAGATTCATCAAAAAAAATGGAATGTAAAATAAGCGGCGCGCATTTTAGGATTTCAGTTTCCAAAATTTCCAATCGTAAAATTCCGCAAAAATGAAACGGCAAATGTCTAAAGCGCGCCTTAAAGTTCTCGTGCTTCTCTCTTTTATGTTTTTTCCGCTGCAGCTTGCGTCCGCGCAGATTTTCGGCGGCGGTGAAAGCGGGAAAAAACCAGGCGGATTTCATTTCAGCATTGCGCCTGAATTTTCATACGCGAGCGGACATCTTGGAGAATACCTTTACTATTCAAAATTCGACGACGACTCAAAAAAGGCAAGCTATCTTTCATGGGACAAGAAACTTTTTCTTTACGGCGCGGAAATCGAGGCAGGCTACAGCCGGATTCATTTTGACGCGTCATTTTTGACCTCAATCCAGAATTTGAAATCCGGGATTATGTCTGATTCCGACTGGAAAAACACTTCCGACTATTCAATGAAAACGACTTATTCCCTCGGAGACAACAAGGCGATTGAGAATTACAGCGTTGTCTCCAGCGTTTATTATGATTTTGACGTTCTGGAAAATCTTTCACTTTCTCCGCTGATTTCTTTTCAGTACGATTACGACTCTTTCTCGCGCGAGGATGCGGAGGGCTGGTATTCTGACGGAAAGCACTCGTGGCATGATGAAAGCTCCGTCCACTATCCGCGTGTGAATCCTGAAACCGGCAAAAAGCAGTATCTCGCGCCAATCGACTATTACAGGCACTCGTTCTACACGTGGGCTGGCGTTAAGGCTCGCTGCAAAATCTGCAAAAAGGCGGATTTTTCTTTCGATTTTCTTGCGTCTCCTTTCGCCTATTTTTACTCGATGGACACTCACTGGGCAAAAAACAGCGGAAAATGGTACGGAAAGCATTACCGGCAGATTCAAAGCGCGTGTTTTCCAGTTGTTCCGGCATTGAAGATGAACGCAAAATTAAGCGTCGCGCTTTCAAAGTTTTTCGACCTGAATTTTTCCTCCTCGGGACTGCTTTGCCTTAAAACAATCCGCGGAACTTGGTTCAACGACTATTTTCAGGACTCAAGGCAAGATGATTTTTATGACTCCGGGCAGGACTCCGGCGCGACAATGCAGTATTTTTCTTTAGGAATCGGAGTCAAGGTCAAGGTGATTTAGAAAGAAATCGAGAAAGGCTGCCTTGTATAAAAAAACACGGAGATTTCAAGTGCGACTTGAAATCTCCGTAAAAGCAAAAACGTGAATAAAAAAGGCGTTCCAATTTATGAACGCCTTTTTTGCAAGAATGTGTAGCTAAAGATTACTCTTCAACAACTTCTGCGTCGGCATAATCTTTTGCAAGATACCAAGCGCCGTTAAGTGTTTTATATCCATACACATTTGCGTAAACACCAAGTGTGTACTGGTCTGGCTTTGCAGTGTAGCCTGTAGAATCTGTTCCAATTACTACAGAATCAAGCTTTGTCGCATTTGCAGATGAATCTGTCGGATCTGCATTGTAGAAGTCTACAACATAAGAACCATCAGCATCTGATGAATGGTTTGCAATATCAACACCGTATTTTGAACCTGAATAAACAGGATAAATATCAACATATACAGTCAATGTTCCATTGCTCAAAACAGAAGAAGTCAAACTTTTAAAATTAGAAACCACAAGTTCTGCTGGTGTTGTTTTTGCAATTCCATCCGCGTGAGAAGAAACTGTTACAGCTTTATTGGTAGAAGAATCCCAAGCGCCAAAGTTGTCCGCCTGCAAATCTGTTACATTGAAAAATTTTGAGATGTAATATTCCGGTGTTTCTTTATTATTTCTGATTCCTACCGCAAAGAAATTTTGATAGCCAGAATCAGTTACAGCAGCACCATCAACGCTTTTAGACTGTTTTAAGTCCCAAATGAATCCAATTACACCGTCTTTAGAGCTTGATGACTGGTTGTTGATTGTGATTTTTACAAGCTCACCTAAATGTTTGAAAGTTGTTGTTTTGTAACCGCGGCTCGTTGCTGATGAGTCCGAGTTATCATAATTGATACTATAATTTTTATTACTTCCTGTAATCATCTCATTCGGGTCATCATCATCTTCCGAACAAGACATAAAACCGAATGAGAGAGCGACAAGGGCTACCCCCCCCAGAAAATTTTCGAAACTTTCATCTCTAATAACTCCTTACAACTGCTTTTTATAAAGCTAGTTGTTTTCTTATAACAGATTATAAAACAAAAATTTCTTAGTCAATAAACATTAAAACAACTTTAACTTTTTCTTATCGTAATTTTTTCAGCTTTTATCTTGCACAAATCCTTTTGGTCATTATTCACGAAATTTTCCGTAAAACGCTATGGAGTTTTTCTGCGAAAAATTTAAAATTCCAAAGGGAAGTTCTCATTAAAAATGAAAATTATGAAAAAGCACATAACAATTTTATATATCATAATTCCGCTGTTTTTTATGACCTCATGCGACGGTTTTATCGGCTCAATTTTCTTTTCCGCAAAAATCGAGAGCGCGAAATGGGCAGACAGCAGCTACAAAAGAATATATGTCTATTATTCATTATCTCCAAAAAACACAGATGTTGACATTGATGTCTATGTGAACCGAAAAAGAGATTCCAGCTACTATATAAAAAGCAGAAATTATTCCGCATTTGACAATCCAAAAAGAAGCGAAATAACAATGAATAAAAAAGTTCCAAAAAATTCGCGCGTCGTAATCTATCCGGCAGCAGAAAACGATGACATTTACGGCTCTGCCGAGCTTTGGCGTTACGAAAATGACGATTAGCAAAAAATATTTCAATATGAAAACAAAATTCCCGAAACTGATTTTATTGCTGATTTCTCTTTTTTCTCAGCAAATTTTCTGCTCCTGCATAACGGTCTCAAGAATTGTCTCGATGTATATTGAAAATCCAGAAAATTATGAGGAGCAAATTATAGAAAGTGAATATTTTTCCCACGGATTTTTCAGCTTTTTATCAGCTCCGAAACCAGACAGAGCGTTCAATTGGAATGAATATTCGCTTGAAATGTATGCAGCTGAAAAGAAAGAATCCGGCTGGGAGTTTAAGAAAAAGGAATCTGTTTCCACAAAAGGAATTTTCAAGAAAAACGGCGAGACTCTTTTTTACACGGAAATTTCTTCAAATTCAGTCAAAAAGAAGACTCTCAGGCAGGCACTTTGGCCTTTTGGAGAAGCAGCAACGCTAGACACAGAAATAAAAATCATAACTGGAAAAGAAAAAAATCAGATTTTTCTTGCAAAAAATTCAAACTGGAGAACAACGCAAACTCCCGAGGAAGAAAACCTCGTGCTTGAAGACAATTTTGTTGTCCCGATAAAAATTTTCAGAGTCAACAATTCTTTGACCTCAAACGGACAAAAACTTTATTATTCCATAGACACTCCTGGCTTTCGGTTTCAGATTTTTGATGAAAATTATGCCGTGCTTGACTTAATGGCTTCAAAAGCAAAATTCAAGATGAACAAGGCTTTCTCAAAGCCGCTCGCAGAATATGAAAAAGACTACATTTCATCGCTGATTCTGCTTTTTTGGAAATATTACATTGAATTCGAATGCAACGAGATTTTTGCAAAATCCACAAAGATAATATGCGGCTTGGAAGGACCGAGATAAAAACAGCAAAATTAAAAAAATAATAAAATTATTATAATTTTCACAAAATCAGAATGAAATCGCGCCGAAATCAGATTAAAAAAAGCGAAAAACTCTTTGCGGCTTCAAAAAAAATCTCCAAAGCATAAACGCGTAAAACCGCTTAAACATTAAAAATGCTGGAATCTAAAGAAATTTTAAATAAATCAAAATCAAGACAAATCTGCAAAAAGTTCCATTTTTTTTTACAAAAAAAACAGCCGGAAAAATGAAGTCCTGCTTCAAAAATCCGGCTGTTTTTCTGCTGATTTCTGTCTAAAAAATCATAAACTAGTCAATTTTGCTCATGTCGTCGATTTCTTTGCTGTAGTCCACGCCAGGAACATCGAAACCGTTAATCATCAGGAAGTCATGGCGAAGTCCTGCCAAGTCGCAGTATTCGTTCACAGTCTCTTCCGTTACTTTCGGCATAAACTCGTCAACCTTCGCCTGAACAGCCGGGTCAAGCTCCCAGTCGTCAACGCGGATTCTGTTTTCTGAATCAACAGGAACTTTCTTGTCCGCTGTGTAAAGCCGCTCAGCAAAAAGACGCTCCATCTGCTCGATGCAGCCCTCGTGAGTTCCCTTTTCCTTCATAATCTTGAACAAAACTCCAAGATACTGCGCGATAATCGGGATAACCGCTGAAGAGCGTGTTACAAGGCCTTTGTTCACAGAAACGTAAGCCGCTCCGTTCAAGTCTTTCAAAGAACTGTCGATATTGTGCGCGCGGGCTTCCAAATCCTTTTTCGCAGCTCCGATTGTGCCGTCGCGGTAAATCGGGTGGCTGTATTTCGGTCCGATGTAGGAATAAGCGACTGTGCGCACTCCGTCAGCAAGTACATCAGCCTCTTTGAGCTGCTTAATCCATCTTTCCCAGTCTTCGCCGCCCATAACTTTCACAGTGTTCGGAACATCGTCGCCCTCGGCAGGCTTCGCTTCCTGAATTGTGATTTTTCCTGTCATCATATCAAGAGACGGACCTGAGAAAGTTGTCCCAATCGGCTTGATTACAGAGCGGTACATAATTTTTGTGTCAGGGTCGGTGCGAACTGGAGAAGCAAGAGAATAAATAATAAGGTCGAATTTAATTCCCTGTTTTTTAGCCTCGTCAATGACTGTCTTTCTGCACTCGTCAGAGAAAGCGTCCATATTGAAAGTTTTCGACTTCAGTCCGGCTTTCTGGGCTTCCTTGTCAAAAGCCAAGTTGTTGTAGAACCCAGGAGTTCCGGCCTTTTTCTCTGTCGCCTCCTTCTCAAAAGAGACACCGATTGTGTCAGCACCAAACTCAAATGCGGCAGCAATCCGGCTTGCAAGTCCGTATCCTGTTGAGCAGCCAAGAACAAGCACGTTTTTCGGAGCATATCCGCCCTCTTTCGCAGTCTTTGTTCCGCGTTTTTTCTTCTGTTCAACAACGTAAGCAATCTGGTTTCTTGTATCCTGAGCGCAGCCAATCGGGTGCGAGTTGATACAAATGTTCGAGCGAATCATTGGTTTAATAACAGCCATTGTTTTCTCCTTCTCTATTTTGGGCGTTGCGGCTCGGTCTCGCAGGCTCAACCTTCGCCGCTGGGCTATCCGCACTTCGCCGTCTTGCGCGGCTCATTCTTCCGCTCAGCCTGGCTTCGCCAACGCTTCGCTACAGAACTGCTTCGCAGGTGCTGCTATCCCTAACGCTTTTAAGCATAAATGATTATACTATCGTATCTGTTATGACAAAAATCGTCAATTTGTCAAAATAAAATTGCAGGAAGTTCCGCCGTTTTCCGCAGAATTCATTCCAAATGACACTCGCACTTGTTTTCTTTATTATTTATAAAATGCAGAAAACAAAATTATTTCTCGCCGCTTTTATTTTAGCGTCCGGCATTTTTTGCTCAGCGGCGAAAGAATCAGAAAACACTCCTGAAAATTTAACAGAGACGCAAATCCAGAACCTTAATTCAAATGAAAACCAGAAAACAGAATCTGAAATCTCAAATCAAGCTTCAGACAAAAATCAAAATTTAACTGAATTCAAAAATCAGAATCAAAATGAAAAACCGGAAATAAATCAAAATCTCAAAGTCACAAAAATAAATTTCCATGGCTTAAAAAAGACAAAAAATTTTTACATTCAGTCTAAAGTCAAGAAATTTCTTAACGTTAAAGCTGCGGATTTCGACCGGCACGGACTTGAGACAGCTTTGCAGCTTGAAGGGCTTTTCGACGACATTCAAATTTCGATGAAGGAAATTTCAGAGACGGAGGCAAGCGTTGAAGTCTCGCTGAAAGAAAAAATCACTTTTATTCCGCTTCCGTTCGCGATGTATTCAAGCTCAGGCTTTGCGGGCGGACTTATGGTGATGGACACGAACGCTTTCGGGCTTAAAAATATGTTCATGTTCGGCGGGCTTTACTCAAAATCTTCGATAATGGGAATGGCGATGTTTTCAAGGCCGCCTCAGCAGAACGGAATTCCGGGATTCTCGATATTTCTTTCAACCTCAAAAGACGAGAACACGCTTGTAAATCTTGACGATGAAGAAGTCTTAAAATACGCTGCGGTAAATTTAAGCTCCAGAGTCTCAATCACAGAGCAGATTGGAGAATTCAACACGATTTCCCTCGAAGGATTTTTCAAGTCGCTTTCAGCAAGCCAAGCCGGCGATTTTCAGGAAATCGACTCGCTGAACTCTGCAGGCGCAGGATTAAGCTGGCAAGCCTCAAAATCTGACTGGAACGGCTGGTTTATGTCTTCATGCGGAGCCGGATTTTCGGCAGGAATCACGCTTTACTCATCAAAATCCGACTACAGATTTGGAAAGACAATTTCCGCGAATCTTCGCGTTCAAAAGCCGATTTTAGCTATAAGCCGCCTGAGATTTTATTCCGCAGCCTCAGCATTTTACGAAAAAGACCAGCACATTTCTTCTTATAATGGCGGCGGAGCCGGAGCGGTTTCAATTTTGCCGGTGAAATTCCGAACATCGGAAATCGCGGGAGGAAACGCAGGCTTTGAATTTGCGCTTTTCAAAGGAAAAATCGGAACTTTGTCCATATACGGAGACTATCAGGCAGTTTCCGCAAGAGATTTTGATGATGACTTCTGCTTTATGCACGGTCCGAACGGCGGAATCAGAGTCTATCTTGCAAAAATAGCATTCCCGGCCCTCGCACTGGGAGTTTCGTACAACGTCACAAAAAACTGCGTCCAGTTCGCCGCCGCAATGGGAATCTCGATGTAGCCGATACACAACACAGTTTCCGACATTGCGAGCAGAAGAAGCGATTTCCAGCCACGATTTTTTTTACTTTCAGACAACGTTTTTTGATATAAAACAAAAAAATCCCGCCACGCTTTCTGCCGAACTTCGCAAACTTTTCAGCCGGTCTTTTTTCACCGTGAGCTTTCCATAAAACACTTTGCAGCTTCAAATTCTTAACAGTCCAAGACTTTCCAGTCCGGGCCGTTTCCGCTCTGGAATACTTTTACCCGGCATTTTTGCCGGCTTGCATTCTCCGTGAAGAAAATCAAGTCTGTTCCGTACTCGCTCATAACATCGTCAGGATGATAATTCGTCGTGAAAGAGCTTTCGCTTCCGTCAAAAGTGCATCTTCCGAGCGCGCCGTGCATTTTTATCAAATCTTCCGCCGCAGGATAGAATTTTTCCAGATGACTCTCATGGAACTTTTTCCGTACGAATTCCAGCTGCAGCTTCTCCACATCTTTTTTATGATTTTCAGGCAGATTTCCAAGCCATTTCGCAAAATCCCTGAAAAACCGGCTCGGCTTTTCCTTCAGCGGATACAAGACCGAATTCAGCCACGGAACAGCGCGGCCGTCGTTATAAAAAAGATTCACCGCGCTTGAAAGTTTTCCGCATCGTTCCAAATCTTTTTGAGAAAATTTCGGTGTCTTCAAGACATGGTAAGGCGGATTCTTCTCCCATTCAAGTCCGAATCCAGAAGCGGCGTCGTGCAGGTCAGTTCCCGGAAGAACCGAAAGGCAAAAAAGCTCCAGATTGTTCGGATAAAGAGAAAGAGCAAAGTCAACGCTTTCGCAGAATCCTTCAAAATCGTCGCCAGGAAGCCCGTAAATCAGGTCAAAACCGAAAGTAACGACTTCTTCATTCAAGAATCCGATGTTTCTCACGAAAAGATTCTTGTCGAGCGTTCTATGCACATTTTTCAGGACAGCAGGATTCGCGCTCTGCAAGCCGATTTGAAGCGCGCAGTTCACACGGCTGAATGCGCGGGCAAGCTCCCTGTCGATGAATTCCGCCCGCGCCTCAAAATAATAAAAAGTCCCGGGCGTTTTTTTCTCAATCAGCCGGAGCATTTTTATCGCGCGTTCCTTGCTCGCATTGTAAGTCGGATCAAGGACAAAAACCTGCGGAATATTTTTCCTCGCGAAAAGCTCGATTTCCTTCTCAAGCCGCTCCATCGGAAAATAAGCGATTTTTTTCTCGCCCTTGCTTTCATAGCAATAAGAGCATTTGAACGGACAGCCGCGGGCAAGCTCCCAAAGCGCGCCGCCGTATTTTGACGGGTCTATTGTTCCGTCAAGATAAGGAGACGGGCACGATTCAACCGAACAGGGAACAGCGCGCCTTATTTTTTCAGATTCTGATGATCCGTCGGCGGAAAAAGATTTTTTTTCATCCGAAAAGAAATTTTCTTTGCAATTTTCCAAGCCTGAATCAGAATTTTCAACGGAATTTTCCGGAATATAGATTCCTGAAATATCGTTCGGAATTTCTTTTCTCTCAATTCCTTTCTCAATTTCAGAGAGCAGCTGGACTGTCGCAAGCTCGCCCTGCCCCGCCGTCGTAAAATCAAAAACGTTTCCAAAAGATGTCGGAGCCGCCGTAACTTCAGGACCGCCGGCAATGCAAATGCACTCAGGCAAAAGCCTTTTCAGCTCAAGAGCCGCCTGCGTCAAAATATTTCTGTTCCAGACATAAACGCTGAAGCACGCAAAATCCGCTTTTTCCCCGGCGATTTTCTGCGCAATAAAAGAGGAAACCGCACGTTCTCCGCCGTTCTGCTTCGCAAGCACAATTTCAGGAGATTCAAGCGAAAAATCAACAAGCTCCACATCGTATTTTTCTTTTGTAAGCCTTGAATTTTTTATTGCAGAAGCAATGCAGGCCGCCCCAAGAGGAATTCCCTGAGGCGAAGTCTCAACGAGAAGTGTCGTGCAGATAATTTTTTTCATATTTTTTTATGCGGTTGCGGGCAAAAGCGAAGCAGCCATTTCTGCGCCGCTTCCGCTTGCCTTGCTCCGCTTCGCGTTAGGGATTGCAGAGAGCGCGAAGCGCGTGCGTAGCACTGCAACCTCGAAAAGCCCGGCGCGAAGCCGCAACGCCCTACTTGTTTTTATTGATAATCCGCTCTTCGTATTTTCCAGTCTGAATGTCGATGAATCTGACAAAAAGAGAAACCTTGTTCTCCTCGTTCAATGAAGACCAAATCATATTTGTGAACTCGTCAAGATTTCCCTTGATTTCAACTTTCTCAGGCTCGCCCTCAAAGCTCGGAAGAGGATTTCCGTTTCCCATGTAAGTGTGGATAAAATGCCCCTCGCCGACCTGCGGATTGTCGTAAGTGAAAGTAAAGCGAAGGCAGTTGCCGCCGTTTCCGCAGTCGCTTTTCAAAATTGAAATCGCGTAATCGTATTTTCCATTTTCAACGTTCAAAAGCGAAGAAATTCTTGGAGTAAAGTTCGGAGCGTCATGCTCGTATTTTCTGCCGCGAAGCGACTGCTCGAAAGTCTCGCCTTTCTTCATTCCTTCAAAAATAGTGTCTGTCTGGTCGCCGTTCGTAACGATTGTCCTGTTTCCAAGCTGGCGGACAGCCGCATAGATAATCAGGCTCGGGTCGCCTGCAATCAGGCTCGGGTCAAAAGCCTTCGTGCGCACAACCTCGCTGCCGTTTTCTTTCTCAGTAACAAAAACGCGGTTCCGGCTGCCTGCGCTTCTTCCCATCGTCCAGTATGCGCTCACAGCATATTTTCCGTCCGCACTCAATCCAGCAACGATTCCGCGTCCAGGATATTCATTCTCCTTCAGAACTTCATTCAATTTCTTGATTTTCATATTTTCTCCAAATTTTTTATGGCAAATCTAATTTTTTCGCAGAGTCTCTGCGGTTTTTGATTTAAATTTTATTCTGTCAAAACAAAGATTTTTCAAGCCGATTTTTCAGCGAGAAAAAATGTCCGAATTTTCAAGCGTAAGGAATTTTACTCTTCCGATTTCGAGTCAGACTTATTCTCTCCGCTTCCTGAATCTTCATCAGCATTTTCAACTGAATCAGGAACAACAGTAATCGGCCGGTTGCGCCACTGCAAAAATACCGTGCCGCCGCCAAAAATCACAAGCGCAAGCCCGAAAAGCCGGACAATAAACTTTCCTGCAACCTGGCTTGGAATCACAAAAAGTGCGAGAGCGAGCAAAAGAGAAGTCAAAACTTCTATCATCGACTGGCGAATCATAATCCCGTTTCTGTGCAGTTTCGTGATTGTATAAATCTGCATTCCGCTTGAAACTAGAAGATAGACAGCCAAAGCGTAAGCCATAATTTTCCAGGCGATATCCGCGACAGCCATCGGAAGAACAACAGCGACTGCGCCGACAACAATGCTCAGAATTCCGCGGATTGTGACAATCATATTGTACTGCGGGTCAAGAATAAGATTCCGCGAGGCCGCCAAGATAAAAATTCCGTCAATGACAGCCGCGACACCAAGAACAATCACAAAAATTGAAATAAACGTTCCCGGAGAAATCACAAGAGAAAGTCCTAAAACCACGGTTACAAGACCAAGAAATATTCTGTTTTTATCCATACGATAAATATAAGCAAGAAAGGCGAAAAATTCTACAGAAAATTTTTTTGAAAAAAATAAAAAAAAATCGAAAAATTTCATTTCGCGTTATTGACACAATCCGTCAAAAGATTTAATATCTAAACATATCAAATACATGGAGCGATGGCAGAGTGGCTGAATGCACCGGTCTTGAAAACCGGCATACCGCAAGGTATCTGGGGTTCAAATCCCTATCGCTCCGCTTTTTTTTGATAACGCCTGGAGGTGTGGTAGAGCGGTAATACAACGGATTGCTAATCCGTCAGTTCCTTTTCGGGCTGGGCAGGTTCAACTCCTGTCGCCTCCGTTAAAAGAAACAATCACTCTTCAAGTGTTGTTTTATGAGATTGTAGCTCAGCTGGATTAGAGCACCACCCTGCGGAGGTGGGGGTCGCACGTTCGAATCGTGTCAGTCTCAATGAAGAGTCCTGTCAGTTGTGGCGGGACTTTTTTTTATTTTCAGCACTTTTCCTTTGTTCTTATAATTTTAAATTTTATCTCTTCATTCTAAGTTTTAATCTGATTTATAATCTGAAATTCTTTCCTTAAAATCTTAAAATCACAGCGGCAAAGTCTAAAACAGTCCCTAAAGCAAAATTTCCTCATTTCCGAAAAGTCTTTGAACCAAAATTTTCAATTCTCAAAATTATGGGTTAGAATTATCTGAAAGGGGATTTAAAATTATGAAAAAGACATTTTTAAGCTTATTTTTGGCATTTCTGCCGTTCATCTGCTTTTCAGAGGCAATCACGGAATATCCGAAGACAAACGACAAAAACATATACATCCTGAAAAACGACAGCTATGCGGTCGGATTCAACGACACATACGGGCTTCCTGTCTGGTCGATGTACAGATACACGCCTATTATGAAGATGGGCATCAGCAACGTTGACGAGGAATGGGTAACAGACACAAGAATAAAACGGAACAAGACAACCGCAAAGGAATTCGAATCGCTCAATCTTTACAAGACGCAGATGTTTCCACGCGAGCACGCGATGACTTATGCAGAGACGCAGAAGACAACTTACATCACATCAAACATTCTGCCAATGGCAAAATCATTAAAAGAAGGAATCTGGGACAGAATCACAAAGGAGATTGAGCAGACAGCCGAGCAGGCGGGCGCGGTCTACGTTTACTCAGGCCCGATTTTTGAGAAAGACTTCTCGAAAAACAATTATCTTCTGAGCAACCGTGTCGTGCAGCCGAAATATTTTTACAGGCTCTACATCTATTTCAAGGACGGAAAGCCGTTCCAGAAATGCTACAGATTCGAAAACCACGCTCCGACAGACTACGAGAAGAAATGCGACTTGAGCGATTTCTCTTATAATCTTTACGAGCTTGAAAACGACACAAACCTTGACTTTTTCGACCAGCAAATTGACGCGTCTTTCAGGAAAGAAAAGATGGAATACCTTGAAAAACGCGTGAACTGATAATTTTCGCTCTGTATTGAGCTTTTAGCGCATCTTTGATATATTATCTTCATTGGTCAGGAACTAACAAAGGCACGTTTCAAAACCGAGTCAGGCCGGAAGGAGCAGCTCTATGATTTGTCGCCTTGTGTCTAGCAACCCTGACCTTTTTTTTATTTCTGCAACGCCTCGATGCGCTCGAGAAGCGGCGGATGATTGTAGTTGAAAGCCGCGTAGACTTTCGGAACTTGTATCTCGCTCAAATTTTCCTTGTTAAGCTTTATAAGCGCGCTGATTAAAGGCTCGGCAGTTCCGCAGATTTCCTTTGAGAAAGAATCAGCCTGGAATTCGTCTCTCCTGCTGAAGAAATTCATGGCAGGCTCAAGAAGATTTCCCCAGCTTCCAAAAGTCTTCTCAACAAGGAAAAGCCCCGCGACCATCATCTTGTAGGAAACTTCGTTTCCTGTCAAAAATCCGAAGCTTTCATAGAAAAAAGGCATTTTCAAGAGAAAACTTATTGCAAAAAGAACCGCGAACACAAGCGGAATCATCACTAAAAGACGCTTCACGATATGATGATTCCTGTAATGCCCAAGCTCGTGTCCAAGAACCGCCTCGATTTCTTCCGGCGTAAGCTGCTCAATAAGCGTGTCATAAAGAACAACCCGCTTTGACTTTCCAAATCCGGTGAAATATGCGTTTGAGTGTCCTGAGCGGCGGCTCGCGTCCATCACAAAAAGCCCGCTCGCCTTGAATCCGCATTTTTTCAGGAGCGACTCAAGCCTGTCTTTAAGCTCTCCGTCCTCAAGCGGCGTGAATTTGTTGAAAATCGGCGCGATAAAAAGCGGATAAACAACTGAAATTCCAAGCGAGAAAGCGATATAAAGCGCGCCAAGCAAAATCCACCAGAACTCAGGACAATGCTTGAAAAGGAGATTCGCGGCAAAAACAAGCGGAGCAGAGACAACAAGCGAAAGCAAAAGTCCCTTCAGCCCGTCGGCAAACCACATTCCAAAAGTCATCCTGCTGAATCCGAACTGCTTTTCAATTCCAAACTCGCGGTACAAGGAAAAAGGAACTGAAAGAAGCCTATCAGGAATCATCACGATAACCAGAAAAAGGAACGAGATTGCAAATCCGCTGTCAATAAAATACGAGACAGTCGCGAAAACCGCCGGATAAAACTCGGAAAAAACGAGATAAATATCCAAGGCAAGCGCGAACAACGCGGAAGGAAGCCAGATTTTATATTTTGCGTCCTCATAGCGGCAAGTTTTTTCAAGAACAGACTTTTCAACATGGTCCTCAAGGACTTTTGGAATTTCAAGGCCATGCTTTTTTCTGAAGCTAAAGTCGATTTTCTCAAGGATAAAGTCAATCAGAAACGAGACTAGTACTCCTGAAAGATAGATGATTATAAAAATATTTGTAAGTTTCATTAAAAATCCTTTTGCGTTAGGAAATTGAAATGGCACAGCAGGTGTTTCGGCTCAAAGAGCGAAAGAGTAACCTTAAAAAGCCTGGTCACAAAGCGGCAACTCCCAAATTGTCAGACAGAGACGTTGAAATCGGGCAGTTTTCTGCTCGTATTGAATTCAGCATGACAGTTTTTTAGGACAATCCGGGAATTTCCGGCTTATAAAGCGCAGCCTCTAAAGTCGTCGAGAGTCCTGTAGCCTTTACGAATCATAAAGAGCGAAAGCCCTGCAACCATATCGCGCATTGCGAAAGGATTTCCGAATGTCGCAGTTCCGACTTCCACTGCCTGCGCGCCTGCCATTATAAACTCGACAACATCCTGCCAGCACGAAATTCCGCCAAGCCCCACGACAGGAATCTGCTGCTCAACAGGAAGCTTTTTTATTGCCGCGCAAACGTCGTAGACCATTCTAAGCGCAATAGGCTTAACAGCAGAACCGGAAAAGCCCGCCCTGACATTCTCGAAAACAGGCCGGCCGGTCTCTATGTTTATTGAAGTCGCCTGAAAAGTGTTCACAAGGCTCAAAGCGTCAGCTCCAGCCTCGCGAACAGCAAGCGCAACTCCTATCAAATCAGGCGCGTTAGGGCTGAGCTTCACCATGAGAGGCTTTTTCGTAGCCCCGCGCACAGCTTTAACAACATTCGCCGCCGTCTCAGGATTCATTCCGAAAGCCATTCCGCCGGCCTTGACGTTCGGGCAGCTGATATTAAGCTCAATCATCGGGATTTCAGTCCTGTCCAAAAGCTCCGCGCCTTTCACATAAGTTTCAAGGCTTGAGCCAGAAAGGTTCGCGATTGGAGTCGCGCCGATTTTCATCATCTGAGGAAGCTCGTTTTTGATAAAATGCTCAATTCCAGGATTTTCAAGTCCGATTGAGTTTATCAGCCCTGAAGGAGTCTCAACGAGACGCTCGCCCGGGTTTCCTGACCTCGCTTCCAAAGTAAGGCCTTTCGAGCAGATTCCGCCGAGAGAAGAGACATCAAAAACAGTAGAGTATTCAGAGCCGTAGCCGAAAGTCCCGCTCGCGGCAATCACAGGATTCTTGAACTCAACGCCCGCGACTTTCACGCTCAAGTCAGGCGACTCGTTTTCTGAAAGCGGGGCGCGGCGAGCAATAGGCTTTGTAACAGCGGAAAATGCCGGAGAAAAATCAAGAATCTTTGAGTCAAAAACGGGACCGTCCTTGCAGCAACGCTTGTTTCCCTCGGAAGTCTTCACCGTGCAGCCCAGGCAAGCTCCAAGACCGCAAGCCATGCGCTTTTCAAGGCTGAGCCAGCACTGGACTCCAGCCTCCTCAGAAATTTTCTTGATATATGAAAGCATCGGGGCAGGGCCGCAGGCATAAACAGCGCCGTATTTTGAAACGCTTTCCGCGTCAATCGCAGCCGTTATCATTCCTTTTATTCCGACAGAGCCGTCGTCGGTAGTAACGGTGAGATTCGCAGCGTCAACATATTCAAGGCCGTAGCTTCCAGACTTGAAAGCCGCAAAAAAATCATAGGATTTCGGCTTTAAAGTAGAGGCAAAGCCCGCCACAGGCGCGACTCCAACTCCGCCGCCGAAAACCGCGACTTTTTCATTCTCTTTTGGAAGAGGCCAGTAGTTTCCGAGCGGTCCGATTACCTCAACCTCGTCTTTCTTGTCCAGATTGCAAAGCTCCTCTGTTCCTTTTCCTTTCCGCAAAATCAGAAATTCAAGAGAAAGTGAATCAGATTCTTCATCAAGAACAGAATGGTAAACCGAAATCGGTCTGCCAAGCAAAAGCCCTGACTTCACAGAGCGCAAAAGATAGAACTGCCCCGCTTTCGGCACGCTGGATTTTTTCGACGAGAAAGATGAAATTTCAAGCGAAAGACGATAGACGCTTCCCTCTGGAACCGCGCCTTTTACCTCATTTATCTCAGAAACTTTTCCAGCCGTAAAAACAGGAATAGTCTCGCCTGAACACGATTTTATCTCTGGCATACGGTCTCCCTAAAGCGAAGCCTTCGCGCTGAGCAAGTCTTCTTTTGAAGCCAAAGCCGCGCGCGCAGCACTGTCCGCAATGTCCGCCATTGTGAGCGAAGCGGAGTCCATTTTTTCTTTCAATGAAGCGTCTTTTTTCCATGCGCAGATTATTCCGCGGCTTGAGTTCACAGTTCCGCCTGCCTTGTCCAGAAGAGTCGCCGCGATTCTAGCAGCTCCGCCCTGTGCTCCGTATCCCGGAATCAAGAAGAAGATGTCAGGATAAGCGTCCCTGATTGCCCGCGCGTCGCTTTCCTCTGTACAGCCCACAACGGCTCCAACAGGAGAGCAAGCCTGGTTCTGGTAAACAGCCTTGAATTCAGCGGAAATACGATCAAGCTCGCTTCCAGTCCTGTCAAGAACGCGTCCGCCAGCCTTCAGCTCCTGCTGCTCAATGTCAACCATTCCGGGATTAGAAGTCCGCAGAAGAACAAAAATTCCTTTTTCTCCGCTTGAAAGCCCCGAAACATCTCTTGGGTTGCAGTATTCGGTGAAAGGCTTTAAGGTGTCGAATCCCATGTAAGGATTTACCGTTATTATGTCAGTCTCAAAGTCGGAATTCTTTCCGAAATGCGCGCGCGCGTAAGCCTTCGCTGTGTCGGCAATATCTCCTCGCTTTATATCTGAAATCGCGACAAGTCCAGCTTCTTTCACAGCCTTTATCGTCTCCTTGTAAGCGGAAAGACCTTCAAGCCCCATCGCCTCATAATACGCAATCTGAATTTTGCAGCAGCACGCCGACTTGTCAGGCGCGACGCGCTTTATGATTTCCTTGTTGTAGGCAAGAACCGCAGCCGCAGGCGACGGAAATTCTTTTAAAATATTCTCCGGAATATAAGACGGATCTGTATCAAGCCCGACACAAAGCGGGCCGTTCTTTTCGCTAAGCTCTTTGAGCGTTTCCATATAATGTTTCATAGGAACGAGTTTATCAGATTTTCCGACTTCTTTACAGATGAGAAAAAGAGGCGGATTCATTGCAGGAAACAGCAGCAAATCCGGCTGAATATGAAATTCACGATGCTTTGCTCACTTATCTTCCTTGTAGTTCCGCTTTACTTTCTGCGTTGTCGTCATCTCCAGCGGCTTTTCAAGGATTGTGATTTTCGAGATTCGCTCGTAAGGGCGGAGAGTCTTGTTCACTTTCGCAACATCCTCCCCGATTTTCGACTTTACAAGACTGTTCTGAGAACTGCCTTCGCGCGCAATTCCTAGAGACTTGCAAAGCTCGTCAGAAACATAAATCAAGGCCTCGATTTCTTCAGCCTTCGAAGCCTTGTCTTTAACATATCCCTGGACAGTAATCTGCGCAATGCCGCTTTCAAGCTGGAACGCGTTCTCAATCTCTTCAGGATAAACATTTTTTCCGCCGTCAGTAACAATCAGGTTTTTCGCGCGTCCTGAAAGAATCAGGTAGCCTTCCTTGTCCAGCCGCCCCAAGTCGCCTGTTTTAAAAAATCCGTCCGCTGTGAACGATTTTTTTGTCTCCTCTGGAAGATTGTAATACCCCTTGAAGACCATCGGACCTTTTACCGCGACCTCGCCCACTCCGTCAGACGAAGGATTCAGGATTTTCATCTGCATGTACGGAAAAAAATACTGTCCGACACTCTGAATCTTAAAATGCTCAATCGGATTCAAGGTGATAATCGGGCTTGTCTCGGTGAGTCCGTAGCCCTGCACAAAGTCTATTCCCATTTGGTTGTAGATTTTGAAGACGCTTTCGGCAAGAGGTCCGCCACCGCAAATCGCGATTCTAAGCGAATAAATGTTCGCCTGCTCCAAAACGCTCCTGAAAAGCTTTTTCCCGATGTTCTTCCTGAAAACTTTCTTAAAGATGTAGGAAAGCGCGAGCATAAGATGAACGGCAAAATTGACAAGCGAGCCTTTTGCCTTTATTCCTTTCATGATTCCCGCAAGAAGCTTGTTGAACAAAAGCGGAACTCCAAGGAGCATTGTGATTTTTCCTTCTTTCAGCTCTTTCATAAGACGCGAGACCGCCATGCTTTTTCCATAGACAATTTCCGCGCCAACAGAGAGAGCCTCAATCATAACAGCCTGCATTGTGTACGCATGATGAATCGGAAGAAGCGCGTAGAAAACATCTTTTTCCGTGATTTTCATTCTTGTCTGCGCAATGTAGCAGTCAGAAACGAGATTCTTGTGCGTGAGCATTACGCCTTTCGGATTTCCGGTTGTTCCGCTTGTGAAAAGAATCACCGCAAGGTCATCCTCCTCCGGCATTTCAAGCGCGCCAGCGTCAAGCGATGAAAGATTGTAGACATACTTTTCAGAAAATTTCGGGCTTAGAGAATAAACACGGCAGATTTCGCTTTGATTTTGATTCAGCCTGCCGGAATTTTCACTTTCGTTGCGGCCGAGGCAACTTTCGGAATTTTCACTGCAATTCTGATTTTCTGAATCGCCTTTTATCAGAAAATCTTCTCTTTCCTTAAAATAACTGTATTTTTCCTCGTCAACAAAAAAGAATTTCGGCTTCGCGGCTTTCAGAAGATTCTCCGCCTCAGCCTCTCGAAGCCCCCAGTCAATCGGAACTGCGACAGCTCCGGCAAAAAGCGCGGCAAAGAAGATAACCGTCCATTCCGGGGAATTTTTCCCTGTGAGAGCCACGCGGTCGCCTTTCTTTATTCCGTTTCCGTTGAGCCACGCCGCAAGCTGCAAAATCTTCTGCTCCGCCTGCGCATAGATAATCGTTCTCTTTGAATTTCCGAAGCCCTCGAAATCT
This sequence comes from Treponema sp. UBA4692, assembly GCA_002404895.1. Lineage (GTDB taxonomy): Bacteria > Spirochaetota > Spirochaetia > Treponematales > Treponemataceae > Treponema_D. Next base: position 88,877 of record DHKO01000009.1, on the reverse strand, counting down.
GTGAGGCACGGCCGGGCGGAAAATCTCTTTGCGGAAATCGCGAACATCTCAGGCAAAGTCGGCCACTCGCCCCTGAAGTAGACTCCCTTGTATCTCCCTAAAAAATCCCACGGCGTTGAATTCTCTTGTGTTTTCACTTTTGCGGCTCTCCTTTATTTTTGATATTATATATAATTTTGTCATGCTGATTTTTTTCAGCATTTGCTTTAGTTCAAGGTCTGCGCATACATCAAAATCATCTATGATTTTCAGTATATCAGACAAATTGCGACATTTCCGTTGTGAAATTTTAATTTAGAAGTTTTATTTGAGGATTTTTGATTTTTAGATACCGATAATATTTTTATGGCAATGATAAAAGACAAATCTGTGATAATTTTCATAATTCTAGCTTTTTTTTTGATGTCGATTCCGCGTGTCTGCGCGCAAAATGCGCAAAACGCTTCGATGAGCGCGGGCGAGGCTGCAATCACAAGACAGAAAATGGTTGACTACAGCAAAAAATATGTTGGCTGTCCTTACGTTCTCGGCGCGACAGGCCCTGAGTCTTTCGACTGCTCGGGCTTCGTCTTTTCAGTCTCCAGAGAATCAGTCGGAGTCCAGCTTCCGCGCACAACAAAGGCAATCTACAAATTCTGCAAGGACATTGACGACAGCTCGCGCGAGGCAGGCGACCTTGTATTCTTCAAGACGACTTCAAGCGGCGAAGTCTCGCACGTTGGAATCTACATGGGAAACAGCCAGTTTATCCACTGCGTGAGCGACGGCCCGAACACAGGCGTTATCGTCTCGTCATTGAAAGAATCCTACTGGAAGTCGAAATATCTTTGCACAAAACGCTATCTTCCGTCATCAAATTCGGAACTTCTCGCAGACTCGTCAAAACCGCAAGATTTAGAATCGAAAGATTCCGAATCGCAAGATTCCAAGTCCAAAGATTCTGAAAAAAAAAGCTCATCAGAATCCAGCTCATCTAGCCAGCAAAATTTGTCAAACAGGAACAGAGCATCATCTTACGGCTCAAAAACCGCAGGAAGCGGCTTTCTTCAAAAGCTCGTCGCCGACGCGAGCATAAATCTCGGCTGGAACTTTTTCACGCCGGACTATTTCAGGCTCACATGGCGCGGTCTCGATGCAATGGCTCATGTCCGCTACGAGGGAAAAAATTTCCGTCCGGGAGCCGGAGTTTACATCCGCTACGACGCAGGCACAGAAAATCTTCAAATTCCGTTCGTTTTCAGCCTCACGCTAAGCGACTACGTCCGCGCTTTCGCAGGTCCGGTCTTTTCAATCGGAAAGCCGACTTTGCCCGGAAATTCAGACGAGAAAATCAAGAATTCGTTTTTTCCGGGAATTCTCGGAATCTGCTGGAACACGCCGTCCATAAAAGCGGGAAAAACTGAAATCTCGTTCGTTCAGGACATTCACTACACAGTCTTCAACAAGACCGACAGCTCCGCGCTCTCGCCAAGAAAAAGCATTCCGTCAGGCCTCGTCTTTGCGACAGGCGTGCGCGTAACACTTCCGCTCAAGAATTTGTTATAATCAGAAAAATCCGGTTCCGTAAATCTAAAATTTCCGGCGCTGGAAAATTTATGACTCAAGGTTTTCAGGACGGACTTTTTTTAGAGCATTAAAAGCGGACTTTTCCATGCAAACTGAGGAAATTCAATGCCCAGCTGCTCCGGGTTCGCTCGCGCTCATTGTTGCTGCCTTCGGCAGCTAACAACTACAGCCCTCCGCATCTGGCGTAGGCTCTTCTAAACTGCGCCAGGCAAAACAAGGCAGGAACTATGAAAAAAATTAAGATTATTCTAGCGGCGTTTTTTTCCGCTTTTCTTTTCGCAGCTTGCAGCCCGAAAATCTCGCTCGCAGCAAAAGACTTGGATTCTGTCGAAATAAAATTCTCGACAGCCTTTCCAGAGGATACGGCGAAAGCCCTGCGGCAGATGACAGGAGCCGGAGACGAAATCCCGATTTTCGCAGAGGCGGACATCAAAAATCTTCTTTCGCAGGCGCAAGCTCAAGACGCGGAAGTCTCGGTTCCGTCCTCAAACGAGCTTCTTTCAAGCGGAACAATCAGGAATGTGCCGCAGAACGTGCTTTCCAAATGCAAAATCATCGGGAAAACTTCGGATTCGCTTTCTTTCTCGCTCGGAGCGGAGCAGTTCCAAGCGTTCTACAGCCTTTTGAGCGAGGAATTCAAGTCTTATTTTGACTTGATGATGATTCCTTGCCTTATCGGAGAGAAAATGACTGCGGCTGAGTACGAGCAGCTTCTTTCTTCAATGTACGGTCCGACTTTCGCGAAAGATGTTGTCTCAGGCACGCTTGAAATCTCGCTCTCGTCGCCTGACGGCAAAAAAACATTGAAAGACACAATCTCGCTCGGAGAAATTCTCACGCTGAGCGAGACAAAAACATGGAAAATCAGCTGGTAAAAATCTGCGGCAATAAGTTGACATTCCGAATTCTGTAATTAAATGCCGTGCGGAACAAAATGCAAAACAGATGCTGAAACAAGTTCAGCATGACAAATTTCTGTCATTCCGAACAGGGGTTCGGAATCTGCAAAACTAAACGCAGCGTGACGCAAAGCCGTTGAGCGACTTCAAAATCTCGTCCAGAATCACATCTGCAACCTGATTCTTCGTCATGACAGGAAACTCTTTCACAGAATCTCTTGTTATTAAAGTTACAACGTTCGTGTCGCCGCCGAATCCCGCGCCTTTCACTTTGAGATTGTTCGCGACAACCATATCAAGATTTTTCTTCTCGAGCTTTGCCTTTGAGTTCTCAATCATGTTCTGCGTTTCCATGCTGAACCCGCACAAAAACTGCCTTTTCTTATGCTCGCCAAGATATTTCAATATGTCGTCTGTGCGCTCAAGCGGAATCGCCAGCTCCCCGTCAAACTTCTTGATTTTCTCGCTGCTCACGTTTTTCGGCCGGTAGTCGGCAACAGCGGCGGCTTTTATAACGATGTCCGCGTTTTCATATTCGCTTTTCACAGCCTCGAACATTTCCTTCGCGCTCACAACGCCGATTTTTTTCACGAACAAAGGAGGCTCAATATTTGCCGGGCCTGAGACAAGCACAACTTCCGCGCCGCGGCACGCAGCCCTTTCCGCAATCGCGTAGCCCATTTTCCCGGAAGAATGGTTCGTGATGAATCTCACAGGGTCAATCGCTTCCTGGGTCGGACCTGCCGTAACGACAATCTTTTTGCCTGAAAGGTCTTTCTTTTCGCCAATCTCAAAAATTATGTGTTTCAGGATTTCATCAGGCTCTGCCATTTTTCCTTTTCCGCTGTCTCCGCACGCAAGATGGCCGACCGCAGGCTCAATGATTTTGTATCCGTATTTTTCGCAGAGAGCAAGATTGTCCTGCGTCACAGGATTCTCGTACATTTGAGTGTTCATCGCAGGAACAAGCAGCTTCGGGCTTTTGCAGGCAAGAAAAGTTGTTGAAAGCATATCGTCTGCGATTCCGTGGACAAATTTCGCAATCACGTTGGCGTCCGCAGGCGCGACAACAAAAATATCCGCCGCTTTCGCAAGCGAGACATGCTCCACGTTGAATTCAAAATTTCGGTCGAAAGTGTCAACAAGGCATTTGTGAGATGTCAAAGTCTCAAAAGTTATCGGATTTATGAAATTCTCCGCGTTTTTCGTCATTACCACGTGAACGTCCGCATGGTTTTTCACAAGAAGGCTCGCGAGCATTGCGGACTTGTACGCGGCAATGCTTCCGCTAACACCAAGAACAACTGTTTTTCCTTTCAGCATAATCACATCTCCCTACAATAAATTCTCGACTTTTTCCGTAAAGATTTTTTACTTGCTTTTCAGCTTGAAAACGCCGTCCCAGTCAGCGGCAGGCGGATTTTCCCTGAAATGCCTGATTCTGTCGATAAAAACGACCGAAGGCATATCGTTGTATTTCTGCGCGCAAAGAGAAAAGCGCTCCTCGCTCTCGTCCCATTTCTGCTCGCGGTACAAGGCAAGCCCTTTCTCAAAAATCTCCTTGATTTCAAAGAGCTTTTCCGCAGCAAATTTCGCCTCCTGCAAAATCTCGTAGATTCTTACAGGCTTTGTTTTTCCTTTCACAGTGATAAAGTCAAGCTCGCGGCAGATAAAAGTGTCCTTGAGCTTTTCAAAGACCGTCTCGGTTATAATCGCCTTTGAGCCGTAAACCTTGTTCGCGCCCTCAAGGCGCGCCGCCAGATTCACTGCGTCGCCTATTGAAGTGAAATCCTTGCGCGTCTTTGAGCCGACCGAGCCGAAAATCACTTTTCCCGAATTTATTCCGATTCCGATTGAAACAAAAGTTGTTCCGTCAGCAACGGAAAGCTCCTGCTGCTCCTTCATCGCCGAGCGGATTTCCATCGCGGCCTTGCACGCGTTGTATTCCTTTTTCGCGCCCGAAAAAAACGCCATCATCTCGTCGCCCGCGTATTTGTCAATGTCGCCGCCGTTCTTCAAGATGATTTCCGTCTCGATGTCAAGATAATGGTTCAAAAGCTCCACGACTTTTCTCGGAGACATTCCCTCGCAAAGAGACGTGAAATTTCTGATGTCCGTGAAAAGAAAGCACAAGTCGCGTGAAGTTGTGCTGCGCTTGCTTTCCTTTTCCGCGTGCCTCAGCGTTGACATCGAAATATACGGAACAATTCCCTTTATCAGGCTCACCATATTTCCGATTTCAGATGAAAGACCTTTTATCTCGTCCTTTGTCCTGATTATGTCGTTGAATTCAATCTCGCCTGCTCCGCTTCTGTCTTTTCCGTCGCCTTTTGCAAGCAAGGCCTCAATCTGCCTTGAAGTTTTCCTTACGTTCGCGCGGAGATACAAAAGAGGATTTATCAGCTTGTCCGAGACAAAAAACGACACAATCACAGAAAGATAGATGAAAACCACAATCGCGGAAAAAACAAAGACTTTCGTCTTAAAATACTGCCTCATCAGAACTTCCTGGCGGTAAGTCACAATCGAGAATCCCACAAGCTTGCGTCCGTCCTTTCTCGCAAACGTTACAGGATAGATATACTTGCATGTTCTGCTTTCCTTGTCATAGACGAACGAATTTCTGTAGCTTCCGCTCTGGTACATTCTGATGTACTCGCGCGCCTGAGAGTCTGAAATCGACTTCTCCTTTCCCGCGATTTTTGAGGGCTGACCGGTCGTGTATGCAAAAACGTCAAAACGCGGAAGCTCCGTCGAAGAATTTATTTTTTCAAGATAGACATTTGAATTTTCCCCGGTGATTATGATGTCAATCCGCTCGTAGGGAGTTCCTGAATAGCTGTTCGTGTTTTTCTGCGCGTCAAAGTAAGCCGAGATTTTCTCGTACTTTCCTTCCGCCGAGTCGTAAACCGCCGCAGTCTGCTCCGCCTGAGTTTTTCCGACATCGCTCACAGCCTCGGTAATCATCGTCTTGTACGCTTTTAGAACCGTAAAAGTAAAAAGCGCGAGAATCACTGAAATCGAAATAACCAGAGTCAGAATGATTTTTGTCTTTATTGAAGATTTCGACTTCTTGCTTTCCGCCTGAATCGCCTTGAATTCAGAATATCTCGGGTCGGAATTCCGCTCGTAATGGAGCGCGTAAAAAGCCATGAACGCATGAAGAGCAAAGCACGAAAAAAACGCCGCATAAACTCGCCACGGCAAAAGCGAAAACCATCTCGCCGCATTCGCGTTCGCGACAAGAAGAACCGCTGCGCAGTAAAGATAAACCGTAAGGCTCGCAAAGGTCAAAATATAGAGAATTTTCTTCAGATTGTCCTTTATGAAAAGCGAAAGAACCAGAAAAAGCGAATTTAAGGGAAGAAAATAAATCAGAAAAAGCGGCCAGTAGAAAACCGTCGCGCGCACAGGCTCGACTCCGTCCTCAAAAGGAAGAAAAATCGGATACAGAAAGTCGGGAGCTGACTCAGAGTCAAAAAGATTCAATGAGCTCATTCCGATTGGAAACGCGAAAAGAACAGCGAGAAAAGCCGCAGGCGCAAGATGAAGAATATATTTCAGGATAATATTTTTATTTGAAGCAAAAAACGAGCAGATATTAGAAAGCAAAAGGACTGATTTATTTTTCAAGCCCGCAAGAAAAGCAAAGAATTTCATCACGCTATTCTATCAAATTTTCAAAAGTTATGTTTGCGGCGGATTTTTCATTTTTCTATGCGATTTTCATTTTCGATTTCAATTTTTTAAACGATTCCGACTTAATTTCAGGTTTTCGATTTTCTATTACCATAAAACAGATTATGTGGTAAACTTGAGACCATATGTTAAAGGGACGAAATTTAATAAAACCAAACGATTTGACAGTTTCTGAAATTGATGAAATTTGCTCATTGGCGGAGCAAATCATTGTTGATCCTGTTTCTTTTCAAGATGTGTGTCGCGGGAAAATTCTTGCGACACTTTTTTTTGAGCCAAGCACAAGAACACGGCTCAGCTTTGAGGCGGCAATGCTCCACTTGGGAGGAAGCGTGGAAGGCTTTTCCGACGCGTCAAATTCATCAACAGTGAAAGGAGAGACTTTGTCAGACACAATCCGCGTTGTCTCCTCATATGTAGACGTTATTGCAATGCGCTCTCCAAAGGAAGGGGCGGCTCTTCTTGCAAGCCAATATTCAAGCTGCCCTGTAATCAACGCAGGCGACGGCGGACATTACCACCCGACACAGACATTGACAGACCTGCTCACAATCCGCGCGCTTCAGGGCGGCTTTGAAGGACACACAATCGGATTCTGCGGAGACCTCAAATTCGGGCGCACAGTCCACTCGCTCGCAGAGGCGATGTCAAGATACAAGAACAACAAATTTATCTTCATAAGCCCTAAAGAGCTTCAAGTTCCTGAATACGTAACGCAAAATCTTGAGGCGGCCGGAATCGAATACACAACAGCGGAGCGTCTTGAAAACGTAATCGGAGACCTCGACATTCTCTATATGACGCGAGTCCAGAAAGAGAGATTTTTCAACGAGCAGGATTATATCAGGCTCAAGGACAGCTACATTCTCGACAAATCAAAAATGGCTCTCGCCAAAAAAGATATGATTGTCCTGCATCCGCTTCCGCGCGTGAACGAAATCAGCCCTGAAGTTGACTCAGACCCGCGCGCCGCCTACTTCAAGCAGGTAAAGTACGGAATGTACGTAAGAATGGCTTTGATGGCAAAGCTCACAGGCGCGCTTTAACAAAGACGATTTCTGACAGGAGAAAAAAATGCTGAACGTAGACACAATTAAAAACGGACTCGTTATCGACCATATAAAAGCGGGCTTCGGCCCTCAGATTTTCCATTATCTCGGGCTGGACAAGGCAAATTTCAGCTGCGCGCTGATAATGAACGTTCCGTCAAAAAAGAACGGCAGAAAAGACATCATCAAAATCGACAACATTATCGACATCGACTATTCGGTTTTGGGATTCATCGACCCGAACATCTCGATTGCAGTCATAAAGGACGAGAAAATCGTGCGGAAAATCAAGATGGAGCTTCCTGACCGCGTTGAAAACGTAATCAAGTGCAAAAATCCGCGCTGCATAACAATCACAGAGCATTATGTTCCGTCGGTCTTTATTCTTTCAAACCGCGAAAAAGCGCAGTACCGCTGCATGTACTGCGACGCGCCGTTCTCGGCAGGCTCAATCGAGCTTTAGCCGATTTTTATCCGGCTGGTTTTTCGGAATAAAGCCGGATTTCAAAACGAACAAAAAGCTGAAAGTTAGACGACTAAAACTGGAGAAAAAATGAATTCATCGCAAATCCTCGTAATTTACAATGCGCAGCTCATCGACTCGAAAATCGACTCTCCTGGAGCTGTTCTCGTTGCAAACGGAAAAATCCGTTCTGTCTGGCTTGGAAATTTCTCGACAAGAGACGACGCGGAAAAAATCCTGAAAAGCGAAAGCGCGGGCGCAGCTCAAAATTCTGAAATCACATTCTACGACGCGAAAAAGCTCGTGCTTATGCCGTCGTTTGTCGATATGCACGCGCATTTCCGCTATCCGGGCCAGACTGAAAAAGAGGACTTGGACTCAGGACTTCATGCGGCTGCCGCAGGCGGATTTGGAACTCTTGTCCTTATGCCGAACACAAAGCCGGTGATTTCCACAAGGCAGGCGGGCGAAAGCGTGATGAGCGAAGCAAGAGAGAAAAATCTCGCGCGGATTTTCCAGACAATCAGCATAACAAAAAATTTTGAGGGAAAAGACACATCTGGAATCGACGAGATTTCAGCGGAAAATTTTCCTGTAATCTCCGAGGACGGACACGATGTCGCTTCCAGCTTCACAATGCTCCAGGGAATGAAAAAGGCTGGCGAGAAAGGGATTATCGTGAGCTGCCACTGCGAGGACGTTGACCTTGCCCAGGCCGCAAAGCCTTACCGACAGCGCGCGCTCAGCTTTATGAAGCAGTACAGCATTCCGGCAGGAAAAATCTGGGCAAAAACGCCAGATGTTCCGTCATCAGTAAACTTTGAAATCGATGGAAATTTCGCCACCGCAAACCAGATTCTCGCATTGGCGGAAGACGCCGCAACCGAGCGCAACATTGAGATTGCAAAGCACGCGAAGGCTCATGTCCACATCTGCCACTGCTCCACAAAAATAAGCATGGACGCAGTAAGGCGCGCAAAAGCCGACATCAAGGCTGGAATAACGCCTGAAGGTTTCGACTGCACAGTTGAAGTAACGCCCCATCATCTTTCCATGGCAGGAACTGACTTTCCATATACAAGAGCTTTGGTGAATCCGCCTCTAAGAAGCGACGAAGACCGCCGCGCCTTAATTGAAGCTCTCCGCGACGGAACTGCAGACTGCATCGCGACCGATCACGCTCCGCACACTCAGGAGGACAAGGCGGCGGGAAGCCCGGGGTTCACAGGGCTTGAAACCGCGTTCGCGACCTGCAACACAGTTCTTGTAAAAAAAGAAGGCTTTTCTTTGAACCGTCTTTCAGAGCTTATGAGCGGCAATCCTGCAAAACTTCTGAAAATCGACTCTGGTAGATTTCTCGCAGGCTACAATGCGGATTTTGTTCTAGTTGACACAAACGAGGAATGGGTCGTAAATCCAAACAGCTTCTACAGCAAGGGAAAATCAACTCCGCTTGAAGGCCAGAAGCTCACAGGAAAAGTGCATGCCACATTTTTCGGCGGAAAGCTAGTGTTCGGGCGGTAAAAAATGCAGAATGAAAAATTCCTGAAAATTCTTGCGCGCCAGTATCCGAACGAGCGCGCCGTAATCACCGAAATCGTGAATTTGCAGTCGATTATGGCTCTTCCAAAAGGAACAGAGCATTTTCTAAGCGACATTCACGGCGAATACCAGCAGTTCAGCCACGTTCTAAGAAACGGCTCAGGCTCAATCAAGACAAAAATCGAGGAAGTTTTCGGAAACACGGAGACTTCGGCAAACAAGCGCGCGCTTGCAACTCTGATTTACTATCCGAAAGAAAAGCTTGAGATTGTCCGCCAGAACGAAAAAGACCTTAACGACTGGTACAATGTAACTCTTCACCGCCTTGTCCTTATGCTGCGCCGTGTCTCGTCAAAATACACGCGCTCAAAAGTGCGCAAAGCGATGCCGCAGGATTTCTCGTATCTGATTGAGGAGCTTATCACCGAAAAAGAGGAAGTGAACGACAAGCAGGCCTACTACAACGAGATTTTGCAGACAGTCATCAGAATCGGGGCAGCTGAGCCTTTAATTGAAGCTCTCTGCAACACGATTCAGCGGCTTGTAATCGACCATCTTCATATAATCGGAGACATCTTTGACAGAGGTCCCGGGCCGCACTTAATTCTCGACACTCTTTTGAATTACCATTCCGTCGATATTCAATGGGGAAACCACGATGTTGTCTGGATGGGAGCCGCGGCAGGAAGCAAGGAATGTATCGCGAATGTTGTGCGTCTTTGCGCCCGCTACAACAATCTTGACGTTCTTGAAGAAGGCTACGGAATAAACCTCACTCCGCTCGTCACTTTCTGCATGAAATATTACGGGCACATGGACCGGCAGGCAGTGCACAAGGCGATTTCGATAATCCAGTTCAAGCTTGAAGACCAAATCATCAGAAAAAATCCCGAATTCGAGATGGAAAACCGCCTGATTCTCGACAAAATTGACTGGCAGAACAAGACCGCAAAAATCGACGGAAAAATCTGGAATCTGAACATAAAAAATCAGGAAGCCGACTGCCCGACAATCGACCCGGAGCACCCCAACAGGCTCAATGAGGACGAAATCATCGTGATGAACAGGCTCTGCTACTCGTTCACGCACTGCGAAAAGCTCAAGAACCATGTTGAATTTCTCTACAGAAAAGGAAACCTCTACAAAGTCTTCAACGGAAATCTTCTTTATCACGGTTGTCTTCCCTTAGACTCGAACGGAAAATTCCTCAAAGTCAAGATTTTCGGAAAAGAGCTTTGCGGAAAGGCGCTTTATGACGAGCTTGAAGTGTGGGCAAGACGCGGATATTTTGCAAAGCCAGGCTCAAAGGAAAAGGAGAAAGGCGAGAATATTCTCTGGTATCTGTGGACAGGACCGAAATCTCCTCTTTTCGGAAAGGACAAGATGGCAAGCTTTGAGAATATGTTCATCGATGACAAGGCCGCGAGCAAGGAGCACAAAAACCATTATTATGATGAAGTGGAGGACACGGAAACTGTCGAGTCAGTCCTTAAAGAATTCGGCTTGAATCCGAAAACCGGGCACATAATAAACGGACACGTTCCGCAGGAAGTCAAAAAAGGCGATTCTCCTATAAAATGCGGCGGAAAGCTTCTTATTATCGACGGCGGATTTGCCGCGGCTTACCACGAAAAAACAGGAATCGCAGGCTACACGCTTGTCTGCAACTCATACGGGCTTCGCCTTGTCGTGCATGAAAAATTCACGAGCTGCGAGCAGGTTATCGCGACAGACTCAGACATCGTAAGCGACACAATCCAAGTGGAGCGTTTTCCGACGAGAAAATACGTTGCCGACACAGACCGTGGAAGCGAGCTTAAAGAGCAGATTGAAGAGCTTGAAGAGCTTTTGAAAGCGTACAGAAAAGGCTTTATAAGCTGAACAAATCCTAAACTCAGGCGATGCTGAAAGTTCATCACCAAAAGTTCTCTTGTTTTCTCAAAGAAACTAAATGCTGAAACTAAAATCTAAAGCCCGATTCTCACGCCCACAAAGCCTCCCGCGCCGGCATATCTAAAGCTCGCCGCAAAATCTGTGCTTGCGAGCGAGACTTTTGCAAGAATCTCAACGAGACGAAGATTCAGCATAAAGCCCAAATGCTGCGTGAAAATTCTGTATTCATAGCCTGTTCCGACGCTCAGCCCCAAAATATTGAAAAGCGACAGCTCCGCAGTCAAATCGTATTCAGGCCAGAAAATTCGGTCTGACGAGTAAGGGTCGCGCACAACAATATTCGCTTTCGGACGCAATGTAATCCAGCTTCCGAACGGTCTGCAAGAAGCCTGCAAGCCCAATTTCAGCGGGCGGAAAACTTTCTTGTCCGCGTCTGAATATTCAAGGTCGTCCTTGCTGAAATCCCAGTCATGAGCCTCCAGGTCGTTGAGAATTCCAAGCGCGTTGTCCTCGTAAAAATAAGCGTTCAGGCTCGTTGACATCTTGTGCTTCAATTTTCCGGGCAAAACAGGAATTCTTCCAAAAACAGAAGCGTTCAGCCCATGGAGAATATTTTTCTCAACCTCAAAAGAGATGTCAAATCCGGCGTTTTGAAGAAGCTTGGCGGCTTCAAAGTCGCTTCCTGAATTTTCTGAATTCTCATCGTCAGAGTCGTCATCTCCGATAAATTTTTCCATATCAACAGCCGTGTAAACATTGAGCGGAGCTTTCGCCTCAATAGAAATTTTTCCGTCTGAGGAAGTCTCAAAATGCGCTTTTGCCGTCGTAGGCTCAAGGTAAGCGAGCGGAACATAAATGCTCGGAGAAACCGTAAGCCCGATATTGCGGATTAAAGTCTGAAACGAAAATCCCGCATCAAAAAACGCGTCTCCGTAGACATTAAGCTCGAAAGTCTCGTTCTCGTCCAGCTCAGTTCCCTTTGCAAGAATTCTGAAAAATTCCTTGTCGAGATTTGAAAATCCGTTCACTTCCGCGCCTGCAAAAAAGCCAAGCCGAAAATGGCTGTTCGCGTTTATGTTGATAAAAGCCTTTTCCTTAACGTGCGCCGCAAATGAAAGCCCCGAGTCCGGCATAGACTCGTACCAGTCGCGTATGTTAATCGACAAGTCCTTGACCATAAAGTCTCCGAGCTTGAAATGGCTGTTCGCAAGCGCAAATTCCGTGTCAGAGCCAATCTCGAAAATTCTGTGCGGCTTATAAAGCTCCGCGCTTGAAAACCTGAGAAACACGAAAAATAAAGCCAAAATACTGAAGATTCTCTTTTTCATTTGTCAGACTTGCTCCAAATCTCTACAGTTCCGTCAGCAACAATTTCCACATAGCCGCTGAGTCCGAATCTTGAATTCCTTGAAATTTTCTTCTTCTCGCCGTCCGCTTTGATTGCCGCAGGCACAACAGGATTAAAAGGATAGCTGTCAAAAATTCGCTGGATTTCTTCTCCTGAAAGACTGATTGCTTTGAAATCGCCGCCGCTTTCAAACGAAATCTCTTTTTTAATGTTGCTCGCAGAGTCTTCAAGTCTTGCTGAAATCTCAAGGCTTGTCGAATTTTCCGCCTTGTAATAAACCGAGACGGATTTTATCAAATCCAAATATTTCCGCTTGTCATCGTCTGACCATTCGTCCGCGCTGTCGCGGTCAAAAAGATCCTTGTTTTCAGGCTCGTCCTCCTCGTTTATGATTCTGACAAGCTCGCGAACGTCTTTTATTGTTATTTTTTTATCATTATGACCGCTTTCATTTTCAGGAAAATCGTATTTGTCATGCAGAGTAAACTCGAGCGGAATCTGAACCAGAAGAAAAATTTGAATCGACTTTAAATTTTGAAGCTTTTCCACATCGTCGCCTGTCAAAGTGATTGTGTCCGACGCATTTTTAAGCCCGCTAAGCTCGTACTCGATTTTAAGATTGTCTGGCATAGCGTTCAGAAGAGCGCAGACAGAGCCTTCGGCAGTCTTTGCGGAATATTCTTCTTTTTCAGAAATGATTTGTCAGTGATTGTGAAAGTCTCGTTGTCCGAAAGAGAATCAAGGTCAAGAGAGCTTTCCTTCAATTCAATTCCGTCCGCGCTGTCGAGAAGAACCGCGCTTCCGCCGTCGTAGACCGCCTTAATCTTGCAGGTTGAATATGAAACATCTTTAAGAGCAGAAATTTCAGGCATGACCGCAAAAACGTAGCCCTCAACTCCAGAAAACTCCACGTTTTTTATGAGATTGCTTGCCTCGCCAAGAGAATCGCTTAGCAAAGTTGAAAAGCTCAAGCCAGTATCAACCGAGCCGCTCGTTCCTGCGCTTGAGTCCAAAGAGGAAATGTTGAGAACCATAGTTCCGACTTTTTCGATTGCACATTTTCCCGAAACCTCAATCTCAGGGTCGGAAGCAGCATCGTCAAAGACAATTGTCGCGTTCTCAAAGCTAATTGAGACTTGCCCGCCAAAAGAAATCTTGTCTGTGCTGGAGCTTGGCTTTACAGTCTTTCCTGAAATATCCGCGCTCTTGTTGAAAAGATAGCCCGCGTCTGAAGAAGAAACGTCCCTGAACTCGTCCTCGCTTATGTTGAATCCGTCCGTGCCGGACTGTGAAACGCTAATGCCGCTCACAACAGCGTTTATTCCGCTCCAGCCGCCGGGAATCTTGCTGAAAATTCCGAGTTCGCCTTTTTCAACGCTTGCGGAAATAAGGCTGTCGTTCATTCCCGTAAATTCGAACTCGTCTGAAAATCCGACCGTTCCGTCCGGAGTCGAGCTGTCGTTGTCCAAATCTCCAATCTCGTCCGCGCTCATATTAAGCCCGGTAACCTTTGAGATTTTAAGACTCTGCGTTTTCACCGAGATTGTGTACTCGAGCTTGTTTCCAAGAGTTCCTCCGCTCATCGAACCTTCAATTTTGAGGCGCATTTTCGGAGCAAGAGATTTTCCGCTCAAGTCAAGATAAAGCGGAGAAGTTCCGTCATCGCGGGAAATGTCGCGCATATCGCTTGAAGAAATCACGCTGCCGTCCGCGTTGCAAAGAACAACTCTCGCATTCAAGGAAAAATCGGAAGAGACATTATTGAGAGCTTTCACATAAATCGCAAACTCGCCCGAATGAATCTGCATCGTCTTGAAGTCCGGGCTTGTGATGTCAAAGCTGATTCCTCCGTAGTCTGGAATTTCCGCAGCTTTTCCAGACTCATAAATCGGAGGATATTTTATTTCTTCAATAGAAAGAGTGTCTGAAATTCTGCTGTTCAGGTTTGAAATCGGGATTCTTGACGAGAATTCAATTTCATTCGAGCCGTCTGCCGAGATTCCAAGCGGAATCTCCTGAATCGGATATTTTATGAGATACTGAAGAACGTCATCCTCATTTCCATCGGGATTGTAATCATAGACTTTTACTTCCGCAGCGTCCTCGTCAAGATTCTCGTTGAAAGTCTTTCTAAGCTCGGCCGCGCTTATCTTGTCTTTTATCAAAATATCGCCGTTTCCAAGAGGAAATTTATACGTGGCGTTTGTAGTCACTGAAATTTTCTCAGGAACTTCGAGACTGCGCAAGTCATCGCAGGAGAAAAAAGAAAGCGCCGCAGCTCCGGCAAAAGCCGAAAAAAATAGCCGTCTAAATCTTACCATAACTTATATTATAAGACTTAGACGGCAAAAAATCTTGTGTTTCTAATAATTTTCTTTACTTTTTAGAGACTGCCTTCAAGATAGTTCAAAAGTATCTGCTTCCAGTCCAAGCTGCCTGCGGTCAATGCAGTAACGTTCGTGTATCTTGCGGCGTTCGCAGAACGGAGCTGGGCAGGAAGCCCCGAAACAGCAGTCATCGCGGCTGAATTTTTCGCATAGAAATAGCTCCATGCGCCGTCGTTCAAAGTGAAAGTCTGTGAAGATCCGTTTGAAGACTCTGTTGAAGTCTGACCGAATGACTTCACCGCAAAAGTGTTGCCCGCAAGCGCGCCCACAGGATTGGCAGATGATGCCGTAACAAGGATTGTAAGTCCCTTGTTGATTGCAACATCGCTTCTAACGCTGGAAGTTACAGCATGGTCAGAATAAAGAATGTAGTAAACGTAATTTCCGTTTCCAGTCTTGTACCAGACATTTTTTCCAGCTCCTGTAAGAGCGTTTATCGCAGCCTGCTTTGCAGTCGAGCCGGAGCCGCTTGAAGATGAAGAAGTCGCGCCGGAAGTTGTGGCGCAGCCAACCAATGCAAAAGCAAGAGCTGCCGCAACAGCAGCCAAGATAGATTTTCTCATTGTGTTTTCTCCTTTTTGCCTGAAATTACCTCTTCAAAAGTGCCGCAAACGGATTGTAAGACATTCCGTCGTCGCTACCGCGCTCAAATCTGCGATCACCCCTGTTTTCGCGGCGCGGCCGGTCGCCATGAGCAAACTCGGCTTTTCTCTCGCCGTTTCCGCCTTTCTTCACAACCACAACGCGTTTTTTGCCGTCCGCTCCAGTTTTTGCGGCAGGCTTTTTGCCCTCGTTTGTCTGTCCAAGCCGGCTGCCAGCATCGGATTTCAATGAAAGCGAAATGCGTTTTCTGTCCTTGTCCAAAGCGATAATCGTGAATTCTTTCACATCGCCGACTTTCACAATGCTCATCGGGTCAGAAACAAAGCTGTCGCTAAGCTCTGAAACGTGAATAAGCGCAGTCTCGTGAAGTCCGATGTCAACGAACGCGCCAAAGTCAACAACGTTCTTGATTTTTCCTGTGACTTTCATTCCGACTGTCAAATCCTCAAAATTCACAACGCCTTTCTGCATAATCGGAGCCGGATAGCCGTCGCGTGGATCGCGGTTAGGCTTTTGAAGCTCTTCGATAATATCGTTCAAAGTTGTCTCGCCTACGTTATATTTCTCGCAGAGAGATTTCTTCAAGTCCGCAGGAACTTCTTTTTTCTGCTGAACATAAGAAAGAACCTCGCGCGCAACATCGTAATTTTCAGGATGAACCCAAGTGTTGTCGAGAGGATCTGAGCTTTCCGCAATCTTCAAGAATCCCGCGCACTGCTCGAACGCCTTCGGCCCAAGCCCCGGAACTTTCTTAAGCTCCTCGCGGCTTCTGATTTTTCCGTTCTCGTCGCGGTATTTCACGATTTTTTTCGCAGTTGACATATTGATTCCAGAAACATACTTCAAAAGCATATAGGAAGCAGTGTTCAAGTTCACGCCGACATTGTTCACAACAGAGCCGACAACCTCGTCAAGCTGCTCTGCAAGCTTTTTCTGGTTAACATCGTGCTGGTAAAGCCCGACGCCGATTGACTTAGGATCGATTTTCACAAGCTCTGCGAGAGGATCCTGCAGGCGTCTTCCCATTGAGATTGCGCCTCTGATTGTAAGGTCAAGCTCCGGGAATTCCTCTGTCGCCACCGGGCTTGCTGAATAAACAGAAGCTCCGCTCTCATCGACGACAGTGTACTTGACATCTGCGTCGGCATAGTTCTCGCTTATTACTTTTGAGACCAAAGCCTGAACTTCAGGAGAGCCGGTTCCGTTTCCAACTGCGACAACCTGAATGTCGTACTTGTCAATTGCCTCGTTCAAAAGATTGTAGGCCTCGTCCGCTTTCTGAACCTGATAAATCTTGAAATATCCGAGATATTTTCCAGTCTCGTCCAAAGCGGCGCATTTTGTTCCGGTTCTGATTCCAGGGTCGATTCCAAGAACACGGCTTCCCTTGATTGGCTGTGTCATAAGAAGATTCTTCAAGTTCTCGCTGAAAAGCTCGATTCCGTGTCCGTCTGCCTCGTCTGTCTCATCGCTTCTGATTTCGCGCACAACAGCAGGAGAAAGAAGGCGCACAAGCCCGTCCTCTATCGCGTCCTTATGATATTTGTTCGAGATTTTAACTTTCTTCTGCAAAAGAGCGACCGCGTCATCAACAGGAACATCGATTGTAACGCTCAAGGCCTCCTCGCGCTCTCCGCGGTTTATCGCAAGAATTCGGTGCGGCTTCACCTGATTAAGCGGCTCGGAATAATCCCAGTACATCTTGTAAGTTGAAGTCTTCTCGGCAGTCTCCGCGTCCTGACCTTCCGGCACAACGCCTTTTGTAACGATTGTTCCCTCTGCCATATAAAGATCGTGTACATCAGAGCGGTTTGTCGTGTCCTGAGAAGTGCGCTCGGCGATAATGTCCTTAGCACCTTCAATCGCGTCTTTCGCTGTCGGAACATTGAGCTTCTCGTCAGCATTGTCTGTCTTGATGAATTTCTCAGCCTCGGCCTCAACCGCAGCGTCATCGTTTTCTCCGGCGATAAAGTCAGCAAGCGGCTCAAGGCCTTTCTCAGCGGCAACCATTCCGCGTGTCTTCTTCTTCTTCTTGAACGGAGCCCACAAGTCCTCAAGCTCGGTCAAGGTTTTCGCGCCCATCGCGGCGTTGTAAAGGCTTTCAGTAAGTTTTCCCTGCGCAAAAATGCCTTTTATGATTTCAAGGCGGCGCTCCTCAAGGTTTTTATATGATTTGAACAGATGGTCGCAGTCTGTAACCTGAACCTCGTTCAAGTTGCCGTGCTTCTCTTTTCGGTAGCGTGAAATAAAAGGGATTGTGCAGCCCTCGTCAACAAGGCTGATTACCGCGCTCACCTGATCCAGCCGGATATTAAGCTCCGCGGCGATTTTCTTCATGATTTCCACTTCGTTGACAACGAGTGCGTCGATAGATTCTTGTGTAAATTCCATATCAGGATATTTTAATGAAAATAAAAGCCGTGGGCAATTAAAAAACACGCCTCAAAATTACAGCATAAAGAAGCCTACAGCGCGGAAAGCTCCTTTCCTGTGTAATGAAGAACAAAACCGAGCGCGCGGGCAACTGTGAGCATAACGTCAAGGTCAGAATACTGCCAGATTCTCACATCGTTTCCGTAGCCGGTCATGTCGGCTCGCAAAAGCCCGTAGTATTCATCGCCATAGGAGATTTCAAAAACGCAGGTGGAAGTTATATTCTGCTTCGCAAGCACGTCAAAAAGGTCAAGGCGGCGAATCTGGATAAGAGACTTCACATCGTTCACGCAGTACATCTTCGAGCCTCGGTTAATCTCGTTTCTGATGATTCCGCCAGGAACCGGAAGAAAACTCCTCGTGCGCGACATCTGATGAATCTTCTCAAAGACAATTCTCTCGTTCGCCTGAATGCAGATATGGTCAATCTCAAAATAAGAGCTTAGAAAATCAAGGAGATTCTGGATTCCGTCAGAAAGATTTTCATTCTCAAGATACTTGAAAACAGACGCAATCAGATTTGAGGAGCACATCGCCTTTTCCTTTGACGACTTTACCGCGATATTAGCATGCTTTTCAGGCACATAAATCACAAAGCAGTTGCGTCCTTTAGACTTTCCCCGGAAAAGAGCCTTCCGGCAAGCCTCGCTCAGCTTCTCAAAGCTCGGCGCATTCTCAGGAAAGCGCGCAAGGCCGACCGTAGCCGTAAGGCTTACACCCTTTATGTTCATCTCCGAAAGCGGAAGCCCGTTTATATCGGAAAGAAGCTCGTGGCAGAAAGTCCAGGTCTCGTCGTAGGAAAACTTGCCTTTCATGACCAGAGCGAAATGGTCGCCGTCGATATGCCCCGCAACCCCCTTTCCGCTCGACTTCACAAAAAGAAGATGCGCGACCTTGTAAAGAATCTTGTCGCCGCTCTCAAAGCCGTAAGTGTCGTTTATATACTTGAAATTGTCGATGTCAACGACAAGAAACGAAAACGGAACATTCTCCGCAACAAGAAACTGCGCGTAATCAAAAATATCATTCTTGGAATAAACCCGGGTAAGCTCGTCCAGCTTTATTTCCGCCCTAGAAAAAAAATCGTCCACATTATGATTATACAGCAGGATGCAAGGATTGTAAAAAAAAGTAAGCGGGGATATGGGAAAAAATCAAAATCAGGGAAATATTAGAAATCTTCAATATTATTTCAACTTTTATTGACTAAATGATTTTTGATTTATAATCTGATACACGGTCATTATATAAATGCGATTAGAAAAATCGCAAAAAATAAGCAAACTTTTTAAAAAGAGGTATAGAAATGAAATTCTCAAAAATTTTCTGGGGGGGGTGGCAATAGCCGCGCTCTCATTCGGTTTTGCTTCGTGTGGTGAAAGCGAGGATGAGAGCAACGCTTTTAACGGAGAAGAAATCAGCCTTTCCAATACTGACACAACAAAGAACGATAACGGCAAAAAATACTATCGCAGCTTTAGAGGAACAAAAACAAAGCATTACAGCGCAAACGCATTGATTACAATCAACAACGCCGCCACTACTGCTAATAGCCTGGAATCTGCGGCAGGCTATGGATTTCTATTCGGTCTTGAAGAGACAACGTCTACAGTAAACAAAGACGCAGATACAACTTACTACGAGTCATACGATTCAACTACAAAAAAATTTGGTGACAAGGCAAAATTCTACACTTTTGGAATCGCATCTGTCCGCTGGAATGCAAAAAACAAAACTGCTGAATGGTATTTGGTGCGAGAATGTTCCTTCAACATGCTTCAATTACACGCCATATTCAGGATTCAGCGGTGATGTTTATGATGCCGATGGAAATTCTAAAAGAATTGAAAATAATGAGTCAGAAATTGTAAAAGGAAGCGGCTCAGCATCATGGAAAGCAGTTTCAGGTTTCTCATTGACAGATTCAAGCTTTGTTGCACAGATTCGCGTTGTCGCAAATAGTGACGGCTCTTATGCAGTAGGTCTCTACAAAAACGCAGAAGCATCATCTGCTCTTGGCACAGGAACAATTCCTGCTTCAACTACAAAATTTACGGCAAAAACACAGAAAGACATCGGTCGCTACATCACAGTTTACGCAGGCCAGACAACAACAGGAAAAATCGAATATTCAGATATTTCCGGAAATCCGATTCCTGCTGACTATGCTGAGGACTAATCAAAAACTAAATAAGTTTTTATAAGCTAAAAAGCCGCCTTGTATTTGCGAAAAATTTTCATTGCAGGGCGGTGATTTTGTCTATATCTAAAAATGAAGTTAAAATCCGCTTTAATATTTTCTGTTTTCTTTCTTTTATCATTTCCAATTTTTTCATTTTCAAAATCTGATTTCTCTCTTTCTATTGCGCCGTATTTTTCTGTTTCCAAAGGTCAGCTTGACGAGTACATTTATTCAAGCGCGGATGAAAAAATTTTAAAAAGCCTTTTGGAATGGGAACTTTATCCGCTTTATGAATTTGGAGCGGAAACAAAAGCCGAATTCAAGAATTTTTACCTGAAGACAGACGGAAAAATAGCATTGTCTATTGCCTGCGGAACACTTTGCGATTCCGACTGGAATTCAACAGGAACAACTAAAATCATATATTCTGAGCTCGACGAAAAAAACAGCCTGAGTTTTAGATTGTCGGCAGAAACTGGCTACGGCTTCTCTTTCGAAAAAGATTTTGGAGAAAGAAAAACGCCGGTTAAATTCTTTTTTACGCCTGCGGCAAGCTTTGATTATTCACATTTCAATATAAAAAGCGGCAACGGACATGGCTATTTTGGCGGTGAGGATTATTCAACAAACGGCGAGGAAGTTCCCTGGAATTCTGAATACGCGACTTATCACAAAACATACGGAATAAACCTTACCCGCGAGTATTTTAATTTTTTCACAGGATTAAGATTCGGCGTTCAGTTAGCAGAGAAATTTGACTTTTCATTCGGAACATTCATTTCGCCTTTTAGTTATGTTGCGACTTACGACAGGCACTTGCGTAAAAAAGGCAGCTATCACTTAAACGGCTACCAAAAAGGATATTTTGAATATCTGAAATTCGATTTTGAATTCGGCTATAAATGCACGAGCCGATTGCAGCTTGTTCTTGGCTCAAGCATTTTAAAAGGAAATGTAATAAAAGGCGATTTTTACCACAACTATTATTCTTCAAAGCCCGCTCTCTCAAATCAAAAGTCAGGAAGCGGCACGTTTATTTTCAGCGCAAAACTTGAGATGAGAATTCTCATTTTCTAAGCACATCGACCGTGTGGGAGCTTGCCCCGAGCAGCTCAGGACGCTCGCAGGTCGCAAGCTGGTATTCTATAAAATGCTGAAAATCTTCTTCAGAAAGCGCATTAATCTCGCGACGGAGATAGTCGGCGGCTCCGTCAGGCGCAAAGACTTTCACGCGCTCAAGTCCGGCTTTTTTGTTCAGTCTTTCCATATCTTCAAGCCTTGTGTAGCTGTACAAGTCTTTTTCCGCATTCGTTACCGTGTGGAAATCTTTTGAAAGCCCGCCTTTTTCAAGAACATCGCTGATTTTTCCCTCGCGGAAGCAGTAAGTCAAAACCGCGTACTCGTTCATCACATAGGCGACAAGGATAAATCCGCCTTTTTTTGTAACGCGCTTCGCTTCTTCCAAAGCCTTAAGTTTTTCATCTTCAGAATGAAGATGATACATCGGACCGAAAAGAAGCGTTATGTCAAAAGTCTCGTCGCCCAGAAAATGCAGGTCAAGGGCGTTTCCCTGCCAGGTTTTCACGTTCTCGTGCTTCGCCCGCAAAATATCAAGATTGTGCCGCACAAGCTCCACCGCAGTAACATCAAATCCTTCCTTTGAAAGCGCGACCGAATATCTTCCGGTTCCGGCTCCAATATCAAGAATCTTTATCTCCGTTTTTTTGATGTCATTACAAGGATTTTCCGCATTTTCAAGACCTCCGTCTTTCAGACTTTCAGACTGACTTGTCGCTTTCGTTTCCTGCAGCAGCGTATTTATACATTCGTGGATATATTTCATCGAGACCGTAAATTCGACGATTCCGTGCCGAGTCGTGAGCCTGTGGTCTTCCTTAAATTTATTGTAGTATTTTTCAAGAAGTGTCATAAAAATGATTCTAGCATAATTCAAAGCAGTCTTGAATCCGATTCCGCAAAAAATCAGAAAATCTCGTCCAGGCATCTCTTTGTCCGTTATCCGTTAATAGTGCATTAAAATTGATTTTGCTCTAAAATCTTCAATATGAACAAATCATCAAAATATGGAAGACCCGAAAATTCCGGCAAAAATAAAAAAAACGATAGATTCGGCGATTCAAAAAATCAAAAGACAAGCCAAAAATCCGCTGTAAAGCCAAGCACACAATACAAACGCGAGCATAAAGCCGACTACGGAAAAGAGAAAATCGACATTCTTTTTGAAGATGAATACATCTGCGTAATAAACAAGCCGACAGGTCTTCTAACCTGCCCTTATCCTGGAAGCCGCTCCCGCACCGCGCAAAGCGTCCTTGAAGAGATTATGCGGAAAAACGGCACTTTCTCCGCAAAGCACCGTCCGTTTGTTGTTCACAGGCTTGACCGGGACACAAGCGGCGTTATGATGTTCGCGCTTACGGAAGCCGCGCAGAAAAAAATAATGGACACCTGGCATCAGATGGTTACAGAACGGCTCTACCGCGCAGTGTCTGAAAATCCTAAAAATCCGAAGCGTTTTCTTCCGCTTTCAGGGCTTATAGACGACCCGCTTGCTTTCAACGCGCACAACGTTGGATTTGTTCCGAAAGAAGGCGACAAGCCGCACCACGATGAAAGATTCGCAAAAAAGCGCAATGAGAATTCGCTTTACGAAAAAAATATCGAGGGCTACGGAGAAAACAGGCATTTCAAGACAGTTCCGGCAAGGACAAATTTCAAAACGATTTTAAGAGGGCCGACGCACACGCTTTTCGAACTTTCGCTTGACACTGGAAAGAAAAACCAGATTCGCGCGCACCTGGCTTCAAAAGGCTATCCGCTCGCAGGCGACGAGAATTTCCGCGCGAACACCGACAATTTCCACAGGCTTTGCCTGCATGCCCGCACGCTTGAATTTACGCATCCGTTCACCGGCGAAACGCTTCGTTTTGAAGTCGCAGAGCCTGAAGAATGGAAGAAATATGTTGAAAAAGGCGACAAGCATCCTGAGCCGCCAATCTGGAAACAGGAAAAAAGCGAAAAAGAACACGTCCGCTTCCATAAGCATGCGGCTGTGGAATCTTTTGACGGCGGAAAAGTGGAGCTTGGAAAGAAACGCCTAAGCGCAAAAGACAAGGCACACATGGACTTTATCCAGCAGGGAAAATTCAAAGGAAGATAAAAACCAATGCAATGTCATTCAGAACTCGAATTCTATTGAACTCGAGTTGATTCGGAATCTGCTAAGTACAAATGTCCGTAAAAAAATATCTTAATCATCTGCCAGCTCAGAAAGTGCGCCTATCAAGTCCTGCGGAGTCATCGAGTAGTCGCACTTGATTTTTTGCGAGGCGAATGCATGCGCAAGGCTTCCTGAAATCGCCGCGTCAATCGAGCGGCATCCCTGGGCAAGCAGAGCCGCGACAATCCCGCTCAGAACATCGCCGCTTCCGCCTTTTGCAAGGCACGGCTTTCCATGCGGATTTATGAACATCTTGTATTTGCAGCCGTTGTAATATCCAATCACAACGTTTGAGCCTTTAAGAAGCAAAGTCTTTTTCGGGAACTTCCGGCAGAATTTTTCGACTAGAGCCAGCCTGTCAATCAAGATTTCTTCAATAGAATACTCGCCGATTCCGCAGCTTTTCAAAAGCGCCTGAAATTCTTTCGGATGCGGAGTCAAGACAACGCCTTTCTCTTTATTTTTCAGAAAATCCTTAAGGCCGCCCGCATAAAAAGCGTCGGCATCAACCACGCATTTTACATTCGGATTTGAAATAAGATAGTCAAAATAAACTTGTGATTTCTCGTCCTCACGGCCAAGCCCCATTCCCAAAGCGACGGATTTTACATTCTCAGGAATTTCAGCCGCGCTCATAATCTCGCTTGGAATATTAAGCCTTTTTTTCTCGCCTGTTTTCTGGACCAAAGTTGAAAGCCCCGCTCCAAAACGCAAAGCCGCACAAGCCGCAAGAACAGCCGCTCCAGCCTTGTCTCCGAGAGCGACAGCAACATGGCCGAAAGTCCCCTTGTTCACATTGAATTTTTCGCGGTGAGGCAAAGCCATATCGCTTTTTTCAAGCACAAAGCCTGCAACAAGATTGCTGTTGCTTGAATTCTCGTAAAGCCTACGGTTCACGCCAAGCTCGCCGCAGACAATTTCTCCGATAAAATCCTTCGCAAAATCGCTGAAAAGGCAAGTTTTAAGAGCGCCCATCGTAACGGTCAAGTCAGCGGCAAACGCTCCGTCAGCAACAGTTCCGTCCTCCCGAAGGCCTGTCGGAACATCGCACGCGATTTTAAAGCACTCGCAGCTGTTCATATCGTTCATCGCGTCGTAAGTTTTCTCGTCCAAGTCGCCGTGGAATCCGCTTCCAAAAACGCAGTCCACGATTATGTCATTGAAGCGCAAATCGTAAAAGCTCAAGTCGTCCCGCTTTACAAAACGCACGCCGCATTTTTCCGCGCGCTCAGCCTGAATCTTGCAAAGCTCGCTTTTCGGCTCGAAAAACTGGATTACTGAAACATCGTAGTCAAAACGCAAGCGGCGCGACAAAGTGTAGCCGTCAGCTCCGTTGTTTCCGCCGCCGCACAAAATCGTTATTTTCTGAGGAGTCCGCCTGTCTTTTGAAATTGGAAAAGGATTTCTAACATATTTTTCAAGCGCGATTGCCGCGTTTTCCATCATAATTTCCTCGGTGAGTCCGTAGGAAACGCGGCAGCTTGCATCAAGTTTCCGTGTGTCGTTGTAGAGCTTAAGCATACTTGAATTCTAATACATTTTGAGAATTTTGCACTAACTTTATTGCTTTATCTTACGCGAAGAAAAACCGTAGCGTTCACGAACTTGTAGCCGTTCAAGTCGGCAGACATATTCTCAGAAGTCAGAGTCATCTCGGCCGTGTCTTTTACCTTGTATGAGATTTTCCAGTCGTCTGAATGAAGAGAATCAAATTTCTCCTTTCCGCCGATTCTCTCGCTGTAGGCCGTTATGTGGAAGCTGATTTCGTTTTTTGTTGACTCGAAAGAGCCTTTCCAAATCTTTATGTCGTCGCCCTTGTCCATTCTCACGTTCATCGTGCCGTCAGAATTGCAGAGAATTTTGGTTTCAGCCTCGCCGTTCTGAAAAATCCATTTTCCCTCGCAGGCATTTTTTCTGTTCGACTGGATTTTTTTGTCCAGTTTGTCGGCGCTCCGCTGTAGAAAATCTCCGAAAGATTTCGCAGTCTCGCGTGCTGTCTCCAGAATCGGGTCTGTATCGCTTTCAGCATTTGTTTCAGCGGCACTTTCAGATTCAGAATCTGCCTTTTGATTTGCCTCGTCCGCAAAAACCGCGCTTTGAGCAAAAATCAGGAAAAGTGAAATTACAGCGCAAAAAAATTTATTCTTTCTCATAAAATCATATTCTTGAAAGTCCCCGCTTTTGTCAATTATCGGAACTTTTGTTCCATTTTGTTCCGCAGTCTCCAGCAAATTTTCTATTTATCCTTAATGGCGGTTTGAATATAATCTTTTTCAAGAGGATAAAAAATGGCAGAGAACGATGTGGCGGCAAGAGACGCGACGCTAGAAGATGCTGAGCGGATTCTTGAAATCTACGCTTATTATGTTGAGAAAACCGCAATCACTTTTGAATATGAAGTTCCGACGCTTGAAGAATTTAAAAATAGAATGAAAAAAACGATGGAAAAATATCCTTATCTCGTGATTGAAAAAGCCGGAAAAATTGAAGGTTACGCCTATGCAGGCGCTTTCAACGCAAGGTCTGCCTACGACTGGTCATGCGAGATGACAATCTATCTTTCGCACAGCGCAAGAAAATGCGGACTCGGACGAAAACTTTATGAAGAGCTTGAGTCGCGGCTCAAAAAAATGGGAATCACAAATCTTTACGCGTGCATCGGCTATCCAAAGGAAGAAGACGAATACCTCACGAAAAACAGCGCGGAATTTCACTCGCATTTGGGATACAAGCTCGCAGGAACATTCCACAGCTGCGGCTACAAGTTTCAAAGATGGTACGATATGATTTGGATGGAAAAAATCATCGGCTGCCACAAAGAAAACATGAGCGCAACTGTGAACTACAACAAGATAAAAAGCTAGATGACTTTCTTTTCAAGCCAGCGTTTTCCGTGGAATCTCGCCCCGAAGAAAACAGCGCGGAAAAGCCAGTCGATGTACATTCCGAACCATACGCCGTAAAGCGCGATTCCTGTGTTGTCCGGGAATTTTTTCAGGAGATAAGAAGAAATCGCCCAGCTGAACAAGACGCGGAAAAGCCACATGCTTATATTCGATACAATCATCGTGTATTTTGCGTCGCCCGCTCCGCGCAAGATGTTCGGCATTACAAATGAAAGCGGCCAGATAAAAATGTTCGCAACCATGCACGAGCGCACAACGCCGACAGCGAGCTTCTGCGCCTCGCCGCTCAGATTGAAAAGGCTCACAACGAGAGGAGAAGCGATAAACACGGCGCAGCACGCGGCAAACATTCCGATATACGCAACCCTCATCATCTTGAATCCATAAGTCTTCGCCTGCTTTTTCTCTCCCGCTCCGATGCACTGGCCGACAATCGTCACGCTCGCAAGGCCAATCGCGTTTCCAGGAATGTTAGAGAAGCTCGCAATCGTGTTTGAAATCGCGTTCGCCGCAATCGCCACAAGACCGAACCCGGACATAAATGAATAGACAAGCGTTTTTCCGATATGAAACATGCTGTTCTCAATTCCGCTCGGAATCGCAACTTTCAAAATTTTCTTAATCAAAGAAAAGTCAACCTCGATTTTCCAGAGCTTTTCAAAATGAACAGGCCATTTTTTCTGGCTCAAAAGCCCGAGAACGACAAAAGCCGCCACAGTCCTGCTCACCAAAGTTGAAATTCCGGCGCCGGCAACGCCAAGCTTAGCTCCGTAAATCAAAGCCGCGTTTCCGCCGATGTTCAGGAGATTCATCAGAAGACTTGTCTTCAGGCTGATTTTGCTGTTTCCCATAGAGCGGAACAAAGCCGCGCAGCTGTTGTAAATTCCAAGCATCGGAAACGAGAAAAGAATCCAGACAAAATAAGAAAGAGCGTTTTCCATAACTTTCTCGTCCGCTCCGCCAAAAATAAGCGTCAGAATCTGCCTTCTAAGAGGAAAGCACACCGCAATAAAAAGAAGCCCGAACGCAAGGCAGAGATTCAAAAGCTGCTTTGCCGACTTTCCTGCCGCGGCGTTGTCCTTGTTTCCAAGATACTGGCTTGCAACAACCGCGCCGCCGGTCGCAAACGCCGCAAAAAGCTGCAATACAAGCTGTCCGAGCTGGTCAACAAGCGAAACGCCCGAGACTCCAGCCTCGCCGATTGAAGACACCATAACAGTGTCGCACGCGCCGATTGTCATCGCCAGAAACTGCTCGGCAATCAGCGGCCAGATAAGCCGGTTAAGATATTTTCTGTTGAAAAGCGGCTTTGTGTTTTGTTCCATAAAAATCCATTCCCGAAAAAAACGCCCGCCTGCGCCAAGCAAGCGAGCATCTAAATTAAAAAAATTATTCCGCGCTCTGCCGTGCAGCCGATTTTCTGAACGGAACTGTATCATCCGCCAAAAGCGTGATGTCCATCCGGTTATACGGAATATTGATATTCGCCTCGCTGAATGCTTTCAATGTCTGAACGCAAATATCATTTTTTGTCTGAAGAAAATTCTCCCTCTTGCTCCATACAATTATGTTAAGATTCACTCCGCTGTCGCCATGAGTTGTCCAAACGACTTTCGGAGCGTAATCAGGATTGTCTGCAACAACCGTCGGACAGCGCGAAGGAATTGTCTTTGCAACTTCAATCACTTTGTCAAAATCCGAGGCATAGTCAACAGAAGTCTCAAAAACATACCGGCGGTATGGAAAAGCTGAATAATTCACAAGCTTTGTATTTATAATCGTCGAGTTCGGAATTCTGATGAGCTGGTTGTCCAAAGTGCGCACTTTCATTGAAATCACGCCGATCGTCTCCACAGTTCCAGAAACACCGTCAACTTCGATGAAGTCTCCGATTTTCATCGCCTTGTCTGTAACGACGAAAATTCCTGAAATCAGATTGCTTACAGTCGTCTGCGCCGCAAAGCCGATTGCAACTCCGGCGATTCCGGCAGCTCCCCAGATTGCGCTGAGCTTCACTCCGAAAAGCCCGAGAACGTACATCGTAATCAGAACATAGAAGCAGTATCCGATTGCCTTTGTAATCATCTTGACGGTCTTTTTCTCAAGATTTCTCGAGGCGACTTTTTTGACAAAATGGCGGACAATCCTGTAAACGCCCCAGAAAATCAAGATTGCAATCACGCTTGTGACAACGTGCGCGATGTTCTCGAAAGTCAAATATGAAGCGAATTCGTCCACATGGAACATATTCTTGATTTCATTCGCAGTTCCGGCGGCAATTTCCGCGGCATGCTCAACAACGCCCGCGCTTTCCTCTGCGGCCGCCTCAGCTCCAGCTGTTTGAAGAAGAAACATAAAACACCTCTTTTTATCTTTAGTTTTGCTTGCATCGAATAATTTTAACTGATTTTAGTGAAATTCCGGCTTATGCACAAATCGCTTATCAAACATTCCGAGCATTTCGGATTACGCGCCGTGCAGACATATCTTCCGTGAAGCAGAATCCAGTGGTGGGCGGACTCAAGATACTCGTCAGGAATATTTTTCAGAAGCGACTGTTCAACCTGCTCAGGCGTTGCTCCTTCGGCAAGCCCGATTTTCGGACAGACGCGCAGAAGATGAGTGTCAACCGGCATCGTATGCTTTCCAAAAACAATGTTAAGAACAACATTAGCGGTTTTCCGCCCGACTCCGGGAAGCGTCATAAGCTCATCGCGCGTCTCGGGAACTTTTCCTCCAAAATCGTCTATCAGCTTCTGGCTAAGCGCGATTATATTCTTAGACTTGTTTTTCCAAAGTCCAATCGGCTTTATGAATTCAACGAGCTTTTCCTGCCCGAGCTCCAGCATTTTAAACGGCGTGTCAGCAATTTCATAAAGCGGCTTTGTGTAAAGATTCACAGACTTGTCAGTCGCCTGCGCACTCAGCACAACCGAGACCAAAAGAGTGTAAGGATTCTTGAATTCCAGCTCGCTCTTCGGATTCGGATTCTGCTTCTTGAAACGCTCCATTATCTCGATTATTTTTTCACGTGGAAGAATCATTTTCTTATTTTTTCACAGGCGAGACAACAAGAAACGCCGCCAAACCGCACGGAAAGACAACGAGCGGAAAGCAAATGTTCCCGATTTTGTACCATGCCAAAAATGCCGCCGCGACTCCAAGATGAAAAGCAATCAAAGTCGCGCCGAAAAAAATCGCCTTAAGCTTGAACTCGCGTTTTCCGTTGAAATAAGTCTCTGTGAACGCGCTCACGCACTGCCTCAGATTGTTCGTAGAGAAAATCGTGGAGCAATTGTAGCCGTATCCGCCTGAAAACGAGCACCACTGAAAAGAGAGCGCGAAAAATGTCGGATAAAGATAGAAAAGCTCAGGAAGATTGTCCGGCATGCGCCACATGACAAAGCCAGTCGCAACATCCACAAAAAGCGCGAGCAGTTTTATATTCAGCTTCGTGTGATGGCTAAGATAAGTTACAAGGAATGTAGCAAGCACATAAAGCGCAACGCCGATCGCATGGTGGCAAAGAGCGAGCCAGTCCTGCCCGATTACTGAATGAACGCACTCGATAAGGTTCGATGTCTGCGCCGAGCCAAGCAAGCCGATTACATTCACAATAGGGAAAACTCCCAAAAATCCGCCGCAAAACGCGATTATGTAATGGATATGCGCCTGCCGTTTCGACTGCGGCGTGATTCTCGGGTCAATCTCTGCAACTTTCGTCTTCATATTTTTTTTAGCGTTCTCCGGCATCCTGCCACACAAGAAGCTTCACTTCTTGCAATTTTACAGCTTTTTTCCACCGTCCGTGGCGGAAATCTCTCAGCAAGAAATAAAGGAACAATCCTTTTTTTACAAAATGTCGGAGCTTCCAGCGCTAACGCAAAACCTCTTTTTTAAGCTCATCAACCTTGTCAGTTTTTTCCCACGGAAAGCCTTCCCGGCCAAAATGTCCGTAAGAAGCGGTTTTCTGGTAAATCGGCTGCTTCAAGTTCAGCGTCTTTATGATTCCAGCTGGAGTGCAGTCAAAAATTTTTTCGACCGCATCTTCAATTTTGCCGCGCTCAACTTTTTCAGTCCCGAATGTCTCCACCATAATAGAAACAGGGAACGGAACTCCAATCGCATACGCAAGCTCAATCTCTGCCCTGTCCGCAAGCCCTGCCGCAACAATGTTTTTTGCAATGTAGCGCGCCATGTAAGCCGCCGAGCGGTCAACCTTGCTCGGGTCTTTTCCGGAGAAGCAGCCGCCGCCGTGCCGTCCCATTCCGCCGTAAGTGTCAACAATGATTTTTCGTCCTGTAAGTCCGGAGTCTCCGTCAGGGCCGCCGATTACAAATTTTCCCGTCGGATTGATGAAGAATTTCGTGTTCCCGTCCAAAAGCCCGGTCGGGTCAAGAACAGGCTTTATAATCTCGTTGATGATTGTATCTTTGATTGTGCTGTATTCCACATCAGGATTATGCTGATGAGAGACAACAACTGTGTCGATTCTGACAGGCTTGTGGTTCTCATCATATTCGACTGTAACCTGCGACTTCGCGTCCGGGCGAAGCCAGCCAATTTTTCCGCTGTGACGAAGCTCGTGCGCCTTGAGCAAAATCTGGTGAGAATAATAAATCGGAGCCGGCATCAAAACTGGCGTGTCGCTGCAGGCGAATCCGAACATCATTCCCTGGTCGCCCGCGCCCTGCTGTCCCTCAAACTCGTCAAGTCCTTTTCCCACAACGCCCTGATTTATGTCCGCAGACTGGGCATGAAGCCGGTTCATAAAAAGGCAGTTGTTTCCGTCCAAGCCCACATCTTTTGAAGTGTAGCCGATGTCAACAGCAACCTTGCGCGCAATCCGCTCGATATTCGCATTGAATTCCTTCTGGTTCTCAACTTTGTAGTTCTGAAAGCCAATCTCGCCGCCGACCAGCAAAAAGTCAGTTGTGGAGAAAGTCTCGCACGCGACGTGAACATCTTTGTCGAGAGAAAGGCAGTAGTCCAGAACAGCGTCTGAAACCTGATCGCAAAGCTTGTCAGGATGTCCCTCGCCCACGGATTCGGAAGTAAAAAGATAATGATTTTTGTTGATTTTGTTGTCGAAAGAACTCATTCAAGAGCCTCCATTTTAGCAAGATTTTGCTGATTCCATACGGAACAGCTTCCGCTCTGCAAGTTAGGCTAAATCAGCGGAAAATATTCTTAAACTGCAATAATCATACTTCTTTTTGCATTTGTCGGCAACAATCATTAAAAAAATCTATTTTTTAAGCCTTTTTTAAGAAAATTTTAATTAAAAAGTTTGTCATAAGAACTGAAAAATGATAAAATCAGTCATCATAGAAAAAACATGGAGATACACTATGGCTTTAAAAAAATCTTATTCCAAGGACAAGAAGACTTGCAATGTTACATTCTCGGTAACTCCAGAAGCAGCTCAGGGCGCGCACTCTATAACTATCGCTGGAGATTTTAACAGTTGGAGCTCTACAGAAACACCTCTCAAAAAAGGAAAGGATGGCACATTCTCTGTAAAAATCGCGCTTCCTGCCGGAAAAGAATATCAGTTCAGATATCTTCTTGACGGAAGCCGATGGGAAAATGACTGGGCCGCTGACAAATACATTCCGGCTCCTTTCAGCTCAACAGACAATTCTGTTGTAATCTGCTAAAGCAGACAAAACTAGGGGAAAAAAACAAAAAGCTGCCAGGCGAGAATATCGCACAAGGCAGCTTTTTTCATTTTAAATTTAAGGTTCAAAGCGTAAAAATCCAAAATCCGCGATTTTCAAGTTCTATAAAAATCGGACTAAAGAATCATCACGGAATATGAATCACCTCGCGCGGCTTTGAGCCGTTCTGAGGACCGACGATTCCGCGCTCCTCCATTTCCTCGACAAGACGCGCGGCACGGTTGTAGCCGATTTTAAGCCGGCGCTGAATGTAGCTCGCGCTCGCCTTTCCTGCCTGAACAACAATCTGCAATGCCTGGTCATAAAGCGGGTCTTCTCCATCGCTGAACAAGCCCGGCCCGGAAGATTCCTCTTCATCATCCTCTACGAAAATCTCATCGTCAATATAGTCAGGCTCGCCGTACTGCTTCACGTCATTCACAACGCGCTCAACCTCGTCATCTCCGACAAGAGTTCCCTGAATACGCGTCGGGAACGGATCTGTCGCGCTTGAATAAAGCATGTCGCCTTTTCCAAGAAGCTTTTCTGCTCCGATTCCGTCAATGATAATCTGGGAATCCTGACGGCTTGCAACCATAAACGCAATCCGGCTAGGAATATTCGCCTTAATCAGACCTGTGATAACATTGACCGACGGACGCTGGGTCGCAAGCACAAGATGGATTCCCACAGCGCGGCTCATTGCCGCAAGACGCGCCACAGCAGACTCAAGCTCCTTTCCAGTTGTCGCCATCAAATCCGCAAACTCATCGATAATCACAACAATATAAGGAAGTTTTTCCGTCGCAATACGTTTTTCAACAATTTTCTTGTTGTAGGAAACAATGTCGCGAACGCCCATTCCGTCAAGGCAGGCATAACGCCTCTCCATCTCGCAAAGACAATACTGCAAAGCCTGCAAGGCGCGCTTAGGCTCGGTTATTACAGGAGTCAAAAGATGCGGAATATCGTTGTAAAGCTTAAGTTCGACAACTTTCGGGTCAATAAGAACAAGCTTCACCTGCTCAGGCGAACGCTTGTACAAAATCGAGAGAATCATCGAGTTCACGCAGACCGATTTTCCAGAGCCTGTAGAACCTGCGATAAGCAAGTGAGGCGTTTTTGTCAAATCTATAACATGAGGCTCGCCTGAAATGTCCTTTCCGAGAATCACTGGAATCTGCATTTTCTTGAATTCCGGCAAATCCATCTCGATAATCTCGCGGAAACTCACGACAGCGCGCTTCTTGTTCGGGACTTCAATTCCGACCGCGTGTTTTCCCGGAATCGGCGCGACAATTCGAACAGAGCTTGCCGCCAAAGAAAGCGCGATATTGTCCTGCAGGGAGACAATCCTGCTGAGCTTTACTCCCGGAGCCGGCAAAAGCTCGAACATCGTAACAACCGGGCCTTTTCTGATTCCTGTAACCTGCGCGTCAATGCCGAATTCCTTCAACGTTTTTGTAAGATATTCGCCCGAGCGTTTTGTCTCGTCATCTATAATCCAATACTGGCCGTTCTCGTACTTGTTCAAAAGCTCAGACGAGATGCTGTAGTTCGCAATTCTGCGCTTTTTCGCGCGCTCATAAGGGTCATCGTCTGCCGTGATTCCGGCTTTTCTGTCCTCCTCGCTGATTTTAGAAGCCGCAACAAGCGAGTCGGCCTTCTTCAAAAGCGAGCCGAATTTTTTCTCTTGCTGAACTTCAGTCTGCGGCGCGGCAGAAAAAGGTTCACTTTCAGAATTTTCTGTAATTTCTGCGTTTCCAAAGCTTTCTAAATCTTCTGAATTTTCATCTTTAGATTCGTCGTCCTCAAATTGCTCGTCATCAGCAGGCTCATCGTTTCCGTCATATTCGGTTTCAAAATCTGCGTTTTCATTTTCTGAACCGTCTGTCTCGCCAGACTCGTCATCAGCAGGCTCATCCTCATCGCCAAATTCCGGCTCTGCGCCAAAATCTTTAGATTTGAAATCGTTAGATTCTAAATCGGCAGATTTGAAATCATTGGATTCCGCGCTGCCATCAAATTCTTCATTTTCTGAAAGTTCATCTGAATCATAAAAATCTTCCGGCTGATTCTCGTCATCTAAAAAAACATTATTTTCAGAAGTGGAAAATTCCGAATTTTTTAATTTCAAATCATTAGAGCCAGAAGCTGAAGATTCGAAATCTTCTTTTTCATCTTCATCGCCGAAATCAGGGATTTCAAACTCGTCATTCTCAGAAACCGGATTTTGAGTTCCAAGTTCCGGCTCGGATTCCTCAAACCCGGCAGATTCCATTTCATCAGATTCACCCCTGGCAGATTTTAAATCTTTTCCAATGTCCGCCTCTTTCCCGTTAAAATCCGAATCATTCACAGCCGGCTCTTCAAAATCGCCAGATTCAAAATCGCTTTCATTTTCAGAATTCTGCGCGGCAACATCTTCCTTTTCATTTGAAATGTCATTTTCAGAATCGTCAGGATTTTCTTCATTTTCTTCCGAAGAATCGTCGTCAATTCCCGCAACGCTGTTCAAAGAGCGGTCTTCATCGTCCTCGTCATCAAAAAAATCATCGGGAAGCTCTTCCATTTTCGGCTCAGCAGATTTTTTCTCTTTGATTACAGGATTTTCAGCCGCATCCTCGTCCATCTCATCAAAAATATCGTTGATTTTCTCATAGTCGGCAGTGTTTGTCTCCGGCACAAAACTGTTCTCCGCAATTTCAGGCGCGGGAAGAGAAGGTTCTGAAACCGTCGGCGCGTCAAAACCATCGTCCGGAACAGGAATTTGCTCCTCAACAAAAGTCTCCTCATCAGAGACAGGCTCGTTTTCAACAACAAACGGAATTTCATCGATTTCGTCTTCCAGAGTTTTTTCAGATTCAGCGTTTTCAGCAGGATTTTTTTCAGTCTCAATTTTTTC
The DNA here is from genome assembly GCA_002404895.1 of Treponema sp. UBA4692. Classification (GTDB taxonomy): domain Bacteria; phylum Spirochaetota; class Spirochaetia; order Treponematales; family Treponemataceae; genus Treponema_D. The sequence continues at coordinate 54,101 of DHKO01000009.1, read as the reverse complement.
AGTCTCAATTTTTTCAGAATCTTCATCATCGAATTTCTGCGGCTCAGGCTCAGGAAGCTCAAATGAGAATCTTTCCTCGGCTTCTGCCATTGGCACAGCTTCTTTTTCTTCGGAAATTTCAAGAGATTCAATATTTTTTGGATTTTCAGTTTTTTCTTCGCTTTCTTCTGGATTCAGTTTCTCGTTCTCGTCAGATTCAGAAAGCTCCTGCTCGAATTTCTTTTTTTCTTCCTCGGATTTTCCGACCGCAATCAAGTCTTTTAAAAGCTTTTTCTGCTCGTTGAAAATTTTGTCGTTCTTCAAGTCAAACGGCGCGTCAGCCGAAGATTCATCATCTTTTTTCTCATCGAAATTTTCTGACTTTTCTTCAATATTCTTATTGTTTTCTTTTTGATTCAAATTATCAAAAAGAGAATTTTCCGCATTTTTTAATTTTTCATCATTCTTTTGATTCTGATTTTCAGTTTCAGAATTTTTCTCATCTTCAAGAAACGGATAACTTTCAGCATCTTCATCAAGATTTTCGCTGGAATCGGCTTCAGAAATAAAATCTTCCGAATTTTCATCGGAATCTGAAACTGAATCCTGATTTTCAGAACTTAAATTCTCATCTGAGTCGTCAAAAACAGGCTCTTCATTATTGTGCTTTTTAAGCGCAGCCGCGACAACTTCGCCGAGAATCGCAAGCAGAATAAATTCAGCGGCAATCAGCATTGCGCCAATCAGCAAAACCGCGCCGATTTTCACAGCCATAACGCTTCCGGTTTCAGAAGAGGAAATCATTCTGATTATATGCTCGAGAGCATCGAGCGTGAAAAACGGAACTACAGAGCCTGCAAGGACAACTCCGTTTCTCGCCGACCATTTTGAATTGAAGCACTGCAAGCCTGCGGCAATCAAGAAAACCGGGATGCAGGCTGAGCAAAAGCCGTATGCGTTTGTGAAAATTTTTCCAAATTTATAAAAAAGCGTGCTGCTGGCAGACGACATTCCGCCAAAATCAACCGCAGCAGAAAGCAGCGACACCGAAAAAAGGGCTGCAAGAACAAAAATCCCGATTCCGGCTGCAGCCGAATATTTATTGCTGTTTTTCATCTATTCAAGTCTCCCACCTTGCTTAGATTTTTAAAGTCAAAATCTCGTTTCTTCAATTATCGGATTTTAAGGGGAAAATTTAAGTTTCAGAAAAGTTAAAAAAGTTCTGGAAGAAGCAGAGCGAAATGCAAAATTCAAAAAAGATATGACGAACTGGATTTTCCGCTACGCTCGCAACTGCGGCGAATTTTCGCTATACTTTCCGATTGTGTCTACGGGAAATAATTTCAAATGCAAATTCTGCAAAATCTGCAACGGAAGAGGCTGCACAGGCGAGCTTCCGGGAATGGGCGGAGTCAGAAAAAATGAAAATTTCATATTGAATTGTCTCGGCTGGGAAAAGCTCCGCAGGGAAAATCCCGAAGTACAGGAAAAAATCGAGAATCTTCTTGAAAAAAATCCAGAGGAGCGGATTCCGAACATCTCGATAGCTCCGATGACAGGCGCGGTTGAAAATATCGGTTTTTCAGACGAAGAATCCTACTATTCACAGATAATTCAGGCAGTCCATAAAGTCGGAATCGGGCTTAGCATTGGAGACGGATTTCCGGACGAGAAGCTGAAATTCGGAATCGCCGCGCTGAAAAAAATCAAAAATGAGACTCAGACATCGGTCTTCATAAAGCCGTACTCAAACAAGAAGATTCTGGAAAGGCTTGAATGGGCTTCCGGCTGCGCGAAAATCGCCGGAATCGACATCGACTCATACAATATTTTGACAATGAGGAACAAAGTCCAGCTTGAAAAGAAAAGCGCGGCGCAGCTAAAAGAGATAAAGTCAACAATAAAAATTCCGTTCGCTATAAAAGGAATTTTCACAGAAAGCGACATTGAGCTTGTAAAGGAAGTGAAGCCCGACATCGCGTATATCTCAAATCACGGCGGAAGAATCGAGACAAGAAAAGGCTCGACTGCGGAATTTCTGCTTGAATATGGAAAGGAAATCAGAAACAGCTGCGGAGAAATCTGGGTTGACGGCGGAGTGAGGAATTCACTTGACGTTGCAACCGCAATGGGTTTGGGAGCAGGCTGCGTCCTTGCAGGAAGACCTTTCGCAACTGCCCTATGCAAGGGCGGCGCGGAAGAAATGTGCAGGAAAGCTTTTGAGCTTAGCCTGCTTTCATACAACCGCTGACTATAACTGGCGGCTGCAACCAGTGATTGCAGCTACTGATAAAGATAAAGGCATTTTGAAGAAGTTTTTCCAAGCACAGAGTAAATGCTTGCCTCAGGATTTTCCACAAAGCTTGAAACGCCTGAAAGCAAGTCCGCAAATGACATCTCGTATTTATATTTGAATTCCACAAATTCAAGATTCTGCTTTGCTTTCGCTCCGTTTTTCATTTTGCCGTAAAAATCAGACTTTATAGATTCTTTCGCTTCTTCAAGAGGACAAACTGCATCGATCAATCCGTTCTTTTTCGCCTGCAAAGCCGTGTAGACTCTTCCGTCGGCGAGTTTTTTCACATCGGAAATTTCCATTTTCCGGCTTTCCGCCACAATCCCGGTGAACTGCTCGTAAGCCTCGTCCGCAATCGACTGGAAAATCGCGCGCTGCTCGTCTGTCAGAACTGAATTGTAGTTTCCCATGTTCTTGTTTTTTCCGGCGGTTATAGTCGTCATCTTGATTCCGGCCTTGCCAAGAAGCTCCGTAGCATCCACGCTCTGCCCGGCAATCACGCCGATTGAGCCTGTCAAAGTGTTTCTGTTCGCAAAAATCTTGTCCGCCGCGCAGCCGATGTAATATCCGCCGCTTGCCGCAAGCGAGCAAAAATAAGCGTAGACCGGCCGACCTGTCGATTTCTTGTATTTCTTAAGCGCAAGGTAAGCCTCGTCAGACTCGTAAACCGTTCCGCCTGGAGAATCAATAACAAGAAGAATTCCGGCGTTTTTCGGGTCGCCCCCAGACTTTTTTATCTGTCGTAAAAGCCATTTCTGATTGTAGGTTCTGTTTTCCTCGGAAATCATTCCGGTGATGTAAATCGTGGAAATGTAATCAGATTTTACCTTGACGTTTTTTTTGCCGGAAGATGAGCCGAAAGCGTAATCAACTATCTTCCAAAGAGAAGAGCCGCCGTCTTCATCTTCTGAATCTGAAAATTCAGAATCAAAATCATCAGCTCCATAATCATCTGAATCGAAACCGTCAGATTCGTAATTCTCTGAATCATAACCGTCAGATTCGTAATCATTTGAATCAGAACCGCCGTTTCCCAAGATTTCTGTTCCGTTCACTTTCAAGGAAACTTTCTTGCTGTTTTTAGTCTTTTCAGAAAAAAATCCAGCCGCGAAAGCTGCCGCAATAGCGGCAATCACGGTAAAAACATATTTTCCGTTCTTTTTCATTTTTTCACCTCGTCAAAATCGTCAAAAATCAGCGGGCTTTAGCTTTTTGCTTTCAAAGCTCATCAATTTCAAGTCAAAATAAGCGTTCGTCATCGCCGTTGAAAAATACGGGCCAAGCCAGATGAATCCGACTCCACAGGTAGCAACGCAAAGCAAGAACCAGCCGAAAAAACTCATAAAAAGGCAGAAAAGCTCCGCTTTGTGTCCGGCAGTCATTATCTTGCTTATGTTCATCGCCTTTTTTACGCCGATTTCAGGATTTTCCGCAATAACAAAGAACATCATCGAGTAGCTTATCGCCTTTACAATTCCCGGAATCAAGAAAAGAAGCGACCAAAGCCAAGTCCAAAGACAAAACCAGAGAGTTCCAAGAAGAGAAGAAATCCAGCAGTCAAATCCATCTGTAAAATCTGAAAAAGCGATTTTCTTTCTATCTAAATCCGCGTCCGAAGCAAAAACTGCGCCGGAGCCAGCGATTTTTAGATAAACGTGAATTTGCGCCACAGAGACAATTCCGCACACACAGACTGCCAAAATTTCCGCCAGAAAACTAAGCTCTGAAAGCGTGTTGAAGCCTGCCACAACAACAATTCCGATTAAAGTTATAATGCAAGGCGTTTTCCAGCGTTTTTTTAGCTGCAAAAGCGCGTCGGCTTTGTATTTTTTCCCATTGAACATCTGTGGCCTCCTGCCGTGGTCAGATTTAGCTATCTCGTTCTAAACCTTTATGATTTTGACAATCTTACCATATTTTCAATTATTCACAAAATGCGGCAAAGACACTAAACTTTATTTCATTATGACTATCACACTTAAAAATTCTAGCTACGAAGTAGTATTGAACACGCACGGAGCCGAAATCAACGCGTTCCGTTCTGTGAAAGACGGCACAAAATACGTTTTTGAAGGACCTGAGTCTGTATGGAAATTCCATGCGCCGGTTCTTTTTCCCCACGTCGGAAGAATCAAGGACGGATTTTACACTTACGGCGGCAAGGAATATCATCTCGTGAACAACGGAATGAGCCGCGACCTCGAGCATAAAATCATCGGGCAGACGGAGACAAGCGCGACTTTCGAGCTTACAGAAAGCGAGGCCACAGCCGACAAATTTCCATGGAAATTCAGCATGAGGACACATTACGAGCTTAAAGACAACGGCCTGATTTTCACAACAACAGTAACAAACACGGACAGCTCGACAATGCTTTTCTCGCTCGGAAGCCACACTGCGTTCTGCTGCCCAAGAAACACAGACCCTGCCGGCACTACAAATTCTGACTATCAGTATGAGTTCGAGAAAAAAGAGCCTCTGACGCAGGTTCTCCTTAACGACGAAGCTCAGCTTGCAACCGATGATGACGGAACAGCTCCGACAACAAAGCCTTACGGCGAAAAAGAAGCCGGAATCATTCCAATCAATGAAAAAGGATTCGGAAACGGACATTTCTTCACGGCGTTCAGCTCAAACTGGGTTGGACTTCGCAACAAGAAAGACGGCTCGCTCGTGAAAGTGAACTGCTTCGGCTATCCTTATCTTATGGTCTGGCAGGGAGGAAACGGCGAAAAAGGAATTGACGGAAACGGATTCAACTGCATTGAGCCGTGGTACGGAACTGCCGACGCTGAAAACACGAACCACGAGTGGGAAGAAAAAGCCGCGCTCATCTCGCTTGAGCCGGGAAAATCCTTCACGGCGGACCAGTCAATCACAATCGAAAAGTAAAGAAAAATAAAAGACAATTGACAAGCCCCGGATTTTCAAGCGCGAAGAATAATTCAAAACGCTGAAAGCCCGTGGCTTTTTTGCAAATAAAACGAAAAGAATCCTTAAACAAAAAATTTAGCGCGACAAGAGAAATTATCATAATCAAGAACAATGGCTATCAAATTGCAAAAGTCATCTTCCTTTTATCTTAAAAACTTATCCTCAAACTCATCCTCAGGAAGAGGCCTTGAAAAAAGAAAACCCTGAAAAATCTGACAGCCAAGAGATAGAAGAAAGTTCTTCTGCTCAAAAGTCTCGATTCCGACTGTAGCCACATTTATTTTCAACTCTTTCACCATTTCGATTATCGAGCTTAGGATAATTCCAGCCCTGTCAGAAAAATCATCGTTGGAGAAAAAATCCGCAGAAATCTTGATTGCGTCAATGCTGAAGTCCTTTAGCATATTAAGCGATGAATAGCCCGAGCCGAAATTGTCGATTGCAATCTTGAAGCCCGAGCTTCTTATCTTCTCGAAATAATGCGAGCCGCCCTCATAGTCGTCAATAAGAGCGTCCTCTTTCATCTCAATCACAACCGAAGACGGAGCGACTTTGTATTTTTCCACAGTGCTTTTCAAAAAGGACAAGGTGTCAAAATAATATTCATCCTTGCTGTTCACATTGAACGCGATATTTTCGATTTTATATCCTTTAGATTTCCATTCCGCGAACTTCGACACAGCCTTCTCGCATATATATTTGTCTAGTTTGTAGACAAGTCCTGTTCTGTCCAAAACTTCAATAAATTCATCCGGCAGCATTATTCCGCGTTCAGGGCTGTTCCAGCGCACGAGAGCCTCGGCCGCTTTTACCTCGCCTTTTTCGTCAACAATCGGCTGCAAGTACATCTCAAACTGCCCGGCTTCAAGCGCGTCCTCAAAATTGTTTATTATGTTTTTTTCGGCAAGGAGCCTGTCCATCAGATTCGAGCTATAGAAAGCAAACATTTTCTGGTAGTCGCTCTTGATTGAGTCCATCGCAAGCTTTGCCTTGTCGTACATAATCTGGACTTTCTCGTTTATGTCCTGAACTTCATACACGCCGACCGAAATAAAAAGATTGCACGAGCTGGAGTCCGTAAACTGTGAAAGATTCTCGATTTCGCGCATAAAAATATCCTGGCTGAAATTTTCCTTTTCCATAAAGATTGCAAATTTGTCATCATTCAAGCGCGCGTTTATGTTCGTTGAATGGGCGAATTTTTCCATCATCGCGGCCTGATGCAAAAGAACCTTGTCCCCGGCAGCCTCGCCGAAATTGTCGTTTATCAGCTTGAAATCCTTTATGTTCGAGCAAATCATCAGCGGATTCCTGAAAACGCCTTTCTTAAGCTGGCTTTCAATCCTCTCAAAAAATCCGTCGCGGTTGTAAAGCCCCGTAAGCTCGTCGTGCGTGGCGGCAAACCTTTCCTCCTGATAACGGAGCTTCTCGTCAGTCTTGTCGCTCACTTTTATGTAAGAGCCGACTGAAAGGCCGTCAATCAAAAGATCCTGATGCTCAACCTTGAAATAGCGCAGATTTTTTCCTACGGCTAGAGCAGATTTTGCACCATCTTTCAGACCGGATTTCACGCCGTCATCAACATTCACGGCAATCTCGCTTTCAGGATTCTCAAGATAATAATCCTTGAAATCAACCGGGCTCATATTTATAAATCCTGACTCAGGATCAAAAAGCCTTTTCGCGGCCGTATTCTGATAAATCACCCTGCCCTCGAGGTCAAAATGGACAATTGCGTCCGAAACAGCCTCGGAAACCGTTCCCATCACGTTTCCAACAAGCAGGCTCGGAAAAGTGTATATTGAACAGACCGCAATGAAAGAAGCGAAAACTCCGTAAAGCACAACAGAATAGTCAACAGGAAGATTTTCCGTGTAGCTGTGGAAATTCGCGAGAATAACCGCCGCGTAGGAGACAAGAAAAAAAACATACTTCTTCTTGTAGAATTTCGGAGCGGAAACAGCGTTTATAACCAGAGCAACAAATCCGCTAAGAACCATAACGTAGCAAAACGCAAGATGAACATACTGCGGCAAGAAGAAATCAAGCCACCAGAAGCGAAGCTCTAGCACAGTCATAGACGGAAGCAGCTCGAAATTATGCTTTGCAACCGTGTTTATCATCATCGAGACAGAATCGGCCAAGGCAAGCGAGAAAAAAATCTTGTCCGCCTTTTTCCTGCCGGGAAGAAAGTCTGTTCCGGCTGTAAAGAGATTAAAAAGCACGAAAGCCATCCAGTCCGTGCAGACATAGTAAATCTCGTTGAAAACCAGCGCGGAAAGATAATTCCTGCAAAGAAGAAATCCGCTGTAGCTTAAAAGCGCGGCAGCTGCAATCGCAATCGGAAGAACCAGAAATTTCTTGTTCTCCACTTTCGACCTTGCAACCTGCGCGAGAATAAAAAACATATAGAGAACAGTCAGTAAAGAGACCAATGAATAAGCGTAGAACAATCTCATCTATCTTTCTCCGTTTTATGTCCTGATAAAATTCTTCTCAAAAGCGGAAACAGTAACAGGCTTTGAATACAAATACCCCTGAAAATAGTCGCAGCCGGCGTCCCTCAAAAATTCCGCCGACTCCTCGTCCTCGACTCCTTCCGAAATCACAGTCATCTTTAGCTTTTTCGCCATCTTTATGATTTTGCTTAGAATCAGCCTGCTTTTCTCGGAATTTTTCGGCTTCTTCAAAAAGAGCATATCGATTTTAAAAATATCAACAGTGATGTTCCTGAGCATATTTAGCGACGAGTATCCCGAGCCAAAATCATCCATCTCGACTGAAAATCCATAGTTCTGCAGCCTGCTCAAAACCTGCATATGAAGATTTATGTCGCGCATGAAGACAGTCTCGGTGATTTCAAGCTTAAGCTTTTCAGGCCCGATTCCGTATTTTTCAACAAGCCCCGTAAACACTTTGTACAAGTCAAGATGATAAAAATCCTTCACTGAAATATTCACCGCGATGTGCATTGGAATATCGCGTTCTTTCCATTCGGAAAGCTTTTTCGCGGCGGCTTCCCATATAAAGCAGTCGAGCTTATAAAGAAGCCCAGCCTTTTCAAGGACTGGCACAAACAAGCCGGGCATCAAAACTCCTTTCTCCGGGTGAACCCAGCGCACGAGAGCTTCCGCGCCGGCAACTTCGCCGCTTATGCTTGAAACCTGCGGCTGCAAATACATCTCAAACTGATTTTTCCTCAAAGCCTGGTTAAAGCTCGTTACGACATTCTTCTCCTCAACGAGATTTTCCATCAATGATGCGCTGTAAAAGGCGAAAGTTTTTTCAAGGTCGCTGTTTTTCTGGATTGCGAGATTCGCCTTGTCGAACATAAAATTCGCGCTCTCATATGGGTCAGAAATCTCATAGACGCCAATCTTGAACTGAATTTTATAGTTGTATTCGCCTAAAAAACGCGTTATCTCCTCGATTTTTTCCGAAAATTCCGACGGATTAAAGAATTCTTTCCTGATAAGAAGCGCGAAGCGGTCGCCTGAAATTCTTCCGAGAATTGAGTCGCCTCGGCAGCTCTCACGCAGAACCTCAACTTCCTTTTTTAAGAGCGCGTCGCCGTTTGAAAGCCCGAACAAGTCGTTCACAAGCTTGAAATTCACAATGTCTGTGCAGACGAGATAGCGCGGAATGTCCGGCTGCTTTTTCAGCAGCTTTTCGCATTCAAGAAAGAAATTCGAGCGGTTGTAAACACCGGTGAGCAGGTCGTGCGTGGAACGGTATTTCTCGCGGTTCACAAGGCTCAGCTCATTTGTTATGTCCTCAATAAAAATAAAATATCCCACAACAAGCTTGTTAGAGTCGCGCAGAATATAAAATTTCTCGGAAAGGCAAGTTTTTCTTCCATTTTTAAAAATTTCCTTGTCAAGAAAAACGAACTCCTTCTTTTTCTCGATAAACGAAAGCAGCTCTTTTTCAGCGTCAGACTTTCTCTCAAAAAAGCCGCGCGCGGACTTGTTCGCGTAAATGCACTTCTCGTTAAGGTCAAAGCATAAAACTCCGTTGCTCATATTTTCCGCAACAAGCCTAAGAATTTTCTCCTCGACTTTTCTCGGCTGCGAATAAAAGCTGTAGTAAGTCGCAAGAACCGCGAACGCCCCGTAAAGAAAGACCGAAATGTCAAAATTATCGCCAAGCAAAAGCCAGAAAATGTTCAGAACAATCAAAAGCAGGAAAACCAGAAACATCGAAAGATAGCTTGAGCGGTAGAATTTCCTCGTCATCTTGATTTTCCTTATGAAAAGATAAAGAACCAGCGCGACAAGAAAATAGCAGAACACAAGATGAATGAAAAAGCCGAGATGATACTGATAATTCCAGCAGAAAAATTTTCCGTTAGGGGAATAAGGAACAATCGAGAACGCAAATCCTGAGAAAACATTCGTCAAAAGCGACAAAGTGTCAAAAATCAGCGCGGCCATCCAGATATTCCTGAACACAACAAGATTTTTCGACTTGAAAGGCGCTTGTGTAAGAGCAAGAATATAATCGGCAAAAAAGATTAGAAGCCAGTGGACGCTCGCGTAGTAAAGACCGCTAAAAAACATAGACGCTTTATTTCCAAAATCAAACATCGTGAAAAGATGGAGAATAAAGACAACAGTTCCTGCGCAGTCAACATTGAAAAGCGATATTTTCAGTTCCGAGTCCCGTCTGCGCAAAACAAGGCAGCAGGACACCATGGCGGCGATTATAAATAATGAAACAATGAAAAATAGCAGTCTCGTCATGATTTTTCAGCTAACCGCCTCCAAACAAAATTATAAGTCAAATTTTTCAAAAAGCGAAACTAGAATTTTTTTATATTGCTTTAGCTACTTCACAGAAAGGATTCTGTCCTCCGGGCATTTCTCAAAATACATTCGGATTCTTTCACGCGCGTCATCGCTGTCAGAAATATTTATCATCTGGCTTTGAAAATAATGGCCGAAGCTGAAATTCAGGCAGTAGAACGCGAAGAAACGCTGGAGACGTGTTTTCCAGAATTCAGGAGGCTGGCACTTCTCCACTTCATCAATAAAATCCCAAGCGAGCTTTTCCGCATCAAATTCGCGATTCTTCTTATCGCCAAGAGGATTCGCCACTTCAAGATTTTCGTAATTTTCATCGGCTTTAAAAGAATCTTTAAGCTCTCTGAAAATCCACGGCTTTTGGACTGCCGCAGTCGCAATCATAACGCCGGAAACATTCGGAGCGGTTTTCAGCGCAAGAGAAAGGCTTTCAAAATCTTTAACGTCTCCATTCAAGACAACAGGAAAGCCGGGGAATCTTTCACAGAGACGCGAGACTGCGCTCCAGTCAGAATGCCGCGAGTGCTTCTGCTTTTGGCGGCGAGCATGCAAAGTTATCATCTCAACGCCCTCGTCAATAAGCATTTTGCAGAAATTAAAAAAACGCTCTTCCGTGTATTTGTCGTCTCCGAGGCGGAGCTTCACAGAAAGACGCTTAGGCTTCGCCCCGTCCTTCGCGGCGTTTTCAATTTCAGACTTCACCGCGCGAACCATAAGCGCAGTTTCTCCAACAGGCTTTAGCATCCACGCGATTCCAGCCCCGGTCTTTGCAATCTGCGGAGCCGAGCAGCCCATGTTAAGGTCAATTCCCTTTCCGTTTCTCCCTGCAAGAATCCGTGCCGCTCCTGCCATTTTCTCCGCGCTTTTGTCGGTGAGCTGCCAGACAAGCTTTTCAGGCTCAGGGCCTTCAAGAAGATAATACTTCTCCCACGGGCCGTTGTTCAGCAATGAAGAGGCGTTTATCATCTCGTTGAAATACTCGTCGCAGCCGCCGAAACGCCCGACGATTTTTCTGAACGCCTCATGCGTTATTGCGTCCATCGGCGCGAGAAGAAGATTTAGTTTTTTCATTCAGATTTGTCCGTGGGTTTCCGGCAATTTTTCATGCCGCGTTTTTATTCGCGGATAAGCCCCTCAATCTGGGAAACTGCCGCATCCAAAAACTCAGAAGCCAAATTCTCGATGTCGCCCTCGTCAACAGCCTTTGAAATGTCCTCCGCAATCGGAATCCGGGCAAGGACAGGAATTCCATAGTCCTTCGCGATTCCGCTTATGTTGCTTTCGCCGTAAACCTTGATTTCCTTTCCGCAGTCCGGGCATTTCACGTAGCTCATATTCTCCACAAGACCAAGAATCGGGATTTTCATCATCTCTGCCATTTTCACGGCTTTCTCCACAATAACGCGCACGAGCTGCTGAGGAGACGATACCACAATTATTCCGTCAACAGGAAGACTCTGAAAAACCGTAAGAGGAACATCTCCAGTTCCAGGCGGCATATCGACAAACATATAATCAACATCGTCCCAGGCAACATCAGTCCAGAACTGCTTTACCGCGCCTGCAATAACAGGCCCGCGCCACAGAACAGGGTCGGTCTCGTGCTCAAGAAGGAAATTCATGCTCATAAGCTGAATTCCGGACTTAGTCTTTACCGGATAAATCGTTCCGTTTTTATCTCCGAGAGCCTTCTCCTCGCCCACTCCAAAAGAAGTCGGAATTGACGGCCCTGTAATATCAGCGTCAAGAACCGCGACATTATAGCCGTGCTTCTGCATTTTTGAAGCAAGAAGAGCCGTAACAAGCGATTTTCCGACGCCGCCCTTTCCTGAAACAACACCTATCACTTTTTTTACACAGCTGCCTTTTCTAAGCTGAACCCGCAAATCTTTTGACTTGCAGCTTGAGCCGCAGGTCGAGCAGTCGTGAGTGCAATTTTCCGCCATATTCGTACCTCAATTTAAAGATAATCAATTCACTGACATAAGTCAAAGAGAATGTCGGCCTGTAAAATGCGGATAAATTTTATCCGAAACTAAAGATATGAACAAAAAACGTTACAAAGCCGTCTTGATTGGAGCCGGAAGAATCGGCTTCTCTCTAGGATTCGACAAAAAGCGCGAGCAGCCTGCAAGCCACACAATGGCAATGATAAAAAACAGAAGAATAGATTTAATAGCCGCCGCAGACAAAAATCCAGAAAACCTCAAAAAATGGAAAAAATACGCGAAAAAACACAAGTCAGACGCGCTCAAATTTTCTTCAAGCGATGAGCTTTACAAAAACATTCCGAAAATCGACATAATAACAGTCGCCGTAAACGAGGAAAGCCACCTTGAGGAATGTATAAAAGCAATCGCGCAGAAGCCTAAGCTCGTGATTCTTGAAAAGCCTGTCGCGCTCAATATGGAAGAGGCAAAAAAGATTCTCGCGGCCTCAAAAGAACAAAAAGTGCCTGTAATGGTGAACCACGAGCGGCGTTTTTCAAAAGACTACATTCTCGCAAAAAATCTTCTTCCAGAAATCGGCGATATTCAGACTGTATCGGCCGAGCTTGACTCGGGGCTTCGGGTCTACGCGCCAGAATTTGAAAAAGACGGAAGCTATTCCTTGATTCACGACGGAACGCACCTTGTTGACATCGTGAATTTTCTGCTTTCGGACTATCTGAAATATGAAAAGCTTGAAAATCCTGTTTTGACAGGAATCTTCAAAGACAAGAAAAATATCGTGCGGAATTTCACAGCGAGCTACAAGACAAGAAAAATCCCTGAAATCCAGATAAAGATGAGCGGAAGAAGCAAATTCTTTGAATTCAAAGTAGAGATTTTAGGAACGCTCGGAAAAATCGTTGTCGGAAACGGAATCCACGAATTTTATTTAAGGAAGGAGTCAAAACTTTACTCAGGATTTTATTCGCTCACACGGCAAAAGACAAAATTTCCAAAAAAGACTGGATATTTCAGCGGAATGGTCCAGAACGCGGCGGACTTTTTAGACGGAAAATCCGCAATTCTCTCACCGCTTGAAGACGCGGCTGAAGACCTGCGGATTCTCGAAGAAATAAAGGAAGCCTTGAAGGCTTAAATTTCGCGCTTACTCAACCGCCGAAGTTTTCGCCTTGCCGTTTGAGAAATACTTCTCGTAGGCTTCCTGCATTTTTGCCTGGCTTGCAAGATATTCCGCGGAAATCTCGTACTGCTCGGCAGTCTTGTTCAGAGCGTCAACTTCTGTCTTGTAAGGGAGGAAAACCTGAATGTAGACCGTTCCGTCCTTTCCCTGATAGAAATTAGTTCTTCTCGCGCCTGTCAAAGTCGTGTTTGAAATTTGAAGCGCGTTGTCCTCAAAGCCTTTGATTGTGTCAGTCTTCGAGCCTGAAACCATCGATTGCGTAACATCTTTAACAATAGTCGTGACTTTCCTTGAAAGGCTGCTGTAGGCGTTCGCCTCCGCCATTTTCAGCGAAGTGTCAAAATCAGCCATCAGAGCCTGGCCAGTCCCGTAAATTCCGTCCTTTGACTCAGGCTCAAGAATGTACCACGAAGGAACATCGCTGCTTGCAGACGCCACATTTTTCGTAGAGCCGCAGCCAGCAACAAATCCGAGCGCAAGACACATTCCCAAAACAGTAAGAATTTTTTTCATAAAAATCTCCTATAAAAAGTCAAAGAGGAAATTTCCCATTTCCGATTTGGCTTTTTAAGCTGTTCCGCAGCAAAGCGAGAAACAGCAGTTGATAAAAAAGTTTGCAACGCAAACTTGCAAATAAAAACTTTGACGATATTTCAGGCAAAGTTTTTATTGAATCTCCTATATAAATAAAATTTGCATTTTAATCGCCGCTGCTTTCAAGATAAGCTCCAACGGCAAGACCGACAATATAGCTTGGAACCGCGAAAATAATAGAGGCAACCGCGCCAATCTGGCTTCCAATCAGCGAGGCTTTCTTTGAGACCTGCGCCGCTGACTTTCCGACGCTCGCCTGAACTTTTATTGTCTCGGAAGTCGAGGAAATCACCTTTGTCTCGTCGTTCCAGTCAACCTCTTCGATTAAGCCCTGCTTCGCAATTTCCGCCTTGTGAAGAATTTTCCGGTATTTACGGTACTTGTACAAATCGGAATTCTGATATTCTTCCTGAAAATCAAGATAATCCTGCCTTGCTTTTTTTGTGTTCGGAAACGCGAACGAAAATCCAGCATCGTCATCTCCTTGTTTTATTGAGCTGTAAGAAAATGCCCCGAGAAGCAGATTCAGCGCGGAATATCCTGCCACGCGCCCGGTCTCGCGGACTGTGCATCCCAAGACAACGAAAGGATAGCCGAACGTGTAGTAAGCAAGGAGCTTTCCGTCGAACGTGTTTTTCGACTTTATGCTCTCGCTTTTCCGCACGTAATGAATCGAGCCGTTTTCAGGAGAGTCTGAGATTATGTCAACATCAACCGTGTTGTATGTGGAGACGCATGAAGAAAACAATGCGAGAATTAAAAAAGCGATTCCGATTCTCTTGATTTTACTCTTCATTATTATGTCTCTCCGGCAAAAATCATCTATTTATTATAGATTTTATAGATAAAAATATAGCACGGATTTCAAAGTTACAAAACATAAATCAGCCGCTCTCCGCCCTAAACCCTAAAATCAAAATCCATGCGAGCAATTCCAAAAAACAAAAAAAGCCGCTCTGTAGAGTTTTATGCGAAATCAAACTAAAATGCTTCTATATGAATGTTTTGATTCTTCAGCCGCCGGTCATGCAGCTTAACACTGCTTATCCGAGCGGAGCTTATCTTTCCGCATTTTTCAAAAGCCAGAACTGCCGGACAAAATGGCTGGACTTGAACATAAAACTTTTCTACGAGATTTTCTCAAAAGCCGGGCTTGAAAAACTTTTTTCTCTCGCTTCAAAAAACGCGCTGAAAACTGCGGAAAAAGCTGAAAAATCAGGAGACGAAGCTACAGCCTTCAATCTAAGGCGGTACGTCTCAGAAAAAAAACTCTGGATAAACTGGATAGACAAAATCACCGCGATTTTACGTGGACAGGGATTTGAAAACGCGCACAGATTCTGCTTTGGAGCGCACGTTCCGCGCGGAAACAGAATGGAGAATTATCTCTCAAATCTTGAGCACGACCTTACGACAGACGACGCGCGATCCCTTGCCAGTTTCACCCTTGCTGACTTGGCGGACTTTATCACAATCGCCTTTGACAAGAATTTCTCGCTTGTGCGCTACGCGGAAAGCCTCACAATCAGCGAGTCGTCCTTCCAGGAAATCGAAAAAGGAGCTGAAAGCCCGGTTCTAAAGCATTTTTATGTTCCTCTGCTTGAAAAACTTTTTTTAGATAATGCAAACTGCTTTTCCAATGCCCCAAACGGTCAAAAAACGCTGATTATGGTTTCCGTTCCTTTTCCGGGAACTTTCGCGGCCGCGCTCGCGACAGGAAAATTCTTCAAGACACATTTCGGAGACAAAACCTACATTTCTTTCGGCGGCGGATTTGCGAACACAGAACTCAGGGAGACAAAAGAGCCGGCGCTCGCAAAATACACAGACGCGCTCTGCTTTGACCGAGGATACGCAAGCTACAGGGCGCTTCTCGAGAATCTTAAAAATCATCCTGATGACTCAAAATTTCCGCCGGTTTACAAGCTCCGGCAGTTCTCATCATCATCAAAAGCAGAAGTTTCCGAGCAAAAAACCGTGATAACAGACGAGGCAAAGCCGACAAAGGAAGATATTCTTTTTGAAAAACAGACAACCTCAAGCCTGGTTCCTGATTTTTCGGACATAGACTTTTCGCTTTATCCGCGCCTTATTGACGACACAAACCCGATGCACAGGCTCTGGTCCGACGGCGCATGGATAAAGATTTACATGGCGCACGGCTGCTACTGGCACAAATGCGCGTTCTGCGATATTACGCTCGACTATGTCTGCGGATTTCAGCCTACAAATGTGAAAAAGCTTTACGAGGAAATATACAGGCAGTGCGAAGAGAAAAACATCTGGGGAATCCATTTCGTTGACGAGGCAATGCCGCCTGTCCTTATGGTTCAGTTCGCAAAGGAAAATATCGCGCACGGCTCGCCGATTACTTGGTGGGGAAATATCCGCTTTGAAAAATACTTCACGCGCGACGTTGCGGATTTTCTTGCATACGGAGGGCTTATCGGAGTGAGCGCAGGGCTTGAAAGTGCGACAGGAAACGGACTGAACGCGATTCACAAGGGAACGGATCTGGACTCTATAGTCGCCGCCTGCTGCGCATTCAAGGAAGCCGGCGTTCTAGTCCACGCGTATATGATTTACGGCTACTGGTGGGAAAAGCCGCAGGACTTAATCAATTCTATGGAGACGCTGCGCCAGTTCTACGAGAACGGGCTCTTGGACTCAAGTTTCTGGCATAAATTTGTCCTCACCCGCCATTCAAGAGTCTTCAATGAATGGAAGCAAGGACTTATAAAAGACCTGAAGCCGATTCTTAATGAAAAGGAAACTCCGCTTTTCGCAAAGAACGGTCTTCATTTTGAGGGCGAAAAATCATCTGAAAAATACGGAGAATCTCTCGACTATTCCCTGAACGAATGGATGCACGGACGCGGATTGAAAAAGCCGGTTCAGAAATGGTTCAGTTTTCAGGTTCCCCGCCCGACAGTTCCAGAGGACTTCATCGCAAGACTGATTGAAAAATATGAGGAAAACAGGGACAAAATATTTTCTTCATCGGCAAGCCAGCCAGAATCAGAAAAATCAAGAGAGAAATTCTGGATTGGAGGCGAAAAAATCAGCGTCGCAAAAGGAAAAAGCCTCTGGTTCTACATGGGGGAAGCCCGCGAGGAACAAGATTGCGCGGCGGAATCAAGCTTCCGCGGAAAAGGGCTTTGCGAGATTGACTAGAGCCTGCGGTCTTTAAAACTGAAGGTATACTTCCTAAGAGCCAAAGGAATACTTCCTAACTCCCGAAGGAATACTTCCTAAGGACTAAAGGAATACTTCCTTCAGGTCTTAGGAAGCCTTACTTCAGCTCTTAGGTATACTTTCTTCAGTCCTTAGCTAGGCTTCCTTCAGAATTTCAGTCCCCCTTAAAAAAAGATTATCGATTGCACGCCGGATTTGATTCAAGGCTTTCTGCCGCGGCCATTTTCTGCCACAGCGTTTAAAAGACAGTCTACTATGACTCTCCGATAGCTTCCTAGTATTCAGATTTTTGCTTCTTCCTGAAATTCCAGTGGAACGAGAATCCGACCTCAGACGATTTCATATTCTTGTAGATTCCGTCGAACCAAGTCCGCCCCTCCTGCCTGAATGCGTGCTTCGCATTGTAGAAAAGCGTGAACGAGACAGGATGAGTCTCCGTGCGGAATTCAAATCCGTAGTTAAGAAACTGGACTGTGCTCATCTTAGTTCCAAAAATGACAAGAGGCGAATAGGAAACGTATCCGCTCTGGGAAAAGATTCTTGAAAAATTGAACGTGCCTTGTATTCCGCCCGAAAAAGAATTGTAGACAAATGTGTCGCCTGAAATTCCGTTCTGCTCGTCGTCATAGGAGACCTCAAAATAAGAGTAGGAGCCGAACAGCGCGAGAGTCGCCTTTCTAGTTTGCCACACAGGAAAAAGCTTCTGAACATCAAGCCCAACAGAGCGCAAAGTTCCGCTAAGGTCAATCTCGTGCGCAAAATCAGGCTGCTCGGTCCACAAAAACTGCTGCTTCTGGCTGAATCCAAACGCAAGCTGCGCGCTTGTAAGCAAAATATCCTCAAAAAAGGAATGAAACAGAATTCCCCGCGCGGACAAGACCTGATTTGTATAAGTCGCGTTTCCGTCCGCGCTCACAATCAGCGAATTCTCGATGTTCTGAAATCCTTCTGTCGTTTCCAAAGTCCATCTCACGCCGTCAATCGGAATGAGCGACTTTATCTCCATTGGAAACGCGCAAAAAGGCAGAAGAAAAGAGAGAACAAAAACTGCTGTTTTCTTTAAGCATCTGTTCAAATCTTTTCTCCTTGCATCTGTGTTTTTTTAGATTCGCGCAAGCCCCGCCTTTCTAGCCTCGTCCGCAACGGCTTTCGCGACAACTTTCGCAACACGCTCGTCAAACGCGTCAGGAATTATTTTTTCAGGGCAAAGCTCCTCGTCAAAGACAAGGGATGCAAGCCCACGGCTCGCGGCAATCTTCATCTCCTCAGTGATTTTTGTCGCCCGGCAGTCCAAAGCTCCTCGGAAAAGCCCCGGGAAAGCAAGAATATTGTTAATCTGGTTCGGATAGTCAGAGCGTCCTGTTCCGATTATGTAAGCTCCGGCGGATTTCGCCTTCTCATATGTGATTTCAGGCTCAGGATTCGCCATCGCGAAGATAATAGATTTTGGAGCCATCGACTTTACCATCTCTTCTGTAACGAGATTCGGCGCGGAAACTCCAACGAAAATATCAGCTCCGACCATCGCCTCTTTCATCGTCATGCGGCGGTTGTCAGGATTTGTGATTTCCGTAAGCTCCTTTGTCAAAAAGTCGTATTTCTCATAGTCGTCTTTGATTACAATTCCGTTGATGTTGAATCCGTAGATTTTTCCGATTCCGAAAGCGTGAAGCATGCGGATAATTGAAGAGCCTGCGGCTCCTGTTCCCGAAACGACAAGAGTGCAGTCCTCAGCCTTTTTCCCTGCGACTTTTAGCGCGTTCATGACAGCGGCAGTAACAACAATCGCAGTTCCGTGCTGGTCATCGTGGAAAACAGGAATGTCAAGCTCTTTTATGAGCGTGCGCTCAACTTCAACACAGCGCGGAGCTGAAATATCCTCAAGATTGATTCCTCCGAAAGTAGGCGCAATCTGCTTGCAGAATTCAATTATTTTCTGAGGGTCTTTTGTGTCAATGCAAAGCGGAACGGCATCAACTCCTGCAAAACGCTTGAACAGCGCGCATTTTCCTTCCATTACAGGAAGCCCGGCGGCAGGTCCTATGTCTCCAAGCCCAAGAACGGCAGTTCCGTCAGAAACAACCGCAATCGTGTTTCCTTTCCAAGTGTATTTATAGACATCATCAGGATTTTTATGAATCTGGCGGCAAGGCTCTGCAACGCCCGGCGTGTAAGCGAGCGACAGGTCGTCCCTTGTGTTCAAAGGCATTTTTAGCTCAGCCGAAATCTTGCCTTTCCATTCACCGTGTTTTTCAAGTGCTTTTTCGTAAATTGTTGCCATAATGCTCCAAAGTATAACGATTTTTGACCTATTGAGATAGACTTTTCCGCCTAGAAAGTTGTATAATCAAAAAATAAACCGTCTAATCTAAAAGGAGCTTTAGGAAATGAAATATTTAGACAAATTGAAAAAAGAAAGGTCGATTGACCGCTTAATCTTCCTTGCTGGCATGGTTCTCGCGTTTATCGGTTTTCTTGTTCCAACAGTTTATGTGAAAATGGTAATCGCAGACCCTGTTGACAACACAATCGAATCTGAAGTTGAAGAAAATGACAATCAGGGTTCAGATGTAGGCGATGACGACTTCTATGACTCGCTTATCAACGGAACTGCTGCTTCTGATGACGAGGGAGAGGAAGACGATGTTGTGGTTGACGACGAGGCTGTAATCGTTCTAAAAGAAACAGAGACGAATTTCGTTCTCGACAAGAACTATGATAAAATTTTGAACAAAAACGGCGAGCCGAAGAAAGTAACAACAACAAAATATTCTTATGTTGCTCCATACGAGGTTGAAGGACAGCATATCCGCAACAGAGTTCTTAACATTTTCGGTCTTGCAGCCGCATTCAACGTTGCTCCGCACGCATACAACGCCACATTCCTTGTTATCATGTGGCTCTGCTCAATCGCAGGAATCGCTCTTTTCTTCATCACAAAGACAATCGTCGGCGACATCGTTACGGTACTAGTTGGACTTGGATTTGCAATCGCTTCCGCAATCATGGTTCCAGTTACATTCAGCGTTTTCCCAATCGTAGGATATATGACAGTCGGCGGATATATGGTTCTTGCAGGCTGGATTATCGCGATTGCCGGCTCTGTCCTGGGAGCTGCTCACATCCAGCACCCGAGCCAGGCAAAATCTGCTGAGTAAGCAAAACCAAGACATCAGCACATTCAGAATCTGATTTCTACTGGAAAAGACCGTTCCGCTAAAAAGGACGGTCTTCATTTTTAGGCAACAGATGAAAACAAAAATCCCGGTCTGGCACTCCACCAAACCGGGATTTTCTATTTAACTCGTTTTACCTAGTAAGTTTCCTGTACACAGTCTTGTGCGGAACATCGTCTGAAATTCCAAGCACATTCTTGCGCCATTCAACGTAGTCTGACCAGCCGCCCTCAACAAAATTCACATTCGAGTTGTTCTCAAAAGCGAGGATATGGGTCGCAATTCTGTCAAGGAAATAGCGGTCATGGCTGATTACAAGCACAACCCCGGCAAAGTCATTTATCGCCTCTTCAAGAGAGCGCGTTGTTGCAATGTCAAGGTCGTTTGTAGGCTCGTCAAGGAGAAGAACGTTCCCAGCTTCCTTGAACATCATTCCCATATTGAGGCGGTTCTTCTCGCCGCCTGAAAGCACACCGACCTTTTTGTTCTGCTCTGCTGAACTGAAATTGAACCACGAGCAGTAAGCGTGCGCGTTTATCTCGCGGACAGCCCCGTTCAAAGCGCGGCCTTTCTCGTCAATCGCGCCGAGCTTTACAAGGTCGCTTCCGCCGCTCAAAGTTTCATAGACTGTCTTTTCCATGTCGAGCTTGCTTCTCATCTGGTCAACATACACGAGCTTTACAGTGTCTCCGACTTTTATCTCGCCCGAGTCCGGCTTTTCCTCGCCCATTGTGCCGTCTGGAAGCTCCACCTTCTGACCAGCCGCAGTCGCAATCATCTTGAAAAGAGTCGTTTTTCCGGCTCCGTTCGGTCCGACAATTCCGACTACAGCACCAGCCGGAATATGGAAGTCAAGATTCTCGAACAGAAGCTTGTCCCCGAATGACTTTGTGAGCTTTTCCGCGTCAATAACAACGCTTCCAAGCCGAGGCCCAGCGGGAATTGAAATTTGGGTGTCCTTCAATTTTATTCTCTTAGACTCTTCAGCAAGAAGCTGCTCGTACTTTGTGATATGCTCCTTGTGCTTTGCCTGCCGACCTTTTGCTCCAGCGTGAATCCATTCCAATTCCTCTTTCATCTCGCGCTGACGGGTTGAAGCCTGCTTTTCCTCAAGCTCAAGACGTTTTTCCTTTGCCTCAAGCCAAGATGAATAGTTTCCCTTGAACGGATAGCCCTCGCCCCTGTCCATCTCCAAAATCCAGCCTGCAACATTGTCAAGAAAATAGCGGTCGTGGGTGATTGCGATAATCGTGCCCTTGTACTCGTGCAGATGACGCTCAAGCCACGCGATTGTCTCAGCGTCAAGATGGTTAGTAGGCTCGTCAAGAAGAAGAATGTCAGGCTTTTGAAGAAGCAGGCGGCAAAGCGCGACACGTCTTCTTTCGCCGCCTGAAAGCACGTCAACTTTCTGGTCGCCCGGAGGACAGCGCAAAGCGTCCATCGCAAGCTCCAGATTCGCCTCAAGATTCCATGCGTCCGCCGCATCAAGCTTCTCCTGTATTTCTGCCTGACGCGCGCAGAGCTTGTCAAAATCAGCGTCAGGGTCTCCGAAAGCCTCGTTCACCTTGTCAAATTCAGCAAGCAAGTCTGTAATCGGCTTAACGCCCTCTTTCACAACTTCCATCACAGTTTTTCCAGGCTCAAGATAAGGCTCCTGCTCAAGATAGCCCATCGAATATCCCGGAAGAAGATGAGTCTCGCCAGTGTAGTCTTTGTCAATTCCAGCGAAAATCTTGAAGAGAGAAGATTTTCCGGCTCCGTTTTCGCCGATAACTCCGATTTTCGCTCCGTAGTAGTAAGAAATCGAAATATCTTTTAATACTACTTTTGTTCCATAAGCACGCGAAACGTGATCCATCGTGTAAATGATTTTCTTTTCATCAATTGTTTTAGCCATAAGTCCTATTCTAGCAGAAAATCCGGCTTTTTGATATGTTTAAACGCACAGTGTTTTAAATAGTCTTAAAATCAAACGAAAGGTTGCGGTATGATTACAGTGATATTGCTTTCAATTCTTGCGCTTTCTATCATCATCTTTTGTTTCTGCTTCATCAGAACTTTCAAAATCATAAAAATTCTGGAAGAAAAGAATTCCTTTTTAAGAAAGCGAATCGAAGACCAGCGCACAAAAATCCAGAAGAAAAACAGCGACTACATAAAGATGCAGGAATCAGTAATCGAGGGAATGGCGACCTTGATTGAGTACAGGGATGTGAACACAGGAAACCACATTCAGAACACGAAATTCTACGCGCAGCTCATCACAGATTATCTTTATGACCACAATCTGCACAAAGATGAAGTTACAGCAGAATTCAAAGAGACGATTGGAAACGCGGCGGCAATGCACGACATAGGAAAGATTTCAATCACAGACAGAATTTTGAACAAGCCCTCCTCGCTCGACGAGACAGAACGCGAGACGATGAAAACACATGCGGTAATCGGGGCTGCGCTCGTGCGGCAGATTTTCGGAAAAAGCCTCAGCAAAAATATTCTCCGCCTTTTTATCGACACGATTCAATATCACCATGAAAAATGGGACGGCTCGGGCTATCCGCTGGGGCTTAAAGGAGACGAAATTCCTTTGAGCGCGCGGATTACGGCAATCGCGGATGTTTTTGACGCTCTGGTTTCTATGCGGGTCTACAAGGAAAAAATTCCGGCAGAAGAAGCCTTCAAGATGCTTGAAAAAAACAAAGGTACGCATTTTGATCCCGAGCTTACAGAAATATTCTTGAGCATGAAGCTGCAAATTCTAAATCATTTGAATACGGAAGAAAACAGGCCGAAGAAATCCGCGTAAGATTTTTGCAGCCGCGACTGTTTTTTACCATCCGCATTAAAAAAAACACGCGTCAATAAAAACCACAGGCAAAATCCGGGCGAAACAATCAGCTGCAATTAGTCTCGTCATATTGAAAACTTTTTTTTTCTTTTGTATGCTAGCAGAATCTTTTCTGGGACTCCGGACTGAAGGAGGTGAAATTATATGGCAACAATCGTAGTTGATGACAGCGAGAACCTTGAGAAAGCAATCAAACGCTTCAAGAGAATGGTTGAAAAAGAAGGAATTATCCGCGAGTACAAACGCCGCGAATTCTTTGTAAAGCCTTCTGCAGAGCTCCACCAGAAGAAAACGACACTTGAGCGCAAACTTCTGAACAAAAGACGCAAGTCAGAGCGCAAAGATTACTAGTCTTTACTAGAACAAAAAGAGGCTGCCTTTTACGGCAGCCTTTCTTATTTTAAAGTCCTGTTCCCTCGTCAATTCCCATCATAATGTTCATGCACTGGACAGCGGCTCCGCTCGCGCCTTTTCCAAGATTGTCGAACCGGCTGGTCAAAATAAGACGCTCGTCATTTCCGCACACAAAAATCTGCATATTGTTTGTTCCGGCAAGTGTATTGGCAGGAATGAAATTATCGGTCAAAGTGCCTTCGCCCATAAATTCTGCGCATTTCACAAAGCGGCTTGAGTTGTACTGTTCTTTAAAGACTTCCGTAAGCTCTTTTCCAGTCATCTTCCGCTTCATAAGTCTTGTGTGAAGAGCGACTGTAACGGTCATTCCCTCAAAATAGTCGCAGACATACGGGTCAAAAACCGGCTTATACTCGAGTCCGCTGATTTTCATCATCTCAGGAAGATGCTTGTGCTCCTGCGTGAGCGCGTACAGCCGTGGCGAGGAAAGCTCAGAATTTCTGTTCGGGTCTTCATACTGCGCAATCGCCTTTTTTCCAGCCCCGGAATATCCTGAGACAGCGTGGCAGACAACCGGATAATCAGGCGCGATAATTCCGTTTTTAACAAGCGGATATACAAGCGAGATAAAGCCGGAAGCGTAGCAGCCTGGAACTGCGACACGGCTTGATTTCTCGATTTTTGCCCAGTGCTCAGATGAAAGCTCAGGAAAGCCGTAAGCCCATTCAGGATTTGTTCTGTGCGCTGTTGAAGCGTCAAGAATCCGCGTGCGAGGATTTGTGCAGAGCTTTACAGCCTCGACAGCAGCAGCGTCCGGCAGGCACAGAAAAGTGAAGTCGGACGCGTTAATCATTTTCGCGCGCTCCTCCGGGTCTTTTCGTTTTTCCTCGTCAATCAGAAGAATCTCTATGTCGCTTCTCTTCGCAAACCGCTCGTATATTTTAAGCCCGGTTGTACCCTCTTTTCCGTCAATAAAAACTTTGTAAGCCATTTTATTTTCTCCCATAAAAAGTCAACGAGAAAATTTCAATTTTCGATTTGACTTTTTAAGCTGTTTCGCAACGCAGTGAGAAACAGCAGTTGATAATAGAGTTTGCAACGCAAACTTTTTAATAAAAACTTTGACGCAATTTTGGGCAAAGTTTTTTTATTTTCTCCTTTTCTTAAATTTTTAACTAAAATTCTGCGGCAAGCAGCAAAAATCGCAAGACACATTTCTGCAGTTCCATCAGATATTTTTATAATAGAATTTTTCCAGATTTATGAGTATCTTTATTGAAGAAAAATTTCAATTTGATTTTTGCAGGAGAATTTTATGGAAGTTACTGTTACAACACAAAATTTTGAAGATGAAGTTTTAAAATCTGAGAAGCCGGTTCTCGTTGACTTTTGGGCTTCTTGGTGCGGTCCATGCAAAATGCTTTCTCCGATTGTAAGCGAAATTGCAAAGGAAAAGGACGCTACGCTTAAAGTCGGAAAAGTCAATGTTGACAGCGAAGGCGAGCTTGCCCAAAAATTTGGAATTATGAGCATTCCAACCCTTATTCTGTTCAAGAATGGAAAAGCCGAAAAAACTTCTGTGGGATTTCTTCCAAAAGAGCAGATTCTCGCGAATTTCGGACTTTAACCAGACGGTTCAAAAACGAATTTTTTTATAATGAGGTCATTGAGCCTGAGCAAAATGACTTTACTTTTAACGGCGGTTTTAAGGCTCGGCTGCCGCTTTTCTAAAATGAATATTCTCTCGATTTCAGGCATTTCAAAAATGGGGCGGGAAAAGCCGCTTTTTCAGGACGTTACATTCGGGCTTAACGAAGGCGACAAAGCCGCAATCATCGGCCGGAACGGAACTGGAAAATCAACGCTTCTAAACGTGATTGCAGGCGTTATTCAGCCGGACAGCGGACAGATTGTCATAAACAAGAGCGCAGGCGTAAGCTACCTGAGCCAAAATCCTGAATTCGACGGAAACAACACAATCCGCGAGCATATCTTCAAATCCCAAAGCCCCAAGCTGAAAACAATCACAGAATATGACGAAATCTGCGAGAAAATGGAAGGCGGACTTTCTTCATCGCAGCAGAAAAAATTCGACGAGCTTACAAAAAAAATGGAGGACGGCAACCTGTGGAACTACGAGTCGCAAATCCGCTCGATACTCGGCGTGCTTGGAATCCACGACTTAAGCCGGAAAATGTCGGAATTGAGCGGCGGAATGTTGAAAAAAGTCGCTCTTGCGCAAGTTCTCGTTGAGGACACAAAGCTTCTCTTGCTTGACGAGCCGACAAACCATCTTGACATCGAGACAATCTACTGGCTTCAAAATTATCTTGCCGAAACAAAACGCTCTGTCCTGATGGTCACGCACGACAGATATTTTCTTGATGCGGTCTGCAACAATATCTACGAGCTTTCGCGCGGAAAACTCAAGCTTTACGAAGGAAACTACTCGACTTATCTTGAAAAAAAGGAGATAGAGGCGGAAGTCGAGGCGAACACAGAAAGAAGAATCGAGTCGGTCTTAAGATTCGAGCGGGACTGGCTAAGACGCGGCCCATGCGCGCGCGGAACAAAGGCAAAAGCGAGAATCCAGCGCGATATGCAGCTCATAAACCGCGAGAAATTCGCAAAAGACAAAGGATTTCAGTTTGAGGTCGCAGGAAGAAGGCTCGGCGGAAAGATTCTGGAGCTTCACTCAATCAGCAAGAATTTCAAGAAGACAAACGAGACATCTCCTGTCCTGGAAGATTTCAGCTACACATTCTCAAAAGGCGAGAAAATCGGAATTTTCGGCGGAAACGGAACAGGAAAATCAACGCTGCTGAACATAATAACAGGCTCGCTCCAGCCGGATTCCGGCGAAGTCATAAAAGGCGAGAACACGCATTTCGGCTACTACCAGCAAAATCCAGAGTTCAAGGACTTGAACATGACAGTTCTTGAATACATCGAGGAAGCTGCTGACGTAATCAAGATGAACGACGGAAAGACATTAAGCGCGTCCCTTTTCCTGAAAGAATTCGGCTTTGAGGGAAAAATCCAGCACTCAATGCTAAGCACTTTGAGCGGAGGCGAACGCAAGCGCGTTTTTCTTGTGCGCCTGCTGATTTCAAATCCGAACTTTCTCGTTCTTGACGAGCCTACAAACGACTTTGACATCTTCACGATGAACGTTCTCGAGCAGTTTCTTCTGAATTACCAAGGCTGCCTTCTGATTGTGAGCCACGACCGCTATTTTATGGACAAAGTCGCCGACACACTTTTTATAATGGAAGACGATGGAAGCGTCTCAGGATTTGTCGGAAAATGCTCGGAATATATCGAATACAAGGAAGAAAAGGCAAAAGATGAGCTTGCCAATAAATCCAATAAAAAAGAATCCAGCGCGAACAAAAAAGCAAAGCAGATTTCAGATTCAGACGCAGCAAAAAATAATACGGAGGCATACACGGAATCAGGCGCAGATTCAGCATCCGCAAAAAAACGGAAACGCTCATTCAAGGAGCAAAAAGAATTCGAGCAGCTAGAAGAAGCGATTATGGAACTTGAAGAAAAAAAATCCGCGCTTGAATCGCAGATGACTTCAAGCGATTATTCGGCCGTGCAGAAAGCAAGTTCAGAATATAAAAAAGTCGATGAGACGCTTGCAAAAGCCTATGCCCGGTGGGAAGAGCTTGCAGAGCTGGAAGGATAAATCTTCAACTTTGCTGCAAAAAAACTGCCTCAGAAAATTTTATCCATCCTATTTTCCGCAAATGAAGCAGGATAAAAAATTTCCGCGCAAGTCGAATTTTCGGCTTTAAAACATTAAAATTTCCTTTAATTTTGCAGTATCACGTGTTAGAATTACCAATATAATGGACTTGATTCATACATCAGCAGGAAAACCTCTTGAAACCGGGACAATGGTCACCGCAAAAGGGGGTTATTTCAGCGTCTACAGCAGAAACGCGACAGCTATCTTTCTTGAGCTTTTCGACTCTCCTGACTCGGAAAAGCCTGCCCATACTATTGAGCTGACACCAGAAAAAAACAAGACCGGAGATATGTGGCACGTCTTTGTTGAAGGCTTAAAGCCCGGCGCGCTTTATCTTTACCGTGCTGACGGTCCAAACGACATTTCAAAAGGATTCCGCTTCAACAAAAACCAGTATCTTTTTGACCCTTTCGCAAAAGCATTCACAGACGGCTCAGTTTTCAGATATTTAAAGCCAGGACGGCAATGGGACTTGTCAAAATCTCCAAAATGCGTGGTTATAGACGAGGACGACTATGACTGGGGAGACGACCGTCCGTTAAGAATCCCTCTTGAACGCTCCGTAATCTACGAAATGCACGTGAAAGGCTTCACAGCCTCGCCTACTTCAAAAGTCGCAGAACCGGGAACTTACAAGGGCATAATCGAGAAGATTCCTTATCTTCAGTCGCTTGGAATCAGCGCGGTGGAGCTTCTTCCAGTGATGGAATTTGACGAGTACGAGAATATGAACACTAATCCCCGCACCGGCTCCCGCCTGAAAAACTACTGGGGATACAGCACAATCGGATTTTTTGCCCCGAAAACAAAATATTCAAGCGACAAAACTCCGGGCGGTGCAGTCCGTGAATTCAAGGACATGGTTAAAGCCTTCCACAACGCAGGAATCGAAGTGATTCTTGACGTGGTTTTCAACCACACTGCGGAAGGCAATGAAAAAGGCGTAACGCTGAATTTCCGCGGATTCGACAATTCAATCTTCTATCATCTGTCAAAAGACGACAAGCAGTATTACCAGAACTACTCAGGCTGCGGAAACTCGATAAACGCGAATCATCCTGTCGCACAGAATTTTATCCTGAACTGCCTTCGCTATTGGGTCATAAAAATGCACGTTGACGGATTCCGCTTTGACTTGGCGACTGAGCTTACAAGAGACGAGAACGGATTTGTCTCAGACTCGACACCGCTCACAAGAAGAATCGCGGAAGACCCGGTTCTTTCAAACACAAAAATAATCGCCGAGCCGTGGGACGCGGACGGAGGCTACCAGATTGGAAATTTTCCGGGCGGAAGATGGTGCGAATGGAATGACCATTACAGGGACGGAATCAGAAAATTCATCCGCGGAGACGAGCATACCTCAACGGAGGCCGCAACAAGAATCGCAGGCTCAAGCGACCTTTACGCACTAAGCGGACGAGGTCCGATTCATTCAGTCAACTATATTGACGCGCACGACGGATTCACGCTGAACGACCTTGTAACATACAACTTCAAGCACAATGACGACAACGGCGAGGAAAACAGAGACGGAAGCGACAACAACCTAAGCTACAACTACGGCTGCGAAGGACCTGTAATCAATCCGAAAATCGAGTGCAAGAGAATCAGGCAAATCAAAAATTTCTTCACAACTCTGCTTGTCTCCCAGGGCGTTCCGATGTTTGTGGCAGGAGACGAGACAAGAAGAACGCAGAACGGAAACAACAACGCGTACTGCCAGGACAACGAGGAAAGCTGGTTCAACTGGCAGTACGTGGAGGACAACGCGACGCTTTACGAATTCGTACAGACTCTGATTGCGATGCGCGCGAAGCATCCTGTTTTTCATAGGAGACATTTTTTCGGCGGAAATTCCACAAGCCAGTTCAACAACCCTCCCGACATAAGCTGGTTCGACCAGAATGCGATGGTTCCGGACTGGGAAAAGCTCAACCGATTTCTCGCATTCAGGCTCGGCGGCAGAGCGGCAGGTCTCCAAGAAGAAGACAATGATTTCTACATCGCGATGAATATGGACATCCATGACCTGACGCTCACAATTCCGGGAGCATCGGCTGGAAATGAATGGTTCCGTCTCGTGGACACTTCAATCGAGAATAGAAAGGCAGCCCTTCTTTCAAGTCAGGCGGAAGAGCTTCCAAGCCAGAAGCATTACGTTATTCTTGCAAATTCAATTCTTATACTAATATCAAAGCCAATAGAAAAGCTGGAAAAATTTCAGGAGGAGAAAATATGAAGTTTGACGCAGAGAAATTCCGGGAAAATCTTGCAGCCCGGCTAAGACGCCAATATGGAAAGGACATTTCTCAGGCAAGCAGCCATGACTTGTTCGACGCAGTTTCAGCGTCTGTGCAGGAGATTATTCTGCCGGCATGGATGGCGACACGCAACGAATACGAAAAGAAGCCTACAAAAAAGGTCTATTATCTTTCTGCGGAATTTCTGATGGGAAGAGCTTTGAGCAACAATCTTATCAATCTCGGAATCAAGGAAGAAGTCAAGAAAGTTCTCGGCGAAATGAATATCAACTATGACCAGATTGAGGACGAGGAGCCTGACGCAGGACTTGGAAACGGAGGACTCGGACGGCTTGCGGCATGCTTCCTTGACTCGCTTGCGACGCTCGACTATCCGGGACACGGCTACGGAATCCGCTATGAATATGGAATGTTCGAGCAGAAAATCCAGAACGGCTATCAGGTTGAGTATCCTGACAACTGGCTTAAGCACCGCGACCCGTGGGAAGTAAAAAGAAGCGACCTTTCTGTAACCGTGAAATTCGGCGGAGAAATCAAGTACGGAAAAACTCCTGACGGACAGGACAGATTCTATCTTGAAAACGCCGAGGAAGTTACCGCGACACCTTACGATATGCCGATTGTCGGATTTGACACAAACACAGTGAACACGCTCCGCCTATGGCAGGCTTCGTCTCCGAACGGATTTGACCTGCAGCTTTTCAACGATATGAGATACAACGAGGCTGTCTACAGACAGAACAACGCGGAAAATATCACGCGCGTGCTTTATCCGAACGACAACGGACCGCAAGGAAAAACTCTCAGATTAAAGCAGCAGTATTTCTTCTGCTCTGCGTCTCTTCAGGATTTGGTCCATCACTTTGTGGCTGACCACGGAACAGACTTCTCTAAATTCCCAGACTACCACGTTATTCAGCTGAACGACACTCACCCGGTTGTCGCAATTCCTGAGCTTATGAGAATTCTCATGGACGAGTACGGAATGGGCTGGAATGACTCATGGGCAATTGTCCAGAAAACATTCGCCTATACAAACCACACGATTCTTGCCGAAGCCCTTGAGAAATGGGACGTATCAATCTTTCAGGAGCTTTTGCCTAGAATTTATCAGATTGTGGAAGAAATCAACCGTCGCTTCCTGATTGAGCTTCGCGCAAAATATCCTAACGACTACGCAAAGCAGACAAGAATGAGCATTATCCACGACGGGAAAGTCTATATGGCTTGGCTTGCGATTCATGCGGGATTCAGCGTGAACGGAGTCGCGGCTCTCCACACAGAGCTTTTGAAAAACGTGGAGCTTCACGACTGGTTCGAACTTTATCCTGAGAAATTCAACAACAAGACGAACGGAATCACGCAGCGCAGATGGCTCTTAGACTCAAACCCGGAACTTGCGGAATTCATCACAAAGAGAATCGGACACGGCTGGGAAAAGAATTTGACAAAGCTCAAGGGGCTTGAAAAATACATCGATGACGAGAAATCGCTAGACGAGCTTATTTCAATAAAGCGGCGAAACAAAGACGCTCTCGTGGAATATCTCAAGCACAAGCAGAATGAATTTCTAGACCCGGACTCGATTTTTGATGTTCAGGTAAAGCGTCTCCATGAATACAAGCGCCAGCTTTTGAACATTCTGCACATAATGTATCTCTACAACAAAATCATCGAGGATCCGAGCTACAACGCGCCGAACAGAACTTTCATTTTCGGAGCGAAGTCGGCTTCAGGCTACAGGCGGGCAAAATCAATAATCAAGCTGATTAACACGGTCGCTGAGCGCGTGAACAATGACAGGAGAGTCGGCGGAAAACTCCGTGTTGTATTCATCGAAAACTACCGTGTCTCTGTCGCGGAAAAAATCTTCCCGGCGGCTGATGTCTCCGAGCAGATTTCCACAGCAGGAAAAGAGGCTTCTGGAACTTCAAATATGAAATTCATGGTGAACGGCGCGCTTACTCTCGGAACTCTTGACGGCGCGAACATTGAGATTTTCCAGGAGGCGGGAAAAGAGAACAACTTTGTGTTCGGTCTCACAACTGAGGAAATCCAGAAAATGGAAAGAGAACATTCTTATAATCCGCAGCAGTACCTTGAACGCAATCCGGCTCTTGCAAAAGTTGTCGAGCAGCTTGTTGACGGAACTTACGACCCGAGCCACCAGCTTTTCAAGGAGCTTCACGACTCGCTTGTCTACGGAGTTGAAGGCCAGCGTCCTGATGTCTACTATGTTCTCGCAGACTTTGAGCTATACTGCAAGGCTCAGGAGAAAGTCGCGGAAGCATACAAGGACAAGAAAAACTGGGCAAGAAAGACTTTAATCAACATCGCAAACAGCGGAAAATTCTCTTCAGACCGCACAATCGAGGAATATGTAAGAGACATCTGGCACGTTCAGAAAGTGAGTGTTCCTGAAGAAGACGTTGAAAGAATCTAAAAATTTCTGACAAAGAACAAAAAATCCAGCTAAAAATCCGTTAAGAAGAGCTTTTTGCTTGGCGGATTTTCATTGTTTTTTCTTATCAATATTTTAGATTTCATCTGACAGCGAAAAATAAAAATGCCTGTCCTGAAAATTTAAAACAAGAAAGCCGGGATTTTCCACAACGCATAGAACGCGAAAGGAAAATTCCCGGCCTTTTATTTAAGAATATCTGAAAGAAAATCGCTAATCTTCCATTTTCTTGTACGCCTCAAACTCGCGAATCATCTCCGGGTCTTTATTCTTGTCAATAAGCGAGACTGCGACCGTCAAAACCAGGCAGACGAGAAATCCTGGAATAATCTCGTAAAGGTCGAAAATTCCGCCGTGCATCTGATGCCAAAGGACAACGGCAATTCCGCCGCCTATGATTCCGGCAATCGCGCCTTTCGCAGTCGTTTTTTTCCAGAAAAGGGCAAGAAGAACCAGAGGCCCGAATGTAGAGCCGAATCCAGCCCAGGCATACGAGACAAGCCCGAAAATCGAGCTGTTCGGATTAAGTGAAAGAAAAAGCGCGACAAGCGAAATCAGGAAAATCACAAACCGGCTCACATTAAGAACTTCCTTCTCGCCCGCGTTTTTCTTGAAAATTCCCTTGTACAAATCCTGGCTGACAGCGGAAGAAGCCGCCAAAAGCTGGGAATCGGCAGTGGACATTGAAGCCGCAAGAATCGCGCAGAGGAAAATTCCCGCGATAAAAGCAGGATACATCGACTGCATTGTTTCAGAGAAAACCGTCTCCGCGTCTCCAAAATGCGATACTCCCTCAACCAGAACATTTTCTCCGCCTGTTCCAAGAAGGATTCCGTGCCTCAAAAGGAATGAAGTTCCGAGAGTTCCAATCAAGAATGTTCCGATATAGGAAACGACCATCCAGACAGTTCCGATTCTGCGGGCCTTCTTTATCTCGCCGTTCGAGCGGATTCCCATAAAGCGCACGATGATATGCGGCATTCCAAAGTATCCGAGCCCCCAGGCAAGAGCGGAAACAATGCTCATTCCGCTGTAAGAAGAATTCGCGGCAAAAGCGGCTTTCATCTTCTCGCCGAACTCGCCTGCAACCGCACGCGCGTCAAATGACTGAACCGCGCTTATCGCCTCGGCAGGTCCGCCCAAGGCAATCACAGCAATCGCGCCAGAAAGAACAAAAGCGCAGAAAATCAGCGCGCCCTGAACAAAGTCAGTGCTGCAAACCGCAGTGTATCCGCCTGTAATCGTGTAGCAAAGAATAACAACAAGACCGATTGCCAAGCCCGCATGGTACGGAAGCCCGAAAACAGAGTTGAAAAGCTTCGCGCACGCCACAAATCCTGAAGCCGTGTAAATCGTAAAAAAGAAAACGATAAAAATCACGCACAAGACCGAAAGAATATGAGTCTTGTCCTTGAACCTGTTCTGGAAAAATTCAGGAATCGTGATTGAGTCGCCAAAAGCAATCGAGCATTTTCTCAAAGGCTTCGCAACAATCAGCCAGTTCAAGTAAGTGCCGATTACAAGCCCCATCGCAGTCCAGAAAGTCTCCTTTATTCCGCCGAGATAGCAAAGTCCAGGCAAGCCCATCAAAAGCCATGCGGAAGAATCAGAAGCCTCGGCAGAAAGCGCCGTAACCCACGGACCGACCTTCCGTCCGCCCAAAAAAAAGTCCGACGCGTTAGTATTCTTGCTCGCGCTTCTAAGCCCGATATAAACCATGAAGCCAAGATAAAGCACGAAAGCAATAATTTTCGCAAGTGTAGAAGAATCCACTTTTTTACCTCCAAATTTTTACGAAGATTTTAAATTAAAAAAGGACTCTCCACAATAAACTATTGTATAAATATGCAGAAAAACGAATATTTTCAGCAAAAGGGGTGAAGTCTCTCCCCTAGTTCGCACTCCGTTGCTCACATACCCCACTCTGCGGGGCAAACTTTTTTAGCTTTGCCGCCCCGCAACGCCCCGGAAAACACCATATGAATTATTCTAATTCCATACAAAATATGATTATTGCGACAAAAATACGCTACTAGATTTTCTATATATGCTTGTTTTTAATTGAAATTCATTTTTATCATCATTAAAATTAACCTCATCATTTTCAAAAAAGGAGTAATAAAATGAAAAGATTTATCGCCGCTCTTGCAGCAGCAACAATTTCTCTTTCTGCATTTGCTCTCGAGGCTAACATTGCCAACAACGAAAAAGTCGAGAATGTTGCGGCAATCACAGAAATCGAGAATCCAAAAGGAAAGAAAATCTTCGTTGTGGGAGACTCTACACTAAGCTCTTTCAGTGATGCTTACTATATGCCGCGCTACGGCTACGGAACACGCCTTCAGGATTATCTTGACTCAAAAAAAGTCGAGGTCATCAACCTTGCAATGTCAGGACGCTCTTCAAAGAGCTTCACAACTGAGGCGAACTACCAGACTCTCAAAAACAACATCAAAAAAGGCGATTTCCTTATCATCGGATTCGGCCACAATGACGAGAAAGCCGAGGAAGCGCGCTACACAAATCCTAACGGCTCAAAAGAAGAGGCAGGCTCTTTCAAGAATTCTCTCTATGAGAACTATATAAAGCTCGCTTTGGAAAAGAAAGCGACACCGATTCTCTGCACGCCGATTGTCCGCCGCGCGCCTGGAAAAGCGTATGAAGGCTCTTTTGTTCACGTTACAGGCGATGTCGCAGGATTCCCGGGCGGAGACTATCCGAAAGCAATAAGAGAACTCGGACAAGAGACAAAGACCCTCGTAATTGATTTGACAAAAATCACAAAGGAACGATATGAAAAGCTCGGAGACGAGGAGACAGCGAAATTCCATGCGCAGCTTTCACACAAGCCTGCTTCTGTTGACAATACGCACCTGAACTATTACGGAGCGGCAACTGTCGCTTACGATGTTGTTCAGGAAGCCGCAAAAGGAAACAAGCAGTTCGCAAAGCTCGTGAACAAGAAATCAATCGCTCCGACAGCTGACCTGCTCGTTTTCGCGAAAAATCCTGAGTATGTGATTCCAAAATACTCGGAATTCAATCCTGCCGAGGACGCTTCTCAGATTTTCACGACAACAGCTCCGTGGTACGGAACAGTATTCGGAGACTGCGGCGGAGATGAAAAAATCGCTGACCCGGAATGTTTTGAAATCGTCGAGGAAGGAAACAAGGTTACTCTCCATTCGGGAGCAAAAGACGGAAGCAAATCAGTCGGAAAAATCGCTTCGGCTTCAGACGGAATTGCGTTCTATTTCCAGAAAATCGACATCACAAAGGACTTCACTCTGACAGCGACAGCAAAAGTCCTGAACGTGGCAAAGAACAACCAGGTGGCTTTCGGCCTTATGGTCCGCGATGATGTCTACATCGACAAATTCGACAACTCTATCAATTCTGACTACATCGCAGTCGGCGGATTCAAATTTGCGGCTCCTACAGCCTCAAGCTACTCAAGAATCGACACTGTAATCACGCCAACTGAGTCAGCTCAGCCAATCGCAAAAGGCACTGTTGTTGACCTTTCAATCACAAAGAAAGGAAACGTCTACACTGTAAAATGCGGAACAAATCCTGAAGTCTCATACACAGCGGACTTGAAGAATATTGATGCCAGCAACGTTTACGCAGGACTTTACACAGCTCGTGCGGCTTATGTTGAGTTCTCAAATGTTAAACTGACATTGAACTAATCTTTCACAAAAAAAAGGCGGCAAAAACTGAACTAGCTTTTGCCGCCTTTTTTTATCCTGCGTTATCACACGGTAAACAAGTCAATCTGGCTTCTAATTCCAATTATTGTGTTATGAACAGTGCTGGAAATCTCGTCAAGAGCCGCTCCGGAATTCTTTATATTCTCGGTGTTGGCAGAAATCTTATCCATGCTGGCTCTTATGATTTCAGTTATTTCGTGAAGACGGTTCACCTCGCCTAAAATCTGCCGGTTGCCGACCGCCATCTCCTTAGAAGCAGAGCGAACTTCGCTCGTATTGTCGTTCATCAAGTGCAGAGACTCGATAATCTGCTTTGAGCCTTCATGCTGCTCCTCCATCGCCGCCTTTATCTGCATAACAAGCTGCTGAGTTCCGTTTATGCTTGTGTTTACAGACTCAAAAGATGCGCTTGAAGCCGCTGAAGCCTGAACAACATTGTCAATCGAATCCTGAATTTTCTGAAGCTCCTCGCCAATTTTCTTTGACTGAGCCGCAGAAGTCTCGGAAAGCTTCCTTATTTCATCAGCGACAACGCTGAATCCTCTTCCGGCATCTCCCGCATGGGCAGCCTCAATAGCCGCATTCATTGCAAGCAAATTTGTCTCATTCGCAATCGAAGAAATTGTCTTGTTCGCATCCTGAAGCATTTTCGACTGCTCTTCAATTTTTTTGATTCTGTCATTCACATTTTTCTGTCTTTCAATTCCATCTGCCGCATTCTCGGTCAGCTGGTCAAAAGAACGCGCCATATTGCTTACAGAATTATTCACGCTCGAGATGTTTCCAACCATCCGCTCTACTGCCGCGCTGGCCTGTGTAACTCCGCTCGCCTGATTCTCAATCATATGCTCAAGAGACTCAATATTCTTTGATATTTCCTCGACCGCGCTGACAGTCTCGCTAACAGATCCGGCCTGATTTTCAATTTGGGAGTCTATCTCGCCCAAATCCTTTATGATGCCCTGAATCGAAACTCCATTTTCAGAAATTCTGCCCTGAAGCCCCTCGTTCACATTCTCCAGAATATCCTCTGACTTTTTCAAGTCAAAGACAATGTCATGAAGCTTCTGCATAAACTGATTGAATCCGGCTCCGAGCGCTCCAATTTCATTGTTGCTTCTAACCAAGAGCTTCTGCGTCAAATCTGCGTTTCCTGTAGCGATTTTTCTGATGCTGTTTCGGACTTCCCTGAGCGGCTGCACCGCAATCAGAAGAAGAATCACACAAGTTGAAATAAGAAGAAAACCGATTATCGTGCTGACTATAATAATCGTTATCCTAAGCGAGTTTCCCGCCTTGTTAATCTGGCTTACAGGAATCATAAGCATTGTTATCCACGGAGTTCCAGGGACTGGCGCATATGAAACATAGTTCCCGACTCCCGACGGATCCGAAAAATATCCGTCTCCGCTACGCCCTTTCACAGCTTCCTTTGCGACAGAAACAAAACCGTCGTAGCCAGCCTTGTCGCTGTAAAGCAAATCCATATATTTTTCCTGCCCCTGCATATGCGAAATCAGGACTCCGTCGCTTCCAACCAAAATAGCTTTTCCATTTTCGCCTAAAGAAAGCTCCGCAACCATCTTGTCAATCTCATCCAGCTTGACCGCGCCCGCAAAAACACCAATCAGATTTCTATTTGAGTCAAAAGCAGGCCTTGCAATATAATAGCAGACAGTTCCGTCCGAAATAAATTCAATGTTTGAAACATATCTTTCGAGACGGTCATTCATTATCGCACGAAAAAAAGGCCTTGAAATCACTGTTATAGTGCGTCCGTCGCTCGTATAGCCGACTCCGTCAGGCGTGCAGAACATAATATAGTTAAAGAATTTGTTCCTTATGTCCTCATGCGCTGAAATCCATCCCAGAATCTCGCCGGTATCGCCGCGCTTAGTAACATCGTTGTCTGAATAAATCCGCAAGTCATTCACAAGGACTTCATTCCAGTTGCTCACCTTTCCAGCGTCTTCTTTCACAATCTTCTCGCTAAAAGAAGAATAGTCTTTCTTTGAAAAGTTTTTCACCATCCTGACAATTATTCCGTTTTGAACAACAAAAAACACAACCAGGGCAATCAGAATGTTCATTGAAAACTGCACAGCCAAATGACCGTACTTCTTGTTTTTTTCAGCACCTAAAATTTCTACCATAAACAATTTCCTTATTTTGTTGCGTGCTTAAAAATTCTGTTGATTGCAACCGCGTGAAATTCAATTCCTCTCACGCCAGGCTTTATCATATTTGCATCGCACTGCTGATAAAAAGGCGTTACAGCCATGTCTTCCATCAGCATAGTTTCTGCCTGCTTCATAGCTTTCCAGCGCTCCTGCGGAATTGTGCATAGGTCGCCGTCCGAGCATCGGGCAATCAAAGCGTTGTACTTCGGATTTGAGTAGCTTTCATAATTGTTTTCGTTTCCAGTTACCCACATCGAAAGATATGTCATAGGGTCGGCATAGTCAGGTCCCCAGTTTGTCAGACCGATTTCAAATTCGTGCCTAGCCATAATTTTGCGCCGGTCAGCCTTTGGAACTATATTTAATTTTATATGGACATCTTTCAGATTTTCTTCTATTTGTCGCTTAAATGATTCTGCAGCAATTTTCTGCGCCGCCACATCAGCTACAAGAAATTCTATCTCAAAATCGCTTGCGCCTGTTTCGGTCTTTGCTTTATCCAAAAGCTCTCGCGCACGTTCAGGATTAAATGAGCAGTAGTCGGGAAATTCCGGCTGGGCTGGCGTAAAATCCGCGCCGTTTGAATCAAAAGCATAGCCGCGCGGAACACAAGCATATGAGGCCACAGACCGTCTGAAATTTCCTCAGTCATCAGCTCGCGGTCAAAAGCAAGTCCTAAAGCCTGCCTCAAATTCTTGTTTTTAAGCTTTGGCTCTTTTAAGTTAAATGAAAGATAAAAAAGAAAGCCGGAATCAATAGCCTTAAACGCGGGATCTTCTTTTTCGCTTTTTACCTGCTCTCCGTCAAGAGAAACCAAGTCTATCTCTCCGCGATTGTATCTTCTTAAAGCCTCATCTCCGTTTCTGACATAAATATAGTGAAGCCCGCCCAGCTTCACAGATGAAGCGTCATAATACGCCGTGTTTTTCACCAATGTGACTGAAGAATCAGGCTTGTACTCTGTCAGAAAAAAAGCCCCGTTGCAAAGATATGTCTCAGCACTTGTTCCGTATTTGTCTCCGACTTTTTTTATGAATTTTTCGTTGGCAGGATAAAAAGTGCAAAAATATAAAAGCTGGTCAAAATATGAAACAGGAACTTCCAGCTGAACTTCAAATGTGTAGTCATCAACAGCCCGAACACCAAGCTGGTTGGGCTCCATTTTTCCGGTCATAATCGCGCCGGCATTTTTGACCTGCGCAATGTCTCCCATCATAAACGCATATTCAGATTCTGTCGCAGGGTCAACCGCCCGTTGCCAGCCGTAAACAAAGTCATGAGCTGTAACAGGCTCTCCGTTTGACCAAAAAACATCTTTTCTAAGCTTAAAAGTATAGAGCAGACCGTCAGATGAGACAGTCTCCTCCTCGCAAATCGCCTTCTTTACAGAGCCGTCATCAGCCATCTGCATAAGGCCGTCCATCATATTTCCGATAATCTCAAAGGAACTTGAGTAAACAGCTCTCTGCTGGTCAATGGTGTCAATCGGCTCATTGAATGAAATGCTTAAAACCTGTCCGGAAACAGACTTTTCAGGCAAGGGACCTGTCTTTAACGAGGCAGGCTTTTTGCCGCATGAAACCAAAAGCAAAACAGCCCAGCCGACCAGTAGCTTAATAAAGATTTTCATGGCAAGAGATTATAATAAAGCGAAGTCTTTTTGAAAAGTTCTGACACCAAACCGAACCAATGCGAAAAAATAACTTTAGTTTGAAAAATATGTCCTGCGCCTTGCAAATCGAAAATCCTAAAAGAAATCTTACTTTTGCTTTCTGCCATATTTTCAGGCAGAACCGCAGCAAAAAACGCCTTAATTGAAACGTGTCTCTCTTTATGTTATTATTTAATGTATTTTTGCACAGAAACGCTTCTCGCGCGGAAAGTGCTAATCCATTTTGGGGGCTTTATGAAGGTCGTTGTTATTGGCGCTCAGTGGGGCGACGAAGGAAAAGGTAAAATCGTAGATTATCTTGCAGAAGATGCTAAGTATGTTGTGCGCTATGCAGGCGGACCGAATGCCGGACACACAATCGTTGTTGACGGAAAGCAGTTTGCTCTTCATCAGGTTCCAAGCGGAATCCTTTATCCGAACAAGTCAGTTTTTCTTGGAGCCGGAATGGTTATTGACCCGGAAGCCCTTTTCAACGAGCTTCAGATGCTAAAGGACAACGGAATCAACTGGGAAGGACGCGTATTCATTTCAGACCGCGCGCACATAATTCTTCCACGCTACCGCAAAATGGACAAGGAGCGCGACGCTTCCAGAAAACGCCCGATTGGAACAACAGGACGAGGAATCGGAATCGCATACTCAGAAAAAGCCCAGAGAGACGGAATCCGCCTTGCCGACCTTGACTGGAAGCAGAAAATCGCGGATTTGGATTCGGAAGACCTTGAATATCTCAACAAGTACAAAGACCAGCTTATCAAAATGCGCGTCGATTTGACCGCGAAAATGCACGAATTCAAGAAAGACAATATCCTTTTTGAAGGCGCGCAGGGCGCAATGCTCGACATTGACTCTGGAACTTATCCTTATGTCTCTTCTGGAGCCTCATGCGCGGCCGGAGCTGCGACAGGCTGCGGAATCGGGCCTCACGACCTTGACAAAATCCTTGGCGTTTTCAAGGCGTACGAGACACGAGTAGGAAACGGTCCGATGCCTACAGAATTCAACGACGCAGACGAGGCAGAAAGCGAGCTTTGCAGAAAAGTGCGCGACACAGGACGCGAGTACGGAGTTACAACAGGAAGAGCCAGAAGATGCGGCTATCTTGACCTTGTCGCTTTGCGCTATGCCTGCCGTGTAAATTCAATCGATTCTCTCGTGCTCACACATCTCGACATCTACGACCCGATGGAGCAGATTGAGGCGTGCGTCGCATACGACATCAACGGAAAAATCGTTACGGATTTTCCGGCTGGAGTCGAGGACATGGAAAACGCGAAGCCGGTTCTCAAGAAATTCAAGGGATGGAAAACTTCTCTTAAAAAAGTGCGCGACTACGAGTCTCTTCCAAAAGAGGCGCGCGACTACATTGAATTCATTGAAGATTTCTGCGGAACAAAAGTAGGAATCATTTCTGTCGGATACGAGCGCGACGAGACTTTTGTGCGCGACAATCCATGGAAATAAAATAAAGAATCTAAAAGCGGGGATTTCAAACAGTCTCCGCTTTTTTTCAGCAAGAGCGGAAATTTCATTTTTGCCGTTTTTTGCATTATAATAAAACTATGCGACACAGTATCAGAACAAGGCTGTCATTTCTTATTTTCGCCGCTTTATTCACGATTTTTCAGTCAATGTCGTTTTATGCCCAAAACAAATCCATCTCAAGTCTTCTGCGAAATTCAAGCGTAACGGAAATAAATCAAGGCGAAAACTTTCCTCCTGTCCAAATCGCAAAATTTGAAAACAGCAGCGAGACATCTTTCTCGCAAAATTCCGAAGCTGAAATTCTCTATGCGGAAAATTTTCCGTTTCTAATAAAGATTCTGCCGCCAACAGAATTCAAGCTAACAAAAAAGACAGGCAAGAAAATCCAGCATCTGACGCGCTATCTGCGCTCCGTAATCAAAAAACAAACGCTCCAATAAATTTTCTCCAGTTTCTCACTATTTCTCTTCTCTCAAAGGCAAAACCCACTGAAAAATTACGCCTGACAAGAAATACGCGGGCAAGGAGCATTTTATGGACAAAAACAATCTGTGGATTTCATCAAATTCCGTAACAACACAGCTTAAAGGCAGCTCAAAACGGGAAATTATCGAGGAGCTTGTCTCGCTTCTTGAAAAAAGCGGCAAAGTGAACGACAGAAATCAGGTCGTCTCAGATATTCTAAAAAGAGAAGCCGCAGCAAGCACTTTTATAAGAAAGGAAATTTCAGTTCCGCACGCGACATCAAAAGGAGTCTCGTCAATCTGCGCCGCGGCAGGAATTTCAAGCAAAA
This sequence comes from Treponema sp. UBA4692, assembly GCA_002404895.1. Taxonomy (GTDB): domain Bacteria; phylum Spirochaetota; class Spirochaetia; order Treponematales; family Treponemataceae; genus Treponema_D. Next base: position 12,466 of record DHKO01000009.1, on the reverse strand, counting down.
ACGAGATTTACGTTCTGACAGTCTGGCCGGACTGCACTCCGCACAACTTAAAATGCATCGCGGCTATGATAAATTTTCTTAACGAAAACGGAGAGATTGGAAAAATTCTCTCCGCAAAAGACAACTCCGAGCTTTACCAGCTTTTTGAAAAAGGCATAAAGCAAAGGCTATAAAACCCATTTTTCAATAAAATCCGCCACGCCGTCATCGTTGTTGGTCTTTTCAGTAACGAAGCCGGCGATTTTTTTTATCTGCTCGTTGCCGTTTTTCATTGCAACTCCGTAGCCGCACTTTGTTATCATGCTTTCATCGTTCATGCTGTCTCCGAAAGCCATTGTTGTACCCGCATCAATTCCGATGTATTTTGAAAGCCACAAAATCGACTCGCCTTTTCCGCACCCCGGAGGTAGAATTTCAAGAAAATACGGCTTGCTTGTGAAAATCACAGCCTTGCCGCCAAGGTCTGCTTTAAGCTTTTCCTGCAAGACCAAAAGCTTTTCAGGCTCGCCTGGAATCAGCATCTTGTAAAAATCCTTGTTCAAAAGCTCATCGTAGTTTTCAGATTCTTTTCCTTTCAGGCCGCACATCGTAACATCGCGCAAAGTCCATTCAGTCTCCTTGCTGTAAAAAACAATATCCTCAGAATAGACTTCTGTCTCAAATCCCATTTTTTTCGCTTCCGAGTGGACATAATGAAGAATCTCGCTCTGTACAGTCTTCTTGTAAATCTGAAGCCGCCTATGCATATCGAAAATCGAACAGCCGTTTATCGAGATAACATATTTTCCAGTCTCAAGAGCGGCAATATTAAGGCGGCTCACAAAAGGCTTTATTCCGTCCTCCGCGCGCCCGGAGCACAAGACAACATAAATTCCGCGCTGAGCGCACCGCCGCAAAACTTCAACATTTCTGTCGCTTATTTTTCTCTCGTCGTTCAAAAGTGTGTCGTCCAAATCGAACGCCATTAAATTTACTTTAAGTTTTTCCATGATTTTATTATATCACTTTTTATGATAAAATCTTTCCTGTGTGTGACTCAAAACTAAAAACAGCGCAAGACAGCAGCCGAACAAAGCTGATAACATTTTTTTCCGCACTCTGCCTTTTTCTTTCCGCAGTTGAATACGCAATTCCAAAGCCGCTTCCATTTCTCCGACTTGGACTTGCGAATCTTCCAATTATCCTTTCGCTTTCAGTCCTCACAAAAAGAGAAATCGCACTTGTCGTTTTTTTCAAGATTGTCGCACAGGGCGTGATTTCAGGAACTCTTTTCTCGTACATATTTATTTTTTCAGCGGCAGGCTCTTTTTCTTCCGCGCTTATGATGATTCTTGTCTACACGGCTTTTAAATCAAAAATCAGCTCGCTTGGAATCAGCCTTGCGGGCGCCTTGGCAAACAACTGCGCCCAGCTTTTAGTCGCAAGATTCTTCCTTTTCGGGAAAAACGCGAAATACATCGCGCCAGTTCTTCTTGTTACAGGATTTGCGACAGGAGCCGTTCTTGGAATTTTCACCGAGATTTTCAGGCAAAAAAGCAGATGGCTAAAGCTCGTTGAAGCAAAAAACACAAGCGAAAAATGCAAAGAAGAGGATTTATGATTTCAGCGATTGTTCTCTGGGGATTTGTTATTCTTTTTTTTATTCTCGCCTCAGTAAAAAGAAAAAAAGTTAAGATTCTGCCGTCGATTTTTATAACGCTCACAATTGTTTTTTTCGCGCTTTTGTCCCAGCATGGAAAAGTCTTATTAACGTTCGGTAGTTTTAGAATCACTTCCGACGCTTTATTTTTAGGATTAAGAAGAAGCGGAATTTTAGTCGGAATGGTTTTTCTTTCCCAGATAATAATCAGCCCAAAGCTAAAACTGCCTGGAAAGGCCGGGAAATTTCTAAAGCAGGTTTTCTTCTGGCTGGAAAAACTAACAAACGTTAGGTTAAAATTCAAGCCAAAACATATTATCGAAACTTTAGACAACAGGCTTTATGAAATTTGGCAGCAGGAAGAATCAGAATGAAAAGCGGAATTGAAAATCTTCCGATTTCACCGTATCTAAATGAAATCTGCGTAAACCTGAAAAATTCACCGACACACGCTTTGATTCTGGCTGCGGAAACTGGAGCTGGAAAATCAACAGCCGTTCCAGTCGCTCTTCTTGAAAATTTCAAGGGAAAAATCCTTATGCTAGAGCCGCGCCGTCTTGCAGCCACCGCGATTGCGGACAGAGTCTCAAGCATTCTAGGAGAAGAGACAGGAAAAACAGCGGGCTACCGCCTTCATCTTGAGTCAAAAATTAGCAAGGAGACAAGGCTTGAAGTCGTAACAGAAGCGGTTCTTATAAGAATGTTACAGTCAGATCCGCTTTTGGAAAAAATCAATGTGATTATCCTGGATGAATTCCACGAACGTTCTGTTTACTCAGATCTCGCGCTAGCTTTTCTAAAGGAGACAATGCAGCTCCGCGACGACCTTTTTATAGTCGTGATGAGCGCGACCATAAACTGCCAATCGGTAGCTGAATATTTGGGAAACAGCTCAAATCCCGCAAGCATAATAAAAATTCCGGGAAGGCTCTTTCCTGTCGAAATAGAATACAAAGACAATGAGAGCGTTTTAAAAGCGGTAAAATCTGCCGTTGAAGCTTTGAAATTAACTAACGAATGTTCGTCAATTTCAAGAAATTCAAAACCAGTTTTCTCGCAGTCAATTCTAGTTTTCCTGCCCGGAATTTACGAAATCAGAAAATTAAAGTCAGAGCTTGAAAGCGAAGATATTCCGGCAGAAATTCTGGTTCTCCACAGCTCAGTTTCGCTTTCAGAACAAAGAAAAGCTCTTTCTCCATCAAGAGACTCAAAAATCAGAGTGATTCTTTCATCTGCAATCGCAGAAACATCGCTTACAGTTCCAGATGTCGCGGTCGTGATTGACTCGGGATTCTCGCGGACTAAAAAAATCGACTTGAACACAGGGATGGAAAAGCTTGTGACGGAACGAGAATCTGTTTTCAGCGCAGACCAGCGCGCAGGACGAGCCGGACGTGTAAAAGAGGGAAAATGCATCAGATTATGGAACAAAAACGAGGCGAGGATTCTTCAAAATCCGCCTGAAATTTTGCGCACGGACTTGTCAGAGATGGTTCTTGAATGTGCGGCGTGGGGCGTTACTGAAAAGGCAAAGCTCAGCTGGCTCACAGAGCCTTCAGCCGCAGCATGGGAAAACGCAAAATCGCTTCTTCAAAATCTAGGCTGCTTAGACAAAGAAAACGCGAAAATAACAGAAAAAGGGAAAGCGGCTCTTTCGCTCGGGCTAAGTCCAAGGCTTGCCTGCGCCGCACTTGCGGCCGGAACAAAAAATATCTCGGCTGTAACGCAGTTTTCAGAATTCAGGGATTCGGGCGAAAACCAGAAGAGGCTGTTTGAGCAGGACTTGTCAAGAAGGCTTTCGCGCGCTTACCAAAATCTAAAAATAAAGGAAGAGGAAGTCAAATCAAAAAATCCGATGCTTGCAGGATTCCCGGACAGGCTCGCAAAGCTCAATTCTGCGGAGAAAGATTTTGCGGAATACCAGTTTCCGTCAGGAAGAAAAGCAATTCTAAAGCGTGAAAACTTGCGGCAGAAAAATCTCTCGTCGTTTTCTGAATGGATAATCGGAGTTGACGTTGCGTCAAGCTCTGCGGCTGGAACACCTGGAAAAATCCGCGAATTTGAGACAATAGTAAAAGACGATGTGGAAAAATTTCTTGAAGAACATTCTGTCTCCAGCTCAAAAACAGAAGTTAAGCTTTCCGAGAGAATTTTGACGGCAAAAAACTGCACGGTAACGTCTTTTGGAAAAATCATACTGTCAGAAAAAAAAGAAACGCCGGAAATTGAAAAATCCGCGCTTGCAATCTGCAATTTCATAGAAGAAAATGAGATTTTTAAGCTACCATTCGATAGTCAAACTGCAAACAACTTTTTGAATGAAAAGACAAAAAATTTTCTGCTTCGGGCTGAATTCTTTATCACACATTCAAAATCAAACGAGATTTCAGATAAAGATGAGAAAAACTCTCGCGCATATAAATACTTAAATCTAAATAAACTAACGAACGATTGGCTTTTGTCGTTTATCAGCTCCCCAAAAATCGACTCAAACACAATTTATGAAGGGCTTTACTGGTTCTTGGACGGAAACAAAATAGACGAGAAAGTTCCGCTGAATATTACACTACCGAACGGTCGTAAAACAAAGATAATCTACACAAGGATAAAATCTCCCTCGGATTCTGATTTAGGAACATCTTTAATCCAGCCGTCAATCGAAATCATAATCCAGCGGATTTTCGGCTGCTTTGAGACTCCGAAAATTCTCGGAGAGCCAATACTATTGAAACTGCTTTCTCCATCCTCGCGTCCGCTGCAAATAACAGACGACCTGAAAAACTTTTGGACAGCCACTTGGCCAGAAATCTGCAGGGAGATGAAAGGAAGATACCCGAAGCACAACTGGGACTACAGAACGGCAGTAAAAGACTAAAAAAATTGTCATTCGTCATTCCGAATTTATTTCGGAATCCGTAAAAAATCTAAAACAAATACAGCTGCAAATCCCTGAAACTTTCCTGCTTGGCTTCGCTTAAAATATCATCAGGCATTGACTCTCCAATCAAAAAAGAAGAGGCGGGATTGTGCCGGGCAAAGTTTTTCCTCACAAGGCTCTCATCGTAATTCGCGTAGCAATACCTGCAAAGATGCGGACAGCAGTTGTAATAGGCAATATCACGCATTGGAAGGCACTCGCAGTGTTTCCGAAGATTCTGCACGCCGGTTTTTAACAAACGTTCGTTAGTAATATTTTCTATAATTTCTTTTGAAACACACGCGCCTTTTTTCACTCCGTAAGGAGCAAGGTCAAGTTTTTCCGCGCAGGATTCAACTTCAATTCCGTATTCAAAGGCGATACGTGAAAAGCTCCCGGCAATGAATTTCTGGTCATCATCGCTCACTTCCCTTAATTCTGGAAAATTTCTCTTTGTCTTTGAGTACAAGTCAACAAAACTTATAACGCAGCGGCTTGTATACGGCGAAAGCACAGCACACAACTTCTTGAACTCTCGGATATGAGCCGCAACAGTATATGTTGAATCGACAAAAACCGGGTCGTAACGCCAGCAGACTTTATCTCTTCCAATTTTTTGTGAAAGCTCTGCGAACGACTCAATCACCTTGCTTTTCTCAGGAACATTCGGCTCGATGTCCTTTTTGTAAGGCGTAATTGTAACAAAAAAATAAATTCCAAAATCTTTAAGCTCTTCCAGATGCGGAATAATCGGCGCAGGATTCTTTGTGCAGAAAACAATGCAGTCAACAACTTTCGGCTCAAGACGGTAGCGCGTAACTTTTCTTGGAACATACGGATTCCTTACATCGACAAAGCCCGCTCGGACACGGTTCAAAAACCACTCAGAATAAAATGCAGGAATGTCTGTCCGCCCGGAAGCAAAGATAATCATAAAAAGATTATAGAAGAAAAACGGATTGTAGGAAATTGAAATCTCACGCCCATAAAATCAGGACATAAGCAGCAATAGAAAATTTTGCGGATTTAAAATATATTTAGACAAAACGGAGAACAAAGTGTTCTCCGTATTTTCAATATCCAAAAGAAGAAAGCCAGATTTATAAAACCGCACTTGATGAAAATGTCTGCCTGCTTGCGTGGGAGCATATCTCGCTCTTGCTTGAAAACAATATCAAGGAATCTGAAAATCTCTCGCTTGAGTCAATCTGGGAAAGCTCCAAAATGATTGCAAGAGAATCTAAAGTTTCAAGTTCAAAAATGTGCTTCTTGCCAAAAGTAAACAAGATTGTCTCAAAAAAGCTGGGGTTTTCAGAAAATGACTTTACGGAAAAACTTATTCTGCGGCTGTGGAACAACTCTAATTGCGGCAAAAAGACTGAACCGCGACTATATCCGTATTTGAAATAAATCCCGAATATTACAACAATATCTTAAAAAGGCTGTAAAAACACCGCACGGAGAGTTTCTTCATGCGGCGGAATTTCATCATTTAATTCAGCATAAAAATGCGATAAAAAAGCGGCGGTTTAGGCAAACTAAAACCGCCGCTAATTTTTTCTTGCTTACTTCAAAATCAGCGTGTTCATCGCCTTAATAAAGTCTGTCGGACTTGAAAGCTCCGCTCCGCTTACAAGAAGCGCCTGGTCAAGAAGAACTTCCGAAACGTCCGCGATATAGGCCTCGTCACTTGAATTCTCAAGCGTCTTTACAATCGCGTGGTCGGCATTCACCTCAAGAATAGGCTTTACTCCAGGTCCCGCCTGCCCCATAGCGCGCATCATGCGCTCCATCTGGAATCCCGGGTCGCTCTCGTCAACAACGATGCATGAAGGGCTGTCGCTCAGTCTTTTTGAAAGGACAACGTCCTTAACGCGCTCTCCAAGAGCCTTCTTGATTTTCTCCTGAACTGGCTTGAAAGCCTTTTCCTTTTTCTTCGCCTCTTCCTTGTCGATTCCAAGCTCGTCGTCAGAGCCTGCGCGGTTCACGCCTTTAAGCTCGTAGTCCTTGTATTTCATGAGGCTTGGAATAACAATGTCGTCAATATCGTCAGACATGATAAGAACTTCAAAGCCTTTCTTCTTGTACGCTTCAAGCAGCGGGCTTGCGCGCAGGTTTTTCTCGTTGTTTCCAGTGATATAGTAGATTGCCTTCTGCTCAGGCTTCATTCTTGAGACATAGTCCTTGAAGCTCGTCCATTTTCCGTCGCCGTCTCCGCTTGCGTCAGTTGACTTGAATCTTACGATTTCCGCAATCTCCTCGCGGTTCACATAGTCACCATAAAGGCCTTCCTTCATCGGGCGGTTGAACTGCTCAACAAACTTGTTCCATTTCTCAATAGTCTTTTTCTCTTCATCTGTCGGATTCTCTGACTTTCTCGCCTTGTCCGCTTCCTCTCCAAGCTTCTTGAATTCTCCGAGAAGCTTCTTTACAGAAGCTGTCTTTATGCTGTCAAGAATTCTGTTCTGCTGCAAAATTTCACGGCTCACATTCAGCGGCAAGTCCTCAGAGTCGATGATTCCGCGAACAAAACGCAAGTAAGCAGGCAAAAGCTCGCGGTCATCGTCTGTGATGAATACGCGCCTAACATAAAGCTTAACGCCGCTTTTGTAATCTGCCTGATACATATCGAACGGTGCCTGCTGCGGAACATAGAACAAAGTTGTATATTCCTGAGTTCCCTCAGCGTGCGTGTGAACATAAAAGAGCGGATCCTGACTGTCGTGGCTGATTGTCTTGTAGAAATCGTTGTAGTCCTCTGGCTTTAGCTCAGATTTCGGGCGTTTCCAAAGAGCGGAAGCCGAATTCACCTTGTCAACTTTATTCTCGCTTCCTGTTACATTTCCCTTGTCGTCGTATTTGTTCTGCGTGTAATGAAGATAAATAGGGAACGCGATATGGTCGGAGTAGCGCTTGATAAGCTCCTCAATCTTCCATCTTGAAGCGAATTCCTTGCTGTCGTCGTTCAAAATCATCTCGATTGCAGAGCCGTGAGTCTCAGGCTTGTCGAATCCGAATTTCTTAGCCTCGTCAGAGTCAGAAGCGATTTCTTCTATTGTATATGAATTTGTGCCGTCGCTTGACCATTTATAAATCTTGTCGGTCGCGGCCTTTCTTGTGTAGACATTGATTTCTTTCGCAGCCATAAAAGCCGAGTAAAATCCAACGCCGAACTGTCCGATAAGGTTTGACTCGCCCGCGTTTTTTTCCTTTGAGATTTTATCGATGAAAGCCTTTGTTCCTGAGCGGGCGATTGTTCCGAGATTGTTGCTCAGGTCTTCCTCGTTCATTCCGATTCCCGAGTCCTGAACCGTGAGAATTTTCGCGACCTCGTTAAAGCTGATGTCGATTCTCGGCTCTGTCTTTAGATTCTTGTAAGCGTCGTCCGACACCATAAGATAGTTAAGCTTGTCCAATGCATCCGAAGCGTTCGAGATAATCTCGCGCAGGAAAATGTCCTTGTTTGAATACATCGAGTGGATAATCAATTTGAGAAGCTGGTTCACTTCTGTCTGAAACTGATACTTTGCCATTTATTTATCTCCTGTCTTTGATTTAAAAGATAAAAGCCGCCTGCACAAAAATTCGCGGCGATATACATATCAAAATATAAAATTTTCCATTGTTCGGCAAATTTTTATTGTATGTATGAATCAAGCCGTAACGTCGTCATTCTGAACTCGAGCAGATTTATGCTCGGTTAGATTCAGAATCTCTTAATGCAAAGCTGAAATAAATTCAGCATGACAAAAAAACGTGCGGTCAAAAACTCAAATTCAGCATGGCGTTGCGAATCATTTTCTTGACAATTTTTTTAGACAAATATATCATCATTCATATGAATAATACTTCATATGAAAATTCAGTTATATAAACCAAATGGAGAAAAAATGGAAGACGAAGCAAAAAACAAGCTGTTCGAGTCTCTTCCTGACGAGGACACACTTGCTGACATCTCCGAGCTTTTCAAGATTTTCGGGGACTCCACAAGAATAAAAATTTTGTTCTGCCTGCTGAACAACTCGCTTTCAGTCAATGAGATGGTCGAGATTCTCGGAATTCAGCAGTCGGCAATCTCGCACCAGCTCAGGATTTTAAAGGAGAATCACCTTGTGAAATTCGAGCGCGCAGGAAAATGCAATGTCTACTCGCTCAGCGACGACCACGTTGTCTCAATCCTGAACATGGGACTCGAGCATATTTCAGAATAACTGAGGCGGAAAAATCGTCTGCAAAAAAACTGGCGGTGCCTGAGCTTCCGCAAAATCAAAAAAACAGGAGAAAAATATGAAGAAAGAAAAACTTTCAGAATCAGAAGAAATCAAGAAATGTGAAAATCATAAAGAACATGAGAAACATTGCGGCGGCGGCCATTCACATTCAGGCGAAATAAAATGCTCTTGCTGCCATGACGATGATGACGGCGACGAGGACGAGGAAGAAGAACACTCGCTTAAAAAAATCATTGTTTCGGCAGTCCTGCTTTTGCTCGGGCTTTTCACGGCGCATTTTGGCTTTTTCACAAAAAATATCTCAGTGCCGGAAAATCTCCTGAAAATTATGCCTTATGCCTCAGCGGCATTCTGCTTTGTCGCGTTCATTCTCGCAGGGCGAGATGTAATAAAAGGCGCGATAAAGAACATAAGGAAAGGAAATATTTTCGGCGAGCAGCTTTTGATGTCTGTGGCGGCAATCGGAGCGATTTTTGTAGGAGAATTTCCTGAAGCTGTCGCGGTTATGCTTTTTTATCAAATCGGAGAATTTTTTCAGGATTACGCGGTTGACAAGTCGCGCGACTCAATCAAGTCTCTTATGGACATCCGTCCTGACCACGCGAATGTAATAAGAGACGGAAAAACAGTGAGCGTAAGCCCGGAAGACGTGAGAATCGGCGAGATAATAGAGGTGCGCCCTGGAGAAAGAGTTCCGCTTGACGGCTTTATTATTGAGGGGAAGTCTTTTGTGGAAACTTCTGCCTTGACAGGCGAAAGCGTTCCGCGCGAAGTTTCGGCCGAGGAAAAGTCTGAAATCTTGTCCGGATTTGTGAACGAGACAAGCCCGATAAAAATTCAGGTCACAAAAGAATACGGGGAAAGCGCGGTTGTAAGAATCCTGAACCTCACCGAAAAAGCGAGCGAGGTAAAGGCAAGAAGCGAGAAATTCATATCGAAATTCGCGAAAGTCTACACGCCGATTGTCTGCATTCTCGCGGTCGCAGTCGCATTCATTCCGCCTGCCGCGCTCAAACTGTTTGCCCCGGAGATTTACAAGAATTTCGGATTTTCAGTCTGGCTCTACCGCGCGCTCGCGTTCCTTGTTGTCTCATGCCCTTGCGCCCTTGTAATCTCAATTCCGCTCTCGTTCTTCTGCGGAATCGGAAAAGCGTCGGCCGCAGGCGTTCTAGTGAAAGGCTCGAATTTTATCGAGGCTCTCGCAAAAGTGAAGATTGCGGTTTTTGACAAGACAGGAACTTTAACAAAAGGAACTTTCAGCGTTACGGAAATCTGCCCGGAAGAGGGATTCACAAAAGATGAGCTTCTCGCAGTAGCGACCCACGCCGAAAGCTATTCAGACCATCCGATTTCAAAATCTCTGAAAAAAGCGCACAGCTGCCCTCTCTGCGGAAAACTTGAAATTCTCGACGCGGAAGTTGTGTCCGGAAAAGGAATAATGGCGACTGTCGGAAACCAGAAAATCTTGGCGGGAAACGCGAAGCTTATGCAAAGCGAGAATGTCGAAAATTTTCACGATATTCAAAAAGAGACTGCCGGAACTGTGATTCACGTTTCTGTTGATTCAAAATATGCAGGCTACATAATCATAAGCGACACGGAAAAAGAAGACTCAAAAGAGACAATTTCAAAATTGAAAAAGCTCAACGTTAAAGAAACAGTTATGCTCACAGGCGACTCAAAATCGACCGCTGAAATCGTCGGAAAGAAACTTGGAATCGACAAAGTTTATGCTGACCTGCTCCCGGAAGACAAAGTCTCAAAAGTTGACAGGCTGATTTCAAAGCTCGGAAAAAACAGCGAAGAGCGAAAAAGCAAGCTGATGTTTGTCGGAGACGGAATAAACGACAGCCCTGTTCTTGCGCGCGCTGACGTGGGAGTCGCGATGGGCGGGCTTGGAAGCGACGCTGCAATCGAGGCGGCAGATGTCGTGATTATGGACGACAAGCCGAGCCGCCTTGTTGACGCAATCAAAATCGCAAGAAAGACAATGGGCGTTGTTTACCAGAATATTGTCTTCTCAATCGGAGTAAAGTCATTGATAATGATTTTGAATGCCGCCGGAATCGGAAATCTGTGGCTCGCAGTTTTCGGAGATGTGGGAGTATGCTTTATAGCGATTCTAAACGCGGCGCGGCTTTCAAAAGGAAAAAAGAAAGCATGATTCTGATATAAAATCTTCCGCAAATAGCATAAGACATTTTATATTAAAAAATCCCTTTCGGCTTTTGAAAGGGATTTTTTAAATTTAGTTTTTTAAGATTTTAAGCAAAAACAGCAGAACAGACAAAATCATTAAAACTGCCAAATTTTTATCAGGCTTTTGATTTCAGACAGAAAATATCATTCCTCAAAGTCAAAAATTTCCGTGTCGTCAGAAAGGAAAATCCAGAATTTGCTGTATGCGCTGAGCCAGTCTCCGTTTTCTTCCCAAAGTCCGTTTCTTAAAAGAACATAAAGCCATTGCCCTCCATTTTCTCTTTTTCCAGAGCTCATCACAACGCATTTTAAGCCGTTCTCATGGTTCAAGGTCTTAAAAGAAGACGGAGATGAAAAACCAGGATTTTCATAAAGCTCCACCTCGCCCATAAGAGTGAAAGAAGAAAGCTCCTTTACCGCAGGACGGCAAAAAACAAGCTGGGCAAGGCAGAAAAACGCAATAAAAGCGGCGGATTTTTTCATCAAAATCATTGAAGACTGAATTTTTTTATTAGCATTGTATATTTTCCGTTGTCAAAATTCTCGTCTTTTGTCTCAGAAACAAGGCTGCTTCCTGTATATCCGTAGTCAGAAAGAATTCCTGAAAGCTCCTCGTCAATGCTGCTGTTTCCGAAAGCCTCATCAAAAGCATCTGTATTAAGAGCGAAAAGTCTGATTTCAACGGAATTTGTGTCGGTGTTCAATGTCCACTCGATTGTGTAAACATTGTCGATATCCTCTTCATTAGAAAATTCTTCCGCGTTCAAGCCGAAAAATAATCCAGCGAAAAGGATAACAGCTGCTAACATCTTTTTCATTTGTAAAACTCCCCTTGCAAGTTTTGCATATTTTAGAATTTTTTGACATTAAATGCTATAATATTACAAAACTTGTCGGATTTTTACAAATTTCAGATTATTTTATCATCGCGTGATATTCCTGCAATGATTTTACTCCGCCCTCGCCGCCTTTTCCGTTCTTTACAGCCTCGATTCCCTGAACTGCGGCATAAGCGCCTGCCAAGGTCGTAATGTAAGGAACTTTGTATTTAAGGCACGCCTTGCGGATTGTCTTTCTGTCCTCGGCATAATTGCGTTTTGCCTTTGGCGTGTTGATTACAAGGCAGACTTCCTTGTTCATAATTATGTCTACAACGTCCGGGCGGCCGGCGCCAATCTTGTTCACTTCCTCGCATTTGATTCCGTTTTCGCGGTAGAATTCAGCAGTTCCCTGCGTGCATACAAGGGTAAATCCTAGCTTAGAAAGAGTTTTTCCGATGTAAAGAACCTGTCCTTTTAAGCCTTCTTTGTCGCTAAGAGAAATCAGGACTTTCTTGTTTTCCCACGGAGCTGGAGCGTGCGGCAGTTCTGCGCCTGCGGCTTCCTGAGCCTTGTAGAAAGCGAGCGGGAAGTTGTCTGAAAGCCCGAGAACCTCGCCAGTCGAGCGCATTTCAGGTCCGAGAATCGGGTCAACGCCCGG
>DHKO01000019.1 GCA_002404895.1 Treponema sp. UBA4692 | reverse complement strand
GAAAGAAAGTGGTATGCGGCGAGAAAAAAAGGAATTTGAATCAAAAGGCTAAAAGAAGAGCGCAGAGCCATAATCGGGCTGTAATGGTTCTGCCGGTAAAAAGTGTTCAGAATCATATACTGCTCATCGCCCTTGAAGAATTTCTTGATTCTTTCAATTCCGGGCTTAAGGCGCAGCTGCGTCTCGCGCTCCTTTTCCTGCCAGCCTTCGGCGACCATATAAAGCGGAAGAGTGCAGAGAGTGACAACAAAGCTCAAGCCGACGACAGCAACACCGGGATTGTTTGTCGCCTCAAAAATAAACTGGTAAAAAAATTCAAGAAGAGTATTAAGCGGAAGAATTATGATATTGTAGAGAGCTGAAAACATAGTTCTACTAGTTTACAGTAAATACTTTTGATTTACAATTATCGAAGACATTCTTGCTGAACAAATCTAATGTTTAGTCTTTTACAATCTTCCATTCTGAAAGATTCCGTTCCTTCGTGGAGAAGCTCGCGCCGATTTTTACAATCCGCTTTCCGCTTGACCTGTACGGCTCGGCGTATTTCGCTTCTTCAATCTGCTGCAATGCCTCGTCCGCGCTCCTGTCCCTCTTGAACTCAAAGATAAACACATTGTTCCCGTTCAAAAGCAGGCAGTCAGCCCTGCCGAATGAGGATGTCTCCTCAACAGACGACCACTGGCCTAGCAGCGTGAACACAAGATAGAACACGTTCTGGAAGTTCTGCTCTATGACAGTGTTCCGCTTTTCTTTCCTTGCGGTTGTGTATGGAAGAGTGGCAAAGAGAGACTTGAACCGGTTCATCACGCTTTCTATGTCACTTTTCTTTATGTCGCGCGCGAACGAGACAACGTCAAGCCCTGTGGAGCGGTTGTTGTTCAGGATTGCCGGAGCAAGCGAGTTTATGAACGCATACTTCACCTCGTCGTTCGGGTATTTTAAAAGGTACACGACGAATTCCCTGTCGTAGCCTTTTATTGTAAGGTAGCCTGTCTGGTAGAAGAGCGGAATGGGGTTGGGGTTGTCGCTCCTGTAGTCCTGGAGCTCCTGCGCGGTGGCCTCAACTCCGTTTGAAAGGTCCATGTAGTTCATCGTGCTTTCCTGGAGCTTCTTTATAAGGAATGTCGGGGTGCCGGTTGCAAACCAGTAAAGGGAAAAGTCCTGTTTTTTCAGCGCGTTCAAAAGGCTGAACGGATTATAGACGCCCTCGCTGTTCTCATAGAAATGGTAGCCGTCATACATCTGTTCAAGCTGGTTCAGGCCGCTGAATATGCTCACCTTGCTGAACTTTGTGACACCTGTCAGGAATACGAATTTAAGGTCCTCGTCAAGGGCTTTCAGTGTCACGTACAGACCGCGAAGTGTCTCGCGGTTCTCGTTCACAAGCTCCTCGTTGCTCTGCGCGTCAAGGAGCGGCTTGTCGTACTCGTCAATAAGGACTGCAACTGGAAGCTCCGTCTTTTTGCGTGCGGTCTGCACAATGGTTATGAAACGGCCGGCAAATCTGTTGTCTATTTCTGTAATGCCGTAAAGCTCCTCATATTTTTTAAGCTGCAGATTCAGGCAGTCCGCAAGAGTTCCCTTGGAAGAAAAATTGTCCTGAGCAAAATTCAGATAAATAACCGGGTAAGCCTTCCATGCGTCAGGATTGTCCTTTTCAAGCTGCTCAATCTTAAGGCCAGCGAAAAGCTCCTTTTTCCCCTCAAAATAGGCCTTTAAGGTTGAAAGAAAAAGGCTCTTTCCGAAACGGCGCGGTCGGCTAAGAAAATAAATTTGCCCTGTGTGGACAAGACTATAGATAAATTCTGTCTTGTCAATATAAATGTAGCCGCCTTCACGAAGTTTTTCAAAACTTTAGATGCCGATTGGCAATTTTCTGATATTTTGCATACAGAAACAATAGCATGGAAGAGGATAAAAATAAATTAGTATTTTTGTTTACCTTGTTTTATACCTTTTATTTAATCAAAAATTTAAATTTTGTAAAGTTTATAATTATGGTGAGGAATCCTTTCTGATTCTGGAGGCAATGTCATATAGTTTTTGTGGGTTAAATTCAAAACTTCGTCATAATTGTTGGGTATAAAAACTTTGTGTCCTTCAAAGTCTGCTTCTGGAGGATTGATAAATAATTCTCGTCTCATAGGATCACAATCATATAAAACTCCAACAAATTTATCATTTTGAGAATGGACTTTAGAATTAAATTCATTTAATTTTTTGTCAAAATTATAGTTTTTTCCCCAAATAAGTCTTAGCCAAAAACTTATAATATATCTAATATAACATTTTACATTGTTTTTTCCATTGTTTGGATTTAAATAAATCATATATTTTGTATCCCATTTTCGTATTTTTTTTCCAAATTTCTTGCCTTCTTCAAATGTATTTCCACAACTATCAAGAATATAAATGTCTACAAAAGCACCTAACTCAAATTTTTTTTCATAAGCATAACTAGATTCAAATTTATATTTAGTGTTAACAAATCTAGGTATTGATGGTGAATAATTTTTTGTGTTTTCTCTAGTACATAATTTGTAATTATTTAGTTCATTAAAATTTGATTCGCAATAGTCTTTAAGGACTTCATAGTCAGTTCTTAGCATCATTACATCAATATCATCATCCCAAGGTATAAAACCATGATGCCGCACAGTTCCAATAAGTGTCCCAAAAGCCATAAAGTATTTTATATTTAATTTTCTGCAAAGTTCATCTAGTTTTAAGAATGTGGTAAGGCAAGATGCTTGAATTTCTTTTAAATTAAGTTCTTTCATTCTGTGTATATCCTTTTTTATATATTCTCATATTCGAAAAAAAATGTTAAGATTAAGCAAGCTATTATTTAGAGGAAATTCTATGTATTATGTTGATCCAGTTATAAAAAATTTTTTGAGAACAAACCAGACCGAAGATAGAGCTGGCTATATTCGGCTTGATCAGAATGAAAATCCAGATGGTGTTCCAAAATGGCTTTTTAAAAAAGCTATGAAGAAAATAACACCGGCATACCTTTCTCTTTATCCAGAAGAAATTCGTTTTACTACAAAATATGCTCGCCTTTTAGGACTTGAATATGAAAATGTAACTCTTACGGATGGTTCTGTGGTTGCAATGGGATATATAATAAAAATTTTTGGAGAACCAAGAAAAAAACTTCTTTGTGTGACTCCAACATTCGGAATGTATAAAGTTTATGCCGATATGCAGCAAATGACCACAGAATTTGTTCATTATGAAAAGGACTATTCTTTTGATATTAATAAATTGATTGAAAAAATAGATGAGAATACAAGTCTTGTTTCTCTTGTAAATCCAAGCATGCCAATCGGAAATGTCTATGAACAGAGTGAAATAGAAAGTGTTGTAAAAAAAGCAAAGTCTGTAAATGCAGTTGTTATTATTGATGAAGCATACCATTATTTTTATGAAGAAAGTTCTATTGATTTAATAAAAAAATATGATAATGTCATTATTTTAAGAACTTTTTCTAAATTCCTTTCAATGCCAGGATTGCGAATGGGAGCAGTAATTTCGTCAAAAAATAATGTTCAATATGTAAAGAATTTCAAGCCCCATTATACGGTAAATAATGTCGCATTGGCATTTGGCGAGGCAATTATAGATAATTTTGATAAGGCATATAAGGATTTACAGAAGAAATTTAAATGTGGAAAAAAATATTTGCTTTGTGCATTGACTTCAGAAGCATATTCATTTATTCCGACGGAAGGGTGCTTTATTTGTATTAAACCAAAATATAAAACTGCCGAATTTATTACGTCTGAATTAAAAAAACGTGGAATTCTTATATTCTGTGGAAAAGGTGATAGTGCAGGATTTCTTCGAGTCACAATTTGGG
Organism: Treponema sp. UBA4692; assembly: GCA_002404895.1. Taxonomy (GTDB): domain Bacteria; phylum Spirochaetota; class Spirochaetia; order Treponematales; family Treponemataceae; genus Treponema_D. The sequence goes on along the minus strand of DHKO01000019.1, from coordinate 101,979 downwards.
CTAAAAAATATATGAAAATTTTTATGAAAAATCTTCTTGAAATTGATGTAAAATAGTCGCTTTATGAAAAATTATGCAATTATTCTTGCTGGTGGCATTGGTTCTAGAATGGGGGGATCTATGCCTAAACAATTTCTTTCTTTAAATGATAAACCAGTTATTGTTTATACATTAGAGAATTTTGAAAAGAATCCCAATGTTGATGGAATAGTAATAGTATGTGTAAAAGATTGGATTCAACACCTTAGGGAAATTTTGTATGAATATAAAATCTCCAAAGTTATCGATATTATAGAAGGTGGAGAAACAGGACATGACTCCACAAGAAATGGAATTTTTTATTTAAGAAAAAAACTCTCAGATGATGATTTTATTATTATTCACGATGCGGCACGACCTATTCTTCCTCAGAAAGCAATTAATGAAATGTTAAGAATTGCCCATGAAAAAGGAAATGCTTCACTTGCGATTCCATGTTACGAGACAGTTCTTTATACAGATGATGGCGAAAGTGGAAATAGGCAGCTTGATAGAAGTAAAATTATGCGTATTCAGACTCCTCAGACTTATAAATATGGTCCTATGATAAAACTGTATGAAAAAGCTGAAAAAGAAAATAAACATGATTTTATTTATGCAGATCTTGTCCTTGTTTATTATGGAGAAACTGTATATTTTTCAAAAGGTTTTGTAAATAATATTAAGATTACACGAAAAGAGGATATTCCATTGTGCAAGGCTTTAATGTCTTTTAGCGAAGAGGAGTTGTTTTCATGAAAATTGCAATTGCTTCCGATCATGCAGGATTTGAATATAAAATAAAGCTTATAAATTTTCTAAAATCAAAAAATTATGAAATTTTGGATTTAGGTACAGATTCCACAGATGCTGTTGATTATCCAATCTATGCAAACAAAGTATGTGAGGCTGTAACCTCAAAAAAGGTTGACACTGGCATTCTTATTTGCGGAACTGGTATTGGAATGAGCATGGCGGCCAACAAACATAAAGGTATAAGAGCTGCAGTTTGTGGAGATTTAAAGTCTGCGGAATTTACAAGACTTCATAATGATGCAAATGTTCTTTGCATGGGTGAAAGAATTATATCTTATGAGTTATGTGAACAAATTGCTGAAAAATATCTTACAACGGAATTTCTTGGTGGAAAGCATAAAATAAGAATCGATATGTTCAGCTAATTATTAAGTATGTATTCAAGAAATGTATTAGAAAACTTTTCTTCACAAAATTTATATGTCAGCTTATGAACAGCTGACATTTTTTTTATCTGAGCAAATCGTTTTTCAGTGTACTTGTTAAACAATTCTCTTTGAAGAATGTGGCAAGGCAGATTTGAATAAAAAGGTACGAGCCTCCATTGCTTGCTATAGAATTCTGTTGCCATTGTAAAGAAAAAATGCATTAAAAAATAATGATAAATCTTATCATGCTTTTGCCACCAGTCAAAAAGCATATCTCTTGTTAAGACCAGAATCGGATTTTCTTTTTCAGAGCTAATGAACCAGTTTGAGGCTGCGATAGAATCATCTCCGCGTTCCTTGTTCTGAAAAACAAAAAGTGGCTCACCATCTATATATTCAGGATATTCTGTAATAAGGCATGTTGAATCAATCCAAACCCCTCCATTTCGGATTAAAAGTTGGAGTCTAAGCAAATCTGAAAAATGGGTTCTTGATATTTTTCCATCTTTATATTTTTTTAAAATAAAGTCAGGAAACTGCACATAATCCTTAAAATTCTCTTCTGTGATGACAATTATTTCTTTGTTAAAAAAGATTTTGCGAACAGAAGCAATGCACTTTTTTACCAGCTCTGGAGCCTTTTCTTCACCTTGAAGCCAGCAAAGCCAAACTTTATTTGAATATGTGTGAATTGTTTTTAATGTTGGTTTATATCGTTTTAGAAAACTAGAATACTTTTGTTTTAATGAACTAAAATATAAACAATTTTTTATATTGGCTTTCATTTCGCCTGAAAGAATATTATTGAAAATTTTCATTTTTTCACCTTTTTTGTTATAGTTGAAATAATTATTTTTGCTGACGGATGTCTAAGGCATATTTCTATTATTGCATATACTGCAGCTCCAGCAAATACTGATACAAATATTTTTATCAAGCTATTCTGTATATATATATTTAAAAGGTAAAGAGCAGCAAACATTACAGATGTGCCTATCATGATTTTTAGTAAGTCCAATAAATTATTTTTGCTTTTTATGTACTTCCAGCCGGGAATCAATCTTACTAATGTAAGAATTATGTCTACCATTACGGTTGCGAGTCCTGCTCCAAAAACTCCCCATTTTATTCCATAACGCAATCCTTTTAAAATAAAGAACCAGTTTAGGCTTACGTTTGCTGCTAAAGATATCAACTGTGAATATAGCATGAATTTTTCTAATCTATTTGGGGTAAGTATAAGATTACTTAAGTAGCTGTTAAAACTTAATAATATAATGCTTATACAAAGAAGTCTCATTGCTGGAACGGAATCAACATACCTTTCCCCGCAGAAAATTATTGTTAAGGGCTCTGCAAGAAAAAATAAGCCCATTGCAGCTGGCACGCTAAAAAAAAATGTAATCCCAAACACTTTGTTCAATAGAACTTTGTATTCGGTCTTTTCATTTTTTTCAAGTAAATAAGAAGTTCTTGGCATAAATGTAGAAACAATGGATGTTATAAGTTCTTGAACCATTTTTTCTAGTTTTGTTGCAGCTGAATAAAGTCCGACGCTTAAATCGCCCGATAAAAAACCGAGCATTATAGTATCAAGAATTCCATTTACTTTTCCGGCTGCGCTTACACCAAAAAAGGTTAGAATTGGCTTTATATGTCTAGCAAGATTTATTTTTGTTTTTTCAAAGACATTTACATATTTTCTTGCATATAGAAAGTTAAAGATGTTTGCTCCGACGTTACTGAATACACCGATTCCTGCATATATCAGATAGTCATCTCTATTTTTTACAAATGTAAATAAAAGAATCAAACTTATGATTTGGAATGATGTGTGACGTAAAGTAATATATCCATATTCTTCCTGGGCTGTATAAAACCAGTTTATTCCAATGGTTGTAAAAAGAACTTTTGTGGAGCAAATAATTAATAGAAGTCTGTATGAATTAAATTTTGAAACAAATAAAAGACTGAAAATTAGCAAAGAATAGGAAATCATTGTTGTTATAAAGTTAAAAAACAGGATTTCTCTTGTAAATTTTGTCAATTCAGTCCTATTATCTCTTATTCTTGCGGCTTCTCTAGCAGCGTATGTAGAAATTCCCAATTCTGCAATCATTACAAAGTATTCAGTAATCGAATTTGCAAAATTGATTGCACCAATCCCCTCTGGCATAAGAATTCTGCTGGCATAAGGAAATGAAATTATTGGAAAAATTATATTCATGAAGCATTTTATAAAATTGAAAAATGCGTTCTTTTTAAGTGATTTTTTGCTCATAAAATATCTATATTCTATCAAAAATTCAGATATTTTGAAACAGTAAATAAAGTTTTTGGAACTCAATCAATAGTAACTAGCACCGATTATTGCCTGGACTTATTAAAAAAGGCTGTTGCTAAAGTCGGTTCATTTTTTCATTGTTAGTTTATTTCATCAATGAATTTTAAAATATTTAATGCAGTTTTATCCCAAGTTTGAATTTGGAAAATCGGTTTTGGATGAGAATCTTTTTTATATAGTTCAATCCACTCATTTATTTTTTTTGAAAGATTTTTTTTATTAAAGCCATTGAAATAGAAAGCTCCATCTGATGCGATTTCTTTAAAAACTTCCAAATCTCTTATTATTAGAGGGAGTTTGTATGAGGCAGCCTCATATAATGCTAAACCGAAACCTTCTGCTGAACTCGTAAATAATACACAGTCTGCTTTTTGATATTCTAATTTTAATTTTTCATCCGAAATTCCATTTCTCCAAAAAAGTTTATCATTATAGTATGGATTTGATTCTATTAGTTTTACAATCTTTTTAGATTCTTTCTTTAAGGCTCTTCCAACTATTGTAAATGTTACATTGACCCCGTTTTGCCATAAAATATTAAAGGCTTTTATTGCCTGATCGTATTTTTTTCGTGGAGCTAATGCGCTTACCATTAAAAAATTGACTGGAAAATTACTGAATTTTTTTTCAAAGGGTTGATATGAATTAGAAATATTACATCCTAAATAAGTATATTTTATTGGTAAATTTTTAGAATAATTTTTCAATTTTCTTGTATGTTCTATATATGTTCTAATATCATGTGCCACATAATTTGAATTTGCTATAATTAAATTACTCTTAGATATTGCCGTATTGATAAAATGACAAAATCTTTTTGAAGAGGTTGTGCTTTTTCGGGGAGTACGGATAGGTATTAAATCATGTATAAAAGTTACTATTTTTATTTCATTTTTTCTTAATATCTCTAAGTAATTTTTATAACATGGAAGTGAATTCTCTATTCCTAAAAATAAGAGTACATCTCCTTTTATAAAAAAAACTGTATCATTTGTATCAGAATAGCAACACCCAGATTGAGACAAATATATTGGATAGCATTCTGAAATTTTATTTATTTCAGTTATTAGACTTTGTATAACTCGATTAATTCCACCTTTTCGCGTTGAATCATTATGAAATGAAGTACAAACAATGAATAACCGAGTCTTTCTTTCTTTATTTGAGATAATTTCATGTTCACTTAAACTATTTATTTTTTTTGCAAGTTTCTTGTATGAACAAAAAGTTCTAAGCTCATGTAAAATTGGATGATAGATAGATTGAAATATTTTAGTTATTATCATTTCTCAAACCCTGATTTTTCTGGCAAGATTAACTCAAATGCATGCAAAATCTCATTCATCCTATATTCAAAGTCTGAATTACATTTGGCATCATTTAGTATAATTTCTTTGTATTTTTGATTTTTTATAGTGTCTGTAATTTCTCTTATATTCATGTCTATTTCAAAATATTTTCTATTTTTTTTTGGATTTATTGGATAAAAAGTTCCTTTGCAAAGTTGCCAATATCTAAAAAGCCATTGATTTACATCATCCTCATTTCTAAAACGAGAATGTATTGTTTCATTTAAAACTTCAGAGCATTTTTCCCATGCTTCTCCCAAAGTTGACTTTAAATAAGGTTGTGCCAAATGATAATTCTGAAAACCTGTCGTTTCATTCCAAAGCATGCAAACAATTGTTCGAATATTCATTTTCCCATACTTCGGATTTATGTACTTAAATGGATTTTTTTTGAAATAATTTTTTTTATCAAAATTTTTATTTATTTCTATTAAATCATTTAATACAATATTTCGCATGACAGAGCGAACAGGATTTTGAATATTGGAAATTGCATAGTCACACGGTAGCCCTTTCTTGAAAAAAAAGTCAGGTGATGTAAAATCTGTTAGAAACATATCATCATTAAAATAAACAAAATGCTCTGACAAATCTTTAATTTTATGCATATACATTTCTATTGGATTTGCTGAAAATACAGGAAGGCAATCCGCCGGTAAATAATCGGAATGTTTTAACCAATTCAATTTTTTACAGTTTATGTTAAGCCAATCTGGTGTCTGTCCGTTTGTAATGAAATGAACTTTTCTTACATAAGGAGCGAATTTTTCAACCCCACGAAACCAATATTTTAAAAGACCATAATCTCTATATCTTTCAGCTGTTATATCAATCGATTTTTGTTTTTCTTTAGGACAATACCGATTAAAAGATCTTTTCCATTCTAAATCTGAGCTGTCTACCCATGGAATTACAAAATCCATAGGAAAATTATATTTTCCCCTCTCCATATAGAAGTAGTATAACCCAATTAATAAGATATGTAAATCATTCTTTTAAATTCTGATTATAAATTCAATCGGCTGCATAGATAAAACAAATCATTTTCTCTTTTTGATTTTCTGTACTCCATTATTCTACTTCATAACTTTCAATAAATTTTATGCATAGCAGATAATTTTCTGAGCAAAAGCAAATTTGATTTGTCGGATACTTGAATTCTGCTAATGACCAAAAACGCTCTCTTGAGATATTCCTTTCCAGAAAGTCAAAAACATAGAACTGATTACAATGTCATACAACTGTGTTTTTCTCCGCTTCTGCACGAAGCAATAAAATCAAGCCATTCGTCAGTCATTTCTTTGAATTCAAGAATTTTCAAGTTTTCATCAATTAAGAAGTGGTATAAGAAAGCATCCTCTGTATCATTATCAAGCGTTCAGTCTGTTCTTTTATTACAGCGCAATAAAAGCCATCGCCAAAATCTTTATTTTGGAAAAAAACTAATAATCAAAGGCTTTCTGACTGCGTAGTAACTGCCATAAATTTCTTGTATGAGAAAGCTTTATTTTACAAACTGAAGATTCTTTGTTTTTCAATTTATTTTTTTTTCTAAGAACAGTTACCCAAAAAAAGAATTGTTTATTATTATTTCAAAAACATTTATAAAAAACAAAAAACTACAAAGAGGGATTGCAACTTGTAAAAGTTCCGAATTGTCACAAGTTTTTTTCATAAAAATTTGTCTAAAATTAAAAGCCATAAAAAAAATTGGCAGGACAGGTATAAAGTATCTTCCTAAAACACCGTTGATTTCAGTACCGGAAAAAGCATAACTCACGCCCATTCCAATAAATATTGCAAGAATGATACCGCAACAGACAAACAAACAAATTTTCTTTAAATTTTTATCAATTATAAAATTTGACTTATCTATAAGAGCAAAGTAAAGAATGGTAAAATAAGGTATTTGCAAAAAAAATGAGATAAAGAGATTTCGAACTCCTAAAATACAGCCTAATGATTGTCCTGCGTAACTGAAAAAATGATTTCCTATTGTGTTCAGCAATAAAAGTATTGATGAAAAAGGTTTTGCTAATAAAAACGATTTCGTTAACATGAACGATTTCAAATCCCAGCGACCATAAGCTCGTCGTGGAATATACAAAACCTGATTATTTGCTTTACAAATCAACAGAAAAATTATCAACAAAATAATTATAAAAATCATGTAACAAAATTTCTTGTTTAATTTTTTTAACTTTAATAAGTTTTTTTTCGGTGATGGCAATAAAATTAAATAAAGAAACCCAAGAAGTGTATATACATGGGATTTTGCAGGATAAAGCAAAATAAGACAGAAAACTGATAACAAAAAATCTGATTTCTGTCTGTTTTTGTAAAAACTGATAAAAAGAATTATGAATGAAAGTGCAAGAGAGTAGATTGCGCCGTCATATGTAAAATGGCACATAGTTTGCAAAAGCGCAGGATTAAATGCTAAAAAATAAAACAAAATATTCTTGCACTTCGTTTTTGAAAATGCGAAAGTCAAAATTAATGAATTCCATAAAAGTGATAAAAAACAAGTACCATAATAAAGAATATATTGATTTGCATTTATAAATCTGAAAAGTATTATCCCGATAATGTGTGGAATAATATAAATTACCCTTTTTATATCGGTAACTTCCTTTTTTAGGGTGACATATTCTCTCTCATTAGGCGCTTTTAATACTTTAGGAAAAGCAAACGCATAGTATTTTTTTAATTCTGTAATTTTAAAAACTTCAATTGCTTCCCTTGTAAACCTGCTATTGTCAGAAATTTCTTTTGGATAAATCAAGTTATCGCATTTTCTAAACATAATGTCAGGAACATTTTTCGCTTTCGAATCAAAACTTTGTACTTTTGTTATTATATTTGCATAATAATATGCGCTGTTAAAATGGATTCTTTCATCTGATATGTTGAATGCCGGATAAATAAGTATGCAAGCAGTTCCTAACATTATTGAATAAAAAAAATATTTTGGTGCAAAATTCTTAGTAAGCCTATTTATTATAAAAACGAAAAAATACAATAAACATATTAAAATGATATATATGAAAACAAACAAACATTTTGCTTTATTCTGTAATCCATACTGCTTTGTTTGTAAACAATTATTGTTATAAAAATATGTGATATTTTTCTTGCAAGCAATCTCAATTGCCGTCGGCTGTATCGGGACTGGAGATTTTAAGATAAAAAATGATTCACCGTTATCCTTTTTATCTATTCTGAAAATGCAGACATCGGTTCTGATTTTGTCAGGCTGTATATTTATAGTAAAATCTTCCTTGCATACATCATCATCAGCAAAAAAAGGAATATGAAGAGCATACAAAGAGTCTGTTTTTAATTTTAGATCAAACACCTTTGACTCCCCTGAAGCCACCCTTTCAAAATCTTCTGCGGAAAAATCTACATTCGAAAAAATTTGCACGGTTTTTATACTTTGAAAAATAGTCCAGCAAAAAAACATAGAAAAAGAAATATAAATAAGAAAAATGCAGTGTTTTTTAATAAAAGCCATTATTAGAATATATCGCTTCTTGTTATAGACTTCAACCCTAATTGAGTGTATCATAATAAATTATGAAAGGAATTATTCTTGCGGGCGGGTCGGGGACTCGCCTTTATCCTGTAACAAGGGCTGTTTCTAAGCAGATTCTTCCGCTTTATGACAAGCCAATGATTTATTATCCGCTGAGCTGTCTTATGCTTTCTGGAATCCGTGATGTCCTTATTATCTCGACTCCTCGTGACATTTCTCTTTTTGAGGAGCTTTTCGGCGACGGAAAATGGCTCGGAATGAATTTTTCCTATGCAGTTCAGGATAAGCCTCGTGGTCTTGCGGATGCGTTTATTGTCGGAAAAGATTTTATTGGAAATGATGATGTCGCTCTTGTTTTGGGCGACAATATTTTCTATGGTCAGAGCTTCACAAAGACTTTGCAGAACGCAGTTGAAAAAATTCAGTCGAAAAAATCTGAGTCTGTTATTTTCGGATATATGGTAAAAGACCCGACTGCTTACGGCGTTGTTGAATTCAATTCTGACGGAAAAGTTCTTGGGATTGAGGAAAAGCCGGCGCGGCCAAAATCCAATTATGCGGTTCCGGGTCTTTATTTTTACAACAATGAAGTCGTTAAAATTGCACAGAATGTAAAGCCTAGCGCGCGAGGAGAAATTGAGATTACTGCTGTTAATAACGCTTATCTTGAGCGCGGAACTTTGTCCGTTGAGCTTTTGGGACGCGGAATGGCTTGGCTTGACACTGGAACTTATGACGGGCTTTTGGAAGCGAGCAATTTTATCGCGACCATAGAAAAACGGCAGGGAATGTATGTCTCTTGCATTGAGGAAATCGCTTTCAATAACGGCTGGATTACAAAAGATGAAATCTTGAGGCTTGCTTCCGGCTACAAAACAGATTATGGAAGATACTTGGAATATATTGCGGAGAAATAAATGTCTTTTGAATTTAAAAAATGCGATATAGAAGGTCTTTTTGAGATTCAGCCTAAGATTTTTGGCGACAACCGGGGATATTTTCTTGAAACATACAGCGAGAAAGACTTTTTTGAGGCTGGTCTGACCATGAAATTTGTTCAGGATAACCAGTCATCTTCAACGAAAGGCGTTCTGCGTGGCTTGCATTTTCAGAAACAGCATCCGCAGGGAAAACTTGTGCGTTCTCTATATGGAAAAGTTTACGATGTCGCAGTTGACTTGCGCTCTGGAAGCCCAACTTTCGGAAAATATTATGGCGTTCTTCTTGACTGCGAAAAGCAGAATATGTTCTATATTCCTGAAGGCTTTGCGCACGGCTTTTATGTTCTCTCTGACTTGGCTGTTTTTGCCTATAAATGCACAGATTTTTATCATCCTGAAGACGAGGGCGGCTTGATGTGGAACGATTCTGAAATCGGAATCGACTGGAAATCTGTCGCTCCTGAAATTGTGCCGGTTTTGTCTGAAAAAGACGGAAAACATCCTGCGTTCAGCAAAACTGGAAAATATTTTGATTTGAATGCGAAATGGATTGGAAAATAAGTTTTAATCAGGAAAATTAAAATGACGAATAGGAAACTGAAAAATGTAATGATTACGGGCGGCGCAGGTTTTATCGGCTGCAATTTTATTCACTATCTGCTTGGAATGAGTGCTGCTGGCGGCGCGGCTTTTACAGATTCAGGTTTTGACGGAAGAATTATCAATGTTGACTGCCTTACTTATGCTGGAAATGCTGAAAGCCTGAAAGATATTGATGAAAAATATGGAAGCGGAATTTCGGACTCTTCAAAGCGGCGTTATTTTTTTGAGAAAGTTGACATCTGCGACCGTCCTCAAATCGAAAGAATTTTCAAGGAATACGATATTGACACCGTGATTCATTTTGCGGCTGAAAGCCATGTTGACCGTTCTATACTTGGTCCCGAGGCTTTCATCAAGACAAATGTGATGGGGACTTACACGCTTCTCGATGTTGCCCGCAAATACTGGAATGTCTCGCTTGACAATCCGCGCGATGATGTTCTTTTTCATCATATTTCGACAGACGAAGTTTACGGCTCGCTTGGCGAGACTGGATATTTTGTCGAGACAACGCCTTATGACCCGCGCTCTCCGTATTCCGCGTCCAAGGCAAGTTCTGACCATATCGTTATGGCTTATTATCACACATACGGACTTCCTGTAACTTTGTCGAACTGCACAAACAACTACGGCCCGTTCCAGTTTCCGGAAAAGCTGCTTCCGCTTATGATTTCCAATATCAAAGACGGAAAAGAGCTGCCTGTTTACGGCGACGGAAAGAATATCCGCGATTGGATTTATGTTGAAGACCACAACCGCGGAGTCTGGCAGATTGTGAAGCAGTCTCCTGCCGGTGAAAAATGGAATCTCGGCGGCGAGAATGAATGGGAAAACATCAAGCTTTTGAACACGGTAATCGACTTGACTTCAAAAGAGCTTGGAAAAAATCCTGAAGAAGTCAGAAAATCAATCACTTTTGTAAAAGACCGCCCTGGACACGACCGCCGCTATGCGATTGACTGCACAAAAGCGAAAACAAAGCTCGGCTGGGAGCGAAAAATGACTTTCGAGCAGGGACTTTTGTCTACTATAAAATGGTATCTTTCCCACGGTGAATGGATTGAGCATATTCAAAACGGCTCTTACAAAGACTGGATTCAGAAAAACTACAAGGATTTGGGAAGATAATTTTTTATGATTTGGGTAATCGGCTGCAACGGAATGTTGGGAACGGAGCTGTGCCGTCTCTTAAAAGAAAATAAAATCGATTTTGAAGGCACTGACCGTTCTGTTGACATTACGGATTTTTCTTCACTTGAAAAATTCTCTTCCGGGAAAAAGTTTGACTTCATTGTGAACTGCGCGGCTTACACTGCGGTTGACAAGGCAGAGACTGAATCTTTTTTGGCTGAAAAACTCAATGCCGATGGACCGGGAAACATTGCGCGGCTTGCAAAAAAAATCGGCGCGAAACTGATTCATATTTCAACTGACTATGTTTTTGACGGAACTTCATCATCACCGATTGCAGAAGATTTTCCTATTTCTCCAATCGGTGTTTACGGAAAAACGAAGGCTGACGGCGAAAAAGCTGTTCAAAAAGAGACAAGCGAATATTATATTTTGAGAACTGCTTGGCTTTACGGCTGGGACGGAAAAAATTTCGTCTACACGATGATTCGCGCGATGAACACTCATGCTGCGGTAAAAGTTGTGAACGACCAGAAAGGAACGCCCACATTTTGCGGCGACCTAGCAAAAGTCATCTTGAAAATCATTGAAAAAAACATTCCATATGGAATTTATCATGTTACAGACTTGGGCGAGATTTCGTGGTGGGATTTTGCTGTTGAGATAAAAAAACAGGGAATAGAGCGGGGCTTGATTACAAATCCTGCCTGCGCCGTGAATTCTTGTGCGACTGCCGATTATCCTACACCGGCGAAGAGGCCTGCTTATTCAGTTTTGAGCAAGGAAAAAATCCAGAACGCTCTTGGAATAAATCTTCCTGACTGGAAAGAGAGTCTCCGTGTCTTTATGGAAAGTTCACTTTTTAACAGAGAAATGATAAGATAGTTTTCGGAGATTTTCGAAAATGGATATAATCAGGACTCTTTTTATCGGGCTTGTGGTTGGAATGGCAAACGTGATTCCGGGCGTTTCTGGAAGCACAATGGCGGTTGTCTTCAATATTTACGGCAAATTTGTGAACGCAATCACATTGAACATCAAGAAACTGATTTCGAACAGGCGATTTGTCGTTCCTCTTGTCTGCGGAATGGCGGGCGGAGTTCTGCTTTTCAGCAAGCTGATTACGCTTTTATATGAGCATTTTCCAGTCCAGACAAATTATTTTTTCACTGGGCTTATCATAGGAAGTCTTCCGATGCTTTTTCTTTTTATGACAAAAACTGAAAAAGGCGTGAACTTTCCGATTGAAAAAACTGTTTCTGTTGTCATTTGCGCGACGCTCGGGCTTGCCGCGCTTCTTATTTTTTCTTCTCTTGAGGGAACTGTTGACGCTTCATCTACAATCTCTGCCGTACTTCCTGAATGGACTTTTCCGCTCGCATTGAAGATTTTCGTTGCGGGAATTCTCGGCGCAGTTGCCATGATAATTCCTGGCATTTCAGGCTCGCTTTTAATGCTGATTATGGGCGTCTACCCAATCGTTATGAAAAGCATTCCGTCGCTTTTCTCGCCCGGCACATTTTTTCACGCGCTTATCCTGCTTCTCCCAAATGGGGCCGGAGTTTTGTTCGGTCTTTTGTGCGGTGCCTGGCTTGTGAAAACGCTTTTGAAAATCGCCCCGAACCAGACTTACGCAGTTATCTTCGGTCTTTTGGCCGGCTCGGCAGTTCATCTTTGCCCGGGAATTTCTGAAATAAGAGGTTTTCCTATGGCTTTAGGTTCGGTCTTAAGTCTCCTGATTGGAGCTATTATGGCGTATTTCAGCTCAAGGCTTTCTCCGAAGGAAGACTGAGGCAGGCGATTTTTTTAGTGAGAGAAAAGGATTCTCTCCTTTTTTATATCTTCTCAAATTTCTTTTTAAGATAAATGTACTCGAAAAAAATGTCGTCAAAATTCTCGTAGCCGAAAACTTTATGGACTTTTGTGATGTTCCATTGCTTTATGTTTGCGGTGTGCGGAAACGGAAGCCAGAAAAGCCTTTTTGAGAAATGGCGGATTACCGTGTCCTTGTAAAGAAATTTCTGGTCGTTGAAACGCTGGCTTATTATTTTTTGAGCTGTTGTGCTTTCAATAAGCGCGCTTTCATCGGCGAAAAGGAGTTTTTTCGTCTTTATGAGATTTCTTGCCTTCTCAAAGATTTTTGTCTCCCTGCATTTTTTCATATTGAACAGAATCACGCCCGCGTTTATGAATTTTCTCTTGAAGAAAAGCAGAATTTTCCCGTAATGGTCGCGGGAGGCGGCATATTCAAAATTTTCGATGTCCGTGTTCCAAAGCAGGTCGATGTCGCGGTTAAAGAGAATGTCCGCGTCAAGATAGAGAATTTTGTCAGGAATCTCGCTGAAAAGGTCTGCGAAAAGCCGGATTAAAGTGTAGGGCGAGCAGTAGCAGCTTTCGTTAGGGCAGCCGGAGAAATTTTCCATGTAGATTTTTGTCACATCAATTTTTAGGACTTTGTTTTCCGGGTTATATGATTTTGCGGTTTCATCTAAGAAATTCGCCTGCGCGTCTGAAAGCGGAGTAAATCTTTTATCCAAGTGCGAAACGTCCATCGTGAAAATAAAGAAAGCGAACGGCTCTTTTGATTTTGTCCGCATAAAAATTGAAAGCATCGCGGTCAAGATTCCGTCAAAAACCTTGTCGTTTCCGCAGAAAAGTATGTTTTTCATTCTGATTCCTTTTTTATGTATTTTATCGCTTCATAAGAGCTTTGCTTTGCGCGCCCGCACATTGCGCTGTAGACTTCATCTCTCAGCTTTTTTCTGCGTTCTTTCGGCGAAAGATTCTCGTCAGCAAAAAAAGGCCCGTCGATGTACGTTGTCATTTTTGGAGTCTTTCTGAATTTCTGCCTTGTGTAGACATTCGTGAAGCAGAAAACCGGCGTTTTGTATTCAACTGGATATTTGAAAGATGAGTCTGGAAACGGCCGGATTTTCGTGTAGAACGGCCAGATGTGCGCCTCTGGATAAATCATAATCGAAGAATTTTCGCTTACGTGAAGTTTTATTGTCTCCATAAAGTTTCTTCCAGCTTTTAGATTGTCAGGAAGCGGCAGTGCTCCGAGATAAGACATAAATTTTCCAAAAAACGGCATTGAGACGTTGTTCGGATGGACAATCACAAACGTGCTGTGCGGCCAGCTTGCAAAAGTCGGAACAAGCGGGTCGGCAAAAGTGTTTGTGTGGTTTCCATAAAAGAAAATCGGAGATTTTTTGAACGGCTTTACTTTTTCCCGGCCGACAATCTTATTTGAAAAAACTAGCTTTAAATATGCGAAAGCAAGCGGAACTGCGATTATTCTCCAGAGAAAAAAACGCTTCATCTTCCACGAGAAAGTTCTGCCGCCGTAATCGTAGCTTTCATCGATTTTTCTCGGCTTTATGACCGCTGCGGAAAATTCGTCGTTCAATTCATCTGAATAGTAGATTATTTTTCGTCTGTCCATTTTTGACTTCGCGCAAATTTCCGTTTTTAGTTTTGATATTCAAGCGGGATTCCGTATGATTTCTCGTAGATTTCTTTCCAAGCCTTGTAGTTTTCTTCTTTCATAAATTCCGCGTTTTTCCTCGCGGAGAATTCCGGATTCGGAAAAATCGGCTTTAAAATATGGATTGAATATTCCTGGACTGGAAATCCGTCGCTTTTGTCGATGATTTTCGAGTCTTCCATCGTGATGAAAAACGGAATCACAGGCGCATTGTTTTCCGCCGCGAATTTGAAAGCCCCGTTTGTGAGCGGGCGCGGCTTTCTGTAGTTCCACCACATCGCCTGTTCAGGATAAATCAGAATCTGCCTTCCCTGCGAAAGATAGGTTTTCACGGCAATCATGAAATTCTTCATCGTCGAAGCCACGCTGCTCAGCGGAAGCGTGTTGCAGTGCTTGAACAAGAATCCGTAGAAGCCCGGAAAATTCGTGTAGTTCCCCTCGCGGCAGACTTTCACAAGCTCTTTGTGATAAACGTGCTTTTCAATCGCCTTGTAAACCGCGAAATTGTCCATCGCGTTGAAATGATTGCAGGTTATGATTGCGCCGGTTCTTTTCAGCGGAACGTAGTTTTCCTCAAGTCCTGTAACTTCCTTTATTATCATTATTTTTTTTCGGAGAAGAGTGTTGATGTGATGGCGGGCGAGCATATTGGCAAATTTCATCCAGAACTTGCTCGAAAGTTTTTTGTTCAGATAGTCCACTTTGTCGGGAGTCAGCGGAATTGTCGGCGGATCTGCCTCAACATCTTCCGTCCAGCGTTTTTCCTTTTCAAACTGCTCTATTTTTTTGACAATCGCGACTCTTTCTGGATTTTTTTCTGAACTTTCTTTTGATTTATTCTGAATTCTGATTTCAGTTTCTGCCATTTTTTCCCCTGACTTTTTATTTTGAAGATTTTTGAATCGAGTTGAAATAATTTTTCGGGTCGTTTGTGTCTTCAACCGCCATTTTCTTCAAATTCTCAAAAGCGATTCTGTCGCGCTCGTGCAAATCTTGTGAGTAGGCCGCCTTGATTTTTAAAATGTTTTCGTAAAGGAAAGTTTTCTGCGCGTATTTCCAGAAAAAATCCTCGTAGTGGACATTGTCGTAATGCCACGGCTTCCAGTTGATTTTGTAGTGAATAAGCTTCAGGTTCTTGTCGTCAAAGCTTGAAGTCTCGAATGCGGACTTGTTCCAGCCAACGTCAATCATTTTTGTCTTTCCGTAGCAGAGAACGTTGAGATAATCCTCGTCCTGGGTAACACGGAAAGTGAAAGTGTTCATCAGATTTATGAATTTGGACTCGATTTCTTCCTCGCGGTATTTTTTCGCGTTTATAAGAAGAACTCCCGCGCTGAAATATTTGTCGCGCGGAACTCCGAGAGCTTTTTCAACGTAAGTTCCAAAGACATCGTACTCAACCATGACTTCCTCGCTCGCAGCTCCCACAAGATTGTCGCCAAGCTCGATGTTGTAAAGCTCCGAAATATCGCCTGTAACAACAATGTCGCAGTCAAGATAAATCACTTTGTCGTACTGCGGAAAAACGCGCGGAATAAAAACCCGGCAGTAAGTCTCTTTTGAATAATAGTCGCGCAGATGAAAATTTCCGGAAGATTTTTCCATTTCCTCGCGCAAATCAACAAATTCAATGGAAGCGATGTCAGCTCCTGCATCTTTTGCGATAAGCGCAAGCTCATCGACATATTCTTTTTTGAGGCTCGTCGTCAGGACAAAAATTCTGTAAAAATAGTCTTTTGAAGCGTTGTCCAAAAGCGAAGTAAGCGCGACCGCAAGAAACGGAACATAATTGTTGTCGGTCGCAAAAAAAATCGGGATTTCTTTTTTAGCTGCGAAATTTTGCATAATAAAATATCCTATCATAGGTTTTGTTACATTTTCAAGGCAAAGAATTTTCTCATCTTGCCGAAAACATTTTATTAGACTGTGAAAATCCGAAAAAGTTGCATTTTACAAATATGGAAAAAATTCTGAAAAAACTGTATTTTCTTTTCATAATGAAAAAAAATTATTTTCGCTTTTCTAATATTTTGAATTTTGCTTTTACGGCAATTTTTACACTTTTTTCTGCCTCAAATGCGTTTTCTCAAAATTCTTTAGAAAATGAAAGCAAAATGATTCAGGAGATTTTTGATTTCAGGCTTTCGCTCCGCTCGCTTCCGGACGCTGACTCATGCATCGAAAAAATTCATGAATACAAAAGTCTCAACGGCGAAAAAATAAATTCGCTCGGGGAAGAGTCTAGGCTGACTTGCGAGAATATGCTTGCAACTGCCGAATACAACTGCGAGTACGAAAAGGATATTCACTCTCCGAATATGGAAAAAATCCTGCGCCCCCAGTATGAAAAAATCGCCGAATTCTCAAAAGGAAAATCCGCTGAAAACCTGAATCCTTATTTTGTCTTGACCAGCGCGGATTTGACAAATTCGATGCTCCAGTTTTTGCCGCGCTCAAATTCAATCACGCTCGGCTTGCAGGAAAAGATAGACTATGCGGTCGTCTTGAAAAACAATCCGAAAATGGCTTTCGCGCTCACGCTTTCCGGCTGGTGGTATTATTACGCGCCTGCTGTAGGCGGCGGAAGCGACTCAAAGGCGAAAGAATTCTTCGAGCTTGCGGCGCAGAACGCGGTTTCAGATTATGACAGATATTATTGCAGCATAAATCTTGCGCAGTTTTATTTTGAGAAGAAAAAAGCTGACTTGTGCGAAAAATATATGGAAGAGGCGGAGAAAATTCTGCCCGAAACGCGTTATGTAAAATTTCTCAGAAAAATCAACAGAATCGGATATTCGCTTTTCGACTACAATATGAACAGCCGGCGCGAGAAAATCGACAAGAAATTGATTGTTGAAGATTGATTTGTTTTTAGATAAAATACTTGCCTATGCTCTTGTATCTTGCCCTGAAAAATATAATCACAAAGAAAAGCTCGTATGTAATCATTCTATTTATCGCTTTTGCCGTGATGATGCTCGTTGTTACGAACGCGGTTTTTGACAGCACCGAGAAAGGCGTTCAGGAGACTTTCGTGTCTTCTTTTACCGGCGATGTTGTAATCCGCCCGAAGCACGTTCCTCCGCTAAGTCTTTTTGGAGACCAGACTCCAGTAACTGGAAAGCTTTCAGAAATTCCGATTTTGAATCCATACGGAGAAATTCGGGAAATTCTCGCGGCTGATTCACGGATAAAAAAAATCACGCCGCAGATTACAGGTCAGGTGGCGATTTCAAACGATAATGGAGACGACCTTTCGGCTTCGTATATTTTTGGCGTGAACGGCGAGGAATACAATGACTGCATGACTTCAATCAAAATAATTGAGGGCGCGCCTTGGAAAAACGGCGAAAAGGGCGTGATGCTCACAAAAACACACGCGGAAGAGCTGAATGTCTCTGTTGGAGACACAGTGCAGTTCGCGATAAACGCAGGCTTTTCTTCGCGTCTCCGAGCGGCTCCGCTGACTGCAATCTACGAATACAAAAATGACAACCAGACGCTGGAAAATCTCGTCCTTGTGAATTCTGAGACTGTGCGCTCGCTTCTCGATATTTCAGACATGACGGACTCATCTAAAATTCAGCTTGATGAAAGCCAGCAGGATTTTCTTGGCGACTTGGACTTTGACAATCTTTTTGGCGATGCGTCTGACGTAAGCGAGGCTGTGGCAACCGATGAGATAACTTTTTCAAAGGAAGAGCAGGACGCATTGCAGGCTTCTTATTCGTCTTCTACATGGAATTTCATAATCTGCCGTCTTGAAGACTCAAAAGACGCACGGAAAGTCATAAAGTCGCTGAACGGCATTTTTGACGGAAAAGGCTGGCAGGTCGAGGCTGTGAACTGGCGGAGCAGCGCGGGAAGCACAGCGTTTTATCTTTATATTCTGCGTCTGATTTTAAACATCGGAATCATAATCGTTCTTGCGGCGGGCTTTATTGTTGTGAACAACACGCTTGTAATAAACGTTCTCGACAGAATCAGAGAGATTGGAACAATGCGCGCAATCGGCGCGAACAAACGCTATATCTCAAAGGAATGCATGGCTGAAACTGTGATCATGGCTGTGATTTCAGGAATCTTAGGGCTTCTTCTTGGCCTAATAGCTTCAAGAATCGTGAATCTTATGAACATAACCGTGCATAACAGTTTTCTGGTTCAGCTTTTCGGCGGTCCGAATATTGTAACTTCCGTGAAAATCTCAAATCTTCTCAGCTCGTTCTCAGTCGCGCTTATAATCGGTCTTGTCGCGTGGATTTATCCTGTTATAAACGCGCTCAGGGTAAATCCTGTCCAGGCAATGCAGGGAGCAAAATGATGTATCAGATAAAAATCGGTCTTCGCTCGCTTTTATATAGAAAAACTCAGTATGTTTCTTTGTTTCTCGTCTGTGCTGTGGGAGTCGCAATTTCGCTTGCTTCAATTTTTATAAGCAAGGGAATGATAAAGGCGATGACAGACAAGGCAAGCGTCTACTACGGCGGCGACCTTGTCTTTATGGCGGCAAGCGAGGCTGAGGGAATCGAGTATATTGACTATGAAAAATATGTTCCGACGCTGGAAAAAATTTTTGGAAAAAACGCCGTTGTGTCTCCGAGAATGGATTTTGACGCGCGGCACTGCGCTTATTATTTTGAAGGAACCGAGGCTCTGCAAAAAACAATAAAAGGAATAGATTTCGACAAGGAAGCCGCGCTTTTTGAGAAGCTTTATTTTATCGAGGGCGGAATAGACGGAATGAAAGGCTCGAACGGCGTCTTGATTTCAAAGCCGATTTCAGAGCTTTTGAATGTCCATGTTGGAGACTCAATCACTTTTATGGTCGAGACTTATGATGATGAAAAAAACACGCTCGACATTGTTGTGAAAGGAATTTTTCAGGACTCCAGCGCGTTCGGAATGTACACTTCATATATGGATTTTGAATATCTGAAGGCGGCTTACGCGCGCCCGAATTATAAGACAAATGCGAACCGGATTGCAGTCGATTTTCCGAAGAAGGAAATCAGCAGAAAAGAGCTTGAAAAATATCAGGCGGAGCTTGAAAAAATCTACAATATGCATCCTCTTGTTGATGACAAGGACGATTTTATCGACAATGACGATGACTACAAGGAAATAACCTACGCGATAATCCCGCTCGAGGCGAATCTGACCGATGTCAAGATAATGCAAAAGGCGATGGATGCGGTTGTCTCGTTCATTATTTTTATGCTCACTGTGATAATCATCGCGGGAATCGGAAGCACTTACCGTATTCTTATAATGAAGAGAATCAACGAGATTGGAATTTATATGTCAATCGGAATGAAAAAATCGAACATCATAAAGACGCTCCTTTTCGAGTCTTTCGTGCTTTTGCTTTTCGGCAGCATCGCGGGGCTTTTGCTTTCCAGCGTTATCTGCGCTGTTATGTCAGCTTTCAATTTCTCGTTTATTCCGGCTTTTGATATGTTCCTTGTGAAAGGTAACCTTTCGCCGTCGTTCGATGTTCTAAAAAGTGTGGCAGTCATAGCGGCTGTCATTGTCGTTACATTGCTTGCAGTTTTGTATTCAACGTGCAAGTCTATAAAAATTCTTCCAGTGCAGGCTCTTGCCACTACTGAGTAACCGTTTTCTTTCGTTTTAGAAAACATTTTATGGAGATTTTGACTTATGAAAAAAATTATCGTTTCAATTGCGGCGCTTGCGGCTTTTTTGGCTCCGTCTTTTGCGGAAAAGCTCACTTACGCAAAGGCGCGCGAGCTTCTTCAAAGGGCTGAGGACAACACAGCTTTTTACGGCACAGACTTTACTGCAAGCTACGAGGTAGTGCAGGATAAGCCAGGCGAGGGCAGAAGCAAGACAAACGCGACAATCTACCGCCGCGACTCGGAAAGCAAATGGACAATTCTGATTACGGCTCCGCTCAAGGACAAGGGAAAAGGCTATCTTCAATCGAATTCGACAATATGGTTCTACGACCCTGCAGACCGCAGGTTCACATTTTCAAGCTCAAAGGACAAATTTCAGGGAACAAACGCGAACACGTCAGATTTTGCTCCCCAGAGATTCGTGAAAGACTACGACATAAAAGACAACGAGCAGGTTAACCTTGGAAAGCTTAAATGCGTGCTTTTCACGCTCGAGGCAAAGACGAAGAACGTCGAGTATCCTAAAATCAAGCTTTGGGTGACTGAAGACGACGGACTTATGAGAATGAAAGAGGATTACTCGCTTTCAGGGCAAAAACTCCGGACGACAGCAGTTCCGTCTTACCAGCCTGTAACAGGAAACGGCCGCGACGCGAAAATTCCTGTCAATATGGTCATTCAGGACAACCTAAAAGGAAAGAAAATCAACAATAAGATTGAATATGAGAAAACTTTGATTTCAATCTCAAATGCAACTCTTTCAAAACAAGACGATGCGGTATATACTAAGCCGTATCTTGAGTTAATGAGTGACAGATAAATTGGTTCGTACATTTAATAAAATGCCTAAAATTCTGATGGCAGCGTTTTCAGCTGCCATTTTTTGTGTTTCCGTCCAGGCGCAGGAAACTTCTGAAATATCCAGCACAATCGCTGACATCAGCGAGAACACTGAAAATTCTGCGGATTCTGTTTCCAATTCTGAAAATTCCGGCTCAGACCTTTTTGGAGACCTCGGCGACTTGTTTGATAACGCAAAAGACTCAGAAGAGACTGTTGTGACCGACAAGCAGGAAAGCGGCTCCGACACGACTTTCAGCCTTGCTTCTCTTTCAATTCCGTTGAAAATGAGCGGAGACATCTCGGCGGAGCTTGGAGCTGCGGCAATCAATTCCGACGGAGAGACGAGCGGCTCTGCGTATTTCGACCTTGTGAACTATCTTTATTTTACAACTCGTCCTGACAAGTACATGGCTGTGAAAGGCTCTCTGAAGACTTCCCTTATCGATTCTGAGGAAGCAGACGTTGAAAACCAGAACCAGTATTTTTATCTTTACGAGCTTTATTTTGACTACATCATGGCTGACAAAGTCTATATCACAGCTGGAAAAAAGAAGACTGTATGGGGAAATATAAGGCTTTTTTCAAATGACGATGACTTTGAAGATGATGAGGACGCGCTTTACACAAACGCGCTATATGACAGCCGCTATAATATTTCTGGAATCATAAGAATTCCGTTCGGACTTTCGACTTTTACCTTTCTCACGATGTACAGGGGCGGGAGCGACGAGCCTTCCCACCGCGAACTTTCATATGCAGGAAGCGCGGAGGCGGTTGTTTTTGGAACTTCGCTTAACTTTTTCGCGCGCGTTTTTCCTTCGAGATACGGCGAGCTTTCAAAATATTACAATCTTCCGATTGTCGGGGCAGAAGCGAAGCGGACAATTTTCGGCACTGACTTGTACGCGCAGCTTATCGGACGCGTGAATTCAAACAGCACGCTCCGGGAATTCTGGAAAAGCGACTTGTACAAGAAATCCGCTTTTGAAAGATTCGTGTTCACCGGCGGATTCTACAAGCTTTTCACTGATTTTTTCCCGTACTTTGGAATCAATGCTGAATATCAAGCGGTTTATTATCCGCACGATGTTGTTCATTATGAATACAATGGAAACTCATACAAATATCTTGATGATTTGGAAGACGCAGGATTTTCAGGCGGTTCTGAAGGTTTAGAAAAAATAACCGTAATAGACAAGGAAAGCGGCGATTTCGAGCAGCGTCTTATTGTTGACGTGGGGCTTGCAAAGCTTGGAAAGGAAAGAAATCTGAAAGTCGGCGTGCAGTGGTATCATAACATCACAGAAAAAAGCGGCTACATAAAGCCCGCTTTCATCGCTTCAAGAATCGTTCCGCACTGCGACTGGCGCGTCGGCCTGAAATGGGAATACTGGAAAGACCAAGAGTATTTCGGAAAATTTACTCTTGGCTCTTACCTGAAATTCTCGCTCGGATACTAAAAAGCTATAGCTAGGCGACAATTCCGTCTCTGATTTTAATGACATGGTCGCTAAGCGCGACAATTTTCGCATCGTGTGTTGAGAACACGAATGTCGTCTTCAATTCCTGGTTCAGTTTTTTCATAAGCTCGAGAATCTGGTCTCCATTTTTCGAGTCCAAGTTTGCAGTCGGCTCGTCAGCAAGGATAATCGGGGCTTTTGTAACAAGAGCGCGAGCAATCGCAACCCGCTGCCTCTGTCCGCCAGAAAGCTCAGACGGCTTGTTTTTCCGCCTGTTTTCAAGCCCTACTGTCTCAAGAAGATATTCAATCCAGTCTTTTTTCTCAGCCGCGCTCATAGAGTCTGCCGCAGGAGACTTTCCAAGAGAAAGCGGAAGCTCAATGTTTTCCCATACATTCAGGACTGGAATAAGGTTGAAAGTCTGAAAGATAAATCCCAAATGACCGCGCCGAAGCTCAGTAAGCTTTGAGTCGAGCCGCAAAGGAACTTTTTTCGTTTTTTCAAGGACAATGCCCTTGTAGACATCCTCGCCCTCAAGAATAACTGAGCCTGAAGAAGGCAGGTCAATCAGGCCGATTATATTCAGCAAAGTCGATTTTCCAGAGCCTGAAGGTCCTGAAATCGCCGCGAATTCGCCTTTTTCAATCTTGAAAGAGACTTTGTCAACCGCGCGGACTTCAACTTTTTCCATCTGATAAATTTTGCTCACATCTTTAAGTTCAATTATTGCCATAAGAAAAGATTATATTGACTATCGATAATTTTTTCTACACTTTGAATTTTAAGAAGAAATTTGAAATCGGAAAATGTAGTTAAAATAAGAAAATTGTATTAAAATTATTTTGATTATGTGGATTCCGATTTTTATAACGGCTGTTCTTGTTGCCGCGTTTATCAGGCTTTGTGTTGTTTTTCAGGATAAGATAAAATTTATGATACGCGGGCAGGACGAAGGATTTAAAATAAATGAGATTCTGCTTTTGTGGAAGCTTGCGAAGAGAACCGGTCTTGAGCAGCCGAAGTCGCTTTTTTATTCGCTTGGCTCTCTTAATAGCGCGATTTCAAAATATATTTCCGAGGCGAAGCAAAATGGAAGCGAGTCTCAGCCGGAAGTCCAAAATTTTCTTTCAAAACTTTACAAGTATAGAACAAAAATCGACATTGACCATGAAAACAGGCGCGGTCTTGAGTCCTCAAAATATCTTGAGAAAGGCCAGCGGCTTAGAATTTTGCTGAAAGGAAGCGGAGTTTTTTCTTCGGAAGTCTTGAACAACGCGGGCGAGATTGCGGCGCGTCTTCCGCTTCAGAAAAACACACTGAAAATGCCCGGCGAAGACTGGATTGGAAAAAACGTGAGCGTTTATCTTTGGCGGAAAGGAGACGCAGGCTATGTTTTTGACACAAAAGTTACAGATTCGGGCGTTTTTCATGGACAGAACGTGATTTATCTTGCCCAGTCGAGCAAAATGGAGCGGGCGCAGAAACGCCGTTCCGTCAGAAGCGAATGCTCGATTCCAGCGCATCTTTATTTTATAACTTCTGAAATCACCGATTTTACAGCGCTGGAAGTCGAGCCGGGCTACAAATGCATTCTCGAGGATATTTCTGAGGACGGCGCGATGGTCAGAGTCGGCGGAAAAGGCGAAAGCAACGTTCAGATTAAGCTCCAGTTTGAGATTGACGGAAAGCAGATTGTAATGTTCGGAATTGTGCGCGCAGTCGAATACAATGCAAAGGTGAACCAGTCGCGTCTTCATTTTGAGTGTCTCCACATCGAAAAAAATATGCGCAACGCAATCTTGAATTACGTCTACAAAATCGTTCCCGAAGACAAAAAGGAAGTGATTGAGGCGGTGGCGATGTCTGAGCAGGACGCAAATGAAACTTCTGACTATGGCAAAAATCAAGATGAAAAAAAATCTTCCGAGCAGAAAAATCAGAAAACAGAACAAAAAATCGAAGCCGAGGCTGCCATTGGCGGAGAAAAAGCGGAAAATCAGGAAAACGGTGCAAATCAAAATTCTAAAAATGATGAAATTGTTTATGAAATAAGCGATGAAAACAAAAATGAAATCGACACAGACGAGCTTGCCGCCCTTGACGTTGAAGATTCTGGCTACGGAGAAAAAATATGAAAAATCTGATTACCTTCTTTCTTTTCTTTAATTTTGTTTCGTTTTTTTCTATGAGCGGAATTTCTGCACAGGCGCAGGCACAAAGACAGGCGCAGACGGACGCAAGCGAAAGCGAGAAAAAATTTATCCGCGGAAACATTAAAGACAAAATTGAGGCGGTCCTGAACACGGTTCAGAATGCCGATTCTCAAAGCGGCTTGAGCCTTTCTCTTCGAGGAATCGATTATTCGATTGAAAATGCGGAAATTCTAAGGAATGATGCGGAACTTTTTGAGCTTGCAACGGCTTCAATGCAGACTTTGGCGCAGAAAGGAAATATAAATTCTCTTGATGAAGAAAAATCTGCGGAAATTTCAAGGAAAATAATAGAAATTTTCAAGAAATTTGATGATGAAAACGTGAAAATCGCCGCTGTAGACTGCCTTTCTAAATTTCCGGACGCTAAATGGAACGGAACTGTCAGTGTCTTGAACGATTATCTTGAAAAAAGGTACAAGGAAAATCATCCGGGAAACCTTTTGATTGGAAACATCATAAATTCTCTTGGAGAATTCGGCGACAGCAGGTCATTTTCTTTGATTTTCAACATCTGGCTGAATGAGATTTGGCCGGAATACGAGACTTTAACTGAAAATTCACTTGTAAACCTCGCGCAGAATTCATTCGAGAACGCAAACAAGGCTGTTTTTTTCTCTGACAATCCGACAATTTTTAAGTTTTTCAATTTGATGAAAAAATCAGGGAAAAATAACAAAAATTTCTTGGAAAAACTTGCCGAAAAATCACTTTTATATGCAATAAATAACGCAGAGAGCAAACAGGAATTTCCGCAGGTCTTTTTTATGATTCAAAAGGAAACGCTTGAAACGCTTGCCTCTGCAAAATGGTCTCGTTCTGAGGAAACCGTGCTTAAAAATTTCAGCGTGGCAAAAAAGGAATATGAGACAAAAATTATCGATGACAGCGAATTTATTGAAATCATCGAGCTGACGGCTAAATTCTCAAGTCCGAAGATTGCAGAAAAGCTTTCAAAACTTCTTGGAGAATTTAATTTAAGCGCTGAAAAAACGGAAATTCCGTCCGAGCCGGTTACGCTCGCTCTCATAAAATCTTTGGGAGAGCTTGGGGACAAAACGGCTTTTGACAATCTTCTTTACGTTACTTATTTGAATTATTCTGAAAAAGTGATTGCACAGGCGAAAGATTCTCTTGCGAAATTGAAATGGTAAAATCATGGAAAAATCCAGTTTTCGCTTCCGCTTTGATTTGCGGATTTTTAGTTTATTCAAAAATTTTGCCAATAAAAGAAAAAAATCCTTTTTCGTCTCCTGTTCCTAATGAAAAAATATCTGAAATTTACGGAAAAGTCGCGTCAAATCCGGTAAAGTCGGAATTTTTCGGCGGAACTTACAGAATTTTATTTGAAGCTGAAAAGGTAAAATCACGGGATTTGAATTTTTCAGGCATTTCAAGCTCGGCCAGCGGAGGAATGGCGAGCGGAGTTGCGACTGTCTTTATTCCGGCAAAAATTGTCGAGGCTCTTTATCCAGGAAAACTTTACACAGCGGCTGAAAGCGAAAGTCACGCTCCTTTGATTGAGAACGGCGCAAATCTCATCTTAAAAGTGAATTATATTCAAAGAAAAAATATGGAAAACTGCTTTTTGGCGAATGCTGCGGAAAGTCGGCTAATTTCAAAAGGCGAGAAAAATCTTAAGTCGAAAATCGTAAGATTCCGCTCTTTGTGCAGGCTTCAATTCAAGCGGCTGATGTATGCGTGGGGCGCGGCCGGCGGACTTTTGCTTGCTCTTGTGAGCGGAAGCCGCGAATACACCGAAAAAGACTTGAGCAACGCTTTTCGGTTATCAGGTCTCTCGCATATCTTGGCTCTTTCCGGAATGCACTTGTCGCTTTTTGGAGGACTTGCGCAGTTTCTAGGCAAAAAGTTAAGCTCGAAAAACATTGCCGAAGGATTTCAGTTTTGCGCGCTTTTATTTTTTGTGTGGTTCGCAGGAATTTCTCCGTCGCTGTTCAGGGCTTTTCTTTCTTCACTGATAATTTTTGCGGCGGCAGTTTTCAGAATCAATCGGCCGCAGGGAATTTCTGTTTTGTCGCTCTCATTTTTGATTCACATTGTTGTTTTTCCTGAGCATATTTTTGACCTCGGCTTTATGCTTTCATATTCATCGCTTGCAGGAATAATTCTTCTTTCTAACCATATGAAAAAAATCATACACTATGCCGTTCCTTTTAAATTGCGTTCTTCGCTTGGGGACTCGGTTTCAGCTCAGCTTGCAACGGCTCCAGTCGCCTTGAAATTTTTCGGAAAGATTATGCCTATAGGAATTTTTGCAGGAGTTGTCGTCTCTCCTCTTGTAGTCTTTTTCTTGTATTTTGGGCTTTTTGGAATGCTTCTTTGCCTTGTCCTGCCTTTTCTTAACGTGCCGATAAGTGCTATTATGAACGGAGTTTATAAAATTATAAAGCTGCTGGTTTTGAACTTCAGCAGATTCAGTTAAAAGGATTCTAAAATCAATGCTAAAAACTCCTGACTACAACAGTCCGCTCGCGCTGAAAGCGTTTCTTGATGAAAACGGAATGACGATGCAGAAAAAATTCGGCCAGAATTTTCTTGTGAACGAGACCGCGAGAAAAAAAATTGTTGACGCGCTTGATATTCAAAAGGACACAAAAGTCTGGGAGGTCGGTCCCGGGCTTGGCTCGATGACTTCTGAAATTCTTGAGCGAGGCGCGAAACTTACGGCTTTTGAGATTGACCACGGGTTTGCGCGTCTTTTAAGGCAGTTTTTCGAGAATTATTCTGAAAAAAAATATTTTGAGCTTGTCGAAGGCGATGTCTTAAAGACATGGAAAAAATATTACGATGAGAACGGAAAAGCCGATAGGTTTTTCGGGAATTTGCCTTACAATGTCGCGGCGACAATAATCGCAGACACAATAAACGAGGGCGTGCGCTTTGAGAAAATTGTTGTTACAGTCCAAAAGGAAGTCGCGCAGAGAATGGCTGCAAAGGCTGGAACTGAAAATTATTCTTCGTTCAGCGTCTTGTGCCAATGGGCTTACGACATAAAAAATGTGCTTGACTTGGCCGGGGGAAATTTCTGGCCTGTTCCTAATGTCGCAAGCCGCGCGATTCTTATGACAAAAAGAGACGATTTTCCGAGGTGCGAAAATCCGAAGCTTTTTATGAGAATGATTCGCCAGCTTTTCTCATCGAGAAGAAAGACAATCAGAAACAATATGCTGAAACTCGCTTCGCCTGAAAATTCTGACAAAGCTTTGCAGACCGCAGGAATAAGCGCAAATGAAAGGGCTGAGAACCTAAGCGTTGACTTGCTTTTGAAGCTCAGCGACTGCTTGAACGGTGTGCTTTGAAAAAGCTGCTTTTCCTGATTTTCGCTTTTTTGCTTGTTTTCTCGAATTCTCTGTCTGCTGCTGACTCGTCATCTTTAAGCGGAACTTGGGACGATTTGAATCCGCCGCAGTGGGCAAAAGATTTGCGGAGAACTGAGATTATAACGCTCGGCTCTCTTCCGTTTGTAACAATCTGGACAACGCTTGGATATTCGCTTGCAGTTCTCGGAGAATTTCACAATCCGCTTGACAAAAGCACAGACGGATTTGACGACACTGACCAGATGAACATAATCAAGATTTCCGCTGCGACTTGTCTTGGGCTTGGACTTTTTGACTTGGGATTCAATCTCGTAAAAAGGGCGGCTGTGAAAAAAAATCTTCAGAAAAACGAAAATTCGGCGGTTGATGTTCTGCCGTTCAGTGTTAAGCAGCGCGAACAGGACGCTTTGAATCCGCCGAAGCCTCAAAAACAGGAATATTTTGAATGTGGAGTTGAAAGTGCCGTTTTTTAGCGCGGAAGTTCCAGAAAAATCATCATCCTTGAGACTCGACAAATTTGTTGCGCAGGCTTTTCCCGAAATGAACCGCTCAAAGCTGAAATCCGGCGTTAATGAAATCCTTTTGAACGGAAAAACAGCGAAACTTTCCGCAAAAGTTAAGGCTGGAGACAAAATCGAAATCTCGTGGGAGAATTCTGTCCCCGAGGATATTGAGCCTGAAAACATTCCTCTTGATATAATTTACGAAGATGAAAATGTGACTGTTGTGAACAAGAAGCAGGGAATGGTGACGCATCCGGCGGCTGGAAACTGGAACGGAACTCTTGTAAACGCGCTTTTGTATCACTGGGGAAAGGAAAAAATCAAAAACAGCGATGAAGGCGCGGCGGCTGAAATTCTCGCGAGGCGCAGGCCGGGAATCGTTCATCGGCTTGACAAAGACACTTCCGGAATCATAATAACTGCGAAAAATCGCGAGACAGAGGAATTTCTTCAAAAACAGTTTCAAGACCACAGAAAAATCACAAAGGAGTATATCTGCATTTGCTGCGGACATCCGAAAAAGCTGGCCGGAAAAATCGAGACACAGATTGTCCGCGACCCGAAAAACAGAAAGCGGTTCAAGGCAGTCACAGGCACAGCTGAAGGAAAATACGCCTGCACAATTTACAAATGCTTTGCGACCTACGGCCCGTTCTCGCTTTTCAGAGTCAGAATCAAGACAGGAAGAACTCACCAAATTCGTGTCCACATGAAATATTTAGGCTGCCCGATAATGGGAGACCCGATTTATGGAAACTACCTTAAAGGCTCGCCTTTTGAAAGCGCGACTTTAATGCTTCATTCTTATCTTCTGAAAATAAAAATTCCAGGCCGTGCAGAAAGAACGGTTTTCAAGGCGAAAGTTCCTTTAAGATTCAAGAAAGTTTTGAAGACTTTGCATGAAAAATACTTGAAAAACTGAAAATTTTCAGATTTAAAGTCAAAAATTGCGAGATAAAAAATGAGTCAGAATTCAAAAATCGAAATCATAAATTCTCCCGATTTGCTTCATCCGTTTCTTGTTTTGAGCAAGCCGGCGGGACTTTCTTCCGCGCCGCTCCATGACGGAGACGAGTCCGCGCTTACGTTCGCGCTCAGGGATTTTCCTGAAATAAAAGAAATCAATGGAAAAAAAAGCGTTGAATACGGGCTGATTCACAGAATCGACACAGAAACTTCAGGGCTTGTTCTCGTCGCCCTGAGCCAAGAATTTTATGATTTTATACAAAATGAGCAAAAAGCAGGCCGCTTTGAAAAATGGTACAAAGCCGATGTTCAAAAAAATCTTAGTTTGTATGAAAAAATAGACGGCTTTCCGCTTCCGCCGCTTTCAAAAAAAGAAATTGAAAAAAAAATTGCAAGAAACGAGAAAATTTCAGTTGAAAGTTCTTTTAGAAAATTCGGGCTTGGCGGAAAAGAAGTGCGCCCGGTTTCAGAAAACTCAGGAAAAGCCGCGCTGAAAAAATCCGGCGGAAAACTTTACAAAACTGAAATCGCTTTTTTGTCTGAACAAAAAGCTGTAGCCCGCATTACAAAAGGATTCCGGCATCAGGTCCGCTGCCATTTGGCTTGGCTTGGCTTTCCTATTGCCGGGGACAAAATCTACAATCCTGTTTCGCGCGAAAACGAAAAAAATGAGCAAATGCTCTTTGAAGCCTTTAAAATAAAATTCATGAATCCGAAGACTGGCTCTCCTGAACTTTTTGAAATATAGCCTCCGCAAAAGATTTTATTCTGTTGGTGAACGAAGTCTCTGCGCGATTTACAAGAAATGGCAAGTCGATGATTTTCGCTCCCCCAAGCGCGTAAATCACCCAGCTTTCTCCTGAGCGAAAAACAGCAATCGCCGCCTGCATATTTTCTTTTCCAACCGCGTCAAATTTGTCATAATATCTAAGCTTCTGAGTGTTTTTCATCGTGAAAAAATAATAATTCTCGCGTTTTTCGATTCTAGTCTCGGAAGTGTAATATCCAAAAGGCTTCATGTAAAATCTTGCGGAGATAACTTCATCATTTCCGCCGTTTTCAATATTCAAAATTTCGGCTTCGGAATACAAATCGTACCATTTTTGCGCCCGCTCAGAAAAATACGGAATTCCGATATAATTCTCGACATTTCCTAGAGTCTCTGAAATTTTCTGGACGAGATTCTCGTTTCCTTTGTACGGGCGGATTTGGATTATCTCAGAAAGATGGTTCGGCTTTAGGTTTTTCATCACGTTTATCGCCTGCGAAGTTTCATCGGTCTCGTTAATCTTGATGTTCCTGATTTTTCCGATGCTTTCAAAAAGAATTTCCCCGTTTTCGAGCTTTTTTCTTTCGGAATCTGAAAGCTGCTGATTAAAGAGGTTTTCAGGAATTTTATTTTCAGCGGACGCTCTAATTAGAAAAAACTGAATCAAAAAAGCAGAAAGAATGATTTTTCTCAAAGTCTTCATAGGCTGGATTTTAAAAAAATATCTAACACAAGGCAAGTTTTGTGATATAATTTTTGATTATGATAGCTGATAAAATTCGGGAGACGATTAACTCAAAAGGTGCGTCTGTAATCAGAAAAATGTTCGAGGAAGGAATCGTTCTTAAAAAAAAGTTCGGTGATGACAATGTCTTTGATTTTTCGCTTGGAAATCCTGATTTGGATCCGCCTCAAAAAGTTGCGGATGCAATTCAGGAAGTTGCGAAAGACACGAGCCACGGATGCCACGGCTATATGCCGAATGCCGGCTATCCTGAGACCCGCGCCGCGATTGCGGAAAAAGTTTCAGCTGAGCAGGGCGCAAAGCTTTCTTTTGAAGACACTGTGATTACTGTCGGGGCGGCTTCCGCGCTGAACTGCGTTTTCAAGGCGATTTTGAATCCGGACGATGAGGTTATCGTTCCGGCTCCTTTTTTTGCCGAATACCGCCATTATGCTTCAAACCACGGCGGAAAGCTTGTTGAAATTCCGGCAAAGGAGAATTTCAATCTTAATATTGAAGAGATAAAATCAAAGCTTTCTGAAAAAACTGCTGCGGTTTTAATCAATAATCCTAACAATCCTACAGGAAAAATTTATTCAGAAGACGACATAAAGTCTCTTGCAAAAATTTTGATTGAGCACGGAGAAAAAACAGGAAGGTTTCCATATCTTGTGTGCGACGAGCCTTACCGCGCGATTGTCTATGACGGCGCAAAAATCACGCCGGTATTCCAATTCTATAAAAATTCTGTGATAGTTTCCTCTTTTGCAAAAGATCTGAGTTTGCCGGGCGAGCGAATCGGATATGTTGCGGTGAATCCGCAAAGCGATGATAAGGACGAATTCATAAAGGCTGTAACATTTTCGCTCCGCGTGCTTGGCTGCGTGAACGCCCCGGCTTTCTTCCAGAAAGTGATTGCAAGAAGCTGGAATGCTGAAGTTGACTATTCGAGCTACAAAATCCGGCGCGACAAGCTCATGGCGATTATGGACAAGGCCGGGCTTGAATATTATAGGCCGGAGGGCGCATTCTATCTTTTTGTGAAAGTCCCTGAGAAATTCGGCGGAGACGACTCGGCTTTTTGCGACTATCTGAAAAAATATTTGATTCTTGCCGCTCCCGGAAACGGATTCGGCGGAAAGGGCTGGTTCAGGCTCGCTTACTGCGTGTCTGAGAAAACGATTGAGAATTCTGAAAAAGCTTTTGTAAAAGCGATGAAAGAACTTTAATATTTTTGGAGACGAACTTTTATGAAAATACTGATGGTGAGCGCAGAGGCTGTTCCTTTTGCAAAAACCGGCGGACTTGCGGACGCTGTTTCCGCAATGGCAGGAAATTTGAGCCTTGCCGGAAACGAAGTAAAAATCGTAATGCCGCGCTATTACAAAATCGACCGGAACAAGCTTACAAAACTTGATGGCGCGATGGGAGTTCCTGTCGGAACGGGGCAGGAATGGACTGCGGTCTACATGACAAATCTTCCGGGCTTTCCTGCTGTGGAAGTATATTTTATCGACCACGAGCTTTGCTTTGGAAGAGACGGCGTTTACGGAACGAAATCCGAGCCTGACTTTCACGACAATCCTTACAGATTCTCGCTTTTGGCGCACGGAGCGTTTCAGCTTTGCAACAAGCTCGGCTGGTTTCCAGACATTGTTCATGCGCATGACTGGTCGGCAGGACTTGTTCCAGTTCTATTGAAGCACGTCTGCCGGCAGCAGCCTCAGTTTTCGCACACAGCATCGGTTTATACAATTCACAACATGGGCTATCAGGGCGTTTACGGAAAAGACAAATTCCCGGATTTAGGAATCGACTGGAATCTTTATTACGGAGCCGGCTTTGAAAGAAACGGCGCAATCAACTTTATGCAGGCAGGAATCACCTGCGCGGATATGATTACAACAGTTTCTCCGACTTATGCCCACGAGATTCAGACTCCAGAAGGCGGATTCGGGCTTGACGGTCTTTTGCGTGTGAGAACCGATGTCGTAAGAGGAATTGTGAACGGCGTTGACATCGACACTTGGAATCCTTCAAAAGACAAATATCTTCCGGCGAACTACAGCGTGAAAAATATGGACGGAAAGGCCGAGTGCAAGAAAGCTCTCCAGGAATATTTCGGGCTTCCAGTCCGTGCGGACGTTCCTGTAATCGGGCTTATCTCGCGGCTTGTAAGCCAGAAAGGAATCGCAGAGGTTTTCGCTCCGACCTACGGAAGCCTTTTCAGAATCTGCTCGACAATGGACCTGCAGTTTGTGCTTTTAGGAAGCGGCGAAAAATGGTGCGAGGAGGAAATCAATAATCTCCAGTCAAAACTTCCTAATTTCCGGGCAAAAATCGGATACTCGGAGAATTTAAGCCATCTTATTGAGGCAGGCTCAGACTTTTTCCTTATGCCGTCGCAATACGAGCCTTGCGGTCTGAACCAGATGTACTCGGAGCTTTACGGGACACTCCCAATCGTCAGAAGAACTGGCGGGCTTGCCGACACCGTGCAGAACTACAATCAGGAGACAGGCGACGGAACCGGCTTCATGTTCGACAGCCTTACACCGGGAAGCGTTTACGACACAATCGGCTGGGCAGTCTGGGCATACTACAACAAGAAAGAGCATATCAGAAAAATGCAGGAAAAGGCGATGAAAATGGATTTCACTTGGAAAGCAAGCTGCAAAAAATATGAGGAAGTCTATAAAGAAGCAATCGATAGAGGCTGCAAATAATTGACTAAAACTCGTAAAAACTGATATTATTTCTAATACCCCTTGAGTCCTCGTATGAGGACTCCAAATGTCCATAAGGAGAACATACACAATGAACAAGTATGAACTCATGACTATCTATCCTATCGAGGATGAGAAGTTCAAAGCCGGCACAGACGGAGTAAAAGCTGTGCTTCAGGAATTCGGTGCAACAATCGAAAAAGAAGAATCTTACGGAGACCGTGACCTTGCCTACATCATCAAGAAGAACAAGCGCGGTCGCTTTCATCTCTTTATCGTGAACGCAAATCCTGCAAAAATTGCAGAAATCAACAAGCAATTTGCTCTTAACCACAATCTTTTGAAATCACTTTTCGTAAAAGTGGAAAATGACAGATAGTTTTTTGCTTTTCTAAAATCCAAAGTCATCTAAAACGGAGGCGGACAAAAAATGACAGATATTAATTCGGTGACGATTGTAGGACGTTTGACACGCGATCTCAACGGCTCAGACCAAAGGGAATACGCTTTTACGCCGAACGGACAGGCTCGTGCCAATATCTCCATTGCTGTGAACCGCAGCCGCAAGCAAGGTGAGCAGTGGATTGACGAGGCAAATTACTTCAATGTTACAATTTGGGGAAAAACAGCGGAAAATCTCTTGCCTTACTTGAAAAAGGGGCAGCAGATTGCTGTTGACGGCTATTTGAAACAGGATCGCTGGCAGGATAAGACAACAGGGCAGACTAGAAACTCTGTTTCTATCGTTGCGAACAATGTGCAGTTGCTTGGAAGAAAATCGGATAACGGCGCACAGCCGAACGGGGGTTACACTCCGAAATTTCAGAATAATGCATCTGCGCAGAACGGCTTCAATGCCCAGAGTCCAGTGCAAAATATGCAGCCTTTTGAAGAATCCGCTTACGGCGGTTCTTCTGACGGCGGATTCCCTGAAGACATTCCATTTTAATTAACAGTAAAAATCTATTAGGAGACATGATATGTCAAATGAAGTTTCAGAAAATAAAGTAGAACAGCCTCAGGTTGTCAATGCGCAGGCTGCTTCTGAAGGACGCGACGGCGAAGACAAAGCACCACGCGGAAAAGGAAAAACATTCTTCCGCAAGAAGGTTTGCCGTTTCTGTGCTAACAAAGCAAAAATCGACTATAAAGATGCTGACGGATTGAAACGCTTCACAACAGAGCGCGGCAAAATTCTTCCACGCCGCATCACAGGAACTTGCGCAAAGCATCAGAGACAGCTTACTGTTGCTATCAAACGGGCACGCAATATCTGCTTGCTTCCATTCGTAACAGAGTAAGTAAAATTTATGATTTGTTCTGCGATCCAACTCCTGGTAACGCAGAGCATCTATTTCAATAGGAGCTTGAAATGAAAGTTATTCTTAATGCAGATGTAAAATCACTCGGAGAAATGGGTGATGTAAAAAATGTTGCTAACGGATACGCACGCAACTTCCTTTTTCCTCATATGTACGCTGTTCCGTACAATGATCAGACTGTAAAATATTTTGAGTCAAGAAAAGAAGAGATTGAAGCACGCAAAGTTCAGAAAAGAGCTGACGCAGCTAGCCTTAAAGACAAACTTGAGGCAACAGCAATTGAATTTGTTTTGCCTGCAGCGGCAAACGGAAAGCTTTTCGGTTCTGTAACATCTCTTACAGTTTCTGAATATCTCAACAAGAACGGATTTGATATTGAACGCAAGAGAATCGAGATTCCTGGCGTAACAATCAAGACTGTTGGAAACTTCCACTGTGTAATTCATCTTTACGAAGCTGCTACAGCAGAAGTCAAGATTTCTGTAAAAGCTCAGGAGTCAAAAGACAATGCTGCTCCTGCAAAAAAAGCTGAAAAACCAGCAAAAGAGGAAGCTCCAGCTGAGGAAACTGCTTCTGAAGAAAAATCAGAGTAGTTTTTCAGACTGATTCTTAACTGTAAAAGCCGGAAGGATTTTTCTTTCTGGCTTTTTTTATTCACCTTAAGGCTTTATGAACGAGATTTTAAAAGACACTGTGCCGCCGCACAACGCTGATGCCGAAATGGCGACTCTTGGCGCGATGCTTATCGACTGGAAATGCGCGGATTCGGTCGTTACATTTTTGAAAAAAGAACATTTTTATTCCCAGCAAAACCAGATTATTTACAAGTCGATGGTTTCTCTTTTTACGCGTGATATAAAATGCGACACTTTGACTTTAATCAGCGAGCTTTCAAAAACAGGCGAGCTTGAAAAAGCGGGCGGTGCTGCCTATATCGCCTCTCTGACAGACGTTGTTCCGACTTCCGCGAACATTGAATATTACGCGAAAATTGTTTTTGACCGCGCGACTAGAAGAAACTTGATTACAATCTCGTCAGAAATGAAAGCCGCCGCCTATGACGAGACCAGGGACAGCAAGCAAATTCTCGATGAGGCAGAGCGGAAAGTCATGGCTCTCGCTGAAAATGACGAGACAACGGCGATTCACACGATGGGAGAGATTGTTCCGCAGACTGTGGACTTAATTGAAAGAAACTATAAAAATCATTCAAACTATACGGGAATTCCGACAGGATTCTCTAAGCTTGACTCGATGACATCAGGATTTCAGGATTCTGAGCTGATTATTATCGGGGCGCGTCCTTCAATGGGAAAAACCGCGATGGCATTGAATATGATGGAATACATTTCCGTTGTCAAGAAAATTCCGTGCGGCTTTTTCTCTTTGGAAATGTCCTACGAGCAGATTGGCCAGCGTCTCTTGTCTGAAAACGCGCGTATTCCTGGAAGCAAGCTCCGAAACGGAATGCTGCAGGTAAGCGATTTTCAGAAGATAAATGATGCGGCAGGAAGATGCTATGACGCGCCGCTTTACATTGTTGACACGCCGAATATGCAGCTGATTGACTTGCGCGCGACCGCAAGAAAGCTTAAGGCGAATCACGATGTTAAAATCATCTTTATTGACTATATCGGACTTATTTCAACGGAGAATCCGACTGCGCCTGTCTATGAGCAAGTCAGCGAAATCTCGAAATCGCTGAAATCGCTTGCCCGGGAGATTCACATTCCGATTGTTGCTCTTTGCCAGGTTGCCCGCGACGCTGAGGGAAACGAGCCGACTTTGGCTCAGCTCCGAGGCTCCGGCTCTATCGAGCAGGATGCCGATGTTGTAATGTTTATCCACCGTGAACGGAAAAAGTCCGAGGAGGGCGAGATTGAGCCTGTTCAGGACGCAAAACTGATTGTGGCAAAGCAGAGAAACGGTCCGATTGGAGATGTCCCGCTTTTGTTCTTAAGCTCTATCACGAGATTCGAGAATAAAGCGCATGAAGACGAAAACTAAATTTTGCTCTCAAAGATAAAACGAAAAATAAAAATCATATAAAAAAGCCCCAGACTGAACTGTGCAATTTTTCAGTTTGGGGCTTTTCGTTTGTCATTTTTGGAAAGACTCAGCTTTATTTTGCGTTCGCGGCATCGTTGATTACATTTGTCGCCGAGTTAATCACATTTGCAGCCTTGTTTGAATTGCTTGTAGAGCCTTCGCCGATTAAAGTAAGCTTGTCAAGATTCAAGATTGCAGGATTTCCTGAAGCCGCGCAAACGAGAATTCCTTTTGCTGTGATTGTGATTGGCGTCGCGGCTTTTACGGCAACCGGCGACTGGAGAAGTTTCTCAAGGCTGTTGCTGTATTTTGCGATATAGTAATTTTTTCCGTTCTGAACTGTGCAGTAATAGTTTCCGTCTTTTTCCACAAGAACAGAAAGCTCTGAAAGAGTCTCCGCGCTCTGCGAGACAATCTCAAGATTCTCCTTTCCAATCAGAACGAGTTTTACAGCCCCATTTCCGAAATTAGAGCCGGCAACTGCGACAAAATTGTCTCCGTCCTCATAAATTGTTCGTCCCCGGATTACGGTTACAGGAGATTCCTTGATAACAGAGCCGTTGTCGGAATTCATCTTCACGATTTCTGATGTCTGTCCCAAGTCGTCAACATTTTTCAAGCCGTAAATGACATTTGCGCCTTCATTTTGCGCGTTCTCGCGGATGATTGTCTGCTGGTCTTTTGCGATTTCAGTGCGCTCGTTCTGAGCCTCGGAACGCTTTGTGTCAGCTTTGTCCTGAGCAGCTTCTGCCTGGGAAGAAGCGTCCTGGGCTTTCTGAGCCTGCTCCTCAGTCTTCTTGTTCTGTTCGATAGCGGCTTCCTGCTTCTTGTCGGCTTCTTTTTGCGCATCGTCTGCTTTCTGCTGTGCTTCATCAGCTTTTTTCTGGGCTGCGGCCGCATCCTGCTGGGCTTTCTTGTCATTAGGATTAGCGTCAGCCTTTTTCTGAGCGTTGTCCGCCTGCTTTTGAGCGTTATCCGCCTGCTTTTGAGCTTTGTCAGCTTCTTTTTGAGCCGCCTGCGCTTCCTTGTTTGCCTGAGATGATTTCTGCTGTTCTTCTTTCAGCTTTGCATTTTCCTCAGTCGCCTGCTTTTGAGCCTCCTGAGCTTTTTCAGAAGCGTTGTCTGCCTCTCGCTCTTTGATGTCAACCATATCTTTTCTGGCATCGATGTTCTTTCCGTCATCTTCCTGCATTGACTTCACGACGTTTCTGTCAGAAATAATTGAAATGTCAATTGTCGAAAGTCCGCCGTTTACATCTGAAAGAGGAATCACAATCTGAGTTTTTCCCGGCCATTCCTGATAATCTGTCGAGATACCGGCATTTGCAGATGAAAGATTTCTTGTTACAGCATCTTTGTATTTTGAATTGAAATAATTCAGGTTTCCGCGGTAAACAGCGTTGTAGACTGTTACAAAAACCGCGATTGTGTCAGCGTCTCTTCTTGAATATCCGTAGGCAGACTCAAGATAAGCTGAAATAATTCTTCTTACGTTGTCAATGTGGTCAACTGTCGCCGCGCTTCCGATAATGAATATGTCAGCGTCAAGCTTTTCTTTTACAGACGGATCAACAATGTGGATAAACTGGTAGCGGTTAGAAGAGCCGACTGTTATTGATGAGTCAGAACTTTGGCTTACATTGTTTCCGAGCGTTGAGCCGATTGCCCTGATTTCAGCTGCAGAATTGATAACAGAGTGCGGTCCTGTGTAGTTTCTGAAGACCACAGTGTTCGCTCCGCCAGCGGACTCGATTTCCGGCTGGTCAACAGAAATAGCGAATGAGGCTGCCAAAGCGGCGAAAGCAAAAGCTGAGCAGCCAAAAATCTTTTTGATATTCATCATTTTCCTCCGAATATGCTAGGGTGAATAATTTAAAGACACCTAAAAAATTATATCACATCTAAATAGAAAAAAAATCATTATTTTTCAAGCCCAATCATTTTTTCGAGCGTTTTTCGCGCGTATTCTCTTGTCTCCTTGTCAAATTGCGGAAACATAAGGCGGCTTAAAATCGATTTTCCCTGCCTGTTGAATGCCGGCCGCCCCATAAATCTGCAGACTTTGTAAGTTGAGTCGCAGATATTTTCAAGAAGTTTCTTGTCGCCGCTTGAAAGCCTGTTCTGAATCAAGAATTCATACGCGTTTAAAATCGAGCCGTCAGGGTCAAATCCCTCGTCTCCAGAATATACAATCGCCGCGGAAAGCAGGTAAGGGTCGGTTTCGCCTTTCAGAATGTCCGCGAAAAAAGAAGTGAAATCAGCAGTTCCGCACTGGCTCATCAGGTACATTAGATTTCGCGTGTAGGCCGGATTCGAAGCGTAAAAACTTTGCTCCTGCCTGAAATTTGAGCTTAAAACTGAATTTATTGAAGATAAATATCCTTGGCTCTCAGATTTTATCTCGGAAAGATAATTTTCCTCTTTCCCGTCCAAATCGCCGGATTTCAAGTCCGCGCTTATTTTCGCCATCTTTTCCATTGTGAGCGTGTGAAGTCCGAACTGTTTTGAGACAGAGTCAAGCTCTTTTGGTTTAACAAGGCTTTTCGTTTTTATTTTGTTCTGGGAAACGCTTCCGCCTGGAATCGAGTTCATCTTAAAAGAAGACATCGACCAGTCATTGAAGCAAAAGATAAGATAGTTCGCCTTTGTGTAGCAAAGCTCGTTCCAGCTTTTTGAAGACGGCAGAACCGCCGACCATAAAATCGTTCCGTCCTCGTAAAATTCGCAGGCAGAATAAGAGCCGGAGATGAAAAATCCTGAAGTCGATGCTTTTGCGCCTTTGAATCCTGAAATGCTGATATTTCCGACAGGAAAACGCCTTATGATTTTTCCGTCTGAAACGTTGACCAAAAGAGCCTCGGTTGTTGTGCTTCCGCTTTGAAAAAAGTAAGCCGCGTGCCTTGTCTGCGCCCTGTAAGCGACAGAAAAAGCGCCGGCCGCCCCCGCCTGAACAACCCATTTTGAGTCGGCTTTTCCGCCGTTTTGGACTGTAACTAGGCCGATTGAGCCGTTGTTCAATGAAATCAGAATTCCTTCATCGCAGTTTTCAATGCTCGCAGCGATTCCCGCGAAAGTCAAATCCTCGAGAGGCTCTCCAAAAGCAGAGTACCGTTTTCCGATTGTGTGTCCGTCTTTAGGCTGCGAAAGATAGACAATCACAGAGCCGTCTTCCAGCTGGGAAATCGGGAAAGATGAGGCAAGAAGAGATGTCTCGAAAAACCATTTTCTTTTTCCGTCAAGCCCGTAGCAGGCGACTCCTTTTGCTCCGCGCACAAAAACGCGTCCGTCTTTTCCGATTAAAGGATTCGCCGCGATTTCAAAAGGGCAGACCGCGCTCCAGATTGTCATTCCGCTCGGATTCACGAGATTAAGATGTGAGGAATCCGTAACAACGTAGAGAAAATCGCCGAACGCGCTTATGTATTTTGACGGACGGCCTTTTATAGAACGCTGCCAGATTACATTTCCGTTGTTCGTGCAGGCAGAAAGCATTCTTCCGTCGGAAACAACTGCGATTCCGTAGGAAGTCTCGACGCAAGGAGAAACCGCCTCTCCGCCGATTACCGCCTGCCATGAAGGCTTCTGTGCGCTTAGATTCACGGTTCTAAGCGGAATTTGCGCAAAAAGAGAAGCGAGAAAATAAAAAAAGAAAACCAAGAGAATTAAAAACTTTTTTTTTATGAATCTAGTTTTCGGGCAAGGCACTTTTTGTTCTCTCTTTTTGATTTTTTCTGATTCTTTATTTTTTATTCATCTAAAACTTTGATTCTAAATGTTCTCAAAATTCGCAAGGCTTTCTATGTGTGCTGTCTGAGGATAAAAATCTAGGAGATAAAGTTTTTCAAGCTTGCAGCCGGCTTTTATCAGAAATGCCGCATCGCGCGCCTGCGTGCTTGGATTGCAGCTCACGGCGCGAATCTGCGGAATTTTCGCGCGGCAAAGCCACTGGCAAACACCTTTTTCCATTCCTGAGCGAGGCGGGTCAATCACAACAGCGTCGAATTTTCCGTTGTTCGATGTTATAAGCGGCTCGCTTTCCTTTACCCATTTCTCGCCCGACTGTCCGTAGCTTTCGTGGCTTTTTCCAAGAAGATTTGTCTCCGCAAAGACAATCTGCTCTCGGTTATGCTCAACAAGAAAAGTCGTGTCGAAAATATCAGAAAGAAAAACGCTGAAAGTTCCGCAGCCGGAATACATATCGAGGCAGTTTTTTCCGCCCATGTTTTTTTTGATTTCATCAATTGATTTTTCAAGGACTTCAAGATTCGACTGGAAAAACCCCTGAACGTCGAATTCGATTTTTTTTCCTGAAATTTCCACAGAGCATTTGTTCGCGCTGTTAAGATTTGTTCCAGCAAAATATGTGTTTTTTCTTATCTGAATATTTTTCTTGCGGCTTGAAGTGATTTTTCCTTCGAGTTTTACATCTCTCGAAATCCGTTCTGTTTCTTGCGCCACAACAACTTTGTTTTCGGAGATGATTCTTTTGTCTCCGAAAATATGGACTCTTCCGCGCGGACGTTTTTCCTGCGGTGTCTTTGAAAGATATTCGTTGATTTCATCTGTAGCGACAGGGCAAAAGTCAAGGCTCACAACGCTGTTTGAGCCTGCCTCGTTGAAGCCTCCGTCAGTAAGCTGGATTCGGCTTCTGTATCCTTTGTCTTTGCCAGAGACAACTTCGATTTCTGGAACTTTTATTCCCTCGCGCTCAAAACATTCGCGGAGAATATTTTTTCTAAGCTCAATCTGATATTCTGAATCTATGTGCTGCATATTGCAGCCGCCGCATTTTCCGTAAAGAGGGCAGAACGGCTCAACTCTGTGAGGCGACGGAGAAATTATCTTTACGATTTTCGCCTTGTCATAGTCGCGGAAAGAGCCTGTTATTTCAATTTCAAGCTCTTCGCCCGGAATTGAAAAAGGAATAAACACATTTTTCCCGTTGACTTTCGCAAGGCAGTCGCCGCCTGAAACCATTTTCTCTGCTGTGACAACAATATTAGACATACAAAGATTTTATCAGTTTGAATACTTTTTAATCAATTCTTCCGCGATTTTAGTTTTCTTTGCGCCTGTGTCCATCGCCCGCTTTTCAATCGCATGGTGCGCCTCCATCTCGCTCATTTTCTCGTGTTCCATCAAAAGAAGCTTCGCGCGGTTTATCAGCCGAATTTCCTCCATTTTTTCCTTTAGCTTTATCGTCTGGCTTGAAAGAATCTGGACTTTGTACTGAACCGCAATCGCCGCCTTTATCATGCTGTAGAAATAGAACTGGTCAAAAGGAACTGCGACCGTAAGGACTCCGTAAGGCTCGACTTTGTAGCTCACCTGCTCATAAAGATGATTCGGGCATAAAAGCAGAACCGTACTTGTGGAGTCGGAAATGTCGGCGGCAAAATCAGAGCCTTCGCCGTCAGCAAAATCAACGAGAACGATGTTGTAGACCCGCTCAGCGCAAATGCGCCTCGCCTCCTGAAAATTCTGCGTAACAGTCGTGTCGAAAATCGGCGAAATCAACATCGCAGAAGCAAGCGCGGAGATTTTCGGGTCTTTTGTAACAACAAGAACGCTGTGAGTGTCAGAATTCATTATTTAAAGATTTCCTTTATAAACTGGCTTTTTTCAGCAAGGTCTTTCGCTGTGTTCAAAGTGTCTGGAATCGCCCTGTAATTATATTTCTCCGCAGTCTCGCGGTCAAAGAGATTTTCCTCGCAAGGCTCAAGCGGATCCATGTTTTTCCTGATTCCGTCCATTGCGGCATGTAGCAGGAGAGTGAACGCAATGTAAGGATTTGTCCCGGCGTCGCTCGAGCGGATTTCGATTCTCTCGTTGCCTTTCGCGGCAGGAACCCTGATTACGGTCGAGCGGTTTTCGTGTCCCCATGCAATGTATTTCGGAGCTTTATGCTCGCCGAGCCTGTCATAAGAATTTCTTGTCGGATTCAGATAATAAGTGATTTCAGGCAGATGCTCCATTATTCCAGCCAAAATCGAAGGCATAAGCTCTTTTTTCGATGTCGAGATATTTATGTGCATTCCGTTTCCCGGCTTGTCCTGAAGCGGCTTCGGCTCAAAGTCAGCGTACAGGCCGTTTGCAGCCGCCTTTGTCCGCACAATCCATTTGAATGTAGACGCGTTGTCTGCGGCTGTCAGAGCGTCTGAATATCTAAAGTCAACCTCGTTCTGCCCCGGTCCTTCCTCATGATGGCTGGATTCCGTCGTGATTCCCATCTGCTCGAGCGTGAAGTCAATCTCACGGCGGATATTTTCGCCTTTGTCTTCAGGCGCAATGTCCATGTAGCCAGCGTTGTCAAAAGGAATTTTTGTCGGATTTCCGTTCTCATCCAATTTAAAAAGATAAAATTCAAATTCCGTTCCGAAATCCAAAGTCAGGCCGAATTCTTTTTTAGCCTTTTCAACTGCAGTCCGCAAAAGATAGCGCGAGTCCTTTTTGTAAGGTGTACCATCGGGATGCTTGATGTCGCAGAACATTCTCACAACTTTTCCCGCGCTCGGCCGCCACGGAAGAACGCTCAAAGTTGAAGGGTCAGGATGAAGAAACAAATCTGACTTGTTCGGCTTCTCAAATCCGTCAACAGCGGAAGCGTCAAAAGAAAATCCGTTCTTGAACACATTTTCAAGCTCGCCTGCCAAAATCGAAACATTTTTCTGCTTTCCAGCAAGGTCAAAATACGCAAGCCTGATAAATTTGACATCTTCCTCTTTGATAAAATCCATTACTTCTGATTCTGTGTACATATTTTCTCCAAAATTTTCCGGCTGAAAGACTTCTGAAAGAATTTTTAAAGACAAGCCTTCAAAAATTCAACAAAAAGCGGTCCCGCGCTGTTAGGCCGACTCTTGAACTCAGGATGGAACTGAACTCCGACATAGAACGGATGCTCTTTTTCTGAAAGCTCGACAGTCTCAACGATTTTGTCATCCGGGCTTGTTCCGCCGATAATAAGCCCGCGTTTTTTAAGCTCCTCACGGTAGTCGTTGTTGAACTCGTAGCGGTGGCGATGACGCTCTTCAATCAAGTCTGAATTGTACGCCTTGTGAAGAATCGTGTTTTTCTGAATTTTGCAAGGATATTTTCCAAGCCGCATTGTTCCGCCCATAATCACGCCTTCCTGGTCTTTCATCAGGTCAATTACAGGATGCTCGCAAACCTCGTCAAACTCGCGGCTGTTCGCGTCTTTCAAGCCCAAGACATCGCGCGCGAAAGCGATTACGGCAATCTGCATTCCAAGGCAAATTCCAAAGTAAGGCTTCTTGTGGACTCTGCAATAGCGCGCTGTGCTTATCATTCCTTCAATTCCGCGGCTTCCAAATCCGCCGGGAAGAATAACTCCTGCGCAGTCTCCGAAAATTCCAGGCGCTGAGTCGTCCGTAACGGAATCCGAGTCAACCCACTTGATTTTCACATTTTTTCCAGCCGCAAAAGA
Organism: Treponema sp. UBA4692; assembly: GCA_002404895.1. GTDB lineage: Bacteria > Spirochaetota > Spirochaetia > Treponematales > Treponemataceae > Treponema_D. The sequence continues at coordinate 57,388 of DHKO01000019.1, read as the reverse complement.
AGCGTGGTTCAGGCTCTCGACAATGCTAAGATAAGAATCGTGCAGCTTCACATATTTTCCGACAAGCGCAATCTGAATCTCGCCGTCGCGCGTGTGGATTGAGTCAACCATTTTTTTCCATTCGGTCAGATCGATTTTTGTCTTTTCGATTCCAAGTTCCCGGCACACAACATCGTCCATTTTCTGGTCATGAAGCATAAGAGGAACCTCATAAAGCGAAGATAAAGTCTTGTTGTCGATAACGCAGTCTTCCGAGACATTGCAGAACGAGGAGATTTTCCGCTTGATTTCCGGCGGAATTTCAGAATCCGAGCGCGTCACGATAATATCAGGATGAAGACCGACAGCCATCATCTCCTTTACAGAGTGCTGAGTCGGCTTTGACTTGAATTCATCGCTTCCTGAAATATAGGGAACAAGGCAGACGTGGATAAAAAGGCAGTTTCGCCGTCCGACTTCAGTTGAAAGCTGGCGGATTGCCTCAAGAAAAGGCTGGCTTTCAATGTCTCCGATTGTGCCTCCGATTTCAACGATTGAAACGTCCGCTTCTGTAACTTTCGCGTTTTTAAGAATAAATTCCTTGATTTCATTTGTCACGTGAGGAATAATCTGCACAGTCTGGCCAAGATACTCGCCGCGCCGCTCCTTGTTCAAGACGTTCCAGTAAACGCGACCCGAAGTAAGATTTGAGTATTTGTTAAGATTCTCATCGATAAATCTTTCGTAATGTCCGAGGTCGAGGTCTGTCTCAGCTCCGTCGTCCGTCACAAAAACTTCTCCGTGCTGAAAAGGACTCATTGTGCCAGGGTCAACATTCATATAAGGGTCGAGTTTTTGAGAAGCGACTTTAAGACCTCTGCATTTCAAAAGCCGGCCAAGACTCGCCGCCGTGATTCCTTTTCCGAGTCCCGAAACAACGCCGCCGGTAACAAAAATAAATTTAGAAACTTTGCTTTCCATAATAAAAAATTCTCCAAAATTGTAAAATAAAAAAGAGCCGTAGACAAAAACATCCGCGGCTGCAACAGACAGCGATGCTTATATCTACGGCTCCTTTGCCGTTCTTTCGGGATTTCATATTAGCGAAACAGAAACGTTTGTTCAATACTGTTTGATATTGATTGAGGCTAGGCAAAAATCTAGGATAATATCTCCTCGCCCCAGCGCTGCGCGAGTTTTTCGAGCGTCCAGACCGCGTTCGCAGGGCTTGTCGAAGGCATTGTTTTTGCAATCGCCTGAAGCTCCGGGCTTTGATATTTTTGAAAATATTTTTCAGCTGTTTTTCCGTTCAAAAGGATTTTTTCGATTTGAGATTCTTTCAGGATTTTTTTGATGTCGGCTGGAACTGCGTCCCTGATTGAGCTGTCTGCCGAGCCTGAAATTGAACATTCCTTTATTGTGTCGTAAAGCGCGATTTTGTTTTTCAGCAGAAAATCCATTTTTTGCGCTGTTGTTTCAGGAATTTCAATGGTTCTGTTTTTCGAGAAAATTCTTGCGAGCATTTTCCAGAAACGGTTCTGCCTGTTTCCGTAATAAAAGCCGTCTGCGCGGGATTTTATGGAAGGAAAGCTTCCTAGAATCAGAATTTTTGAGTCGCTTTGAAAAAACGGCTCAAACGGATGAATTACGCGTTCCGTTTTCATGCAAATGCTGCTTTTCATAAGGAAAATTTTCTTTGATTTTTTGGGAAGTGTCAAGAAAAGCGTTTTATGCCAGAAATAAAAAACACAGCGTTTGAGACGCTGAAAAAAAATGCTACGCCAGATAGTAGCGGCGCGCGCAGCGCATTGCCGGGCTTTTCTTTGGTTTTAAGAAAATTTCTGCGTTTTTTCGTGCAAAATTTTTGAGAAAAATAAAAAAATGCTTGGGTTTCGCCCGGCAATGAAACCGCGGATAGCTGGGCTTGTTTCCAATCTTTACGCGGAGCTTTTTTCAGCACCGGCTGCTCTTGAAAATCTCCGTCCGAATCCTTTTTATAAAAAAATCTAAAATAGTTTCCGTTTTCTTCCGGCTTCAATTTGTTTTCATATTTTCTGCCGTTCAAAGATTTCTCTTCCTAGTTTTCCAATTTTTTGATTTTTGATAAAATATTTTGGATTATGTCTACACGCTTTCAACAGTCCGGCTTCTGGTGCGATTTCAAGTGCGCGCACGGCTGGGAAAAAATAAATCACGGCGAAATAAATGTTCTGGTCCGCTCTTTCAAGAAAGGTCCGTTTTCTTTTTCGCTCGCTTATGTTCCGATGGCTCCGGAATTCGAGATGAAGTCCGCTGTTCCAGGATTTGAGGAGCAGGCGAAAAGCGAAGTTGATTATGTGAAATCGCTCGGAGATTTTGTGGAAAATGTTCGCTCGAAGCTTCCGAAAAACACGCTTTGCCTCCGTTTTGACATTCCGCTGGATATGCCGGATGTCGAGACGCGAGATGAATATCTTTTCCGCTTGCCTGAGCTTTGCAGAGTTTCAAATGTGAATCTAAAAAAAACGAAAGTTGACATTCAGCCGCCTGACAGCACTTTTCTTGACTTGTCGCTTTCCGAAGATGAGCTTCTAAAAAATATGAAGAACAAGTGGCGGTACAATATCCGCTATGCGGCAAAGCATGGAGTTGAAGTGCGCTCTGTTACAGCCTCGTCGCCTGATTTCGAGAAAGATTTGAACTCGTTTTATTCTCTTTACAAGGAGACCGCCGAGCGCGACGGAATCGGGCTTCATCCGCTTTCTTATTATAAAGATTTGCTTGAACGCGGCGAGAAATCTCTTGGAACTGATGACGAGACTAAAATCACGCTTTACATCGCAAGCCACGAGAACGAGGATTTGGCGGCAATCATAACGCTTTTTCAAAAGAATGAGGCGGTCTATCTTTATGGCTGCTCTTCAAACAAAAAACGTAACCTTATGCCGAATTACCTTGTTCAATGGACAGCAATCTGCGGTGCGAAAAATTACGGCTCGAAGATTTATGATTTCTACGGAATTCCGCCGACAGGAGACGAGAATCATCCGATGCACGGACTTTATCTCTTCAAGACTGGATTCGGCGGACGCGAGGTTCACAGGCCTGGAAGCGTTGACATTCCGCTTAGCCGCTTTTACAAGACTTATATTCTGGCTGAGGATTTCCGCGCTTTTTGGCACAAGAAAATTATGAAAAAAATCAGAGGAAGATAATATTTTATGGAAGCATTTGTTTTAGGCTGCGGAGGCATGATGCCGCTTCCTTACCGCCATTTGACTTCGGTTTTGCTGCGCCGTAAAGGCGACTTGTTCTTGTTCGACTGCGGAGAGGGGACTCAGGTTTCGCTCAAAAGGTTGAATCTAAAATGGAAGAAAATCGACGCGATTTTTATCTCGCACACTCACGCCGACCACGTGACAGGCTTGCCGGGAATCTTGATGCTTAACTCGCAGGTTGAGCGCACCGAGCCGCTTTACATTTACGGGCCTCCGAAAATCAAGGAATATGTGGAGACAAGCCGAAGCGTTCTCGATATGTACATAAACTATCCGATTATCGTAAAAGAGATAACCGCGCCTTGCGTTGTGCATGAGGGCGACAACTTTTACGTGCGGGCTTTTCCGCTCCAGCACACAAAAACTTGCGTCGGCTACACATTGGAAGAGCTTGACCGTCCGGGCGAATTCAACGTTGAAAAAGCTGTTTCTCTTGGAGTAAAGCCGGGACCGCTTTTTGGGAAGCTCCAGCGTGGCGAGGAAATCACTCTCGAAAACGGAAAAACTGTCAAGCCGTCAGATGTGATGGGCGAGAAGCGGAGCGGAAGAAAATTCAGCTTCGTAACGGACACGCTTTATCTTCCATCAATTTCGCAGGAAGTCAAAGGAAGCGACCTTTTAATCTGCGAAGGAATGTTTTCAGACGACTGCGCGGATCAGGCTAAAGAAAAAAAGCATATGACATCAAGGCAGGCCGCGACAATCGCAAGAGACTCAAATTCCAAGCGGATGGCGATGATTCATTACAGTCCGCGCTACACTGACAAGGAGCTTCCAGTTTTGCTCGAGCAGGCTAGGGAAGTTTATCCTAATGCGGAGCTTACACGCGACAGAATGAGATTTGAAATTCCTTTTGAAGATTGAAAGACGCGTAAAAGATGCCGGTTGCTGTAAAGAATTTCTCAAAAGAATACAAAAATTTTCTCGCAGTTTCGGATGTGTCATTTGAATGTGAAGAAGGCAAAATCACAGGAATTTTAGGGCCGAACGGGGCCGGAAAAACAACGATTTTAAAAGCGATTTCAGCGCGTCATCTTCCAACTTCCGGCGAGATTCTTGTTGACGGAAAGAGCGTGGCGGAAGAGACTGAAATGGTCAGAAATCTGACAGGATTTGTCACAGAAGAGCCTGAAATGCCGCCTGAATACAAGGTTTTCGAATATCTTGATTCAGTTTCAAATCTTCATTCCGGCTCTTCTCTTTCCCAAGAAAGCCTAAAGTCTGAACTTTTTGAAAAACTGTCCCTGAAAGAGATTATGAACAAAAAAATCAAGAAGCTTTCAAAAGGGCAGCGTCAAAGAGTCAATTTTGCTCAGGCTTTGATTTTCAATCCGCCGGTTCTGATTCTGGACGAGCCTGCCAGCGGACTTGACCCGTCTCAAATCATAAAAATGCGCTCTTTTGTAAAATCGCTTCGAAAAAACCGGACGATAATAATTTCCACACACATAATGCAGGAAGCCGAGGCTCTTTGCGATGACATATTGATTTTAAGCCATGGAAAAATCGCAGCGCACGGAACTGTCCCGGAAATCATAAAATCCGCAAATTCAAATTCCCTGGAAGAGGCATTTTTCCGCCTTACGCAGCCTGCATAAGAGGTAAAAATTTGAAAACTTCACTTTACAAAATTTCTCTGCGTTCTTTTTTTATTGACCCGTTTTTTTACGTTTCTTCTATTCTGACAATTCTTTTTTGCGCTTTCAGATTTTTCTTTGTCTCAAAATTTTTTGTCAGCGGAATCGGCTCGACCGACCTGCGGCCGTTTTTCAGCTCGATTCCTTACATCTCGATAATAACAGTTCCGCTTCTCGCGCTCAGGCTTCGTTCTTTTCTTTTGGACGACTCGCTTCCTTTTTCAAGCTTCTCGCGCCATGTTTCGATTTTGCTTTCTGCCACAACCGTTTTTTTGATTCCGATTTTTCTGCTTTTTGCAGTTCCGCTTTCAGTCTCGTTTTTTGGAGATGTTGACGCCGGACAGATTTTTTTTAGTTTTCTCGGAATTGTCTTTTTCGCTTTTTCTGCTTTTTCGCTCGCTTTTTTTTCCTTTAGTTTGTGCAAGTCTTCGCCAGCGGCTTCAATTCTTATAACCTCTTTTTTGCTCGCTGTCGTAAATTTTATGCATCTTCTTCCGCTTTACAGCCAGACTGGAAATTTCCTTTCGTTTCTTTGCCGGATTTTCAGTTTTTCATGGCATTTCGATTCATTTTCAAAAGGAATTTTCGATTCAAGAAACGCATTTTATTTTTTGATTTCTGCTTTTATCCTGATTTTGCTTTCAGTTTCGCTTGAATACAAAAGAATTTCACGGAGAATAAATAAAATTACGGTTTTTCTCTTCTCCTTGATTTTTATTTCGCTTTCATTTTCTTTTTCAAAAATCTATTTTCGCCTTGATTTTTCATCTTCAAAGCAGTTTTCAGTCTCAAAAGTCAGCAGGGAACTGATTCAAAATCTTTCAGACACGCTCAGAATCACTTATTTCCGCTCAAAGGAGCTGAAAAACCTTTATCCTCAAGTCGGCGACGTTTCAGAATACCTGGCCGAGTTCAGTGCGCTTTCGCCAGATATTACTTTGACAATTCAAAATGCCGACGCTGATAAGCTCAGGTCTCTTGGTGTTCAAGGACAGCAAATACGCTCGTCCACAGAAAACAAGACTGAATATACAACTGTCTTCTCGACGATTTTGCTTCAGTACGGCGAAAAATCTTCAATAATTCCGTTTGTGCTTTCAACTCAGAATCTTGAATATGACTTTGCGCAGCGGCTTCAGACGCTTGTTACCGGCAGGGAACGACTCGTTTATCTTTTTTGCGGAAACGGCAGAAATCTCGACAAGGATTATATGTATGCGGAGCCGTGGCTGAACTCGAGAGGATTCAGGACTGTAAAGATTGATGAAAGCAATTATTATGAAATTTTGAAGAATCTGAACGCGCAGGATTCTATCGCTATTTTCGGTTCGGAGAAAATAAATTTTGAGCAGGAAGAGCTTCTTGAATCCGCACTCGAAAAAGGAACGAAAGCTTTCGTTATGACAAGCCAGTTCAACACTTCAATAGAAGAGGAATGGAAAATCACAAAATCAAAGAATATCCGATTCCTTTCATATTTAAATTCAAAAGGTTTCGCGCTTCAAAACTCGCTTGCAGAAGATATTTCTTGCTATCCGCTTACGATGGCGAGCGGCGAGGGGAGCAACGCTGAATATGTCGTTGTGAATTACCCTCTCTGGCTTTCAATTCAAAGCCAGAACGAGGCAAAACAGGGAGTTACGATTTTCTGGGCAAGTCCGCTTGAACTGTACGGAAAAGCCGAGCCGATTTTATTCACGACGAATTATGCATGGCTTCAGGAAAGCGCAGATGAGACATTCAGTTCTGAAAGCCTTTTTCTCACAGATCCGTTCAAGATTCCAAAATCAGCAAAGGCTTCGGGAAAAACAGCGGCGCATTATATTGTCGGCGCGAAAAATGAGAATATCGTTTTTATTCCAGACCAGTTTTTTCTCTCTTCCTTGATGACAGGATTCATTTCCGAGGAAAATTCGATAGATTTCAGGAATTATGACTTTTTTGTGAGCCAGATTCTAAAGCTTCAAGGCGAGAACCAGCTTGCCTCGCTTATGGAAAAATCGCAGCGCAGAAGCTCGCTTTACAAAATCACGGAAAAAGAAAAATTCTCTTCAATCAAGAACCGCGTGCTGGCTTTGAATTTTATTCTGCTTCCAGTCTTGATTCTTATTTTTGGAATTTTTGTTGCCTGCGCAAGATTTTATAAAGGGGAAAAATATGAAGCCTAAAGATTTGAACAAGATTCTCTTCGTCATTTTCTGTTTTTCAATTGCGGTTTTCGTTTTGACATTCTTTTTTTCAAACGATTCTTTTTCAAAGCAACAGTCCATTGATTCAGCTCTCCTGAATCCTAAATATAAAAATGATGTCAGCCTGATTGCTATTCAAGGCGGGGCGAGTGAAAACGAAAATGAAATTTCAATAAAAAAAATAGATGAATTTTTTTTTGTTCAGCAAGACGGAAAAAATGATTTTGCGGACTCAAAAGTCATCGGGCTTTTACTGAATAATTTTACAAAAATAAGAAAACTTTATAAAATCAGCAAAAACGATTACAATAATGTCGAAAAAAATATACATAAAAACAGCTTTATTTCTGCCGAAAGTCTAAAAAATAATACAGGTTATGGAGATTTTTCATTCAAAGGAAAAATTGTTTCATTTTATGATTCAAAAAATTCTCTTATTTCTCAAATTTGCTTTTCTTCACAGAATCAGCTTTTAAACAGGATAACCATTTTCGCTTCTGGAACTTTTTATGAAATCGAAGATGATGTTTCACAGTTTCTCACGCAAAATTTCAATTATTGGGCAGACGGAAGCATTTTTCTAGAAATCAAGAATCCTGTAAAAATGACATATTCTCTTAACGGAACGAAAGATTCAGATTCTACAAGACAGATTTCATTTTCAGACGAAAATATTGCTTTTCAAGCTGTAAAATCTGAAATTTTAACTTTGCGCCATGGAAACAAAAGCGACGCTCAATTTGACTTTGCATCTTGTTATTCTTCTTTGAGAATTGAAGATGGAAGAGGATTGACTTCTATCATGTCGTTTCAAAAAATGTCGGACGGAAATTTCATTTGCTCCAAGAAGATTTTTTCATCAGAATTGAATTCTCAAAATTTAAAATCCCTTCAATCAATAAATGCTGTTTACGAAATTAGCAGCTGGACATTGAAAAAAATAGAGTCAGCCTTCGAAATTTAGCCTTTAGCTAATAAATCTGGCAAAAAGAAAAACTGAAAAATTGTAAACTGAATGAATCAAAAACGGAACAAACACGGACTTCGATTTTATCATGCAGAATCTTAGAATAAATCCTGAAAAAAATGCGTTAAAAACGGAAAGAAGTCCTAAATAGCGATGGCTCAATGCAAAAATGCAGACTGATAAAAGCTCAAACAGCAAATTCAACGCTTTTGATTTTTCACAATTCAGCCTGCCGAGACTTAAAATTTTTATGTTATTTTTTAGCGCGTCTGGAAGATAAAAACGGTAAATCACTTCCTCTGAAAACGCCGCAAAAAAAGTTCCTGTAAAAAAACTTGCAAAATAAAAAAAACTTTCCGGAAAAATTATTGTCTGAGATTTAAAGCTGCCTTTGTTTTCAAGCAAGGAAAAAGCCTGAAAAACAGCAGAAACGATAAAAATCGCTCCAAGGCAGACTGTTCCGACACTTGTTTTCTCGATTAAACTGGATTTTTTTGCATTAGAAACGCTTTTTTTATTATTTTTCTTCTCTGAATAATTTCTTTCCGCAAATATAAAAAGCGAAACAAGAAAAACAGCATAAGTTGAAATTGAATAACCTTTTGAAAAATCGAGAGCCAAGATTTCATTTTCTGGAGCGTTAATAAGAGGCGGAAAAATGAGAAAAATGGCAACAAATATAAATTCTGCTAAAGAAAATAAAGTCATAAAAAAGGGCTTCCCAAAAAGAAAGCCCTTAGCAATTATTAGTATTTTGACTCGGCGTAGCCAATCCAGCCTTCATTTTCAATCAAAGCCTTTTCAAAGCCCTCGAGCTTGAAAGGGTAGCTTTTTGAAAGCGAACCTGCAATCAGCTTAACTTTCCATGTGCCGTCTTCCTTTTGCTCGATTTTGCACTCGCAATCCTTGTCTGCAAAAGTGCGGAACATATCATCGATGTCGCGTTTTGGCATATCAAGAGCAAGAAGTCCGCAGTTATACATATTCTGTCTGAAAATGCGCGCGAAGTTCGGAGCGATTACTGTGTAGATTCCGTTTACTTCAAGTGCCCACGGAGCATGCTCACGGCTTGAGCCGCAGCCGAAATTCTCGCGCGTTATGATAACTTTTTTTCCAGGAACATCACGTTTTGCGTCAAAGCTCTCGAGCTTAAGGTCTTCAAGACAATAAGGCTTCAAAGCCTGTTTTGAAATTTCTGTCAAATATTTTGCAGGAATGATTTCGTCAGTGTTTATGTCTGAGCGATCCAAAAAAAGTACCGGTCCACCGAATGCTTTCATAAAATTTCCCCTTTATGTTTTTTAACAAGGCGAATGTCGCCGTGCATTTTATCCTTTGTAAAGTTCAGAATTTGTGATTGTTCCAGCGATTGCAGTAGCAGCAGCCGAAGCTGGACTCATAAGATGAACCATTCCGCCTTTTCCCATCCGTCCGTTGAAGTTCCTGTTTGTTGTCGAGGCGCAAACTTCGCCCTCTGCAAGAACGCCGTTAGACATTCCAAGACAAGCCCCGCAAGTAGGGTTTGTCACACAGAAGCCAGCTTCAAGAAAAATGTCAATCAAGCCTTCATCAACAGCCATTTTGTAGATTTTTGGTGTCGCAGGAGAAACAATTCCGCGAGTTCCATCCGCAAGATGATGTCCTTTCAAAACTTTTGCAGCAATTCTAAGGTCTGAAATTCGTCCGTTTGTGCAGGAGCCAATGTAAACCTGATCAACATGAGTTCCTTTCATCTCTGAAATTTTCTTAATCTGGTCAGGCTTGTAGTTTATTGTGCATACAGGCTCAAGATTCGACAAATCTTCTGTGATTACTTTCTCGTAAACAGCGTCCTCGTCATCGCGCCATTTTGAATAATCTGCAATCGCATCTTCTCTTGACTTGTACTCATCCTTGATGAATTCCCAAAGATAATCGACAGTTTTCTCATCAGGGAAGCAGATTCCGCTTGTTCCGCCGGCCTCCACAGCCATATTGCAGAGAGTCATGCGCTCTTCCATTCCCATATTGTCAATGACTGGGCCTGTAAATTCTACAACGCAGTTTGTCGCGCCGTTCACGCCGATTTTTCCAATCAGATGAAGAATAACATCCTTCGCATAAACGCCGTCCTTCAATTTTCCATTCAAGACAAATTTAATTGTTTTTGGTTCCTTAAAAGAGCAGACGCCTTTCAATATCCCAACTTCAAGGTCTGTTGTTCCGACTCCAGCGGCAAAAGCTCCGAATGCGCCGTGAGTGCAAGTGTGGCTGTCTCCCATGATTACAGTAAATCCAGGGCGGACAAATCCTTTTTCCGGGAAAATAGCATGGCAAACGCCGTTCGCGCCAATGTCAAAAAAATCTTTAATATTGTTGCGTCTTGCCCAGTCTCTTAGGATTTTTCCTTGAGTTGCAGTTTTGCTGTCTTTAGCCGGTGTTACGTGGTCAATTACAGCCTTGATTTTTGTCGGGTCAAAAACACGGTCTTTTCCGCGCTCAGACAAATCATTGATTGCGACAGGAGTTGTAATCTCATGGCAAAACACGCGGTCAAGCTTCAGAACATAAGTTCCAGAAAATGGCTTGTCCACAAGATGAGAATCAAAAATTTTTTGTGCAATGGTTTTCCCCATTTTTTTGTACCTCTAGAGTTTTTATAAAATTAGTTTACAACGTTTATAGGATTTCCGTTCAAGAAGCTTTTGATATTGTCAACCTCAATTCCAAGAAGCCGCTTTCGTGTCTCGAACGGCGCCCAAGCAAGATGGGGCGTAATCACGCAGTTTTTCGCCTTGTAAAGAGGACAGTCTGCTTTCATCGGTTCATTCAAGATAACATCCGCCGCATATCCTGAAATCGAACCGTTTTCAAGCGCGTCTCTTACAACAGCCTCGTCAACAAGACCTCCGCGCGCAGTATTTATCAGATAGGCAGATTTTTTCATCAAAGACAAGCTTTCCTTATTTATGATTTTTTCTGTCTGAGATGTCATTGGAGCATGAAGCGTAACAAAATCGGATGTCTTCAAAAGCTCTTCAAAAGAAACAGATTTTTCGTTTCCTGTGAAAGATTTTTCGTTATGAACGCAAATCTGAACATTCATTCCAAATGCATGCGCAATCTGCGCAACTTTTTGACCGATATGACCGAATCCGAAAATTCCAAGTGTTTTTCCGGCAAGCTCAAAAAGGGGGGTAAGCCAGTAGCAAAAATCGGGACTTTTTATCCAACCGCCATTTTGAACTGACTGGTTATGCTTTTCAACTTGATTTGAAAAATTCAGAATAAAAGAAAAGACGTGCTGAGCAACAGCTTCTGTGCTGTAGGAAGGAATATTCGTTACTGTGATTCCAGCTTCACGGCAAGCTTTTGTATCTACAACATTATAGCCGGTCGCAAGAACCCCGATATATTTCAAATTTTTGCATTTTGAAACAATATCTTTTGTGATATTTACTTTGTTAAGAAGAACCAGCTGACTGTCGCCAATTCTTTCAGCCACAAGCTCTTGAGGCGAACGGTCATAAACAGAAAAATCATCGACAAGGGATTTCACACAATCCCAAGAAAGATCGCCAGGATTTAAGCCGTGGCCATCAAGAACAGTAAGTTTCATTTTTTTAGTCCTGTTTTTTTAGCCTAAAACTGTGATTCCGACAGAAGAAATTGCAGCGTTTATAGCATCTTCAATGCCAGCGACACTTTCATCAAAATCGACAAGAACCTGAGACTTGTCAGAATTCGCATTGCAGTTTGTTACGCCAGCAACAGCTTTCACAGCCGCGCCAACTTTGCTGGCTGTGTCCGGGTCGAACATTCCATCAACATATATTTTCTTTTCCATTTACGAACATCTCCATAAATATGATTATTTTATTATAAAATGTATGTCCTTAAATTTCAATAGATATGCCTAGCCCTTGATTTTGTCAGAAAGCGTTTTCCCAAGCTGGCCGCAAGCTCCGCCGATTTCTCTTCCGCGCCTTGTCCTGAGTGTAACATTCAGACCCGCTTTTTCAAGATGATAGACAAAATTCTTGCATTCTTTTCCGCTCGGTTCTGAAAAAGGCAAGCCTTCGACAGGATTCCAAGGAATAAGATTAAGATGAACATCGAGATTCCGCGCAAAATTTATCATATTTGTCGCGCTTTCGATGCTCGTGTTTGTGTCGTGAAGCAGGGCAGCCTCAAGAGTTACGCGCTTTCCGGTTTTCTGTGTGAAATATTCGATTGCTTTTCTAAGTGCTGGAAGCGGATTTGCCCTTGAAATCGGCATAATCTTTTCCCTCAAATCCACATCGGCAGTCGTAAGGGAGACCGCCAGCCTGATTGCAGGTCCGTTGTCTGCCAAGTCATAAATTCCTTTTATAACGCCGGAAGTTGACAAGGTTATTCTTCTGCCGGAAAGCCCTCTTCCATCTTTGTTTGTGAGAATTTCAATCGCCTTGCGGACATTCGGAAGATTCATCATCGGCTCTCCCATCCCCATAAAGACTATGTTGTCCAAAGTTCCAGCGTGTTTTTCAAGATGAAGAAACTGCTCGACAATCTCGCCAGCTGAAAGATTTCTTGCAAGCCCTAACGCGCCTGTCTGGCAAAAAGCGCATTTCATTGCGCAGCCCACCTGACAGGAAACGCAGGCTGTCTTGCGGTTTTCACGGTCTGTTAGAAGAACAGTCTCAACTGCAAGCCCGTCGCTGAGAGAAATTTGAAGTTTTATCGTTCCGTCCGGATCTTTCAAAACCTTTGAGACGGAAGTCGAACGCAAAACAGCTTTTCTCTTTAATTCTTCACGAAGCTGGACGCTCAAATTCGACATCTCGTCAAAACTTTCCGCGCCTTTTCCAATCCATTGAAAAATCTGCTTTCCGCGAAAAGACTGCTTTAATCCGAGTTTTCCACAAATTTCTTCTGGCATTAAGCCGCTGAGGACAATTTTTTCTGACGTTTCTGACATAGGAAATTATGATAAAGAGATTTTTACGCGCTTTCAAGCCTTGAAATCATATCGGTTATCGCAGGACTCTTCACACCCTGCTTTCCAAAGCCTTTCAGAACTTCCAGAGCAGCATCTTTTCTGTTGATTTTCAAGTAGCAGTCCGCCACGTCAACATAAAACCTGTAATTTTTCGGGTCGATTTTTATAAGCGAGTTCAGCCGCTCAATCGCATTCTCGAATTTTCCCTCGCCTTTATCGATTAGAGCAAGCCCTAAAGCCGCGTAAATGTCAAATTCAATGCTCAACGCCTTGTTGTAATACGCCTCGGCTGTCTTGTAATCGCCAGTGTTTCTGTAAGCGTCGCCTGCGCGCGCCAAGATGACTTTATTGTTAGGGTCGATTTCAAGAATTTTGTTCCAGTATTCAATCGACTTGAACTGCTGGTTCATTCCTCTGTAGCAGTCGGCAAGCCCGAACAGCGCGTAGAAATTTTTCGGGTCGCGGGCAAGCGTCTTTTCAAAATACGGAATTCCCTTGTCAAAAGTCTTAAGCTTTCTGTAGCAGTTTCCGATTGAGGTCAGAACACGTATATCCGCGAATTCCACATTTTTTTCAAGCATTTCAGTCCAGTAATACAAAGCGTCCTTGTATTCCTTGAAGTCATAGTGAAGATGACCAAGCCCGATGAGCGCGTAGGAATTGTCCGTCTCCATATCGAGAACTTTCAAATAAAATTCCTTTGACTTTTTGAAATCCTTGATTTTTCTATAAGCATCCGCAACTCTCGTCAAAACTGTGATGTTCCGGTCATCATGAATTAGATATTGCTCCCAAATTTCAATCGCCTTGTGATACTGACCGAGAGCCTTATAGCAGTCGGCAAGCCCGAACAGCGCGTAATTGTTTCCAGGATGATATGAAAGGCATTTTGTGTAATAATCAATCGCTTCCTTGAAATTATTCTGCTTTCTTTGGCTGTCGCCAAGCCCGACGAGGGCATAGTTGTTGTTTTCTTCGAGCGTCAAAATTTTTGCAAAGAAGATTTCCGCCTCTTCAATATTGTTCTCTTTTAGCTTTTGATAGCCTTTTTTGGAAAGCTCGGAAATCTCGCTGTTTGTTTTTTCCGCCTGCGCAAGCGGAAAATCGTTTTCGGTGCGCGGAAGCTCAAATTCCTTCAGTAAATCATCGCTCATTTTTTACCTCATTTTAACTTTTTGAATTCCATTTTATGAAATTATTTTATAATTGCTGAAATTAGCTTCGACAGTTTTTCTAAAATCGGCTCAGCCTTTTTTTTATCTCTTGCGAGAACATAATATTTCAAGGCTGCAAGGCTTTTGCTTTGCTTCGCGTACAAGTCGCCGATTCTGGTCAGACCGTCTGAATATCCAGTTGTAACGAAAATTCTGCACGCCGCGTCATATTTTCCTTCATTAAAAAGAACGTTTCCTTTTCTATTTAGAATCGCTTTTTGTTCTGATGTCAGTCCCTGAACCGGCTTATCAGTCACTTTTATAAAGCCGTCTGGAATTTCATGAGCGGAAATAGCATTTTTTACTTTTTCATTATCCAATTGAATATCCTAAAAATTGTCTTAAATTCTAATCTAATTGATGAGATTGTCAAGAAAAATTCTCGCCTGATTTTTTATCGGAAGAAGAATCCGTGTCCTCAAATTTATAGAAATGAACTATCGAGCGTCCATAAATTCTCTTGTCTTTAAGAACAAGACTTCCGATTTTTTCGGGCAGCATATCTTCCTCGGGAAAATGAATCATCACAGTTCCTGTAGGATTTATAAGTTTTCGCTGTTCGATGACTTTTAGCAAGTCAAGCCTGTATTTGTAAGGAAAGGGCGGATCAAGAAAAATATAGTCGAACGTGCTTTTGCATTTTTTCAGGAAAAGCTCAACCGCCATAAAATGGCAGCCGATTCTGATTCCAAGCTCTTTTTCCGTAATTGAGACGTTTTCAAGAACCTGCTTGATTTTGATTTTGTCTTTTTCGCAAAGCTGAACCGATTTTGAACCGCGCGAAACTGCTTCAATCGCAATTGTGCCGCTGCCGGAAAACAAGTCCAGCCATGATTTTCCGCTCAAATCTCCGAGAATCGCAAAAACCGACTCTCTCATTCTGTCCATTGCCGGCCGAATAATTCCGTCCGGACATTTTATGACTCTTCCTTTTAATAATCCGCCTGTGATTCTCAAAATTCTTACCGCCGTTTTTTTAATTTATATTTTGAAATTGCAATTTTTCTGCATCATTTTTATTCAGATTAAAGACCTGAAAACAGAATATTTTTAAATTTTTCCTTCAAATATCCTACAGCCGTTTTTCGCAGCTTTTATCAGATTTGTCTTTCCGCTGCCGTCTTTTTCATTTGCGTTTTCAATAAAAGTGAACTCCGAAGATTTTAAAAGCTCTTCTGGAATCAAATTGTCTTTCGCAGTATTTTCCGCGTAATCATAAAGATAAATGCTTTCCGTTTTAGAAACTGGCGCGACCATTTTGTCAAGCTCAATCAAGCTGTTTTCTTTTGATTCTGCGTTTTTTTTCTCATTTTGGGCTGCGACAATTTCTTTTTGAGATTTTTCTTGAATTTTTTCGCTTTTATTTTTTTCGGCAGTTTCGGAAGATTTTTTTTCTTCAATGACAGGAGACGTTTCAGCAGCAGCGACAGGAACAGAAGCCGCTGGCAACGCGGATTCAGATGGCAATTCTGATGAAATATCTGCTTCTCCAAGAATTTCAGTGTTTTCTTCTGAATTAGATAGAGCTTCGGGTTCTGTTTCGTTTTCAGTCTCCAAAGATGAAATCGGAACATATTTTGAGAAAAGAGCTTCAATCTCGACTTGCTTGCTGTTTTTTTTCGCATAGTCAAGAGCGTTTTTTCCGTTTTTGTCTTTTTGAAGAATCCGTTTTTTTCTCTGGAACTTAAACGGCGCATTGTATTTTAAGACACTGTTTATTGCCTCAATGTCGCTTGTATTCTCGGCTGCGTACATCAGAGCAGTTTTTCCGTTCTTGTCTTTCGACTTCGGTGAAATTCCAGCCCGCAAAAGAGATTTCACAACAACATTCTCTCGGTCAGCTTCAAGAGCCGCCATCAAAAGATTCTGTTTTCCTGCGCGCTTGTATTTTATAAAGGAATAATCGTTTTCAATCGCCTTTCTGATTTCTTTGACAGAACCGTTTTCAACTGTTTCAAATGCCCTGTCAGACCATTTCGAGCAAAACGACGAGAATGAGAGAAAACACAAAAAAAGAAAAACACAATTTTTATTCATCTTAAACATAAGAAAATTATAATGCCGATTATTTCAGATTACAAGTTTTTTGGCGGCAGCATTGCTTTTTAAGCTCGTTGCCATACAGCCAATTTTTCTGCAAAATTTTCCTAAAATTCTGACCATTGGCCGTCGGCTGTCATATTCCAGTCGGAAAGCACATTGCTCGTGTCAGGATTGTACCAGCTTACAGAGCCGTTTCGGTTCAAAACTGCGATTTTGTTTCCGTTTCCGGCTACTTTCAGCGGCATTGAAGCCGAGCGTTTATAAAGAAAACTTTTTCTCGTCTGCAAATTATACGAGCGAATCTGGCTTTTTCCGATGTTCGTGTAAAGAACGGAATTCTTTAGATAAGTGAACGCCTCGTTGTCCTCATCTGAGATTGTCAGAAGATTTCTGATTGATTTTCTTGAAATGTCGAACGCGAAAACCGAAGTTGTGAGTTTTTTTGTCCTTGCATCAGTGTAAATCAGAACACCGTAAAATTCGTTCGGACGATTTTTGTCGAAATTCAGAGAGTAGGCGATATTTCCGCGCACGTTTGCGAGAGGAACTGTCTCCTGAGTTTCGATATTCACGTAAAGAAGCGGAACTTCAGGATTTGACGCGCTTGATTTTGCGATGTACAAGTCTTTTTCGCTTGTCGCAAGCGCATCCTGAATGCCTGTTCCTGAATAAACCTGCTTTTTTGCTCCTGTTTCCAAGTCGATTATGTTCACAGAAGAGCTTGCCTCAACGTCAATCAGGCTGTTTCCAAAAATTCTCAAGACCTGAACAGCCGCTTTCGGCGTGAAAACTGTTCTTGAAATGCCTGTGGAGACATCAAGAAGCTCAACCGGGCGTCTCGTGTCTTTTGACCACAATACAACGTTCTCTCCGTTCGCAATCACGTTTGTATGCCCAGGATTCAAGCCTTTTCTTGCGACCGAATTGTTGTCATATGAAGACTTGAAAAGCGAATTCTCTGAAAGAAAATAAAAATCATTTCCGTCAGAAGCCACATCAAAAATTCTGTCATAAAGATTTTCGCTTATAGGCTGAACAACATCGACCCGCTCGGCTTGAACATAGTCAAATTTGTAAATATTTCCTCGGTTTGTTCCAGCGTAGATTTCTTCTCCCGCAAAAGCCGCGCACACAACCGCCTCGCCGTCATTGAGACCCGAAAAAGTCCTCATAAGCTCAGGCGCGATTACAGCCTTGTTTCTGTCATTCTGAATTCTGTAGACTTTGAAATCATGATTTTCGCTCACAATGTAATACAAATCATGGCTTTTGTTCGATGCGATTAGGACAGGGCTTTGCGCGCTGTATTTTCCTACAGTTTTTCCTGTTACAGCCTGAACAACATAGATATTGTTTCCGCGGACTCCAGCAAGAAAAACATTGTTGTTGAAAAGTCCGACCTGCGAAAGAGAATCCTCGGTCAAATATTTCGCCTTTTGCTTTCCGCTCAGAAGATTGTAATATGAAAGCACGCCTTTCGATGAATAGGCGATTGCAGTTTTTTCAGTCTCTGAAGTGCAGATAAAATTCACGACTCCAGCTCCGGATGGAATTTTCCCGTTCACAATGTTTCCGGTCGATGAATTTATCACGCTCAATCCGTTCACAGAAGCCGTTCCAACCATGAGATAAGTTCCCTTTGCAGAATAGCTAAGGCTTGTGATTGTGTCGGTGAATCTGTACGCGAATTTTCTGGTGAATGTGCGCCAGTTCCATACGCTAACGCGGTTCAGTGAAGCTCCGTCAGACTCATAGACCGCAATCTCGTAGCCGTTCGGACTTCTTGAAATCATCTTTATCGGCAAGTCTGAAACCTGATAATGCTCGCCGACTCCGTCATTTCTCCATTTTATTAAAAATCCGTCTTTTCCAGCGCTCAAAGCCGAAGATTCGCCGCCAGCCTCAAGATAAGCGATATTTGTCACATTTGAAAAGTGCGACTGTGTAGAGGAGCTTGCCTCGGCAAAAATCGAAGCGCAAAAAAAAGGCGCGAGCGCAAAAGCGAAAGCAGATTTCAGTTTATTTTTTGACATTTATCAACTCCATAAAATAATGAAAATCGCCGGTCATTGCCACAGCAAAAAGAAGCGCGATAAAAGCGATTCCGATGAATTGTACAATATTGCGGACTTTTGGTGAAATCCGAATTTTGAAGATTGCTTCTATTAAATTTGTCAGAACAAGAAAACCGTCAAGAATCGGGATTGGAAGAAGATTCATAATGAAAAGCGAGATGCTGATTAAAGCCATGAACTGCAAAACGCCTGAAAGCCCGTTCCTGAATCCAGATGAAAATCCGGCAGTTGCGGCGGAGCCGAGCATGGAAGTTACGCGGGCAGGACCTGAAACAGATTCCGTGATTTTTACGCCCTTGAAAAGCGTTGAGATTCCCTTAACAGTCAGAAAAATCATGTTTCCAGTTTCTTTCGCGCCGTTTGCAAAAGCTCCGAAAAATCCGTAGGTTTTCGCCTCGCGTCTCTCAACAGAATCCGGGTCTGAGACAACTCCGATTTTTCCCTCGCCAGTGCTTTTGTTTATGTCTGTATGGACATTGAATTCCAGAAATTCGCCTTTTCTTTCAACAAGAACAAGAATATTTTCATCAGGATGAGTTGCAACCTGAGTGTATAAATCAGAAAAGTCCGAAATTTCAGCCGAGTTGATTTTTATGATTTTGTCGCCGCTCTTTATTCCTGCGTCGCCTGCCGCTGAACTCATTTCAGGATAAACGTCAGTCGCGATTTTTACCGTGTTTCCAGCAGAATAATATGTGTATCCGACAAGCGAAACCGTAAAAAAAGCCAGAAAAGCGAAAATCACATTTGCAAAAGGTCCAGCCGCTCCGATAAAAGCGCGCAGAATCGGCTTGACGCCGTAAAAAGAATCTTTGTCAACGGCAGCTTCAGGATTTTCGTGAATAAAATCCGCATCTCCTTCGCCTTTCATCGAGCAGTAGCCGCCTACAGGAAAAAGCGATAGCCGCCAGTCTGTATCTTTTATCTTTTTGTGGAATATTACAGGCCCCATTCCAAGCGAAAAAGCCTCGATTTTCACGCCAGAAAGTTTTGCAGCCGCAAAATGCCCAAGCTCGTGAAAAAAAACGATTATGTCCAAAAGAAAAAGCCCGAGAATTATTGTCAAAATTGTCATCTGATTAGATTTTCTGCCTTTTTCCTTGCGTCTTTGTCGGCTTCAAGAACATCTGAGAGATTCTGGGGAAGAGGAGACCAGTCATTTTTATGGAGAACATTTCCAACACATTCCGCAATCTGTGTGAAAGCGATTTTTCCGTCGATAAAAGCCTGAACTGCGACCTCATTTGCCGCGTTGAAAGCAATAGGGTAGCTTCCGTCTTTTTCCGCGCACTCAAAAGCGAATTTCAAGAGAGGAAAATCATCCAGCCGAGGCTTTTCAAAAGTCAGCGTCCGTTTTCCGTCCAATGTATCAGTCAAATCGAAAGGCTTCATAAAATCCGGCAAGATTTCCGGCCAGTCGAGAGCCTGCAAAATCGGGTGCTTCATGTCAGGCTCGCTGAACTGCCCGTAGACAATTCCGTCGTTTGTCTGGACAAGCGAGTGAATCACGCTTTGAGGATGAACAACAACCTGAATCTGACTTGCGCTGACGCCGAAAAGCTTCCGCGCCTCAATAACTTCCAGTCCTTTGTTTCCGAGCGTCGCCGAGTCAATCGTGATTTTTTTTCCCATGCTCCAAGTCGGATGCTTCAATGCGTCTTCAAGCCTCACAGATTTCAGCTGTTCAGAAGAGAAAGTTCTGAAAGGCCCGCCGCTCGCTGTTATTATGATTTTTCTTATGTTCTCGCTTCCGCACTGATGGATCAAAGTGAAAATCGCAGAGTGTTCAGAATCAACAGGAAGAATTCTCGAGCCGCTTTTTTTCGCCGCCTCGAACATCAAGTGTCCTGCCATAACGACGGTTTCCTTGTTCGCAAGAGCAAGGTCAACTCCTCGCTCCAAAACTGCCATGCTAGGCTCAAGACCTGCGCTCCCTGCAATTCCGTTTATAACGATGTCAGGCTTCGCCTTGTCGATAAGATTTTTGATTCCGTCAATTCCGTCCGTTTTTGTTAAAGTTACAGGACAGTTAAATTCGGAGCCTAAAGATTTCAGTTCTTCGGATTTTGAATTTGCGCTCAAGCCGCAGCACACGAATCTGTCGCTCTGATTACGCAAAATGTCAAGCGAGTTTTTTCCGATTGAGCCGGTGCATCCTAAAACGAGAATTTTTTTCTGCTTCATTTTTCTTATATTTCCGATTTTTCAGCCAAATCTAAATATTAAAAAGAAGACTGATTCCAATGTAATAGACTGGAGCCGCAAAGAAAATGCTGTCAACCGAGTCCAGAATTCCGCCGCGTCCAGGAATAATCGAGCCGGAATCTTTTATTTGAGCCGAGCGTTTCAAGACAGACTCAACCAAGTCCCCGAGAATCGACACAAAAGCCATGACGACTCCAAGCGCGACAACCTTGAAAACCGGACCTGAAAAAAGATTCGGGAACAAAAGCCAGCCGATAATTCCGCTCAGAACAGAGCCTGCAAATCCGCCTAAAAAACCCGCAACCGACTTGTTCGGGCTTGCCTTGATGATTCCCTTGTTGTTTTTTCCGAAAAGGATTCCAAAAAACCATGCCGCAGAGTCGCACATGCAGACCATAAGAATGAAAATCGCAATATACTCGCGCGAATGTGCAAAAATTGTCATTCTCGACACAAAAGTCGGCAAGAAGCCTGCGTAAAGAATCATAAAAGCCGACGACATCAATCGCTGAACAGATTTCTCAAATGTCTTCTGCGCGAGAACCTCGTAAGCCATGCAGACCATAACCGCGCTTAAAAAAACATAGTCGATATAGTAAGGTGGAAGCTCAAAAAGCACACAGAACACAGAAAAAAAGGCAGGGATAACCGACATCACAAGAACGAGCGGGCGGGGCTGGAGCGAAATATTCTGTGCAAAAAGATGATAAAGCTCGCTTGCAGCAAGCAAAGAAGCCAGAAAAATAACAACATGCAAGGCGATATGATGAAAATCATTAAACCAAACAATCGCTATGATTAGAGGCAAGCCAATAAAAAAAACAAGAAGCCGCTGGACAAGTTTACTCATAATATCCTCATTTTATTGATTCGGCACTCCGCCAAATCTTCTGCTGCGTTTTTGAAATTCTTCAATATCTTTATAAAATTCATCTTCATTGTAGTCCGGCCAAAGAGTGCCTGTGAACACAAATTCTGCGTATGCGTTCTGCCACAAGAGAAAATTGCTAAGACGCTCCTCGCCGCCGGTTCTTATCAAGAGGTCAACAGCTGGAATGTCTCCAGTGTCTAAAGATGAAGAGATAAGCTCTTCCGTTATTTCTTCGGATTTTTTATTCTGATTTATAATTTTTCTGACAGCGCGGACAATTTCATCGCGCCCGCCATAGTTGATTGCAAGAATACAAGTTGTGCCTGTAAAATGTTCAGTGTCTTTTTCCGCGTTTATAATTTCTTTTTGAACATCTTCTGGAAGTCCGGCCAAGTCGCCAATCTGCTTAATCCGAATTCCATTTTTCTTATAGAATTCGAATTCCGCACGCAAATGGCTTTTGATTAAATTCATTAAAAAGCCGACTTCTTCTTTTGCGCGTTTCCAGTTTTCCGTCGAGAATGTATATAAAGTTACGTATTTTATGCCAAGCTGGGAAGCAGCCTTTACAATCTTCTTTGCAGAAGTCAAGCCTTCTTTGTGTCCAGCTGTGCGAGGCATTCCGCGTTTTTTTGCCCAGCGTCCGTTTCCGTCCATTATTATTGCAATATGTTCAGGAACTCCGCGGGCAATAATTTCTTCCGTATTCATTTTTGTAGAATAAATTGCAGATTAAGCAAGAATTTCCTTTTCTTTTGCATCGCAGACAGCCTGAATGTCGGCAACATACTTGTCTGTGAGTTTCTGAAGGTCATCAGTTTCCTTTTTGAGCTGGTCTTCAGTGATTTCTCCAGCTTTCTGCTGCTTTTTCAAGTCGTCGTTTCCGTCGCGGCGAACATTTCTGATAGTAGTCTTATAATTTTCCGCAATTCCCTTAGCCTGTTTTACAAGCTCCTTGCGTCTTTCAGCAGTGAGGGCAGGAATTGCGATTCTGATGACTTTGCCGTCATTTGAAGGGTTGAGTCCCAAATCTGCAATCTGAATAGCCTTCTCGATTTCAGAAATAAGTGATTTGTCAAACGGAGAAATTACAACAGAGCGAGCTTCTGGAATTGAAATTGTCGCAACCTGATTGAGAGGCGATTTGTTACCATAATAATCCACACGAACTTTATCGAAAATCGCAGCTGACGCGCGACCGGTGCGGATTGTGTTCATCTCATTTTTAAAACCTTCGAGAGTTTTTTCCATTTTTGATTTT
Organism: Treponema sp. UBA4692; assembly: GCA_002404895.1. Lineage (GTDB taxonomy): Bacteria > Spirochaetota > Spirochaetia > Treponematales > Treponemataceae > Treponema_D. The sequence goes on along the minus strand of DHKO01000019.1, from coordinate 34,730 downwards.
GCATCAAACGCCATAGTAATTCTCCTTTATATAATAAAAATCAGCAAAATAAAAAACTAAAAAGCGGCCAGAATATTAACTCTGACCGCTTTTTTTAGGCAAAGTTATTTACCAAGAATGTAAAGAGCAACTTTCTCGAATGAAAGTTTTGCGCCAGAAGATTTTGAAACTTCCGCGAGCTTCTTTGCAACTGTCACTTTGTCATCTTTCACGAAAGCCTGATCAACGAAGCAGATTTCAGCCAAATGCTTGTTGATTTTTCCCTGAAGAATTCCAGCTTTTACATTTTCTGGCTTAGAAGCCATTTTCTCATCCTGAGCCATCTGAGCTTCAAAGATTTCTTTCTGCTCATTGATATAGCTTTCAGGAACGTCTTTTTGTTCAATATACGCAGGCGTGAATGCAGCAAGGTGCAAACAGCAGTCCTTTGCGAAAGTTTTTACTTCATCAGCATCTGAACCGTTGATTACAACAACAGCAGCTGTCTTGAAGTCTGAGTGAACATAGAATGCAGACGCATCGCCAGCTGGAACATCGATAACTTCCAAGCGGCGGAGAGCCATGTTCTCACGGATTTTTGTAGCAAGCTCAAGAACAAGGTCTTCAAGCTCTTTTTCGATTTTTGTATAGCCTTTAGCAAATACTGTGTCAACAATCTTGTTTCCGACAGCAATGAAATCAGCGTTCTTCGCAACAAAGTCAGTCTCGCAAGTAACTTCAGCGACAACAATCTTGTTTCCTTCCTGACGAATAAAGATACGTCCTTCAGAAGTTGCTCTTTCTGAACGTTTTGCTACAGCAGCAAGCCCTTTCTCTTTAAGGATTTTTTCTGCCTCAGCAGCGTCACCGTTAGCTTCTGTGAGTGCTTTTTTGCACTCCATCATGCCTGCGCCAGTCTTGTCGCGCAAAGCTTTTACATCAGCAGCTGTGATTGCCATATATAGCTCCTAATTTTTTATTTAGTGAATTTTTCTTCGAGGTCTTCTTCCTCAGCAACATCCTCTTCTTTTGGCTCAGAAGGAGTGTAGTTTGAGTAGTCAACAATTTCCTCATCGTCTTTCTTAGTAGAAGCGTCGGTCTGAACTTCCTCTTCGTCTCCAAGAGTCTCGATGATTTTAAGACCTTCCTCGTTGTTTGCTTCTACAACTGCGTTCGCAATGATAGAAGTAAAGAGAGAAATTGCGCGGATAGCGTCATCGTTTCCAGGAATTGGATATGTGATTCCCTCCGGGTTGCAGTTTGTGTCAACAACAGCAACCACAGGAATTCCCATGCGGCGAGCCTCAGCAACAGCAATCTGCTCTTTGTGTGTATCAATAATGAAGAGAACTCCAGGAAGATCTTTCATCTCTTTGATTCCGCCCAAGTTTTTTTCAAGCTTAGACTTTTCTTTCAAGAGATTTGCGACTTCTTTCTTTGTGAGATTATTGAAAGTTCCATCAACTTCCATCTTCTCGATTTTCTTGAGTCTCTGAAGTGATTTTTTGATTGTAGAGAAGTTTGTGAGCATACCGCCAAGCCAGCGGTTGTTTACATAGAACATTCCGCAGCGCTCAGCTTCTTTCTGAATTGCCTGCTGAGCCTGTTTTTTTGTTCCGACAAAAAGAACTGATTTTCCAGAAGCGACAATCTTGCGGACAGCTTCATAGCTGTCTTTAATTGCAGCGATTGTTTTCTGCAAGTCAATGATATGGATTCCATTGCGCTCTGCGAAGATATACTTCTTCATGCGTGGATCCCAACGCTTTACCTGATGACCAAAATGAACACCAGATTCAAGCAAACTCTTCATGGTTACAACTGCCATAGAGTTTCTCCTTCACCGGAAAAGTTTTATCCTTGATAAAATCTTTCCACCGTACTCTGTTTCTCGTGACGTTTCCGCCCGGATAATTACGCAACCTTGATTTCAGCCAACAGCCTCCAGCAAAGCCCGGCAGAGTTATCCGATAAATGAATACCCCTGTTCTTTCAACATATCATAAAGATCAAAAATAGGCAAGCCAACCACATTCGTGCTGGTTCCGACAATTTTGCTTATAAAACACGACGCAAGCCCCTGAATTCTGTATCCGCCAGCGGCACCGTGCCATTCTCCGGAGTCAACATACCAGTCGATTTCTTCTTTTGTCATCGGCGCGAAAGTCACTTCTGTAACAACAGTGCGGCTTGAAACATACATAAGCTTTCCATTAAACAAAGCCATTCCTGTTATCACTTTATGAGTCCGCCCCTGGATTCGCCCGAGATATTCCGCCGCTTTCTCTGAATCCGCAGGCTTTCCCAAAAGCTCTCCGTCAAGATAAACCATAGTGTCAGCTCCGAAAATCCACGGAATATCGCGGTCTGCAAAATAAGCTTTTTCCACAGATTTAACCTTGTTGATTGCGAGGTACTCAGGAACTTTTTCTTTTTCCATGTCCTCGGGTATAATTTCCTCTTCTGGAGAAAGCTTAACCTGAAAAGGAATGTTGAGCTGCTTGAAAATTTCTTGTCTGCGAGGAGAAGAGGAGGCGAGAATTATCGGTTCCATAAGAAAACTCCTTTCTTTTAATATTATTTTAAGTATATAAAAAAAAGCGGAATCTGTGTAGATTCCGCTTGCATAAAACAGTTTCTTTTTATTTATTTTGCGTCTTTATTATTCTTTGAAGAAGATTTGCCGCTGGAATTTGAAGAGCCTTGAAGCGTTTTTAAAAGAGCGAGGGCGCGGTCTCTTACAGGCTTTACATAATGGTAATCAGTCGCAATTGCGCCGACAGACTGAATCATCTCTCCCTTGTCCTGAACTGAGTCTGCAAGTTTCTCATATGCGATGAGAACTTCAAGCGCAAGCGAAGATGTCGGATTGAGGACAGCGTTCTTTTTCTGCGCCCAGGCGATTGTCTTTGTGACCTCATCGTTGTCGTTCATTCCAATATCGCCGAGAGAACGGATAGCGGCAGTGATAACCATAGGCTCATTGTCTTCAAGCGCAACTTTTTTCAACGAATGTTTTGACTCTTCTGTCGGGACTTTTCCGAGAAGCTCGCAGGCTTTCGCGCGGATATCCGGGAAATTGTTCATAAGACGGCCTTTTGTCCTTGACTGCGAAGCGATTCCTTCGCCTGCCAATGAGCCAAGAGCCGCCATCATGTCAGGAGTTGTGCGTCCGTCATTGACAGCGTCCTCAAGATATTGCAGCGCGACCAGTTTGTTGTCTCTCTCGTCAGAATTTGCAAGTTCTGTGATTACAACATCTTCAACACTGCTCAAATATGAACTTTCAGCGGATGTTTCTGTTTTGCTTGCGTCTTTTTCCTGAGCGAACACAGCGGCCGCAGCAAGGATAGCGCACATTGCGCCAGCAACTTTTTTCAAAGATTTCATTAAAAGATTCCTCCTAGGAAAGCGACATCGAATCGCAATATAAAAAGTATAAAATAATTTTTTTTTAAAAGCAACTTAAATCAATATCCAAGAGATTTGGAAGCGCGCTTATTCATCAATCGGCGGAATATTCACCATCCAGAAACCGTTTATTTTATTGAAATAATAGTAGACAATATCCTGCTCGCTTCCTGTCTGAATAGCCTTTATGTATTTGTCAGAAATATACCTGATTTCTGTAACCTCGCGACCTTTCCTTGCAGGAACAAAAACGTATTTAAAGTAATCCTCAAGGCTGTTAAGGCGAAGTCCTTTTACAGGAAGCCGATTCTGCGCTTTTTTGAGATTCACAGGTCTCGACCAATAATCGATTGTCTCTTTGTCCACATATCTAAGCCAAGACTTGTAGTCAAAATCTTTCATAACAGTGTCCAGCTCGGAAATTATCTTAAGGACTCTTTCCTTGTCTTCCGCAAAAGTGTCCCGCGAGACAGAAACATTTCCGACAGAGCGGGCATATTCATCTTCTGCCGCAGGAACCTCTTCCACCGCCGGCTCTTCTGCGACTTCTTCAGGCACTGGCTCCTCAACTACAACAGGACGCGGCTCTTCGACAGCAATCTCCGGCCCAGCAGGCTTTTCAGTTTCAGCTGGAATTTCCGCAGGAGGCACGGCAGCTTCTTTTACAGTTCCGCAAGAGAGAAGAGAAAACGCGGCAAAGAAACTGACCAGAGCTGAAAAAATCTTTATTTTTGATTCAAAACTTGTTTTTTTCATAGTAAAAAATATACAATACTTGAGATATTCAGTCAAACGTGTTAATTTCATCTGTATGACTTCAGCGGTATTTGCAGGAACTTTTGACCCTCCGACAAACGGACATTTGAATATTATAAAGCGCGCGAGCAGACTTTTCGACAAGCTCGATGTTGTAGTCGCGTTCAATCCTGAAAAAAAATTCCTTTTCACTCCTGACGAGCGGCTCAAAATGCTCAAGGCTCTAACGAAAGAATACAAAAACGTCTCCGTCCACATATGGGACAAGCTGATTGTTGACTATGCGGAGAAAAACAACGCGAATATTTTAATAAGAGGAATCCGGAATTCAAACGATTTCGCATACGAATTCGACCTTTCACTGATGAACCACAATCTGGACTCAAAAATCGAGACCCTTTTCATTCCGACAGAGCCGAAATACGTGATTGTAAAATCCAGCTCGATAAAGGAGCTTGCATCGTTCGGCGGAGACGTTTCTGGAATGGTTCCTGAAATTGTAAAAAAAGAAATATTGAAGAAATACGCAAATAAAAATTCGGAAGAATAGGCTTGGATGAGGATTATTATGACAAATTTTCAAATTTTGTCATATAAAATTTAAAAAGCGATTGACAATAGAGATTTCGTGAATATAATAATTGACATTCGGGTGGAAACTAATGTAGTATAAACCCTGTTATATCTAAAATCATTAGTGAGGTTTTATAAATGGCAGTACCTAGAGCGAAAACATCGAAAGCTCGCACACGCAGACGCCGTGGAGTAAATATGCATCTTGATGCACCACAGCTTGTTGCTTGCGGAAACTGTGGCAACCTTGTTTTGCCACACCACGTTTGTCCTAAATGTGGTTTCTACCGCGGTCGTCAGGTTATCACACCTGAAGTAAACGGCTAAAACATTATTTTCTAGCATAGGCTAAATAAAAATTAGGAGACAAAAGATGGACGAATTATTTCAGAAAATCCAGAAACTTATCGCAGAGAAACTTGAAATCGACGAGAGCAAAATCACACTCGATTCTTCTTTCCGCGGAGATCTCGGAGCTGATTCGCTTGACACATACGAGCTTGTATACGCTATCGAGGAAGAGCTTGGTGTAACAATCCCAGATGAGAAAGCAAACGAGTTTGAAACTGTAAGAGATGCTTACAACTTCATCAAAGAAGCTCAGTCTAAATAAGTTTAGATTCTGATTCTTAGAAAAGCACAGGTTTTCGCCTGTGTTTTTTTTTGCATTTTGGTGAAAAATATGATTTTTTCAAAAAAAAACATAAAAGCAGACAGAAAAAGGGCTTTAGAAAGATTCTGCAATGAGCTTTCTATCAAATTTTCAAATTTGAATCTTTTGGATTTGGCTTTTCATCACCGGTCCTTTTCAAATGAGGGACATCAAGACCGGCTTGAAAACAACGAGCGCCTCGAATTTCTGGGCGACAGCGTGCTTGGTCTCGCCACAGCGGACTATCTTTACAAGCTGCTTTCAGAAAATCCCGAGGGGGATCTTGCGAAAATCAAGAGCAACGTCGTTTCAGAGCAGGTTTTAGCCCCAATCGGGTTCAAAATGGGAATCGACAAGCTGATGATTCTCGGAAACGGCGAGGAGCGGAGCGGCGGAAGGCAGAAAAAGGCGATTATCGCCGATGCCGTCGAAGCTGTAATCGGCGCGTATTATCTTGATAGCGGATATAAAAAGGCGGAGGACTTCGTTCTTTCTTTCATAATTCCTGAGATAAAAAAAGTCCTTGATGACAAAGGAAACAAAGATTTCAAAACAATGCTTCAGGAATATCATCAGAAAAAATACAAGACTTGCCCGACATACGAGCTTGTGAAAGAGGACGGGCCAGACCACGACAGAACATTCTGGGTTTCAGTCCATCTGAAAAATGCGGTTTTCGGGCCTGAGGCTGGAAAAAGCAAGAAAGAAGCTGAGCAGAATGTCGCAAAAAAAGCATGGAAAGAATTGACTAGCAAATAGTCTTTTTATTATAATTGGGAAATCTTTTTGTGGTATTGTCTTGATTTGTAACGGTGAGGGAATGATACGGCACTTTTTTGTGTTATGTAGTGCTGACCGGCATTTCTACAGTATCGGGCAAGAAGAACAGGAGTTAAATTATGAAAAAGGGAATTCACCCAGATTATCAGTTGACAAAAATCACTTGTCAGTGCGGAAACGTGATTGAAACACGTTCTACAGTAAAGGACATCCATGTTGAAATTTGTTCAGCATGCCACCCGTTCTACACAGGAAAACAGAAACTTGTTGATACTGCAGGTCGTATCGAAAGATTCAACAAACGTTACGGCGTTAAGACTGAAAACTAATAGGCGAATGCTTAATGAATCCCGCTCAGGTCATTTCTGATTTGAGCGGGATTTTTAGTTTTAAAACTAGAAATTTCAGACAGACAAGAACCATCTAAGAAACAGCATTTTGCTTAGCAAGCAGAATCAAATTTTAATGTCATAAGTTGGATTGCAAAAAAAACGACAGCCGCTTTTCATTTTGCAATCCGGCTTTTTCGTTATTTTTCCGCGAGTGAAATTTTCCAGCACCGTCTTGATTTTGAGACCTTGAAATCTTCTGGAACTGACTCTTCCGTAATATCTTCGATAATAACCTCATTCTGTGTGATTTTGCCGCTGAAAATGAGATTCTCATCAAATTTCAGGCGCTTTGAGTTTGTTGAAAAATAAAGCACTCCTTTTTTGTTCAGAAGATGTATACATTTTTCGACAAGAGTCGGCCAGTCACGGTTGATGTCAAGCGTGTTTCTTGTGTTCTTCGAGTTAGAGAAAGTCGGCGGATCAAGAATTATGATGTCGTATCGGTTTGAGCCGTCTGAATTCGGCTTTTCCGTGCATTTTTCATCAAGGAAATCCGTAACATCTCCGCGCGTGAAAATATATTTTTTGTCGTCAGGATTAAAGTCGTTAAGCGCAAAGTTGAATTTCGCCCAGTCGATATAAGTATTGCTCAAATCCACGGACTCGATTCTATTTGCATTTCCTTCAGCCGCGTAAACAGAGAAGCTCGCCGTGTAGCAGTAAAGATTCAAGATGGATTTTCCGGCGCAAGACGAGCGGATTTTTGAGCGGAGCGGTCTGTGGTCAAAGAAGAGCCCCGTGTCAAGATAGTCGCTCAGATTGACTTTGAAAAGCTGTCCGTACTCCTGAACATATCCTGAAACAGCGCGCTTAGCCTCGATTTTCTCATACTGGCTTTCGCCTTTCTGCTTTTTCCGAAGTTTTCTTATCACATGGTCTCCTGAAATTCCAAGAACTTCCGCGCACGCTTTTGAAATTTCGTCAAGCCAAAGCTCTTCTTCCTTTTCATCTTTCTCGTAAGGACGCTCATAAAGATAGAGATGCGCGTAGCTTCTTGCGGATTTTTCCTTTGCCGCCGACAAGTCATTTGCGGAAATCCGCGAATCCTCCTCGAGCAGAAATCTTGCGGCTTCAATCTTGCTGTCGATTCCGTCCGGGAGAAATTCGTACAAATCCACAGCGACAGGAACTTCAGGAATATCGCGGTCATAAAGGCGGTAGCAGGTGATTCTGTTTTTTCTTGCCCATTTTCGGAGCTGCTTGAATCTTTTTGAAAGACGGTTCGCGAAAATTTGCGACTGATATTTATTTTTTTCTTCTGTGTTCTGGTTCATAAAACAACCTTTTGACTTTTTATAGAATTTTTCTAATTCCCGACAAGTATATACAACATTTTTAGTTTAGAATATAATCGAAGCAATTTATTATGAACTATTCTGAATTAAATTTAAATGAGAATCTGAAAAAGGGACTTGGCGAGTGCGGATACGTAAAATGCACGCCTGTTCAGGAAAAAGTTCTTGAAGTTTCTTTGGACGGAAGCAATTTGTATGTTCAGTCGCAGACAGGAACAGGAAAAACTGCGGCTTATCTTGTTACAGTTATGCAGGAGCTTTTAAAGCCTGAAAACGAGGGAAAAAATGCGCTTGTCCTGGTTCCGACGCGCGAGCTTGCCGTGCAGGTCGAGGAAGAGGCAAAAAATCTCGGGAAATACTGCGGGCTTTACTTCGCGTCTTTTTACGGCGGAGTCGGCTACGAAAAGCAGATTTCAGACTTGAAGAAAGGCGTGAAAATCATAATCGGAACGCCGGGAAGAATTATCGACCTTGAAGAGTCAAAGCACATGGATTTGAGCAAAGTCGGTTTTCTTGTGATTGACGAGGCTGACCGAATGTTTGACATGGGATTTTATCCTGACTTGAGAAAGCTGATAAAATTTCTTCCAAGCGACGAGAGCCGCCAGACAATGCTTTTTTCAGCGACACTCAACTCTTATGTGAAAAATCTCGCATGGGAATACGCAAAGAACGCGAAGGAAATTTCGATTGAGCCTGAGAGCGTCACAGTCGATGAAATCGACCAGGAGCTTATCCACGTTTCAAGCGGCGACAAAATGTCATTGCTTGTCGCAATCTTAAAGAAAGAAAGCCCTGAAAGCGTGATTATTTTCTGCGACACAAAGAAAATGTGCGAGATTGTCTCTAAGCGGCTTCGCATAAACGGATTTGAGAACGAATATCTGATTGGAGATTTGCCTCAGTTCAAGCGGCAGAAGATAATGGACTCGTTCAAGGCGCGGAAGATAAAGTGCCTTGTCGCGACAGACGTGGCTGCCCGGGGAATCGACGTGAATGACCTTGCAATGGTTGTGAACTACGACCTTCCGACAGAGGCAGAAAACTACGTTCACAGAATCGGGCGGACGGCTAGGGCGGGAAAATCCGGAAAAGCGTACACATTCTGCTCCGAGCGCGATGTTTATTCGCTCGCGCCGATTGAGCGTTACATCGGAAAACAGATTCCAAGCCACGTTGCAATCAGCGAGGACTTGGCGGAGGACAAAAGCCGCGATGTGTACATCAAGCTTGACGGAGAAAAGCCAAGAAGCGAGGAGCGCGAAAGCTACGGAAAACGCAGCCGCGAAAGCCGAAATACAAAGAAAGGCAGCGGCAGAAGAAACAGGTCGGAAAACGACAGAAATTCAGGAGCAGCCTCAAGGGAAAACTCGAGCGAGGAGCTTGAAAAACTTTCAAGAATGACTTCTGACGAGCGGCTCGCTTATTTTAAGGAAAAATACGCGAAAATTTCAAAAGGCGCGGCTGCCAGAAATTTTGACTCTAAAAACGCCGAAGCAAAAAATCAGAATTTCAAGAAGCAAAAGAATTTCAACGGCAGAAAAGCTGAAAATTCCAATGCTAAGAATTTTGATAAAACTGGAAAATCCGGGAAAAACAAGGGCAGGGCAAAATCTGCAAAAAACAGCGGAAACGGATTTTCAGTTCAGCAGACGAAAAAATCGCCTAAAAACACCGCTCCAGCGAAAAAATCAGGATTTTTCAGCAGAATCAGGTCGTTTTTCAGGCACAAGTAAAGCAGTTTTTTTTGCCGCATAAAAGATGCGGCATGAAAGCAAAAGAAACGAAAATTTGCAGGCACACAAATTTTATGCAATTTTCGTTTTTGCGTTAGGGATAGGAAAGGCGGCGAAGCCGTTGCAAAGAGAGCGAGCCGAAGGCGAAGCGAACGGCGCAATGGAGCGCGGCGGCGCGGAACCTTGGATAGCCCGACCGCCGGAGGCGAGAACGCCCATTTTTAAATTATCAAAAACAGGCTGAAATTCTTGCCCAGACTAAAAATATTTTTTAAGGAAAAAACAATAATTGGAGTAAATAAATGATTACAGTTTCAGACGTGAGTCTTCACTTCAGCGAAAAACCGCTTTTTAAGGATGTGAACCTTAAATTTACGGCAGGAAACTGCTACGGAATTATCGGCGCGAACGGAGCAGGAAAATCGACTTTTCTGAAAGTTCTTTCCGGCGAGATTGAGCATGACACCGGCGATATTTTTATGACACCGGGCGAGCGGATGGCAGTCTTGAGCCAGGATCACTTCGCTTTTGACTCTTTCAGCGTGAAAGACACGGTTATGCAGGGATTCCCGAAACTTTACGAGGTTTCAAAGGCGCGCGACGAGATTTATTCAAAGGCAGATTTCACGGAAGAGGACGGAATCAAGTCGGCGGAGCTTGAGACTGAATTCGGCGAGCTTGGCGGATACGAGGCTGAGAACCAGATTGAGCAGATGCTTTCAGGACTTGGCCTTGAGGAGAAATTCCACGACAAGATGATGAGCGAGCTTGACGAGTCGCAGAAAGTGCGTGTGCTGCTTGCGCGGGCGCTTTTCGGAAATCCTGACATCCTTCTTCTTGACGAGCCTACGAACGGTCTTGACTTGGAGTCAATCAACTGGCTTGAGGACTTTCTTCTCGATTTTGACAACACGGTGATTGTAGTCTCTCATGACCGCCATTTCTTGAACACTGTCTGCACGGTAATCTGCGATATTGACTATGGAAAAATCACGCAGTTCGCAGGAAACTACGATTTCTGGTACCAGATGAGCCAGATTCTCCAGAAGCAGGCGCGCGACCAGAAAAAGAAGAACGAGGAGAAAGCAAAAGACCTCAAGGAATTTATCCAGCGGTTCGCTTCAAACGCGGCGAAGTCACGTCAGGCGACAAGCCGGAAAAAAGTCCTTGAAAAGCTCGAGCTTGAGGACTTGCCGGTTACAAGCAGAAAATTTCCTTTTGTTCAGTTCAAGGCGGACAGGGAGCTTGGAAACAATATTCTCGAGTGCCGAAAGCTGAATTCAAAGGATGAGGACGGCGTTCAGCTTCTCAAGGATTTTGACTTCAAAGTGAACAGGACTGACAAAATCGCGTTTGTCGGAATTGAGCACAACACAATTTCGTCGTTTTTCGACATCGTGTCAGGCGAGAAAAAGGCTGAGAGCGGGGAGTATTTCTGGGGCCAGACGACAAGCTTCACATATCTCGGGCGCGACAACAACAAGTATTTTTCAAACGACCTTAACATCACAGAGTGGCTAAAACAGTATTCAAAAGAACAAGATGACGCTTACGTGCGCGGATTCTTAGGAAGAATGCTGTTCTCCGGAGATGAGTCGCTTAAAAAGGTGAAAGTTCTTTCCGGCGGCGAGAAAGTGCGCTGCATGCTCTCAAAGATGATGCTCACCGGCGCGAACGTTCTGATTCTTGACGACCCGACAAACCATCTCGACCTTGAGGCGATTGAGAGCTTGAACCAGGCGCTTGTAAGCTTTCCGGGCGTGATTTTGTTCACTTCGCACGACCACGAATTCATTCAGACTGTCGCGAACAGGATTGTGGAAATCACACCGAAAGGCGTAATTGACAGAATGATGCCGTTTGACGACTACATGGCGGACGAGCAGATTAAAGAGCTTAGAAAGCAATGCTACGAAGGCTCTGACAGAAAAATCAAGTTTTAGATGAATTGAAGTAAATTGAAAGCCGCGAGAAATCGCGGCTTTTTTTGTGTTTAGTAACGTGAAAATATCAAAAAGAACAGGATTTATCTTTAGAATTAGAACATGTGGTCAGTAAAGTCCACATGACGATTTCGGAATGAAGAAAAAGCTCGTTATTTTATCACTTTCTATAACCGCTGTTCTGTCTACCAAAATATTTTTTTATCAGTTTACCGAAAACTTTCCGCTCCCCTTTTCTTTCTTTGCAATCGTTTCCCAAATATTGACATTAGTTGTTTTTATCTTCATAATATTTAAGGTTTAAATACAACTATGAGCAAAGGCGTTCATCAAAGATAACAGTCAAAGAGTTTATTTCGGCTTTTTATTGTTGAATTTGATGAGCGCCTTTTTTTAGACTTGATTTTAGCAGCAATGACGCGGAGGCTATATGGCATTTTTAATTCTCGCCAACGGAACAGTTTTTGATGGAAAATCCGTGGGTGCAAAGGGAACTGTAATCGGGGAAACTGTTTTTACGACAGGAATGACCGGTTATCTTGAAACATTGACAGACCCGAGCTATTACGGTCAGATCGTTACCCAGACATTTCCGTTGATTGGAAACTATGGAGTAATTCCAGAAGACTTTGAAAGCAAAAAAAGCCATATACGTGGTTACATTGTTAGAGAACTTTGTGAAAAGCCATCAAATTTCCGCTGCAAAGGAGATTTAGATGGCTTTTTAAACAAGCAGAACATTGTCGGAATTTCGGGAATCGACACTCGCCTCCTTACAAAAATTCTGCGCGAGGCAGGCGTTATGAACGGAATGATTACGAGCGATGAGACCTGCCCGAAAATCACAGAAGAGCTTCTTGAAAAAATCAGGACGTACAGAATTGTTGACGCGGTTAAGAATGTTCAGAATTCGATGACGGAAGAGCCGCTTAAAAACGCTGTCAAGCCGAAAAAGACTTTTTACTACACGAAAGATTTTGCGGACGGAAAAGGAAAAACTGTCGCACTTTTTGACTTTGGAGCGAAGGCGAACATTGAGCGCGAGCTTGAGCGCCGTGGTTGCGAGGTGAAAGTTGTTCCGTACAGCACAACTGCGGAAGAAATCATCAGAATGGCACCGAGCGGAATTATGCTTTCAAACGGTCCTGGCGACCCAGCTGAAAACGTGAATATTATAGAAGAAATCAAAAAGCTTTGCGAATACAAGAAAATCCCGATTTTTGGAATCTGTCTTGGACATCAGATGCTCGCGCTTGCGAACGGAGCGAAGACTTCAAAGCTAAAATACGGGCACAGAGGCGGAAACCAGCCTGTAAAGGACTTGGAGACTGGACGCGTCTACATTACAAGCCAGAACCACGGATACGCGGTTGAAAACGAGAGTCTGCCTGAAAACGCGAAGCTAAGCTTTATCAACACGAACGACGGAACTTGTGAGGGCGTGAACTACGTTGGAATTCCGGCGTTCAGCGTGCAGTTCCACCCGGAAGCCTGCGGCGGCCCGCACGACACGAATTTTCTTTTTGACAAGTTCATAAACATGATGAAATAAAGCAAACGCGTTAGGGGCTGTAGCGGCGCGAAGCGTTGCGGCTGACTGATTTTTTGAAAGCAAGAGATTTTTATTTTTTGGAAAAAAATGCTTGAAAAAACTTTTAGGCAGCCGCAATGGAAGCCTTGCGCTGGAACCGCGAAAGACCCGACCCGAAGATGAGCGTTTACGCGAAGATGAGGGGAACGCCCAAAAGAAAAAAGAAGATTTGAAGAAAGATTTTTATGGAGAAAATAAAATGCCTTTGAATAAAAACATACACAAAGTTTTGATTATCGGCTCAGGCCCGATTGTGATTGGACAGGCGGCGGAATTTGACTACGCGGGAAATCAGGCCTGCAAAGCGTTGAAAGCGCAGGGGCTTGAGGTTGTCCTTGTGAACTCGAACCCGGCGACTTTGATGACAGACCACATAATGGCGGACGAGATTTATATTGAGCCGCTGAATGTTGAAGTTATCAAGAGAATCATTGAAAAGGAAAAGCCTGACTCGCTTCTTTCGACCTTGGGCGGACAGACCGGGCTTACGCTGAGCATGGAGCTTGCAAAGTCAGGATTTCTGGAAAAGCACAACGTTCAGCTTCTCGGCGCGCGGCCGCTCACGATTGACAAGGCTGAGGACCGGCAGATGTTCAAGGACACAATGGAATCGATTGGCGAGCCTTGCATTCCTTCAAAAGTCGTAACGGACTATGAATCTGCGCTTGATTTTGCGAAGAATCAGATTGGATTTCCGGCGATTATCCGTCCTGCGTTCACTTTAGGCGGAACTGGCGGCGGAATTGCGAACAACGAGGAAGAATTTGACGAGATTGCGCACAACGGACTTCACCGCTCTCCTATTCATCAGATTTTGGTTGAGAAATGCATTTCGGGCTGGAAGGAAGTCGAATTTGAAGTGATGCGCGACCATTCGGGAAACGTAATCACAGTCTGCTCGATGGAAAATCTTGACCCGGTCGGAGTCCACACTGGAGACTCGATTGTAATCGCCCCGACTGTAACTCTTGCGGACAAGGAATATCAGATGCTGCGTTCTGCCGCTCTGAACATAATTTCCGCGCTTGAAATTGAGGGAGGCTGCAACTGCCAGTTCGCGCTGAATCCTGAGACTTTTGAGTACGCTGTAATCGAGGTGAACCCGAGAGTTTCGCGCTCCTCTGCCCTAGCCTCTAAGGCGACCGGCTACCCGATTGCGAAAGTTGCCGCGCTTATTGCGATTGGCTACAATCTTGACGAGATTGAAAACGCTGTAACAAAGAAGACTGCGGCGTGCTTCGAGCCTGTTTTGGACTACGTTGTTGTAAAAATGCCGAAATTTCCGTTTGACAAATTCGTCTATGCGGCAAGAAAGCTCGGAACTCAGATGAAAGCGACCGGCGAGGTCATGGCAATCGGACAGAATTTTGAGGAAGCGATGCTCAAGGCTGTCCGCGGCGCGGAGCTTGGAGTCAAAAATCTGAATCTGCCTCATTTTGAGGAGGAAGATGACAAGAAAATCATCGAACGCGTCGGACAATGCACCGACCAGCGGATTTTCGCGGTTTATCAGGCTTTGAAGCGCAAGATTATGACTGTTGATGAAATCCACAAGACAACGATGATTGACGAATGGTTCTTGTGGAAGCTTAACAACATCGCCGAGGACGATGCTTCAGGACGAGACGATGTGAAATATGCGCACGGCTCGCTTCCGGCTCCGACAAGCTTTAAAATGGTAGACACTTGCGCAGGCGAATTCAATGCGGAAACTCCGTATTTTTACTCATGCTACGACAAGGAAAACGAGGCGAAGGAATTTCTTGACGAGATTCACTCAAATCCAGATAAAAAATCAAAAGGCACGATTATCGTTCTCGGCTCAGGTCCAATCAGAATCGGACAGGGAATCGAGTTCGACTACGCTTCGGTTCAGTGCGTGTGGGCTTTGAAAAAGCTCGGCTATGAAGTCGCAATCATAAACAACAACCCGGAGACAGTCTCTACAGACTTTGACACGGCAGACCGACTTTATTTTGAGCCGCTCACGCCTTCTGACGTAATGAACGTAATAAACGTTGAAAAGCCGCTTGGAGTTGTTGTCGCTTTTGGCGGCGGAACTGCAATCAAACTCGCGAAATTTCTTGCGGACCAGGGAATCAAGATTCTCGGAACAAGCGCGGATGCGATTGACTTGGCAGAAGACAGGGAAAGATTCGAGGAGCTTTGCGCGAAGCTCAACATAAACCGCCCGAAAGGACTTACAGTCTTCACCGAAAGCGAGGCGATTGAGGCTGCGAACAAGCTCGGCTACCCTGTTCTGCTGCGCCCGAGCTACGTTCTCGGCGGCCAGAATATGATTATCGCGTTCAACGATGCGGACACTCACGAATACATGAAGATTATTCTTGCGCAGGGAATCGAGAATCCTGTTCTTATCGACCAGTACATGATGGGAACAGAGCTTGAAGTCGATGGAATTTGCGACGGCGAGGATGTCCTGATTCCAGGAATAATGGAGCATATCGAGCGCACAGGAATCCACTCGGGAGACTCAATCGCAGTTTATCCGTCATGGAACCTGAACGATGTTATGCGCCACAAAATCATCAAGCAGAGCCGAGACCTTGCGCTTGACTTGGGAACAAAAGGCCTCGTGAACATTCAGTATCTTATCTACAACAACGAGCTTTATATAATCGAAGTGAACCCGCGCTCATCGAGAACAGTTCCTTACATCTCGAAAGTTACAGGCGTTCCGATGGTGGAGCTTGCAACGCGCGCAATGCTCGGCGAGAAAATCCGCGACATGGGCTACGGAACAGACCTTTACAAGACACCGCCGTATTTTGCGGTAAAAGTTCCTGTCTTCAGCTTTGAAAAGCTCATGGACGTTGACACTCATCTGGGACCTGAAATGAAATCGACAGGAGAAGTCCTTGGAATCGCATCAACACGCGAGGAAGCGATTTTCAAGGGAATGGTCGCCGCTGGCTACAACATGAAGCGGAGCGGCGGAGTTCTCTTCTCTGTAAGAAAAACCGACAGATACGAGATTCCAGAGCTTGCAAGAAAATTCTACGATATGGGATTCAAGCTTTACGCGACGGAAGGAAACGCGAATGTTCTGCGCAATTTCGGAATGGAAGTTACAACAGTGAACAAGATTCACGAGAACCCGGACGACAATCTCCTCACTCTTTTGGACTCAGGAAAAATCGACTATGTGATTTCGACCTCAGCAAAAGGACGCGACCCGCACGCTGATTCCGTAAGAATGAGACGGCACGCGGTCGAGCGCGACATTCCTTGCCTCACTGCGATTGACACGGCGAACGCTCTCGCAAACTGCCTGATGTCTGACTACAATCTTTCAAACATCGAGCTTGTTGACATCAACGACTTGCGCACAACAAGAGAAAAAATCCACTTCTACAAGATGGAGTCGACAGGAAACGACTTTATCTTGATTAACACAGAGGAAAACAAGGTGAACAATCCTGCGAGCCTTGCAATAAAGCTCTGCAACCGCCACGACGGAATCGGAGCCGACTCGATGATTCTCGTCTCTGAAAGCAAGAAAGCTGACGCTGCAATGCATTTCTACAACAAGGACGGAGCAGAGGCAAAAATCGCCGGAAACGCAATCCGCGCGGTGGCAAAATATCTTTACGAGAACAATGTATTCGGAGTCGCGGACAAGCACAGCCGCTCAGACGAGCCGACTGCGATTCTTGACATCGAGACGGAAGCCGGAGTCAAAAAGCTCACCTGCTACAAGATGAACGGAAAAATCAATTCCGTTACTGTCGATATGGGAAAACCGAAATTCAAGGCGAGAAATATTCCGACAGTTCTTTCAGAGAACGCAGACGAGAAAGTTTTGAACAAGAAAATCGTCGTGGACGGAAAAGACTACATTGTAAGCTGCGTGAATGTTGGAAATCCTCACTGCGTTACTTTCGTTGATTTTGTTGACAAGATTGACATCGAGAAAATCGGTCCGATGTTTGAAAACCACAAGGCTTTCCCGGAAAGAACCAACACCGAGTTTGTGCGCGTTGTCGGTCCGAACGAAATCAAGCTCCGTACTTGGGAACGCTCAAACGGCGAGACTCCAGCCTGCGGAACCGGAGCGTGCGCGGCTGTAATCGCGGCATGCCTTAACGGCTACTGCAAAATGGACAGCGAAGTTACTGTAAGAGTGCGCGGAGGAATTCTTCACGTGCGCTACACCGGCGAAACTGTCTATCTTACAGGCGAGACAAAACTCACCTATTCAGGCGACATTGAAGTTTAAATCTAGTTCAACGCAAAAATGAAATTTCAAGGCAGGCAAAGCAAAAAAAAACGCGCTTTGCCTGCTTTGATTTTGTCTAAAAAATAAAAATGAAATCTTTTGAAATTTTACGGAGACTTTTTGAATTATGAAAAAACTGAGTTCTATTTTTTATTTTCTTGCCGAAGCGGCTCTTCTTTCATTTTCCTCATGCGCGTCAAAATCAGAAAAAAATCTTGGAAGCGAATCTTTGATTTCACTCGAGCTAAAATCAAATCCGACAACAGGCTGCTCCTGGAAAGCGGAAATCGCAGATGAGAAAATCGCGGTTCTTGAAAGCGACAAATATGTTCAGGACAAGGCGGAGCCGGAAATGACAGGCGTCGGCGGAACTCAGACTCTGACTTTCAAAATCTTGAAAGAAGGAAAAACTCAAATCGAGCTTGTCTACGGCCAGCAATGGAACGGCGGCGGAATTTTTGAGAAGCGCACTGTTCTTCTTTCCGCAGACAAAAATCTTAAGGGAAAAATCGAGACGCTGAATTCTGAAATTACAAACTACGTTGCGTCTAGCGAAATTATTTTGGCGGAAGCGGCTTATCTTCCCGATGGCGCGCAGGTTGAATTTTCAACAAACGAAATCTACGAGCAAGGCGGAATTTTCTACGTTGACATGAAAGAAATTGTCGAGGCTGACAAATCCCTTTTCAAGAATCAGAACGAAGTCAAAAAAGGCGATATTTTCCTTGACACAAGCAACAAAATCGTCATGTTTCTTGGAAAACAGATTTATCCTGTAATGAAAGGCACAAAAATCGCCCACATCAACAATTCTGAATATCTCATTCCTGAAATCTTGCAGAAAAACAGGACGGTCAGGCTTGTAAAAAATTTGAATTAAGGCGAAATTATTTCTATGGCAACAAAAGACAAAGTTCTCGAGATTCTGACTCAAAACAAAGGAATTCCTGTCTCGGGCGAAAAACTCGCGGCGGAATGTTCAGTTTCGCGCGCGGCAATCTGGAAAGCAGTGAACAGCCTGCGCTCAAGCGGATTTGTAATTGAAGGCACGACAAACGGCGGATATGCAATAAAGGAAAACGGCGACCTTTTCTCAGAAGAGCTTTTGTCCTCGTATTTCAGGGAAAATTTTCAGAAATTCAAGGATTCAAGAATCGAAGCCTACAGCGAGATTGACTCTACAAACACGCAGGCTCGCAGGGAGCTGACTGAGGCAGGCTCATTACGAGACGAGAACGGAGAGCTTACCGAAGCCGGAAAAAAATACCACAAGTCGTTTATTGTCGCTGAAAAGCAGACGGCAGGACGCGGCAGGCTCGGGCGCACCTTTGTCTCGCCTGCAAAAACCGGAATCTACCTTACGATAATTTACGCTCCGAAAGGCGGAATAACAGATCCTGCAAGGCTGACGGCGTTTGCGGCGGTGGCAGTCTGCCGGGCTGTAAAAAAACTCTGCAAAATCCAGCCCAAAATAAAATGGATAAACGACATTTTTGTGGACGGAAAAAAAATCTGCGGAATTCTTACCGAAGGATTCGCAAATTTTGAGACCGGGCGGATTGATGCGGCTTACGTCGGAATCGGAATAAACATCAAGGACAACCCGGAAGTTTTCAAGGGCGATGTCGCGAAAGTCGCGGGAAGCATTTCATCATCGGAGAAAAGTCAAGATTCTCCAAAAAGATATGAGATTGCGGCCGAAGTCGCAGGCCAGTTTTTGACGCTGATGGAAAGCGACCCGGAAAAAATAATCTCCGAGTACAAGGAAAACTCGTTTCTAACCGGGCAGACAATCGAGGTTCATCCTGTAATCGGAGATGAAAGAAAAGTCTACAAGGCAAAAGCTGTTGACATCGATGATAACGCAGGGCTTGTCGTTTTGCTTTCAGATGGAACAATAAAAACGCTGCGCTCAGGCGAGGTAACCCTGAAATCATATCAGTTTGTATAAAATTTCATACACAAAGCTGCTTCTGAATTTTCCTTGTTTTTACCAGACAAACAAGTCTGCACAGTTCCGCTCGCCGCCGGAAATATCAATCGCCTGGCCCGTGCAGAATTTGTTCACAACGGAAACAAAATAAATCCACTCTGCGGCTTCCTCTGGTGTTGCCCAGCGTTTAAGCGGAGTTACGTCCATTATTTTCTGCCAAAGTTCCTCATCTTTCATAACCGGCTCGTTCAATTCCGTAAGAACTCCGCCGAAACAAAGCGCGTTGCAAATCGCCCTGAACTCGTTTGAAAGCCTTATCGCACAGTTTTTCATATAGCCGACAATTCCGGCTTTTGACGCGACATATTCAGGAAATTCATTTCCAGTGAGAGCCGAAACAGACGCATTGAACAGAACTGACTTTATCGATTTCTGGAAAGCGTACTTTTTTGTAACATTCATCGTGCCGAGAAGATTCACGCTTATATCTTTTTCAGTTCCGGTTTGAATTCCCGCGTTGTTTATCAGAATTTCGATGTCTTCAATTTCAGGAAGAGACTTTTCATCTGAAATATCGGCGCAAAAATGATGATAACGCTTTTTTCTATCGTCAGAATCCGAGAAACCGTCTAAAGGTGTATTTTTTTTTACATCGATTCCGAAAACCTCGTGTCCTTCAGACAAAAATTTCAGCGCAGCCGCACGTCCAATTCCGCGGCTTGTTCCAGTAATCAAGACTTTCATTTGTTTGCCGCCAGTTTTTCCCTGTATTCAAAGTAAGCGTTTCCAACGTTCTCCTTTTCCCAACTTCTCACGATTTTGTATCCGAGACCGGAGAAAACAACCTCGCACAAAAGCTCGAAAAACGCACCGATTGCAGAGCAGATGAAAACCTGCGTCCAAGTCCAGCCGAAAAATATTTTTGAGACAACTGTGGCGAAAATAAGATTGTCAACGAACTGGCCGACCGCGGTTGAAATGTAAGAACGCGCGGCGAAAGCCCAAAATCCATCAGACTTAAAAAGCGAGCCGACTGCAATGTTCATAAGCGAATTCACGATGGAAGATGTCAAAAAAGCGAGCGAAGAGCCAAGAACAACATACCACGAGCCGCCGAAAGTCGCATTCAAAGCATCGTTCACCTGAATATTTTCTGTCGCGTAGAATTCGCCCCACATTCCCGGCGTTTTTGAAAGAAGCGCGAAAATAAAAGTCAGGCAAAGGTTGACAAAAAGCGCAAGAAGAGAGACCTTTATCGAAGCGCGCGCGCCCCACCTCTTGCAGATTACGTCCATGCAAAGAAACATAATCCAGCTGAAAGTGAATCCGCAGTCAAGCGCGAGATATTTGAAGCTCACAAGCTCCTTGTTTGCAAGAAGATTCGCGCAGACAACCGACAAGATAAAAAAAGAGATTGTAAGAGAGGGAATGTTTCTCAAAAGGATTTTGAAGTCCTCGAATTCCCGGGAAATAAAAGAAGTGATTTTTTTTAAAAATGGCATTTCGCCGCCTCCGTAAGAATTTTAATTTGTAACGCGCAGGAGAATTATGAGGAATCATAAACTGCGCGGTAAAAATTTCTGAACGATTATAAAGATTTTTGAGTTTTATGTAAATCGCTTTTTGCTAGGCAAAAAAGCAGAAAAGAGAACACTCTGCCAGCCTTTCAGGTAAACAGAATGTTCTCATGTACACAAAACTGCACGCTTTTTTTATGCAGTGCATTTCTTGAATGCGTCAAGAGAGGCTTCCTCGTGCGACATTCCGCTTTCCTCATCCTTTGCGATTTCTGTCATAATTTTAAGATAATCGTTC
This sequence comes from Treponema sp. UBA4692, assembly GCA_002404895.1. GTDB lineage: Bacteria > Spirochaetota > Spirochaetia > Treponematales > Treponemataceae > Treponema_D. The sequence continues at coordinate 13,634 of DHKO01000019.1, read as the reverse complement.
GGAATAATTTTCTTGAATTTTGGAATGTAAGAAGAAAAATCGCTCAGAATCGTTTTCGCCTTTTCAGAGCCGGTCTCCTCGTAATGCTTTTCAATCAGCGACTTCAAGATTTCAGTGTCGGTCGTGTTTCGCGCGACAGTCGTCTCGTCGTCAAGGTCGTACATCGTCACAAGCTCCTTGTTGAGACGCTTGTAAAGGTCGTGGTTCTCGTCAAGAACATAAGCGACACCGCCAGACATTCCAGCGCAGAGATTTTTTCCTGTTTTTCCAAGAATAACAGCAGTTCCGCCGGTCATATATTCAAGTCCGTGGTCTCCGCAGCCTTCTGCAACAACAGTCGCTCCTGAATTTCTAACGCAGAAACGCTCGCCCGCAACTCCGTTCACAAAGCCGCTTCCGCTTGTCGCGCCGAAGAAAGCAACGTTTCCGATGATTATGTTCTCATCTGCCTTGCCTTCAAAATCCTCAGACGGGCAGATTACAATTTTTCCGCCGCTCAAGCCTTTTCCAACAGCGTCATTCGCATCTCCTGAAAGACGCAAAGTCAAGCCTTTTGGAATAAACGCGCCAAACGACTGGCCGGCTCCGCCTGTGAAATGAACAACATATTTGTCCTCGTCAAGCGAATTTCCGTATTTTGTCTGAATCACAGAGCCTAGAATTGTTCCTGCAGTTCTGTCTGTGCATTGGACATCGTATTTAAGCGTTGTAAGCCGAGAGTTGTCCATGACAGGGAGAAGGCGCAAAACATCAATCGAAAAGTTAAGCTCCTCTTTTTCCTGCTTTCTGATTCCGTGCTCGCTGTTTTTCTTCCAGCTGTCGTCTGTGCGTGCAAGAATCCGCGAGACATCAACAAGCTTTGCGCGTCCGAATGCCTGCTTTTCTTTCAATTTAAGGAAATCCGTGCGGCCAACCATCTCGTCAACAGTCCTTACTCCAAGTTTCGCCATGATTTCGCGAAGCTCCTTGGCAACGTAAATCATAAAATTCTCGACATACTCAGGCTTTCCCGGGAATTTTTCACGGAGAGACTGATTCTGAGTCGCGACTCCGAACGGACAAGTGTCAAGATTGCAGACACGAAGCATTCGGCAGCCCATAACGATGAGCGGAGCTGTCGCAAAGCCGAATTCCTCGGCTCCAAGCAGCGTAGCGATTGCGACATCGCGTCCGTCCATAAGTTTTCCGTCGGTTTCAAGGCGGACAAGCCCGCGAAGACCGTTCTGAATCAAAGTCTGGTGAGTTTCTGTAAGCCCCATTTCCCACGGCAGGCCGGCATGGTGAATCGAGCTTAAAGGAGCGGCTCCAGTTCCGCCGTCGTGTCCTGAAATCAAAATGACCTGCGCTCCTGCCTTCGCAACGCCAGCGGCAATTGTTCCGACTCCAGCCTCGCTAACGAGCTTTACGGAAATGTCAGCCTTTCGGTTCGCGTTCTTAAGGTCGTAGATAAGCTGAGCCAAGTCCTCAATGGAGTAAATGTCGTGGTGCGGCGGCGGAGAAATCAAGGAAACGCCAGGAGTCGCAAATCTCGTCTGCGCAATCCACGGATAAACTTTTTTGCCCGGAAGATGTCCGCCTTCGCCAGGTTTTGCGCCCTGGGCAAGCTTTATCTGAATCTCCTTCGCGCTTAGCAAATATTCTTCTGTAACTCCAAAACGGCCGGAAGCAACCTGCTTTATCGCTGACGAATATTCAGTTCCAAAGCGGTCTGAGCGTTCGCCGCCCTCGCCTGAATTTGAGCGTCCGTGCAAATGGTTCATCGCGGCGGCAAGGCATTTGTGCGCCTCCTCTGAAATCGAGCCGTAGCTCATCGCGCCTGTCTTGAATCTTGTTACAATATTCTCAACGCTCTCAACCTCGTCAAGAGGAATCGCTTTCGCATTGTCAAAATCAAAATCGAGCAGCGCGCGCAAAGTGTGAGGATGGTTCGTGTCGTCAACGAGAGCCGAATATTCCTTGAACCTCGCGTAGTCTCCGTTCTGGCAGGATTCCTGCAAAGCCTTTATAAGCTGTGGAGTTATCAAATGGTCCTCGCAAGATTCTCCGGCCTTGTATTTGTGCTGGCCGAGCTGATCTAGCTTTATCAGCTTGTTGTTCACGCTGATTTTCTCTTCAAGGCTTGGCTCGTATGCTTTCGCATGATGGAAATTTATGTCCTCTTCAATCTCTTTAAGGCCGATTCCGCCGATTCTTGAAACTGTATTCGTGAAATATTTGTCAATCACGCTCTGATTTATTCCGACAGCCTCGAAAATCTGCGACGACTGGTAAGACTGCAAAGTCGAGATTCCCATTTTCGCGGCGATTTTGACAATTCCGTTCATAATCGCCTTGTTGAAGTCGTCAATCGCTGTGTGATAATCCTTGTCCAAAAGCTTCTTGTCAATCATCTCGGCGATGCATTCGTGCGCAAGATAAGGATTCACCGCCCTGGCTCCATAGCCAAGGCACATCGCAGCCTGATGGACATTCCGAATTTCGCCGCTTTCCAAAATCACAGAGACAAGAGTTCTGCGCTTTGTGCGGATTAAATACTGCTCAACCGCCGAAACCGCAAGAAGAGACGGAATCGCAAGATGATTCTCGTCAAGACCGCGGTCAGACAAAATCATAATGTTGAAGCCCTCGTCATACGCGCTTTCAATCTCGGAAAAAAGATTCTCAATAGCTTTCTCAAGATTTTTTCCGCTGTTTTCAGACGCGAAATCATAAAGAAGCGAGATTTTCTTTGAGCGAAGCCCTTTTTCATTCAAAGTCGAGATTTTCAGGAGATCAACGCCTGTCAAAATCGGATTGTTGATTTCAAGAACGTGGCAGTTCTTTCCTTTCGGATTCAAAATGTCGCCGTCGCTTCCGACATAAACGCTTGTGTCCGTAACAATTTTCTCGCGCAGAGAGTCAATCGGAGGATTTGTAACCTGCGCAAAAAGCTGCTTGAAATAATTGAAAAGCGAAGGATGCTTTTCAGACATAACGGCAAGCGGAGTGTCAACGCCCATTGCTCCAGTAGGCTCAACGCCGTTTTTCGCCATCGGGAGAATCATCTCGTTCACGTCTTCAAGACACCAGCCGAACGCCTTATACAATTTGTCGCGCTTTTCCTGCGTGCTTACAGGAATTTTCTTGTTAGGAATTTTTATTTGCGAAAGCGGAACGAGATTCTGGCTAAGCCATTCGCCGTAAGGATATTTTGACGCGTACTTGTCTTTAATCTCGTCGTTTGAAATAAGACGCTTCTGCTTCAGGTCAACAAGGAGAATCTTTCCAGGCTCAAGCCTTGACTTAACGACAATGTTGCTTTCAGGAATATCAAGAACTCCGACCTCTGAAGAAAGAATCAGCGTATTGTCTTTTGTAATGTAGTATCGGCTCGGGCGAAGACCGTTTCTGTCCAAAGTCGCTCCGAACTGCTCGCCGTCGCTGAACAAAACTGCGGCAGGACCGTCCCACGGCTCCATCATAGTCGCCCAGTAATGATAAAAATCCTTACGCTCCTGACTTAGCGAGTTGTCATGCTTCCATGCCTGCGGAATGCACATCAGAACCGCAAGCGGCAAGTCCATTCCGTTCATAACGTAATATTCAAGCGTGTTGTCAAGCATCGCAGAATCAGAGCCAGACAAGTCAATCTCGCCGTTTCTTGCAATCATTCTGTCCGCATTTCCGCGGATTGTGTTTATCTCGCCGTTATGCGCGATAAATCTGTTCGGGTGGGCGCGCTGCCAGCTTGGATTTGTGTTTGTGGAAAACCGCGAGTGGACAATCGCCACCGCCGAAGTGTAGTCGTCTGAAAGAAGGTCGCGGTAAAAAGTGCGCAGCTGCTGCACAAGGAACATTCCCTTGTAGACGACAGTCCGGCTTGAAAGCGAGCAAACGTAAGTTTTCGCAGGCTTTTCATCAGCTTTTTCAAATTTGCGGCGAAGCCTGTACAAAATCTTGTCAAACTCGAGTCCTTTTTCAACACCGAGCGGCTTTTCAATAAATCCCTGAATAATCGTCGGCATGCACTCGAGAGCTTTCTCTCCCAAGACATCGCTCAAAACAGGAACTTTTCTCCAGCCAAGAAAAGTGAGCTTCTCGTCAAAACATTCTTTCTCAAATCTTTTCTGCTCAGACTCGCAATCGTCAGGATTCTGCGGAAAGAAAAACATTCCGATTCCGTACTCGCCCTCGTTTTCAAGGAAAATTCCAGAGTCAGCCGCCGCCTTCTTATAAAATTCATGGCAAATCTGAAGCAAAATTCCAACTCCATCGCCGGTTTTTCCAGATGCGTCTTTTCCAGCCCGGTGCTCAAGTTTCTCGACAATTGAAAGAGCGCGGTCAACAACTTTCCGGCTTTTCACCGCGTCAATGCTCACGACCGCGCCGATTCCGCAGTTGTCATGCTCAAAAACAGGCTCGTATAAAGTTTTTGCTTCCATAAATACCTCTCATTTTTATAATATGGGCGGTTCCCGAAGCAGAGTACAGGCTCATCTGCCGGCACTTTGCTTCGGGTCGCTATGTTCGCCCCTTCGCTAGCGCTCATTGTTTTGCTCGCGGAAAAGCAAGCAAAAATGCCGCAAAACAACTTCGGGGGCTACCAGCGCATACCGCAAAAAAAAGAAGCCGCAGGTAAAATTCCATTGTAAAAAATGAAATTTTATCTACGGCTTCTTTGTCGTATTTACAAATCTGTTATCAGAATCTTAATAAATTTGCATTGAGCTTGTCAATAAAACTTGCATAAATATACAGAATTTATGCTTTTTTTCAGTCAGGAAAAGTCTTTTCCGGTGGAATTTTTGCAAAAATAATCGTATGATACAAGAGTTTCATATTTTCTTTAAGCAGTTTTTACATCAGAGAATTATGCCAGAAATTTCGACAGTCAGCAGCGAGAATCCTCTTTTTTTAACATCGCAAATAATAACTTATCTCGGAAACAAGCGTTCGCTAATCAAATATATCGAAAACGAGGTGAATCTGATTTCAAAATCGCTTGGAAAAGAAAAAATGGTCTGCACGGATATTTTCTCAGGAAGCGGAATCGTCGCGCGGATGCTGAAAAAACATTCTGAAAAACTGATTGCAAACGACCTTGAAAACTATTCCCGAGTTATAAATTCGTGCTATCTTTCAGACAAAAAAGATTTTCCGCGCGTTTTATACTCAAAGCTGCGCTCAGAAATCGTTGGACAATGTGAAAAAGAAAAAATCGAGGGAATCATCGCGAAAAACTACGCGCCAAAAGACGATGAGAAAATTCTTAAAGGCGAGCGGGTTTTCTATACGCGCGAGAACGCGCTTTTAATTGACACTTACAGGACGTTGATTGACGAAATCATAAGTGATGAAAAACTAAAAAAATATTTTCTCGCGCCGCTGATTACGGAAGCCTCGGTTCATGTGAACACAAGCGGCGTTTTCAAGGGATTTTACAAAGACAAAAACACAGGAATCGGCTGTTTCGGGGCGGCAGGAAAAAACGCGCTCCACAGAATTTTCGGAAAAATCGAGCTGAAAGAGCCTGTTTTCAGCAATTTTGAGTCGGAAACAGAGATTTTCCAGAAAGACGCTGTAACTCTTTCAAAAGAACTTCGCGGAATCGACATCGCATATCTTGATCCGCCTTACAACCAGCATCCTTACGGCTCGAACTATTTTATGCTGAACCTGATTCTAAAAAATTCTCTTGACGTTAAGACAAGTCGCGTAAGCGGAATCACGCAGAACTGGAACCGCTCGCTTTTCAACAAGGCGAAATTCGCGCTGCCCGCAATGGAAGAAATCGTTGAAAATCTGGACGCAAAATATCTGATAATCTCATACAATTCCGAGGGATTCATCTCCTTTGACGAAATGAAAACGATGCTCGAAAAATACGGAAAACTCAAAACCGTCGAAATAAAATACAACACATTCCGAGGAAGCCGTAATCTCCGAAAAAGAGGCATTCACGTCTCAGAATATCTCTTTGTTTTGGAAAAATAGCGGGCTGCTTCATGAAATGATTTTTGGCTGATTCACAAAAACTCTTTTCATGGCTCATAATTACGTGCGTTTTACTTGCGAATTGCCAGTTTTCTTGCCATGCTGAACTAAAGCTCGTTCATGAGACCTCTTTGTTTCAGCACCTTTTTTTGCTCGAATTTTAACTTTTTAAATTGACATTTTTCTTTTGCAATTTATTTCATTTCAAGTTTTCTTTGAAAGAAAATTCCGACTTTGTCGCCTTTCTTGATTTTCTCAGAAAGAACTGTCGGCTGGTCAACTGCGAGAATTTTTCCGTCAAGAAAGACTTTGTATCTCGTGAACGCACCCAAAAATTCTGACGACTCGACAGTTCCGTAAAATTCCGCATTCGCATTCACGTTCGCACAGTCCTTTTCAAGACGAATCCATTCCGGGCGCACCATTGTATTTCCAATAAAATTCGCCCGCCCGATAAATTCCGCCGTGAATCTGTCTTTCGGCTCAAAATAAATCTCGTGCGGAGTTCCGTACTGCAAAAGTTTTCCCTTGTTCATCACCGCGATTTTGTCGGAAAGGCTCAAGGCCTCCTCCTGGTCGTGAGTAACGTAAACAGTCGTGATTTTCAGCTTCTGCTGGATTTCTTTAAGCTCCTCGCGGACTTTCTGCCTTAAATTCGTGTCCAAAGAAGAAAGCGGCTCGTCCATGAGCAAAAGGCTCGGCTTCAAGACAAGCACGCGCCCTAGAGCGACTCTCTGCTGCTGGCCGCCTGAAAGCTCCGACGGAAAACGCCCAAGCAAATCAACGATTCCAAGGCTCTCGGCAGTTTTCAGGACAAGCTCCCGGTTCTCTCTTTTTGATTCTTTCGTCTGCCTTTTTATCTTCAGGCCGTAAAAAAGATTCTGCTCGACCGTCATATGAGGAAAAAGCGCGTAATCCTGAAAGACAAATCCCATCTGCCTCTTGTTCGGCAAAATTCCGTTCATCGTCTTTCCTCTGATTTTTATAAGTCCTGATGACGGCTCCAAAAATCCGCTTATAAGGCGCAGAAGAGTTGTCTTTCCCGAGCCGCTTGAGCCGAGCAAAGTCGTAAAGCTTCCCCCCTCGACTTCAAGCGAGAATTCTTTTATGACGTCAGTTTTCCCATAGGAAAAGCAAATATTTTCAATCGAAAGAAAAGCCATATCTACCTCGAATGTTTTTTGCGTTTAATAATCAAGAATGCGAGACCTAAAATCGCAAAAGTTATCACGGTCAGGACAAGAGCGAAAGCCGCCGCCTTTCCCCAGTCGCCCTGCTCAGCAAGATTTATTATCTTTATTGAAGAAAGAGGAGTCGTAAAAGACACAAGAAAAATAACCGCGCTCAAAGTTCCGACTCCGCGTATAAAATCGTAGACAAAGCCGCTGAAAACTCCGCCCTTTGCGACAGGAACAAGAATCGTGGCAAGAACCGTCATCTGGTTTGCTCCAAGCGAGCGCGCGCCGTCATCAAGAGTCCTGCTGATTTGAATATAAGAATTTGAGACCGAGCGGTAAGCGAACGGCATAAATGCGACCGTCATAGCTATTATAATCAGGAACGGAGAGCATCTAAGATGAACTGAATTCGCCGCGACCGAGATTGAAAGCCCCAGAAGAGTTCCAGGAATCGCCGACGGAATCTGCGCAAGAATATCAATCGCTTTTCGAAAAGGAACATTCGTCCTATGGACAAGATATGCGGAAACACAAGCGAAAAAAGTTCCCAAGACGGCAGAGACAAAAGCGAAAACAAGAGAATTGCGAAGCTCAAGACCGTAGCCAAGAACCGCCTTCATATGGCTTAAAGTAAAGCCTGTTTTTATTCCCCAGAGCTGCTGGAAACTTCCTGCCGCAATCGCCGCAATCTGAGCCAAAATCAAAATTGAAATGAAAAGCACAAATGAAGTAAGGAGAATTCTCGAAAGAAATTCTGAGCGTTGCTTTCCAAGCATTGGAGACTCATCGCCTGAAAAAGAGCCTTTTCCGCCTAAAGTCGCGGTTTTCACTCCGATTTTTGAATTTATCTTGTTCTGCCAAAAGAAAAGAAGAACGCTCGGAATCACAAGCGCAATTCCAAGGACAACGCTCGTTCCGACTTTCAGCCAGCCTGTAAGCTGAGTGTAGATTTCAACTGCGAGAACGCGGAATCTTCCAGCCACAATCAGCGGATTTCCAAAGTCGCTCAGAACGCTAACCGCGATAAACAAAAATGAAGAGACAATTCCGGGCAAGCTTAAAGGAAGCGTTACCGTAAAAAAAATTCTCGCCTCGCCCGCTCCCATTCCGCGCGCCGCCTGCTCAAGATTCGGATTTATACCTTTCAATGTCTGGACGCAAATCAGATACGCCATCGGAAAAAAGCAAAGAGTCTGAGCAATTAAAAGCCCCCAGAATCCATAAAGCGAAATGTCAAGACCTAAAAGCCTGTGAGTTATGAATCCCTGCCTGCCAAAAAGCAAAATGAACGCAAGTCCACCGACAAAAGGCGGCGTGATTAAATGCAGGACAGGAAGAACGCTGAAAAATCGCCTGAACGGAATATTTCCCTTTACAACCGCATAAGCGAAAACGTAGCCTGTCAGCACAGAAAGGGATGTTGACGAAAGACATTCCAAAAGAGTGTTGCGCATTGCCTCGTGCCAGACCGGCTGCGTCAGAACAGCCTTAAAATCTGCAAGACGGACTGAAAAAGCCGCGCACAAAAGAGGAAAAATTATAAAAACTGAAAAAAACACCGCAACAAATGCCCAAGAAAAAACAAGAGATTTGCTGCGGCGGCTTGAATCAAACTTCAAAACTCCACCCTATGATTGCCGCCGATATGGACTTAAACAGCGGCTTTTGTTTTTTATTTTACGTTTTTAGACCAGATTGCAAGGACTTCTTCCTTTTCTGCGGCGGCTTTCTTTGAATCGTATTCAATCAAGTCAAGCTGGCTTACAGGAATCGAGCCTTCTGCGCCTTTTGCATCCGGATTTACAGGAACAGTAAAGTCAATCGAGCTCATAAGCTCCTGCGCTTCCGGGGAAAGCATGAAGTCAACAAATTTCTTCGCGCTTTCAAGATTTTTTGTGTTTTTCATGATTGAGATGCAGTCAACATCTCCGACAGTTTTCGGCGGCGCAATCGCAATCAGGTCAAATCCGTCAGACTTGTATTTCGCCACAGCATGAAGATATGAAACTCCAATCGCATATTCTCCTGTTCCCAAAAGCTTCGCAGGCGCGCTTCCGCTGTCTGGGAACTGTCCAACAAGCGGAGCGAGATTCAGAAGATATTCCCAGCCCGCGTCCCAGCCGAGGCGCTGAAGCTGATCCTGAACAAAAAGATAAGCCGTTGAAGACGCAACAGGATTTGTAAGTACAATCTCGCCCTTGAATTTCGGATTGAGCAAATCGTCCCAAGTTTTCGGGAATTCTGTTCCGGGAAACTTCTCCTCAAATCTTCCCTTGTTCACTCCGATTCCAAGCGAAAGAACGCAGAATCCTGTCCAAGTGTTATCCTTTGCCAAAGCATAGGACGGAACATTTTTCGCATTCGGCGAGAGATAAGGCTCCAAAGCGCCAGCCTCGTCAGCCTGAATATGGTAGTTTGTAGCTCCGCCCAAGAGAATGTCAGCCTGCGGATTATCTTTCTCGGCGATAACACGATTCACAAGCTCGCCGGTCGATGCGCGCAAAAACTGAACTGGAATTCCAGTCTTTTCAGTGAAGAGATTTGTAAGCGCGGTTGTCTCTTCCTCGTGAATAATCGAGTAAATCTGGAGCGGGTTCTGCTTTTTCGAGCAGCCTAAAAAAATCAGGGCTGACAAAGAAGCAGCTGCCGCAATCTTAAAAACTTTTGAAAATAACTTTTTCATAAATCCTCCATACAAAGCAGTTTTTCACTTTCAGCGTGCACACAAAAAGCAAAAGAACCATCAAAAAACGAGCTTTCAATAAGATTTTACTTTCTTTGCTAAACGGCTCAGTCATTTTTTTTGATATTATCAATCTATAGATTTTTCAAAGTCATTCATATAACCAGATTCAAGATAATTTTATCTGTTCAGTGATGAAATCAAAAAGCAAAATATCTGAACTAAAATGAAATCAAGACAGAAAATTTAAATGAAAAAACGGCTTCGACGAATCTCCAAAAGCAGAGCCTGCCGAAACCGTTTTCATAAAGCAGTCCGTTTCAATCAGTCAAAAAAACTGCTGGACATTTTCTTTCTATTTATATGCCTTGTCATGAACCCCGGAAATCGCGCGTCCGCTTGGCTCGTCCATGTTCTTCCATGCAGCATCCCACTCAAGAGCCTTCGCAGTTGAGCAGGCAACTCCAGCCTCGTGCGGAACAACCTTTGCCGCGCTGTCGCTCGGGAAAAGCTTCGAGTAGATTTCGCGGTAGTAATACTCTTCCTTTGTCTTCGGCGTGTTCACCGGGAATCTGTTCTCGCGTCTTGCAAATTCCGCGTCGCTCACCTTTTCCTCAGTCATCGCCTTTAAAGTGTCAATCCAGCTGTAGCCGACTCCGTCAGAGAACTGCTCTTTCTGCCGCCAGCAGATTTCACTCGGAAGCATATCCTCAAAAGCCTTGCGCAAAATCCATTTTTCCATGCGCTGTTTGCCGTCCGGGAGCTTGATATTCATCTTGTCGCTCGGATTAAGCTCCATCGCGATGTCGATAAATTCCTTGTCCAAGAACGGAACTCGCCCCTCAACGCCCCACGCCATAAGGCTTTTGTTCGCGCGCAGGCAGTCATAAAGATGAAGCTTGCTCATTTTCCTGACCAGCTCCTCATGAAATTCCCTCGCATTCGGTGCCTTGTGAAAATAAAGATAGCCGCCGAAAAGCTCATCGCTTCCCTCTCCGGACAAGACCATCTTAATTCCCATAGCCTTTATCGCGCGCGCAAGAAGATACATCGGAGTTGAGGCGCGCACGGTCGTGATGTCATAAGTTTCGATGTGATAGATAACGTCCTCAAGAGCGTCCAAAGCCTCCTGAATCGTAAAATGAATCTCGTGATGAATCGTTCCGATGTATTCCGCAGCCTTTTTCGCGGCAACAAGGTCAGGAGAGCCTTCAAGCCCGATTGCAAACGAATGAAGCTGAGGCCACCAGGCCGCCTCTTTTGAATCAGACTCAACGCGCTTTTTAGAATATTTCTGTGTGATTGCCGCAATTATAGAAGAGTCAAGACCGCCTGAAAGAAGCACGCCGTAAGGAACATCGCTCATAAGCTGCTGTCTCACCGCCGACTCAAGCCCGTTACGAACTTTCTCAATCACGCTCGGATTTATAATCTCGCCCTTGTCGTCTGTCGCACGCGGATTGTCCTTCACATTCTCGTAAGATTCCCAGCCGCGCCTGTACCATTTCACAGGCTTCTCATCTTTTGAATAAAAATAGCAGCCGTTCGGAAATTCTTCGATTGTCTGGCAATGTCCCTCAAGAGCCTTAAGCTCGGAAGCGACAAAATATCTTCCGGCCTTGTCCCAGCCCTGATAAAGCGGAATAACGCCGATTTCATCTCTTCCGACAAGATAAACGTCCTTCTCGCTGTCATAAAGAGCGAAAGCGAAAATTCCCGAAAGCCGTTCAATCATATCTCCGAAATTGCCGTTTTTTGAATATTCCTTGTAAAGCGGAATTATAACCTCGCAGTCGGAAAGCGTCTTGAAATTATATTTTCCCTTGAACTCCTCGCGGATTTTCTGATGATTGTAGATTTCTCCGTTCACCGCAAGAATGATTTTTCCGTCGTCAGAGACAAGCGGCTGCTTTCCAGAAAAAGGATCGACAATCGCAAGACGCTCGTGGCTCAAAATCGCGTTGTCTCCAGTGTAAACCCCAGTCCAGTCCGGCCCGCGATGCCGAATTGTGCGCGACATCTCAAGAACCTGCTTTCTGAGCTGCTCTTTCAGCCCCGTGTCTATAGGCTCAGAGCCGCTGTTCAAATCAAAAGCTCCAACAAATCCACACATAAAAACCTCCAGCTTCAAAAAAATCAAAAAAGCGTTTCCCTCAGCCTCGCGCAAGCGCTCAGCTTCGGGTCGCTATGTTCGCCCCTTCGCTCACGCTCATTGTTTTGCTCCAGCAAAAAAGCAGGAAAAAACGCCGCAAAACAACTTCGGGGGCTTCCAGCGCTAACGCCGTGACGCTTTAAAACAAAAAAAGAGGCTGCAGACAAATCTTCTGGAAAAACCAAAAAACTCATCTGCAACCTCTTCGTTGCTACTTTGGTATGATAGCAAATTAAATTTGTTTTTGCAAGATGTGGAAAAAAACAGCGCCAATTTTATGCATTATCTTGGGTATCAGATTAAGGGTTGAAAAGAAGATAACGCTCCTTTTTTTAAGCCTTTAAGATTCTGTAAAATTGAACTTTTTTTCCAATTTTAGGGATGTGGCTTCACACTTCAATTTGATATTGAAATTTTTGAATAAAAATGAAATCTATTCTATCTATTTTTTTCTTCTGCTCACGCCGATTCCGTCTCCGATTTTCAAAAATTCTGTCTCAAAGTCTTCGTTGCTTTTCAAGAATTCAATATACTTCCGAATTTTTTTCACGAGTTTTATCGTGCTGTAATTGTGAGTCAGGCTCAAGTCTTCAACCATTCCATGAAATGAAAGATTGTCGCTTATAATCACGCCGTTTTCTGACAAAAGCGGTGAATATCTGTTGAAAAAGTTTATATACTGCGCCTTTGCCGCGTCGATAAAAATCAGGTCGAATTTTCCGCTGATTTCTGCCGTGAGCGCGTCGCCTAAAATCAGAGTGATTTTTTCTTTCAAGCCCTCTCTTTCAACATTTTTTACAGCCTGAGCATACCGGGCAGAGTCAATCTCTATTGTCGTAACATGAATATCATCCCGAATTTTCGCGAAACGGATTGATGAAGTTCCGATTGCAGTTCCGATTTCAAGAATATTTTTAACTCCATGATTTTTGATGTAGTCCGCGATAAAGCCGCTTCCAGCATTCTGAAGAACAGGAACCTCGTTTTTCATCGCGTATTTTTCCATTTCTGTAACGCCGCCGTCTTTTGAAAGAATGTCGATGAATTTCTCAATTTCGCTTGCAACAGAAAAACAAAAGTCAGGCTTTTCCGCCATCAAAAGATTCTTGTTTCCAAGTCCGCCGCGGCAGGCGACAGTCTTGCATCCGAACGATTTTCCAGCCTGAATGTCCTGCGCGCTGTCTCCGAACATTATCGCATTTTTTGCGCTGAAATCTGTTCCGAATTTTGAATTGATTTTCCGCAAAGTGTATTCGAGTCCGTCTGTGGCCGGCTTTTTCGGGATTTTTTCTCCGTTCTCATCCAAAGTGTCAGGTCCTGTTATAAGGTCAAAATATTCAAAGACATCAAGCTTTTTTAAGATAACTTCAGCGATTTTTTCAGGCTTGTTTGTAAGCAGGCAGACTTTTTTTCCTTTTTCTTTAAGAATTCGAAGGAGCTCTTTTATTCCAGCGTAAAGACACGTTTTTTCGACCGCATGGCTGTAATAATACTTCAGATAAAAATCAAGAATTTTTTGGAAATTCTCTTTTCCGTAAACAGAATTCTCGTCGAATTTGTTTTTTGTTGAGAATTTAAGGGCGCGTAGCAGAAGTTTTTCAGTTCCGTCGCCCACAAATTCAACAACTTTTTCAAGAGGAATCTGCCA
>DHKO01000054.1 GCA_002404895.1 Treponema sp. UBA4692 | reverse complement strand
AGCGTAGTCCTGATATTCTTTTGTGTTCTCTTCTTTGAAAGCGATTGCCTTTGCAGCCATTACATGCGGAAGAGGTCCGCCGAGAACCATCGGGCAGCCCTTGTTCACATAGTCCTCAAATTCTTTCTTGCAGAGAATCATAGCTCCGCGAGGGCCGCGCAAAGTCTTGTGTGTTGTTGTTGTTACAACGTCTGCCCATTTTACCGGGTCAAAATCTCCAGTGAATACTTTTCCTGCAACGAGACCTGCAAAGTGCGCCATATCCACCATGAGAACGGCTCCGCACTTGTCTGCAATTTCGCGGAAGCGTTTGAAGTTGATTGCGCGCGGATAAGCTGAATAACCTGTCAAAAGGATGAGCGGCTTAACTTCCATCGCCTGCTTTTCGATTGCGTCATAGTCAAGAAGTCCTGTCTCCTTGTCAACTCCGTAAGGATGGCTTTCAAACATGCGGGCAGAAATGTTCATTTTGTAGCCATGTGTGAGATGTCCGCCGCAAGAATAGTCGAGTCCCATGAGACGCTGGTTTCCGAAGCGGTGTCGAAGCTCGTCAAACTGCTCCGCTGTAAGGTCGTTCAATGATTTTACGCCAAGTTCCTGCAAGGTTGGAGTCTCAACCTTTGCCGAAAGAATCGCCCAGTATGCAACGAGGTTTGTGTCTGCTCCAGAATGAGGCTGAACATAAGCGTAGTCCGCGCCGAAAAGCTCTTCAGCCTCGCGCGCCGCCGTCATCTCAACTGCGTCAACATTCACGCAGCCTCCGTAGTATCTGTGCTCAGGATAGCCTTCAGCGTATTTGTCTGTGAGAAGGTTTCCCATTGCCGCCTGAACAGCAAGCGAGCTGTAGTTTTCAGACGCAATCAGCTTGAGGTGGCTTCGCTGGTTTTCAATTTCGTTTACAATATCAGCGGCGATTGAAGGATTTACAGAAGCAACCTGCTGAAGATTTGCTACGTAAGCGGTCATTGCAACGTTTGGTTTTCCGTTGCATGAAGAAAGGTAATTTTCCAAAGGTGTTGGCATCATCTACTCCCAAAAAATTGATACTACGAAGAGTAACACTTTTAAGATATTCGTTCAATTATCTAAGCATCGACTTATTTATTTGATAGACCGAGCCGCAAGTGTGGCAGGCGACTTCAATCGGGTCTTTGTCATGTGCGAGAATGTCGTCAAGTTCAGATTTTGGAAGATGCTTTATATGCTCGGCGAATCCTTCCGCGCTGCAAGGACAGTTGAACTCGACTTTTCTGTTGAGAACCGCAGCAGGCTTGAACTCGCGGAAAAGCCCGTAAATCACGTCTTCCATGTCGCCGCCGTCGGCAAACCATTTTCCAATCGATGGCATTGCGCGGAACGCGTTCTCGACTTTCTGAATCAGGACATCTTCCTTTTCTTTCTTGTCCTCGGCTCCGGAATCTGAAGTCTGCGCGCTGATTTTTGACTTTCCGCCCGCGCCTGGAACATGCTGCAAGAACATTCCGCCTGCGCCTACAACGCGTCCTTTCTCGTCAAACTGAATGCTCGTGTTGAATGCCGTATGAATCTGCTCCGACTGCAAGAAATAATGCGCCAAATCTTTCGCGATATTTTTATAGATGATTTCTGTTGTTCCGACTTGCGGTGCTTTCATTCCTTCTCCGATTCTCGAAACTGTAACAGTTCCATCGCCGAAAAACGGAGACAAGTCCCAGCTTTCAAGAGGCTTTTCAATCGGAATTTTGTTCTGGAGCAAAAATCCTCTAACGTAGCCTGTTGAGTCCGCTTCGACTGAAAATCCCGCAGCAGGGCCGTCTGTGTCATATCTGAAAGTCAAATGCTCGCGTCCTTTCATCGTCGGAATCATAAGAGCCGCGCAGAGCATCGCCTGTCCCAAGACCATCGTCTCAAGAATCCCGAGATTGTGCTGCGCGCGCATCTGGTTTACAAGTCTTGTTCCGTTAAGAAACGCCCCGCGAAACTGTCCGTCTGCCATCACAAAAATCGTCATCTCGTCCTTGTGAATCTTATCCAAATGAGCTAAAAGCTCCTTGTCTGAAATTTCCTTCTTAATCATAAAGATAAATATATAGAAAAAATTGAAAATTATGAATTGGAAATTAAGAGATGATAATCTAAAGAACGTCGTCATGCTGAATTTATTTCAGAATCCAGATTAGATTAGCTTATAGATTTTGAAACGAGTTCAGAATGACAGCGTTTTTCGTTCTTGAAATTGTGAATTGTTAATCAAAAATTGTGTGCGCCGCGGCGTGGTTTCACAAAATCCAAAAACGCATTATACTTAGCAAAATTTTTATAATGAGGAATTTTATGAAACTCTACGTTGGAAACCTTAGCTACAGCACAACCGAAGACACTTTGCGGACACTTTTTTCAAATTATGCGGATGTTGTTTCTGTAAAAATCAAAGAAGACGAATATACCGGCCAGTCAAAAGGATTCGGATTTATTGAAGTTGAAGATGAAATCAAGGCTCAGCGCGCAATCGGCGGAATGAACGGAAAAGATGTTGACGGACGGAGAATCCGTGTTTCTGAGGCAGTTGAAAATCCGCGAAGGCGGCCAGGTTCAAGGTCAGACTTTGGCGGCGAAAGACGTTTTGAGCGCAGAGACGACCGCGATTTTTCACGCGGATATGACGGAGACTCACGCCGCCGCGAATACAACGAATATTCTGATTCAAGAGATTCCTCACGCGGTTATTCAAGAAGATTTGACAGAGATTCCCGGAAAACATCTCGCGGAGATTACGGCGAGCGTTCAAGAGACAGAGACTATAGAGACGACCGAAGCGACCGGGACTTTAGCCGACGCGAAAGCCGTGGTTATGGAAGAGACTTTGAAAACCGCGAAAGACGCGGTTTTTCCGACAGAAGAAGTTTCGGCGGAAGAAGCGGCGAGGCAAGAGACGACGAATATTGATTTTGTCTCTTGTTTTTAGATTTTTCATCTTATTCATGCTTGAGCGTTGAAGCTTTTGAAAATTGACTTAGCGGAAAAAAGGGCTGCCTTAAAACTTCGGCAGCCTTTTCATTGATTGCTAAGGATTTTCTGAAAGTCTTCCGAAAATAAATAAAGAATTTTGTCTCTTTTTGAATCTGAAATTTGAATCAAAAAAGAGAAAAAGAATTGCCAGACTGCGGCGATTTTAAAAAGGAGTGAATAATGTTTAAGGCCAGAAGGCGATTAGCTCTTATTGGAATCAATATTGTAGCTGCCGTTTCTTTTATCTTTATCGCAACTTATCTTGCGCCTCAAATTAAACTTACTGATTATGTAACTTATTCAAACCTTTTCCCGGTTGTTGTAACTTCGCTTGTCTTCGCGCTTTTGCTTTTCACCAGCATCACAATCTTTATGAACGCGCGCGAGCGTATTGAAAAAAGCGTAATGGAAAAGGGCGCGACCGCTTATTTCACGAAATTTATTGAGCGTCTGCGTTTTTGCTATTCCCTTGATGATTTTAAGCAGGCTGTAATCGACATTCTTGAGATGGAAGCCGACTGCGCGGTTCTTTACGTTGACCGCGCGACAAACTACGTTCTTTACAACAGCCCTGACAAAGTAACTTCATCGCCTGAGATTATGGCTCAGCTTGCGCAGAACTTTACTGCGGACTGGCACGACCCGATTAACTTTATCGGCGACAATCTTGGACTTGAAGTGAACAAGAAAAAGATGAGAGGATTTTTCTTCGCGTCTGACATTGAGCATTTCTACGTTTTTAACCGCTACACATATTTGATTGACTCTGAAATCTATCCGAAACTTTACGAGGAATTCTGCCGTTTCCAGAACCGTTCAAGAATCATCTCGAGCCTGTCTGAAATCTCCGAGCTTTCAACCGAGTGGGACCAGCTTGCCGAGGCTCAGAAATCCTTTTTGCCTCAGAAAATGCCTGAAATCAAGAAGCTCAAGCTCGGCGCGTATTTCAGACCGCTGATTAACGTTTCTGGCGACTATTACACGGTTCTTCCGATTGACGAGAACAAGACTCTTTTGATGCTCGGCGACGTTTCCGGAAAAGGACTTGCCGCGGCTCTCGTGATGGGCTTGGTTATGAACACTGTAAAAATTTTGCAGAACAAGGAAGACTTGCCGGGAATGATTATCGCGGTTGACGCTGCAATCAAGAGCATGCACTTGCAGGATAAATACACAGTTTTGTTCATCGGAATTGTTGACACAGAAAAAATGAAAATCACTTACGTGAACGCTTCGATGTCCGACCCGATTGTTGTAACGCGTTCTCCTGACGGATACAGAATCAAATCTCTTTCATCAAATTGTTCGATTGTCGGAATTATTCCTATTGAAGCGGGCGACATAAAAGTTTCCGAGCAGAGGCTTTTTTCAGGCGACTTGATAATGATGGCTTCGGACGGAATTTCTGAAGTTATGGATGCGAACAAGGTGGAGCTTGGCGACACTCAGCTTTTCACAGACACAATCAAGGCGAGCGCGTCAAAAGACCCGGAAGATTTTATAAAAGACATGGTGAATCTCGTAATGTCATATAACGCGGACACAAGACTCCATGATGACCTTACAATGCTTGTTGCAAAGGTAGGTAAAAAATGATTTATGCAGTATTAAACGTGGCTTTTGCGCTGTTCCTTTTTTGGCTTGCCGCATATACAGACAACAAAACCGGAAACGAGGGAAATTCTCCTGTAATCGGCTTGAACCTTTTTCTTGCGGCGACTTGCGCCTGCCTTGCAGTCTGTATTTTCACGTTCGGAAAAGTTCCTGAGCGTTTCACCGTTTTCTTGGGAAGAATCGTCTACGTTCTTTTTGGAATTTACATAATCCAGTACAGCATTTACTGCATTCTTTTCCCGATGGCCGAGCGAAAAATTATCTCGCGCGCAGTCGGAATCGGAGGTGCGGTCTGGTGCATCTGGGCAGTTTTCTTTCATTTTGTTGGAATCACTGTAACCGACTTTATCGGCTTGCGGGTTGAGTCAACATCGCTTTTTTACGGAAGCCTTTCACGCCTTTTGCCTTACAACTGGTTTGACTTTTACAGAGTTGTAATCTTCTTGTTTGTTCCTTTTTTTTCTGTAATCATCATGCTTTTGCGTTCGGAGCAGAGAGACGGCAGGCTTGACCACCAGAAGACGACTTTGAACGCGCTCGCCTGCATTTTGGGCTGGGGCGGACTTTTCCTTGTCTCAAAGGCTTCAAACCGCGTTCCTATGTTCTCGGCTTTGTTCCTTGCGCCTTTTGTTCTTGCGCAGTGGGTTCTTTTCAGAGCCGCAATCATCGACTTTTTGTACGATATTTACTCGCTAACAGGATTTATCCTGAAAGGCCTTGTCTGCTACGTTATTCCGTCGGTTGTTGTCGGAATCGCTTTTGCGTGGCTGTGGCCGGTTCACACTTTGCAGCCTGCGAGATTTTATCTTTATCTCGTTTGCGTGATTACGGTTGTTGTAATTG
Organism: Treponema sp. UBA4692; assembly: GCA_002404895.1. Lineage (GTDB taxonomy): Bacteria > Spirochaetota > Spirochaetia > Treponematales > Treponemataceae > Treponema_D. Next base: position 92,686 of record DHKO01000054.1, on the reverse strand, counting down.
TCGCTTATCAGCTTTTGAAATTTTTCACGAGACGGTTAGGATTTAGAACTCAGCAGTATGCGTCCCGATTTGAGGAAGACTTGTCGGATTTCGACTTTTCTGACGACCCTGAAAACATCGTAAGAAATATGCAGGAAATTTTCCGAAGAAATATCGGTATGTCGTTCATGCGGATTTTGATTGAAAGCGGAAACGAGGAGATGGATTCCGTTTATGACCGCGAGGGCGAAAAGCACATAAAGATTTCGATGAAAGGCCGTCTTTTCGACTCTCTTCTAAACCAGAACAAGCGGATTGTCCTGCGAAGCCAGATTGATGTCGGATTCCTTTATTCTTCAGTGCGAGGCGACCTTATAAAACTTTTTGACGAGACCGGCTCTGACGCTGTGATTATCCTGAACGAAGGACGCCACATCCTAGGCCTGATTATTCTTGGACAGAAAGCCGGCGGAAACATCTACACCGACTACGACAACGAAGTTTTCACAAAGCTTTACTCGTATTTCTTCGTTCTTGGCTATTATATGAAGAACATCGGTAACCAGGAGATTGTCGGTACTGTAAACCGCGAAATCAGAATGTCGGCTCAGATTATCGAGTCAATCCAGCAGAATATGGACCCAATCAAGAACAAACGCTACGACTACGGCACTCTGATGGTTCACGCGCACAACATCGGCGGCGAGTTCATCGACCTGATTCGCCTGAGCGACGACAAGCACGTTTTTGTAATGGGCGACTTGTCTGGCAAGGGAATTGCGGCTTCAATGTCCATGGTTATCGTAAAGTCTGTAATCCGGACATTCTTGCAGGAGACAAAGGATTTCAAGACTCTCGTTGAAAAAGTCAATTCGTTCATCAGGTTCAATCTTCCAAAAGGAACATTCTTCGAGGGAATTTTCGCCCTAATCGACTTTAGCGACAATACAGTTTACTACATCAACTGCGCGGTTCCGGCTCTCTTCCTTTACAACCGCTCATTCAACAACGTAATGGAAATTCAGGGCGAGGGACACGTTCTCGGCTTTGTGAAAGACATCAGCCCGTACATCACGGTAAAAAAAGTCAAGTTGAATCCGGGAGACATCATGGTTGCCGTAACCGACGGTATTCTCGACAGTAAATCTCTCCGCGGCGAGCCGTTCGGAAAAGACCGAGTGCAGAAATCGATTGCGGAAAACACAATCAGCACGGCGCAGAATATGACGCAGTCAACTTATGATTCTCTCGTGAACTTCCTTTCAAAAGAGCTTGATGACGATGTTTCAATCTTTACGCTTAAGCTTCTGAAATAGCAAAATCGAGGTGAAAAATGGAGCAGCTTCAAATTACAGAAAAAAACGGTGCGAACTACGTTCTTTATGACTTGTCGGGCGTGCTTTCAACATACACTTGCTCGGAATTTCAGGAAAAAGTCTACGAGGAAATCCAGCACTCGAATCTTGTTTTCGACTTGTCCGGCGTTGAGGAAATCGATTCTGTCGGAGTCGGAATCATAATGTCGTGCTTCAACGACGGCGAGGAATACGGCTACAAGCTCTATCTGATGAATCCTTCGCCCGCCGTCCGCCAGGCTCTCGAAGACACCGGCTTTTACAGCATTTTCAACTTTATCCACTCCGTAACCGAGATGGTCTGATTTTTGTTTACTTATTCGGGCGTTGCGGTTTGCCGCAGGCAGAAAAGCAGGCAAAGCAAACCGCCGGGCTATCCGTGCTTCCGCTGCCGCTTCATTCTGAAAAAATAAAAATGTTGCTTTAAAAATGTTTTGCACAGGCAAGTTTTTGAAAGAAAAGTTTTTCAAATGCTGAATGTCAGCGCGTTTTTTTCAGAACGCCTTCGGCGGCACTTCTATCCCTAACGCTAGCCACAAAAATCCATCCGTGGATTTTTGTGGCTTATGCTTTGCGCCGTCCTCCTGACGGCAAAAAAACTGGAGATTTTAAAATTATGAAAAAGATTTTAGTTTTTATTTCGGCTTCTTTCCTGATTTTTTCTTCCTGCAATGAAAAATCTTCAAAAAGGGCTTTTGCCCAAACTTCTCAAAAATTTTCAGATTCTCAAAATATTTCAAAAAAAAGCGAGATTCCAGACGAAAATCCTGAAATCGAAAAGCTTGGAAAAGTTCTTTCTTCTATGAGCCAAAAATGCAAGGACGCGATTCCAAACGGAAATCCTGAGGAATTTCTTGCTGATTTGCACCGCGTTCTTGAAAGCGAGAAAAATTTTTCAAGCGAAGATTTAAGCCCGTTTTATTTGATTGACAAGACGCACAATGTCGGCGCGGATTACGAGCCGAAAAATCTTATTCATCTTGAAAAAAACAGCTTGTTCGCAATCAATAAAAACACGCTCAGCTTGCGGCCGGAAAGCTATGAGGCTTTGAAAACGCTTGCGCAGGCGGCAAAAAACGACGGGGTGACGCTTACTGTAAGCTCAAGCTACCGCTCGTATGAATATCAGAAAAATCTTTTTGCCTACTGGGTAAAAGTTGACGGGCTTGAGGAAGCTGAACGCGAAAGCGCGCGCGAGGGAACAAGCCAGCATCAGCTTGGCATGGCGATTGACTTTGCGCCTGTTGATGACGCGTTCGCCGAAACTGTGCCGGGGCAGTGGGTCTACAAAAACGCCGCAAAATACGGCTGGAGCCTTAGCTTTCCTCACGGATATGAAGATGTTACAGGCTACCGCTGGGAAAGCTGGCATTTCCGCTACATCGGCGTTGAAGCCTGCGAATTCCAGAAAAAATGGTTCAGCGATGTTCAGCAGTTTATGATGGAATTTCTAAGTGCCTGGAAGCAAGGCGAGTAGAGAAGCAGCGGCTAGAAGTGCCTGGAAGCAAAGCGAGTAGTTGAGCAGCATTTAGAGCCGCATGGCAGAAATTCGAGTAGTTGAGCAACATTATCGAAGCGATTTAACATTCCAAGCAAAGTTTGTTCCTCCTGTTTTTTTGCGCTCGCGTGTTCGAAAGTTCTCCAGCGTTTCAAAATTTCCGTTTCTATTTCCTAACTTCAGAAATTTCATTAGAATATTCTTGTTATGATAGAAAGAAACACAGGTTTTTCAAATTTGACTGCGGGCTATCTTTTTCCTGAGGTTGCCCGCCGGCGGCGTGAATATGCTGCTTCTCACCCGGAGGCAAAAATTATTTCTCTTGGAATCGGAAACACGACTGAGCCGCTTTCTAAGCACATTGCAAAGGCTATGTCTGATTACGCGCTTGGCCTTGCGACTGCGGAAGGATATTCTGGCTACGGAGACGAGCAGGGAAACACAGCTCTTCGCGCGAGGATTGCAGAAGTTTTCTATAAAGGAATGGCGGATTCAAGCGAGGTTTTCATTTCTGACGGTGCAAAATGCGACATTGCGAGAATTCAGACTTTGTTCGGAGACAAGGTGAAAATCGCGGTTCAAGACCCGGCTTATCCTGTTTATGTTGACGGAAGCGTGATTGTCCATGCGGCTGGAAAAAACAACGGAAACGGCTACGAGGGAATCACTTATCTTCCTTGCACTGAGGAAAACGACTTTTTCCCGGAGCTTTCCAAAATCGAAAAAAACACTTTGATTTACATTTGCTCGCCTAACAATCCGACAGGCGCGACCGCGACAAAAGAGCAGCTTTCAAAGCTTGTTGATTTCGCGAACAAAAACGGCTGCATCATCATTTATGACGCGGCATATTTTGCGTTTATCCGCGACGAGAATCTTCCAAAGACGATTTACGAGATTCCTGGAGCTAGGACTTGCGCGATTGAAGTGAATTCATTTTCAAAGCCTGCTGGTTTCACAGGCGTTCGCTTGGGCTGGTCTGTTGTTCCGAACGAGCTGAAATTTGCTGACGGCTCAAGCGTGAACCGCGACTGGAACCGCGTTATGACAACTCTTTTCAACGGAGCTTCAAACATCGCTCAGGCTGGCGGAATTGCGGCTCTTGACGAGCAGGGCTTAAAAGATATGACTGAGCAGGTTGATTACTATCTTGAAAACGGAAAGATTATAAAGTCAACCTTGGACGGCGAGAATTTCAAGAAAGCTGGCGTTCAGGCATTTTTCACTGGAAACGGGCCTTATGTCTGGGCGAAATTTCCGGGCAAGAAAAGCTGGGACGTTTTTGACAAGATTCTTGACGAATGCCACGTTGTTACAACACCAGGCTCTGGATTCGGACCTTCTGGCGAAAGCTTCATAAGATTCAGCTCGTTTGGTCACCGCGCGGACATTGAGGAAGCATGCAAGCGTCTTTCAAAACTGGTTCTGTAGTTTTTTAGATTTTGACTGAAAACAAGAAAAGCGGCTTTTAGCGAAAATTAGCTAAAAGCCGCTTTTTTTTGCAGATTTTTTCATACTGAATTTTGATTCAGCATCTTTTCTGCATATTTCAATTTTTGTTATAGATTCCGAAACAAGTTCGGAATGACGATATTGTTGTTTTTCAAGGAGTGTCATGTTGAACTCAAACACATTTCGTATTCGGTTTGGTTTATAGATTCCGAAACAAGTTCGGAATGACATCTTTTTTATTAGAATGACGCTGCTGTTTTAATTAAAGCGTGCGTTTGTATCCTGCGGTGAATTTTAGAGATTCAGGCTTTGAGTCGGCGAATTTCGTCACATTGAACTGCAAAAGCAAGTTCAGCTCGCCTTTCATGCAGTCGATTTTTGCAAACGGCGAAATTTTTATGTTGCTCGAATCCATAAAATCGTCATCTCCAAAGTCTTTCATATCTTTGTCTTCAAAACTGAACGTGTAGTGAAGTCCGGCTTTCATGCTCAGATTCTTGAACGAGAATTTGTTCGAGATAAAAGTCATATTGAATCCAAGCATATCGTCGAGGAGAACTGTTTTCTTGCATTTTTCTTCAGGAATATTGTAGAACGAAAAATAAAACCAGCACGGCTCAACGAAAATTCTCGGCTCAAAAAGAAAATAAAAGTCCCGCACGCTGATTTTGCTTTCCTGATTCGGTGAGCGGATTGGAAGATTTTCAAATCCTGCCTGCAAAAAAAGTCCTGAACCGTCTCTTGCGCCAATCAAAGCGTCGATTCCAGCGTGAAGATAAAGCGTGTCAATCAAAAGGACGACATCTTCGCCCTGCGCGTTGACCGTGTTCATTGGCGCGCTGATTCCAATCGTGCAGTCGGACGTTAGATATTTGAACGCAGTTCCAAGCCTTAAGTCTCCGTTGAGCTGCGAAGCCTCGTCTTCATTTTTGTTGTTCTTGTAAATCAAGATTCCGCTTGAAACCGGGAGCGAGTTGAATCTGAATGAGTAAGCTCCGCCGTATCCGTAAAAATCGTAGACATTGCAGCTGTTCAGATTCAGATAATTTTCCGTGAGAGGCGAGGAGAAGCTTTCAACTCCGAGATTGTGCTGCAAGAACGACTGGTTTCCAATCGGCTCGAAAGTTCCAAGAAAAAGACTGAAAAAATGCGTTACGCCGTAAAAAGGCATAATGTAGGTTGCGGAAAGCTCGTCAAAACGGAAAATCGATTCGGTCTCTGAAAAAAAATCGTCGTAGATGTCGCCGGTCTGCACTGAAAATTCTCCGCGCACAAGAAAATTTGTTCCGAAATTCATCTGGCCTGCAAAAAATCCGTCGAGATTCATTGACGGATCAAAACTTCTCGATTTCTGATTCACAAATTTTGCCGCGATTCCTGTTTTTCCTGTGAAAGCCGTTTCAGCGTAAATCGAAGAAAAAAGCAGCGTCAACGTTAAAATTGCAGTGATTTTTTTCATATTGTTCTCCGTTTTGGTCTTGAAGTTCCTAAATTTTCCTGATTTTGATTTTTGCTTTAATCGTTGTCAGCTGTTGGCTGCCAGCTAATAACGCTGAATGTAAGTCGCTTTCGGCCGCGCTGTTATGATTACGCGCCTGTTCAAGGCTCTGCCTTCCGGCGTTGCGTTTGTTGCGACAGGCTGAGTTCCGCCGTATCCTTTGTAGCTGAAAATTCCGCGCGGAAGACCGGCTTTTACAAGCTCGTCGATTATCGCCTGCGACCTCTCGATTGAAAGGCGCATCTGGCCTGCCGGCTTGTTCACGTCGGCTGTGTGGCCTTCAACAAGAATTGTGAACGCGTCATTCTCATTTATTTTCTTTAAGATTTCAGCAAGATTGTGGACTTTCGGAATTTCAGACTCAAGAAGAACCGCCTGGTCTGCGACAAATTTCAAATCGTACAAAAGCTGGATTCCGTTTTCAGAGTCGTGGATAATCGGAACATCGTCCTTTGTAAGCGCGTACTGCTTGATTTCCCGGAGAATCGCGTAATATTCGGCTGTTTTTTCAGGAACTGTAACAGTTTTCTGGAGATTTTCGCGGTCAAGGAGAATCACGACTTTCCCTTGGCGCAGAAGCTCAAGGTTTTCTGGAACTGTGAGAATTTTAAGCGCGTCTTCCCTTGAGATTACCGGGTCGGTTCTGATTTCTCCGTAAACTTCCCTTGCCTGAATTCTTAGCGGGTCGCGTCCGATTCTGTCCTGATAAAATGACTCGTCGTCGCGCCAGTCGTAGCGCACAAGTCCGTTTTTTTCGACATTTTCAGGCTCTGCCATATTCCGCTCGTAAATCAGATTCATCTCCTTGTCCCAGATTTTCGGGAAAAAGCTTGGCTCTGTCTTGTCTTCAACAAATTCTCCGTGGACTTGAAGCTTTCCTCTTGCGTCGATGATAATTCCTGTGTAGGCGCGCGAGGCGACAGTTTCAATCGGCTTCGGATTTTTATACGGAAAATGATGCTTTATCAAAAACGCCGAGATTTCTTTCAGGTTCAGCGTATGGACAGTTTTCATCGTCAAAGTTCCGCCGGTGAAAATTCCCGGGGATTTTTTCCCAGAGTCAATCAAGTCTGTGATTTGCTCGAGCGTGATGCTTCCGTCTAAGACCAAGTCTCCGAGCTGCTTGTCAGAGCTTACGTTTATTGAAAGAAGCTGGTCCTTTATGAGCGCGGGAATCTGCTTTTCGGTAACGCTCATCGCCGTTTTTTTTCCTGAAGGAATCGCGATTTCAGCTTTTTGCGTGTCGAGATAAATATCAGATATAAATTCTGATTTTGTCCAGTCAATTCTGCTTGTTGATGAAATTATATTTCTGACTGCGAGATTTTCTGCAAATGAAAATGAAGAAAATGCTGAAAAAAATAATAATGATGAAATAAAAAATCTTCTCAAAATCTCACTTCCTCTTTTTAAGTTTCGGCTGATTTTTGGGGAAAATGAAGAGGAATGTGGGGAAGAGGGACACGGGATACGGGAAGTGGAAGGCTGGAAAAAAACGTGGAAAAGCTGGACGCGGGGAGAGAGAAATGCAGAATTGTGAATTATGAATTCAAGCGAATGGAATGAAAATCTATGCGAAGGGGAATCCAAGCGAATAAAGTTTTTGAAGTCAAACGAAATTTCTAGAAGTCTTTCCCGAAGATTTCGTAAAATGTTTCGGCGAGTCCTGACGGAAGGCGGAGCTTGTATTTTTTCCCGGCGAGAAAATTTTTCGGCGGAGTTTTATTTTGAACAAGCGAATTGTTGAGCCGCTTTAATTCGTCAAAATCAAGCCGCAGTTCCAAAGAAAGCGCGCGCAAGTCTGTCTGATTTTGAATCTCAACGTAGTCAAAATTGTCGTAGTAAAGTTCTGCGTATTCTGAAATTTCCGGCAAGAAAAGATTGTAGCGTTCCGGATGCTCGGAGATTTCAGTGATTGCTATCAACTTTGGAATGTAATTTACGCTCTCATCGCGCAGAAGTCCTTTCTCAGCGACAAACCAGAATGATTTTTCTTCCGCGCTGCCAAGAATTTTCCGCATTGCGCCGGCTCCGCAGTTGTATGCCGCAATCGCAATTGCCCAGTCGTTGAACATTTTGTAATTGTCCTGAAGTTTTGAGAGTGCCGCTTTTGTTGAAATCCACGGGTCGAGCCGCTCGTCAATCCATTCGTTTTTTTTCATGAACGGCGAGATTGAATTTTCCATGAATTGCCACATTCCAAGCGCGCCGCTTCTTGATTTCGCGCCGATTTTGTATTCGCTTTCCACAACCGGCAGATATTCGAGCGCTTTCGGCATTTTTCGTTTTGCAAGCTCTTTTCTGATGAAAAGGCGGTAATTTTCGGCGTTTTCGAGAATTCCGCCCAAGTTTTCGCTTCCGCGTTTTGTGAGATATTGCGCGATGAATTTTCTGATTTGATTTTGCGCGTATTCATTTTCTGGAACTGAAATTCCGCCGGCTTTCTTTATCGTTCTGAATTTTCCGTCGAAAATTTTTAAAATCAGCTTTGTCTCGTCTTCATCGATGAAAAAAGGCTCAATCTCGTCCGGGTCGATTTTTTCGGTCAATGATAATGATGACAAATCTTCGTAAAGTTTTTCTGAATCTGATTCAAAATCGGAAAGATTTTCATTTTGATTTTGAAATTCAATATTTTTATGATTTTGACTTTGCGGATTGGAATTTTGATGAATTTGATTTTCTGAATTCGATTTTTGATTTTTGAAAACCGCATTTTGTGAAAAAGCGAAATTTGCAGATGCGAAAAAAAATGAAAAAATAGCTGAAAAGAAAAAAATGCTACGCCAGATTGGAGCGGCGGCGAAGCCGTTGCGGAACGGAGAGAATCGGAGTGGAGCAATGCAGGCGTTGAAGCCGGAACCGCGGAAAGCTGGGCATTGTAAGCGGCTTAAACGCGGAGCTTTCGAAAATCGTTTCTGCTTTATAGAATCATCGTCCAAAATATTATCCAGATAAAAATGCGCGATTTTTCAAATTCCTTGTGACTTTACGGCAGATTTGTTACAGCTTTTCGCTGAAATATATTCCTGCCCATTCTAAGACAAAAAATCACGTCCGTGTAATTTTTTGTCTAGCAAGAAAATTCTGCCAACCTAAAGGTCAACAGAATTTTCTTTCTTTGCGTTCTTGCCGCGTCCGTGCGGCAGTTTTGTTACAGCTTTTCGCCAAAGTAAATTCCTGCCCATTCCCAGCGGCCGTGGATTTCGGGGTCGGCTGGAAAGTCGATTTTTCTAAAGTAGAGATACCAGACGTTCACGTAGGATGACCAGCCCCAGGTTCTCAGGTAGGCTTCGGTCGGCGTTGATGTATCGTCGAGCTCTGCGCTGTATCGGATTCTGTTTCCGACCATAAAGTTGTGCATCGAGAAATTTTCGAGCGCGTTTGTGTCGGATTCGCTTGATTTCCAGCTCATCGCAAAGAAATTTACTTTCGTGCGGTATTTGTCGAGCGAGCGCCAGTCGTAGCGTGAAATCGCGCGTTTTACAGCTTTTTCGAGCGCGTCAAGGCTTTCAAATGTCCAGTCTTTAGAGGATTTTGCGAAATTCACCATCTGGCGAGCCTTTGTGTAGGCATCGGAAATGCCTGCAATCTGAATCGCGGAGCAGTCTGGCTGTTCTAGAAAAAGCGCGTATGATTTCAGCGCTTCGTCCCATTCGCCCGCGTTTTCGTATTCGCGCGCAAGCCTGACGTACATTTCCGTAATGCTCACGTTCTGCGGAAAATTGTTTATAAGGCGGTTAAAATACGCAATCCTGTTTTCTGTGCTTTTCGAAATCTGAATAAGGTGCTGAAGACAAGAAAAATGAAGCGATTTTCCGTTCACGAGCAAGTCGGAATAATTGTTCAGAATCCGCTCGTAGTAATATTCGGCGACCGGCTCAGCCTTGTTTGCAAGATAGCATGAAGCGACGAGATAAAGCCAGTAAGCGTTGTAAGTGTCGTCAGGACGCGACTCGACCCAGTTCGTGAGAAAGAGAATCATATCGTCGTGGTTGTCTTCAGAATAATAAAGATTTGCGATTCTGTTTATGACGGCGTATCTTGACTCGTCGAGCAAAGTTTTTTCTTCAAGAATTGATTCAAGCTGCCCGAGCGTTTTTTGCGTCTGAATTTTGTTTTCGTTTTGACAGCCGAAAAATAAAAAAGCGATGGCTGAAAACGCTGCAATCAAAATTTTCATATTGAAAAAATCTATCATAAAAATTGAAAGTTGAAAATTATGAATTATGATTTTGCATTTAGATTGCCGCTGCCGAAAGAAACGTGCCTGGCTGACGTTGTTTTGCAAGGTGCGGTGCTAGCTGGCGTTGTGCTGCCAGAAATCGTTGTTTGCCACACATGCGGTGCTAGATGACGTTGTGTCGCTGGAAATAGTTGCGTCGCGCAGAAAAGTGACGAGAGAATTTTCTATTTTGCCTCAATTCTTTCCTGAAAATTCTTGAAAGAACTAAAAATACAAGGATGTATTTTTATAATTTTTGGCTTGCGTTTGCCACATGGATGTGGCAGTAAAGCGGCGAGGGAATTTTCTATTTTCCTCAATTCTTTCCTGAAAATTCTCGTTAGAAATAAAAAATACAAGGATGTATTTTTTATTTCTAAAACTTCCATTTTCCATAAAATTCGGTTATTCTATCTTGATATTTTCTTTGTCGAGGCTGAAATGAAAAAACTGACTGTTCCTGCGCTGAACATTCTTCTTGCCGTCGGAGTCTTCTTGATTCTTGCGGGACTTTTTTTGATTTCATATTTTTCTTCTGATTTTATCGATAAAATTCCTGTTTTCAGCCTTTCTGTGATGTTTCTCGGCGCGCTGATTTTTTATATTACGCTTGTCTGGCTGAAATGGGCTTCAGCTTTTTTCGCGGGGCTTTACATTTTCGCTTGCGGGCTTCTTTTCACTTTTATCGATTTTAATGTTGTCGAATCGGGGCTTGGCTTGCTTTGGCCGCTTTTTTCAGTTTTCGGCGGAATCTGTCTTATTCTAACTTGCATTTTCAAGCACAGAAAACTTCGCGGAGTTTATCTTTTTCCGTCCGTGATTCTCGTCTCGCTTGGAATCATTTTTCTTCTATTTACGTTCAACGTGATTCATTTTTCATTTGTGAGCTTTTTCTCAAAATGGTTTCCTGCAATTCTTATTTTTTTTGGCGCAACGCTCGTTGGAATTTTTATCTACCAGCAAAATTCAAAAGGTTTTTTCCCTTACGATAAGGACGAACTTTCTGATTCCACAGATGACAGCGACATTCTTTCTGGAGACTGAAAATCGGCCAGCGGTAAAAGCAGATGAAATCCTTTTGGAGAAAAATAATTTTTGTTCAGATTGTTTTTTTGATTTTTCTCGAGCCTGTTTTTTCAAAACGAAAAAAAACTGATAGTTCTTCGTCTGAAAAGGAAATAGCGCAAAGCCAGATTGAAAACACAGAAGAATCAGAATCTGGACTTGATTCTGATTCTTCGGAAACTTCCTCGGCTTCTGGAAATGCTGAATTCTCCGAAGTTTCGTCTTCTTTCGAAAATTCTTTGATTTCGGGAAATCTTGAAGATGATTCTGAAGGCGGCGAAAGCCAGAATCTTGGAGCGGATGAAATTTTTGTTTCTGAGACAACAAGGCTCGCTCCGCCGGCAAAAAAGGACAAGTCGTTTTTCGCTTCTGTCTCGCCTGAAATCCTGAGCGAGGTTTACAACGGCTCGTCAGAATCCTTAAAAGCTGCAGTCTCTTCGTTGAAGCACGCGGAAGAATCTTCATTGCCCGAAAAAATCCTTTTTAGCGTTTCAATCTCAATGATGAAAATCTTATGGCCGTCGGTCAGTTTTGATGAAAATCCCATTGAAGTCTCCGAAGACAATTCTTATACGGCCGCCGTGAATTCCGCAAAAAACGGAATGTACGATTTCAATACTGGAAATTCTGATTTTTTGACCTGCGCGCTTCCGTCTCTTGTGCTTGCAGTTTCAGACAGCCGCTCCGATTATTATTCTGAGTCCGAGCAGAATCTAAAAAAATGCCTTGATGAAAAGCCTGCTTCCGTTTTCGTGAATTACCTTTACGCGCTTCTTTGCAGGCGGCAAAAACGCTACTCCGAGGCTCTCGAGCATTTGAAAAACGCCGAGGAAAATTCTCCTGAAAGCGAGGAGATTATGTACGCGCTTTCAGAAGTTTATTACGAGACAAAAAATTATTCTGACGCGGAAATCCTTTCTGAATCATTGCTTGAAAAAAATCCTTCAAACAGAAATTATCTGAAGCTTTGCGCAAACACTTCTTTTGCAAACGGAAAGCTTGAAAAGGCCGAGCAGTACGTGAACCGCGTTCTACAGACAGAGCCTGGAAACAGCGCATTTATGCTTTTCAGGACGAAAATCCTCGTTGCAAGAAAGGAATATATCCGCGCGGCTTCGCTTTTGGACGCTTACTCAAGAATCGACTCTTCCTCACGCGATTATCTTTTTCTGCGTTTTACAGTCCAGAAAGAATGGAACAAAAACATAACTGCGGCCACTTCCACAATCCAAAAAGCTCTCGAGCTTTATCCTGACGACGACGAAATCGTTCTTGCGGCTGCGGACTTGGCTTCTGAAAACAACGAGAGCATAAACGGCTGGTCGGGCGAGGAGCTTGCCTCTCAAATCCTTGAAAAAGACCCGGAAAATTACGAGGCGCGGAAAATCAAGATAAAATCGATGATGCAGTCTGAAAACTGGGACGCGGCTTATTCTGAAAGCTCCAAGCTGCTTCAAAATCCGGCTGCGGCTTACTCTGTTTCCTCCTCGTCTTCCGGCGGAAACGATGCTGTTTTTACACACGTTAAAATCTGCATTGAAGCCGGCAAAAAAAACGAGGCATGGAAAATCGCATCTGAGCTTTACTCAAGAAACCCTTCCGATGAAAACGTTCTCCAGTGCTACATTGAGGTTTTGGTCTCAACTTCGCGGAAAAGCGAGGCTTCAAAAATCATCGGCCAGCTTTTGCCTTCGGCCTCATCAAAAATGAAAAGTTTCCTATATTATGAAAAAAGCTATCTTTCGGTTTCAGAGGAGAATATTCTTTCAGACCTTCGCTCGAGCCTTACCGCAAATCCGCGCAACAAGGACGCGCTTTTAAGGCTTTATGAAATTTATTTCGGCAAAAAAGAGTACAGAAAAGCCCAGTATTATCTAAAGCAGGTCGTTTCAATCTCGCCGAAAGACGAAAAGCTGCTTGAGCTTAACCGCCAGCTCGAAAGCCTGATTAGATAAACAAAAAAACAAAAAGTCAAACCGCTGTTTTTATTTTAATGAATGTAAAATTGCCGTTTTTTAATTTAATGAAAGTCAATCCTATGGATTTTTTCTATCTTCAGGACGGACATTTTCTTGAGCATTCAATGTTTTCTAAAAGCTCCGCGTTTTTGCCGGTTACAAGCCCAGCTTTCCGCGGTTGCATTGCTTCACTCCGATTCTCTCCGTTCCGCAACGGCTTCGCCGCCGCTCCAATCTGGCGTAGCATTTTTTCAACTAAAAGACTGAATTATTATATTGTTTCTTAACATTCAAAATGCTATTCTTTTAGAACTCAAAAAATTTACTTTTCAGGAAGGAATCTAAAATGTTTTTTTCATTACTTCAGACAAGCGGAAATGCTGCACAGGGCGGTGGAAGCATGCTGATGACTGTTTTGCCGTTCATTCTTATCATCGCGATTTTCTATTTCTTTATTATTCGCCCTCAGAATAAAAAGCAGAAAGAAACTGAAAAAATGATAAACGCTCTTAAAAAAGGCGACAAAGTTGTTACAATCGGCGGAATCCACGGAGTTGTTTCTTCAACAAAAGAAAAGACTGTAATCGTAAAAGTTGACGACAACACAAAGCTTGAGTTCAACCGCTCTGCAATCGCGACTGTTGTTACAGACAAGCCTGTCGCGCCTGCAAAAAACGTAAAAAAAGCAAAAGCTGAGGAAAAAGCGGAAGAAGCTCCAAAAGCTGCTGAAGCAGAACCAGCGGCTGATGCTGAAAAAAAATAAAAAAAGTTACCGGAGTTATTAAAAAAAATGAACAAACGAAGCCGTTTTATCATTATTCTGGTAGTTCTTGCTGTTTGTTTTGCGTTCCTTTGGCCGTCAATCAGCTGGTACGCTAGAACGCCAAAAGACCAGCAGAGTCTGGCTCTTGGCTCTCTTGAAAACATCAAGAATTACACAAGCAAAAAGGCAAGGGACGAGGTCGCACAGATTATCGCCATTGCTGAAAAAAATCCAGATGAGATTCTTGACTCGTCTTATGATTATCTTGTAAAAGCCGCAAAGAAAAATTACAAGAACATTGCAAAGGCATATAAAGGCATGGGAAAAGCCGCGCCGGAAACTCCGTCAGTTATGACTGTTTCTGCGGTTTTGGATTCTTTTCAGGGCTACTCAGCTCAGGCAGATTTGCAGGCTGTTGTCGAGGCAAAATACCGAAATGAAATCCTTAAGGCTAAGAACCGCTATACAAGCTCTGTAAAGCTCGGTCTTGACTTGTCGGGCGGCATGAACATTATCGTTCGTGCGGACTTGGACAAGGCTCTTGAAGAGCAGAAAAAGAACGGAGATGTTACAGACGAGGCTCAGTTCAAGAAAGATGCGATGGCTCAGGCTATCGAGACTTTGACTGGCAGCATCGACAAATTCGGTCTTACGTCTCCTGTTGTCCGACAGCAGGGCGAGGACAGAATCTATATTGAAATTCCTGGAGCTGCCGACACAGACAGCGTAAGCGCAATCATTCAGGGAAAGGGAATCTTGAATTTCCGCCTTGTTGACGAGCCTGCGACAGCCGCTGTTATGAATTACTACAGACAGAACGGCGTTGTCTTCAATTCTGACGGAAAACTTATCGACCCTGCAATTGTTGCCGACGATGTTGAAGTTTTCGGAAACTATAAGAAAGATGCTTACGGTCTTGACGAGCTTGTGAACGGATACGAGTACATCGCAGTAAAGAAAGAGATTGCATTGGACGGAACTCATGTAAAGTCTGCGAATGTTACAGCCGACCCGACAACAAACCAGCCGGAAGTTACTTTCGAGCTTGATCTTGAGGGTGCTGACATTTTCGCAAAATTCACAGGCGAGCATGTAAACGAGCGTCTTGCTATTGTGAGCAACGGAAAAGTAAAGTCTGCTGCTACAATCAGACAGGCAATCGGAGGCGGACAGGTCCAGCTTTCAGGCGGATTCAGTATCCAGGAAGCTCAGAACATTCAGAAAGTTCTTCAGACAGCACGTCTTGATGTTCCTCTTGAAGTTGAAAGCCAGCAGGTTATCGGCGCTTCTTTGGGAGACGCTGCAATCAAGCAGGGAATTATGGCTCTTTCTTGGGGCTTGCTTCTCGTGTTTGTGTTTATGATTGTTTATTACAAGGGCGCTGGAATCAACGCGGTCGTGGCTCAGGTCTTGAACATCTACATTATGTTCTCAGTTTTGAGCGCGTTTAACCTTACTCTCACGCTTTCTTCTATTGCAGGTATGATTCTTACAGTCGGTATGTCTGTTGACGCCAACGTAATCATTTTTGAGCGAATCAAGGAAGAGCTTCGTGACGGAAAATCCCGCGCGGCTGCAATCTCAACAGGTTTCGGCAATGCGTTCTGGGCAATCATGGACTCTAACATCACAACGTTTATTGCGGCTGCCTTCCTTTCAAAACTTGGAACAGGCTCAATTCAGGGATTCGCGGTTTCGCTTGCAATCGGTGTTGTTTCATCTGTATTTACAGCTCTCGTAGTTTCTCGTCTTATGTTCGACTTTGGAACTGACGTTCTTGGCAAGAAAAAGATGAGCATCGGCTGGGGAGTGATAAAATAATGAAAAAGAAGATTCAGTTTACAAAATATTTTAACTTCGCTGTCGTGTTAAGCGCGGTGGTTATTATCGCAGGAATCGTTTCTGTATGCACAAGAGGAATCAACTTCGGTCTTGAATTCAAGCCTGGTATGATTGAAGAAATCAAGATTTCTGACTCTGTTCTTGATGTTGTTTATTCTGGAAGCGCGAAAGTTACGCTCGAGGCTTCTGAAAGCGGACTTCAGCTTGTTGTTACAGGCGTTGGAGCTGAAAACAGAACTGTAAACATTGACTATGCCAATGTAAAATCGGTTTCGGCTTTGGCAAATGAGATTAACAAGATTGACGGAATCACAGCGACAGTCAAGAAAGACGAGGCGATTCCGTCCGACGGGCTTTTTGTGAATTCGGCTGTTTCAACGACTCTTGGCGAAACTCCATTGAATTTATTTGCGGTTGACATGAATTCTGATGTTGATGCAGACACAATCCGCGAGGCTCTCAAAGATTTCGGCGAGGTCGATGTCAAAAAAGCCGGCTCTGACTCGTTTCAGATTCGTCTTGGAGCAGGAGATGACGGAAAGGCAATTCAGGACAAGGCAAACAAGGTTCTTTATGAAAAGTTCGGAGCTGAGAAAATCGCTGTTGTAAAGTCTGACTTTATCGGCGCGCAGTTCTCCGGCTCTTTGATAAAATCTTCTATTATTCTTGTTCTTGCGACATTGGTCTTGATTTTTATCTACTGCGCAATCCGCTTCTACTGGGACTTTGCGCTTGCTTCCGTAATCGCGGTTGTTCACGACTCTCTGATTATGATTGCGTTCATCTCGTTCTTGCAAATGGAATTCAGCACGACAACTCTTGCCGCTATTCTTACAATTATAGGTTATTCGATTAACGCGACTGTCGTTATTCTTGACCGCGTAAGAAGCGACATCAAGATTGTCGAGGCTAAAACTTTCAAGGAAATCTTGAACGCTGCCTTGAGCCAGACTTTGAGCCGTTCTGTAATCACAACTGTTACAACGCTGCTTGCAGTTCTTTCACTGTTCTTCTTCACAACTGGAACAATTCACGACTTCTCGCTCGCGCTGATTATCGGTTTGATTTCAGGATGCTATTCTTCAATCTTCATCGCAGGAAGCTTTATCTTGCTCGCCCGCAGAAAGCAGACTTTCACAGTTGCGGCTAATGCGAACGTTATTCAGATGAGACCTGAAGAGTAAGATTTTGCGTTAAAGCAATTTTATTTTGATGAAAGCCCGCCCTCTTTTGGACGGGCTTTTTGTTTTTTTATTTCAAGCTTTGCAGATTTTCGTTCTCTGATGAAAAATCGTAATCCTTTTAATATAGAGAAGAAACTGCTATAATGTTGCTATGAAAATTATTCGTGCTGGAACGATGGGCTTTTGCGCTGGCGTTCGGCGTGCTGTGAACTGCGCTAACAAGGCTCTTGAAGAAAACTCGCGGGTGGAACATGAAAAGCAGGGGCAAGTTTACACTTTGGGACCTTTGATTCATAATCCTGTTGCTTTGAAAAAGCTCGCCGAGCGAAACTTGAAAATCCTTTCCGACGGAGATTTTTCTAATCTGAATCAAAATGATACAGTCTTGATTCGCGCACACGGAGTTCCGCCTGAAAAGGAAGCAGAGCTAAAAGCGAGAGGCGCGAATGTGATAAACGCGACTTGTCCGCTCGTAACGCAAAGCCAGAACCGTGCGGCAAAATATGCTTCCGAGAATTATGTGATTTTTTTTGCTGGAGACAAAAATCACGGGGAAGTTGTCGGGATTGAGGGCTATGCACGCGAAGCCGCACGAAAAAACAATCTTGGGTGCAGTTTTATCTTGATAAAAGACACTGTCGAGGCTCAAAACGAAGCCGAAAATCTTTGCAAAAATCATGCTGACATAAAGAAACGGAAAATCGTGCTTCTTTCACAGACAACTTTCAGCATTTCAATGTTTGGGAAAATCGAGAATTTTCTAAAAGAAAAATTTCCGCAGATTGAGATTGTAAATTCGATTTGCCCTGCGACTCACGAGCGTCAAAGTTCGCTTGTTGACTTATGCGCAAAGGCCGATGGAATTCTCGTGATTGGCGGAAAAACGAGCGCGAACACAAGCAGGCTTTTTGCAACTGCGAAAAAACTTTGCAAGAATGCCGCTTTCATCGAAAATGCCAGTGAAATTCCTGAGATTTTTTTTCATCTTGAAACTGTCGGGCTTACCGCAGGAGCTTCAACTCCTGACGATGTTATTGAGGAAGTTGAATTGAAGTTGAAAGGTTGCTGAATAAAGAATATAATTTGTTTTGTCTTTTTGCCGTGCTTTTTTTTAGGCGGCTGTTTTTATATAAAATTTTAAAGAGTCTATCGAATATAATGAAAATCGAGGTTATAAAATGAAACCAAAGAATGTAGGTGTTATCGGAGCTGGAGCATGGGGATCTGGATTGGCGCAGGCGATTGCGCGCGGCGGCCATAAAGTTCAGATTTGGGCCCGTGAGCAGGATGTTGTTGACGGAATCAATAATGAGCATGAGAACAAACGCTACCTGCCGGGCTATCCTCTTTCAGAGAATCTGACTGCATCGACAGACATCAAGGAAGTTGCGGACGGCAAGGAATATCTTATTCTCGCTTCTCCTTCGCTTTATCTTGCAAGCACAGCAAAGCAGATTGTTGACGTTCCTTCAATCAAAAACGGCGAGACAGTTATCGGCGTTCTTACAAAAGGATTTATCGCTTCTGAAAACGGACCGCGTCTTGTTCTTGACGCTTTGAACGACGTTTTCCCGGAATGTTACAGAAACGCGTTTGTTTATATTTCAGGACCTTCTCATGCAGAGGAAGTTGCGATGGGAAAACTCACTGGCTTGATTGCAGCGAGCGAGCATGCTCTCAACTCAATCAAATTCCGCGAGCTTTTGCGTGTTCCAGGACTTATGGTCTATTCTTCGCTTGACGCGGTTGGAGTTCAAGTTTGCGCGGCTGCGAAAAATGTAATCGCAGTTGTTTATGGTTCTCTTGACGCAGTGAGCGAACATTCAGATGTTTTTGGAGACAACACGGAATCGCTTTTGCTTGCCGCAGGTCTCAACGAGATTCAGCAGATTGGCTTTGCTTTGGGCGCGACCCATGCGGAAACTTTCACTTCGATTGCTGGAGTCGGCGACTTGGACGTAACTTGCCGCTCAAAATACGGACGCAACCGGCGTTTTGGTCAGGACATAATAAAGACAAATATTCTTGACAAATTCAAAAATCTTGACGACTTGATTGCGAGAATCAGCGAAATCGGATATTTGTCTGAAGGCGCAGTCGCATGCAAATTTGTTCACGAGATTGCCCAGAAATACAATTTGAAGCTCACAATCTGCGACGGACTTTACAGAATCTTGAACAAAGAGATAAAGCCGATGGATTTCTTGCAGGAACTTTTGACTCAGGGAAAAATCTCAAATTCTGAAGACTAAGATGAAGTCTAAAGACAAAACAGGAATAATAAATGCTTGAGAAGATTACAAACACATTCAGCGATATTGTCCGCACTGTAAGCGGAAAATCAACTATCACAGAAAAAAACATCGAGGACGCGGTTGAGCAGATAAAGATGGCTCTTCTCGAGGCCGATGTAAATTTGCGCGTTGTCCGCCGCTTTGTAAACGCGACTGTTGAGGAAGCAAAAGGCGAGAAAGTTCTCCGCGCGGTTGACCCGGGGCAGCAGTTCGTAAAAATCATTTATGACAGAATTGTTAAGCTTTTGGGCGATTCAAAAGTTGATTTGCAGCTGAAAGGTCCTGACACGCAGTCTGTGATTCTTCTTCTCGGTCTTCAAGGCGCTGGTAAGACAACTGCGGCGCATAAGTTGGCGGCCAGGCTTGCAAAAGAGGGGAGAAAGCCGCTCCTGGTTGCCTGCGACTTGGTCCGGCCTGCGGCTGTTGAGCAGTTAAGGCAGCTTGGAGAAAAAATCAATGTTCCTGTTTATTTTGAGGAAAACGCGGCAGCGAAAGACGCTGTAAAAGTCGCGAAAAACAGTCTGACCTACGCGAAGAGAAACGGAATCGACACGGTTATCGTTGATACTGCCGGTCGTCTTCAGATTGATGAAAGCATGATGGCGGAGCTTGTCGATGTTAAAAAGGCTGTTTCGCCGGTTGAAACTTTGCTTGTTGCTGATGCGATGACAGGCCAGAATGCGGTTGAAATTGCGCAGTCTTTTGATGAGCAGCTTGGGCTTACTGGCGTAATCCTCACGAAATTCGATTCTGATGCTCGCGGCGGCGCGGCTCTTTCTTTGAAGTCGATTACTGGAAAGCCGATTCTTTTTATTGGAACTGGCGAGAAAACAGAGGATTTTGAGCCTTTCCATCCCGACCGCATTGCAAGCCGAATTCTTGGAATGGGCGATATTGTCTCGCTTGTTGAAAAGGCTCAGGAAAAAGTTGATGTTGAGGAAGCCCAGAAACTTCAGGCAAAAATGGCCCGCAACGAGTTCACTCTTGAAGATATGCTTTCTCAGTTTGAAAGCATGAACAAAATGGGAAGCATTTCTTCTATAATGGAGATGATTCCGGGACTTTCAGGGCAAATTGACACAAGCAAGATTGACATGGACGGAATGAAACGCCAGAAAGCGATTATTCAGTCGATGACAAAAAAGGAACGAAAAAATCATCTGATAATCGGACCTGCGAGAAGAAAGCGGATTGCGGCAGGCAGCGGAACAAGTGTTGCGGAAGTGAACAAGCTGATTAAGCAGTTTGAAAAAATGAAGCTCACAATGAAGAAACTTTCGAGAAATAAAGGACTGCAGGGAAAACTTATGCAGCAGCTCGGCGGAGCTGGGGCAATGGGCGCGGCTGGCGGAAAAAATCCTTTGGCAGGCTTCAACGGAAAATTTCCTGGCGGATTTGGATTCTAACTTCTGAAATCATTTTTACAAATCGGAAAGCGGTTGTTTTTGAAAATGGCTGTTTTTCCGATTTTTTTTGTTTTTGCGCTGAACTGGAGCGATTTTTTTTGTGCTTTCTGCTTTTTTGCCGCCGCAGGCTCGCAACGGATTTTTGTGTTTTAGACTTTGGAAGAGAAAAGGATTGAAAGGAAAAGAGAAACCTTTTGAATAAAGGTGTCGCTTTTCCTTTTTAGTTTATCGTGATTCGGCTTACGATTCTGCCGTCTTTTGAGTAGCCTTTCATTGGGTTTGTGGTGTCGGTGAACGAGCTGATTCCGTTGTAGTACGCATAATAATAAGTTCCCGGATGGAGCGGAAGGCAGATTTCGTAGCGGCCAGGCACAACTTCCTTCATTTCGTAAATCCATGAATCCCAGTTTGTGAAAGTTCCGCCGAGGCGGATTGTCTGCCCGGACTCGGCAAAGCAAACGAATTTTGTGAGTCCTGAAGCGTTTTTCTCGGTGATAATCGGGTCAACTTCGTCGATGTCAAGATAAGAAAGCGTGTAGCCGTCAGTGGAATTGTACAAAACATTTTGATTTTGCGGATCGGTTGTCCAAAGACCGTCGATTATGAGCCTGTAGCAGATTCGCGAAGTCTTTTTTGGACGCTCCAGGATGTAGAAAAAAATCTCGCTTGTGATTTCGCCCTCGAAAGAATAAGTTTTGTAAAGCTGAAACTTGTGCATTGTCCTGAAATTTTCAAAGTCAAAAGCGATTCCGACTGAACGCGCGTTTGCCGGCGCTGTAAAAATTATATAGTTTCCCTCGACACGCGGCGGATTCACTCCGTCAAGCGTGCCTACGAGCTGGTCATATTCATAAGTGTCTGGAATGTCTGCTTCTGCCGGCTTTTCTTTTGCATAAAGAAAACTGAAAAAGGCCAGCAAAACAAAAATAAAAAGACTCTTCTTCATACTGAAATTTTCGGCAAATTGTCAAAAAAATGAATCAAAATCAGGCTAAAATCAGTTCTTTTTTCTATAAGATTTGTTTTCTAAAGCAAAAATCTAAAATGCCGATTATAAAAAGTGAAGTGGTGGGAAAAATGAAGAAAACTTCAAGTGAACTTCAAAAATATTCCTTGTTGCTTTAATTTAATTTGGAGTAAAATAAAGAACAATGCCAGGATTAAATCAGCTTAAAAAATTCAGCGAAGATATAAAAGATGTTGGCGACGAGACAAAAATTCGTGCGAAGCGCGGCGAAAAAGCTCCAAAAGTTCCTTTCCCAGCCAATATTTCAGAAGATGACGACTCGGACGCGTTTTTGCTTGGAATGCCGGATAAAAATCCGGATATAAATCAGGAAGAAAATTCGGAAGCGGATTTTGAAAAAGACGCGGAAAATCAAAGCGATGCTTTGAATGGTTCTGGCGATTCAAATTCAGCTGGCGACAACGAAAATCCTTTATCGGAAAATCAAGCTCCAAATTTAGATTCGATTTTTGTTCCGCAGGGCGGAAACGGCGGCGAAGCGCCTGACTTGTCTGATTTTATGGACGATGTTCAGCCGTCTTCTTCGAAAAATGAAAATAAAAACTCAGAAAATGATGAGAAATCAGAAAATCCTGATGAAAATAAGTCTGACAAAAATTCGACTCCGATTGAAGAGCTTGACTTGGACGACTTGCTTTCTGGAATGGACTTAAGCGAGCCTTCCGAGAATGCAAATTCTGGTGATTCAGGCGATTCTGCGGCTTCAAAAACTTCGGTCGATTCTGCTTTGAACTTTGGAAATTCTGATGATTTTAATATTCCATTTGATTCTGAAAACGACGGAAAAATTGACAACGGAAACACGGAAAATCCAGAGAACGAAAACGGCGGAAAATCTGCAAATGGAAGCGAGGCTTCGGCAGACGCGGACACTGAGAGTGAAAACAGCGGAAAAATTGACGCGGCGGGTAAAAATTCAGTTTCTGAAAATTCAGGAGAAAATCTTTCCGGCGAGCCTGATTTTGATTTCGGCAATTTGAAATTCGATTTGACTTCAGGAGACGAAAATTCTGCTGCTGCGGATTCAAATGCAAATCACGCTTCTGGAAACAAGGTTTCCGAAAGCGCAGAAAACGCTTCTTCATCAGAGCCGATTTCAAACGGCGAAAATTCAGACGTTGCTTCGTCTAACGGCGCGTCTCAAAGCGATTCGCTTCAAAACGGCTCTTTCGGTTCTCAAGATTCTTTGGACTTGACTCCTGGTTTTGCCGCAGATGATTCAAAAAGTCTTTCCGGCTCTGCCTCAAAAAACGGAGACTCTTCATCGGATTCTGAATCCGATTCTGGTTCTTCCAGCTCAAATGCAGGCGGTTTTGATTCTCTTCCTGACATCGGCGATGACTTGAGCGTTTTTGACACTTCCGGTCTGGATTCTCTTGACACTGGAAACGGCGAAATTCCTGACGCGAGCCTTGAAGTTCCGGGAGATGATTCGCATTCCACTGATTCTGAGATAAATCTTAATTCTGATTCTGACGGCGCGGATTCAAGCACAAAGAAAGAAAATCCTGAAAACGTGGACGTTTCGCCTGAAATTTTTGACACTTCCGAGATGGACGGAATGGATTTCACTCCGAAAACTCCTGAAATTTCTGAAAACGAGTTTCCTGTTACGGGCGAAGAGCCGAAATCTTCCGATGATTTTGAGCTTGACGACAGTTTTTCAATTCCGGGATTTTCAGATACAGACACGGCAGACCTTTCCAAAAAATCTCCTGCGGTTGATACAGTTGACTTTAGCGGAAAAGGCGGGCGGCCGCGAAATACTTTGACCGATGAGGAATACGAGCAGTTCAGGAAAAATCTTTCTGATTATCCTTTGAATTTGCGGCTTGCTGTTGAAGATTTTATTGCGAAAAATGAATTTAAAGATGACGCGGTTTTTGAAATCATAGAAAAAATCTTGAAGAAGACTTCTGCGCGCCAGCTTGCGACTCAGCTTGAAAAACTTCTTGATATTTCGATAAATATTCCGCGCGACTATGAGCGGCGTTCTTTTGCGCAGTACGAGGCTTACAAGCAGTCTTTCCAGTACACTTTGAAGAACCGGATTATTCCGGCGGCGATTGCGGGCTTGATTTTGTGCTTTGTGTGCTTCGGGCTTTTCAAGGCGGCTCAGAAATTTATCTACGAGCCTGTCATGGCGAGCATAAATTATAAGCAGGGATACGCTCTTCTTGAAAACAACGATTTTCCTCAGTCTGAAGACAAATTCAACGAGGCGGTTTCTCATAAGCCGGTTAGAAAATGGTTTTTTAAATATGCTGACGGCTACCGCTCAAAAAAGCAGTACGAGCGCGCGGCAAAAATGTACAAGAACACGCTTCGGTTTTTTAATCACGACCTTGAGGCTGGAATTCAGTATGCGGAAATGGAGCTTTACGACCGCGCGAATTACGAAAAAGCGGAAGAAATTGTAAAGCGTGAAATTCTGGATTATCACATCAACGACCCGAGCGGACTTCTTCTTCTTGGAGATGTTTTTCTTGAATGGGCGGAAGTTGACGATTCAAAATACGAGCTTGCAAAAAATCAATATGTCGAGCTGATTCAGCGTTACGGCGAGAACAATCTTTATCTTTCGAGAATGTTGCGCTATTACATCAGGATGGACAAGCTTCGCGATGTTCTGAACTTGAAGAACCGTTTTTATCCGAATGTGAAATCTCTTTCTTCTGATGACTGGACGGAGCTTTCTGGCTATTTGCTTGAAAAACTTTACGGAAAACTCAGCCGGAACGACGAATATTTGCGCTCTTCCATTGAAGATGTGCGTTCAATGCTTGAAATTGCGGTTTCATCAAATCCTCAAAATCCTGTTGCTCGTTACAATCTTGCGAGATATTTTGTGAACACAGGATATTCCGAGCAGGCAAAAGCGGAGCTTGAACATTCCCTTGACCTTTTTGATTCTGCGAAAATCAGGACGAGAAAAAATATTTTCCGGGAAATAAACGCTTCACGAATCTTGGGCGAAATTTACGCTGGAAACCGCGAATATCTAAAGGCGCAGGAAGTTTATACGCGCGGAGCCGATTTGTACAACGACGAGCATGAAAGTTCAGGTTTTGAAGGCGACGAGAATACTGGAAAACTTTTTGCGGACTTGGGCGACATCGACTATTTTATTTCTGGAGAACCCGACAGCGCGCTTTACAATTACGAAAAGGCGACAAAGATAAAAAACGACACGCCTTCCGTGAATTATCGTATCGGCGCGATTTACTATGGAAAAGGCGATTATGAGAACGCTCTTTCTTCATTTATAAAAGTCCACGATTCTGAGCCGAACGACTCGAATATTCTTCTCTCGCTTGGAAACACTCTTAGCTTGCGCGGCGACAATTTTGCGGCTCAAAGCTATTACAAGTCGCTTCTTTCTGGCTTGAATATGGAAAAAGTCCGCAGAAAGATTTTGCTTCCGCAGGAAGATGAGGACGAGGGAGTTATCGTCGATTTGTATTTGAAAGCGAGCAACAATCTTGGAGTCGCGCTTTATAAAGTTGCCCGGCAGACTGGAAACAGCCAGATGAATGCAGACGCGATGGTTCATTTTGCCGATGCGATGAAAGCTTGGGACGCTTTGACGCGAAATCCGCGCACAATGGTCAGAATGGAGGGCGGAAATTTAGCTGAGCAGAATTCAAAATATATCACTCATTCTTATCCTGAATTTGAGCCTGCTATTTACACTGAAATTCCGAAAATTCTTTCAGATGAGAAAATGCTGGAATAGATTTCAAGAAATAACATTTAAATTGCGGAAAACAGGAACTTTGCAGGAATTTTGACGGATGAAATATTTTTGTGTTCAGAACGGAATCGAGCTAAAAAAACAGCTTATCTCTTTGCGGAAAGAATTTTTTAGAAAAACGATTCATATCTGCACTGCTTTTGTGCCGCTTTTTCTTTCGATAAATAAAACTTTTGTGATTTGCGCTCTTTTTGCCGCCGGAATTTTCTACATGATTGCGGAGAATTTGCGTTTTCGCGGCAAGGAAATTCCTTTTATTTCTGATATTACTGCCGCCGCTGCCAGAAAACGAGACGAGAATAAATTTGTGCTTGGTCCTGTGACGCTTGTCGCAGGAATTTTGATTGCGGCGATTTTTCTAAAGCCAGTTCCTGCCGCCGCAGGAATTTACGCGCTTGCATTCGGTGACGGGCTTGCGAGCTTGGCTGGAAAAACTTTCGGAAAAATAAAAATTCCTTTGACCCACGGAAAAACCGCAGCCGGAAGCCTCACTTGCTTTACCGCGATTTTTTGCTCGTGCTTTGCTGTTACCGGCTCTGCAAAAACGGCTTTGGCTTCCGCTATAATCGGGGCGGCTGTCGAGGTGCTTCCGTTAAAGGATTTTGACAATCTGATAATTCCAATTTTAATCGGCGCAGTCGTGATGTTTTTTAACCATTAAAAATCATTCAAAAATCACTGAAAATTTTCAAAACTTTTGTGTTTTATATTTCCCTGTTCTGTTGTTCTGGAAATCTTGTGAAAAATTCAAAAATCTCTGTGATTTCTGGATTTTTAATTTTCAGAATTCTTACGTTTTCTTCTATATATTTGCTTTTTTATAAAAACTAAAGCCACATATACATTTTGTGCAAATCTTTAAGATAAAAATAAGTTCCTGTGTACAAAAGTCCACTTCCTAAAATCATAAAAATATAATTGTCAGCGCAAATCAAAAGAACGTAGCCTGCGTACAATGCAAAAATCCAAAGCCCAATCGGAATAAAATCTTTGTTCGCGTGCCTTACGCTTCTAACGTAGAAAGAAAAAACGGCGAGAATTATCAAAATAAATCTTGCTCCGTTCAAAAGCGTCATAAATCCTTCGGTTACAAGCCCTGCCGACGAAATTCTTCCTGTGTTCAGCGGAATTATCAGCGCGAAAAGAAACGCCGCCACAATCATAATCAGATAATTTCGCTCGATGTCCTGCCGCTGCTCGGTCTCGCTGAAAATTGAGGCGCAGGCAAAACTCAGCGGAGCGAGAATTCTTCCAAAAAGGACGATGTTTCCAAGAAAAATCAGAAGATTCGTGAAAGTCTGCCAGACTCCAAAGCAAATTGTGTAAAATCTCGCAACTTCGCAGAGAATTCCCAAGAGAAAGGCCGAAAAGAAAATTATCTCCGAGGACTGCGTGTTCTCAAAATATCTGAAAATAAAAAACAGGACGACTGGAACATAAACTGCGAGAAGAAAAAATGAAATCAAAGTCGGAACGAGATTTTGCTTTGTAAATGAAAGATTTCTCAGCAATTCAGAATTCAGATAGCCCGGAATACGCAATGTCGGCGGCGGAATCAAATATCCTTTTGCGAGCGTGAAAATTAGCGCGAGAACTGAAAACGCAATCGACGCGAGCGAAACATACATGAAAAACTTTAAAATCCGATTACGAATCTTCAATGTCATAAAAAAATCTTAAACGCAACTCAAAAACTTGTAAAGTCTGCATTTTGGAAAACCGAAAATATAAAAGATGTGAAATATTCTTATTTCATTGGGAGGACTTATGAAAAAGCTTCTGTTGTCTGGAATTATCTTTCTTGCGGCGGCTTTTCTGACTTTTGCTGGAGATGCGGCGGCTTTCGTTGATTTGGGGCTTTCAAATGACGGAAAAACTTATGTCTTTGCTGAATATGGAAAAACTGACCGGAATTTTCAAGGTTATGCGGAAATTTACACTGTAGATATTGCGAAAAATGATTTTATCGACGGCGGTGTTTTCAGAACTTCTCCTTCTGCCTCAACTGCTTCAAAAAGCGGAAAAAAAGTTTACGAGGAGCTTTATTCCAAGGCTTCCTGGTATTTGAAAAGATATAATTTAAAGCCGGTTGACGCGGACAATCTTCTTTATGTGCGGGATGAAAGCAAGCCGAGCGACAGCGAAATTGTTTTCAAGGATTTTGAAAGCTCAACTGCGGACAAAAGCATTTATTATCATATAAAACTTGAAAAAAATGTGATTGGAAACGGCGCGAGCCTGAAATCGTCATTTTTTATCGGACTTGAGAAGCAGGATGAAAACGGCCATGTTATTTCGAGAAATGTTGTCGGCTCGCCTGACATTAAAAGAAAACTTGTGACGGACTACACAATCGACAGAATTTTTTCTGACAAGTCTGGAAGAAATCTTGTTTTTGTTGTTGAAAAGAAACTTTCGGATTCAAACGGAATTTCAATCAGATATATGGTGGAGACGATTCGCCTGTAAAAACTTTTTTCTTCTATATATAATTTATAATTTGCGATTTATGGAAAGCCTTCGGCAAGTGTGAAGCACGGAATTTGCTTCATTTAATGCCGGAGGCTTATTTTTTTAATTTTCTTGAAATTTTTTCTGAATTTTTTGCTCATTTCTAACTTTTTTTTGAAATAAATAAGCAGAAAAAAGGAGGAACTTATGAAAAGTTTTAAGAAAGTTTTTTGGGAAAAACGCAAGCCGATTTTTAATTATTTTCTTACAGTTTTTATGATTTGCGGATTCGTGATTTTTTCAATCGGACCTGTCTCGTGCCGAATGACGGAAGAGGGAATTGAGATTCAGCCTGGCGACAAAACTTGTCCTGTTGTGGAGTCGTTCAATTTGACTGGAAGCGGCTCGTTTTCAGTTGGCTGCTCTGAGAAAATTTTTGTTTCAAGCGCATCGGTAAATCAAGGAAAATCCGAAAATTTAGGCGATGAGATTCCTGTTCTGTCTATTGATTATGATGAAAGCGGAAAAACTGCGGAAATTAAGCTGGATGGAAACACTCAGGTTGGCGAGAATTATGTTTTCAGCGCAGTAATTACCGATACAAGCGGAAATTCAACAGAATTTGAGCAGGAATTTGTCGGCTTCAATGAAAATCCTGCTGTTTTGATTTTCAGCGAGATTCGCACAAAATCAGACTCGAAAACATTAAAAAGTGATTTTATTGAATTTTATTGCTTGAAAGGCGGAAATACGCATGGCTTGAAACTTTGCTCGGGCGCGAAAGGCACGGATTTTGACTATATTTTTCCGGCTATTGAAGTTCAAGCTGGCGAATATATCACGCTTCACAACCGCACTTTTGATTCTGAAAACGCTGTGAACGAAATCGGAAGCGACCTTGCATTGTCTAAGGCTGAAGAAAGCTGCGCCTC
This sequence comes from Treponema sp. UBA4692, assembly GCA_002404895.1. GTDB lineage: Bacteria > Spirochaetota > Spirochaetia > Treponematales > Treponemataceae > Treponema_D. The sequence continues at coordinate 64,003 of DHKO01000054.1, read as the reverse complement.
GGCACGTGATTTGTGGCGTGACGGAACTGAGGCAAAAATCGGAGTTTCTGCCGATGTTCTTGTCCTGAAGAATTATTCAAATGAAACTGTCTGCGACGGAATAGCTTATTGCAAATCAACGTCTGGAAAATGGGGAAGCAATCTTCAAGCGAAATATGCCGAGATTTTATCTTCTGAAGGAATTTGGACTTCTGGAAGCGATGTTTCTTCGGCTTTTCAAAGCGATTCTGCGACGACTTTGTACCGCTCGATTTCAAGAAAAAATGTTTCGGAGCTTGCTGAAAAATATGCTTCGGGAGAAATCGAGAAAATTTCAGGTTGCGCTGACGACTGGAGATTGACAGAAAAGTCTGGAAGCGGAAAATCGATTGTTTCCGGTGCGACTCCAGGATTTGAGAACAGCACGAATTATTTTTCAGAGTAATTTTATTCGCCTGCTTGCTAGTAAATAAAGAAGAAAACCGCTAAAATATCGGTTATGTCAGAATTATTAGCGCCGGCAGGCAGTATTGAAGCACTTGATGCCGCAATCGGTGAAGGCGCCGATGCGGTTTACCTTGGACTGAAAAGTTTTAACGCAAGATTAAGAACAACAAATTTCGCATGGAATCAGTTTGAAGCCGCAGTGGACGCGCTTCACAAGCAGAATAAAAAAATTTATGTGACGGTGAACACCGTCAGCGAGGAACGCGAGACTGAACGCCTTTATCGTTTTCTCTCATATCTGAACAAAGTCGGACCGGACGGCCTTATTGTTCAGGATATGGGCGTTATTAGAATGTGTCGCGAATTTTTCCCGAATTTGGAGCTTCATGGCTCAACTCAAATGAATGTTGAAAGCGCGGCGGGTGTGAATCTTTTAAGCAAAGCCGGCTTAAAACGCGTTGTTGTTGCGCGCGAGCTTGGTCTTGAAGAAATAAAGTACATAAAATCTCACACAAGCGCAGAAATTGAAATGTTTGTTCATGGCGCGCTTTGCGTTTCAGAAAGCGGCTTGTGTCTTTTTTCAAGTTTTTTGGGCGGAAAATCAGCGAACCGCGGAATGTGTACTCAGGCGTGCCGTCGCTATTACACTGTTGACGGCGAGAGCGGTGAAAAATCTGGATATTATTTTTCTCCTTGCGATTTGCAGCTTATCGAGCAGATTCCAGATTTAATGCAGATTGGAGTTGAAAGCTTTAAAATCGAAGGAAGAATGAAAAGCGCGGAATATGTCGGCTCCGTTGTTGCGGCTTACCGCTATTTAATGGACAACTGGGAAAAAGACCGGCGCGGCGCGCTTGCGACTGCAAAACGTCTCCTTTCAACTGATTTTGCGCGCGCAAAAACTTCTTATTGGTATAATTTTAAGACGAACGAAGAGGGCGTGCAAAAAGCTGGCTCGCTTATATTGAATCCTAATCAGGCTGGCGGAACTGGAATTTATCTTGGAAAAATCGACAAGATTGAACCTGCTAGCGACGAGGCGAAAAACAAGGCTCGTGAAGCTGCCGGCCCTAATGCTGACCCGAAAGATTATCAGATTATGATGGTTCATTTGAGCGGCGGAAGCTACGACCCGGATATTGGAGACTCAATCCGCCTGCACAGGCAGGATGACACAGGCCGCACAAGCCATAAAGTCCGCACAGTTGCGGATATTAAAGGCGTTAGAATGATAGATGTTCCTGTCGGATTCAAGCGAGGAGACTCGGTTTATCTTCTTCAGACAAAATCAATGTCAAAACGCTATCCGAGAGTTCTTCCGTCTGACATCAGCAAATATAGGAAACAGCCTGGAAATGAGGTTCTTCCTGTTCTTGACATAACTCCGATTGCAAAAAATGAGCTTTCCTATTTTCCAGAAGGAATTTACGTTCAGGTCTCGACTATTTCTGATATTTACCAGGTTCTCGCAAAAAATCCTGTCCGCGTGATTTTGGAATTTAATTTTGAGACACGAAACGGTTTGCTTGTGAAAAAAGCGAAAATTCCGATTTCAAAAAAGCAGATTATAATTTCGCTTGACCCTTATCTTCCGTCTTCAAAGGAAGAACAGCTTGCTTCTGACCTTGAAAGTCTGATTTCGGAAGGTTTCAGCACTTTTGTTGTGAATAATATGGCTCACATCAATTTGCTGAAAAGCAAAAAAGCGAATATGATTGCCGGCCCTTATCTTTATACTTTCAACCGTTGGGCTGCTTCGTGGTTCGAGAATCAGAATATCGGCGCGTTTATATCTCCGCTTGAAAATTCTTTCGACAACTTAAAGGATACGTGGGAGCAGAATGTTCGTGGAAGAGTTATGGTCACGATTTTTGCTTATCCGGCTTTGTTTAGAATGAGATTCCGGCTTCCTGAAAGCTATGATTTTCTCTATTTTATGGACAAGGAAGAAAAAGTTTTCAAAGTCAATTCAAATATCGATGGAACAGTTGTTATGCCTGAAGCCCCTTTTTCTATTGCCGACAGAACCGACAAGATTAAAAGCGCGGGCTTCACGAGAATTCTGATTGATTTTTCAAGGACAAAAGTGTCTCGTCAGGAGCTGAAAATGGTTACGACTGCAATAGCAAAAAAACAGCCGATTCTTGAAGCTTCGAGATTCAACTGGAAAGACGGTTTTTATAGTCCAGAGAAAATTGAAATTTACAAGGCGATGAATGAAAAAGCTGCTGCGGAGCGTGCTGCCGGATTTGGCAAAGCGCAGTATCAAAAACTGCCGAAAAACGAAAATAAAAATGGCAGAAAATCGCGCCGCCGCTAAAAAATAAAGAAAAAGCTAAAATGGCTGGCTTTGAGATTTTCTCTTGCCAGCCATTTTTTATTGTTTTTTTCGTGTTCTTAAAATTTTCTTTTAAAACATTGTTTTAGAACACTGTTTCAGCAACGGCTTCCTTTTCAAAAACTTCGGCTGACTCCGGCTCAAAGTCAAAATCGCTTGGCCTTTCAGTGGAGTTTCCGAAATTTTCCTTGTTTTCAGATTCTTGGAAAGATTCTTTCGGCAGCGGCTTAAAGTCGATGTGGTCTGCGATTATGTAAATCCGCGATTGTGATTTGCCGCTGTCATTTTTCCATCTGTCCTGCTTTAATCTTCCGACAACACGGACGCCACGGCCTTTTATTCCGTTTTTTGCGACGCTCTCGCAGAATTTTTGCCCCCAGGCCTGCACATCAAAAAAACTGACTTCCGACTGAAAATCGCCGTTTGAATCCTTGAAAACTCTGTTTGACGCGATTGGCATTGTTGCGACCCGTGTTCCTTTCTGCGTCTCCTTGATTTGTGAATCTCGGACAACATTTCCTTCAATAATAATTTGGTTCATTGCGTTCATAAAATCTCCTTGAATCGCATTTGCGGAAAAATCCGCAAAGCTGTTGAAAACTTATAAATCTCCGGCCGGGAGCTTACATTTATATATTTCAAATGAAAATTCAAAAACGGCAAGAAATTTGAAAAAAAATGTAAAAAAATTCGAGAAATTGCGGAAAAAAATTGTAAAAAAAATCCGTCGTAATTTCACTTCAATGATTTGAAATAAATCACGGCGGAAAATTAGATGCTGGCTTTTACGCTTTTACATCGGAATATTTTTCACAAGTTTTATCATATAAAGCTGAATGTACATTTGAAGCGCGTCGTGTTCTCCAATTTTTTGAAGAGACGGCGTTTTTACAAGGCTGTCCGCAAGGCTTTGGATTCTTTCCGCAGTGAAGCCTTCAGCTTTCATTGTTCGGAGAACTTTTCGCATATAGTCGCGGATAAGAGAATTTACATCTTCGGTAAGATTTTTATGAGTTTCGCGGCCGAGAAGCTTGTTCCACAAATGCTCGTATGAGTCAAGCTCGCGGTCTAAAGTGGAGCTTTCCGGAACGAGCGACTGCTCGGCTTCGCGCGCTGCCTCTCTCAACGCAACTTTCTTTGAGACTGCTGGATTTTTTGCAAGAAGAGCTGTTTCCGCGTCTTCAAGGCTTTTTTCATGCTCGTCATCCCTGTATTGCTGAGCCTTCGTCTTTTCTTTCGCCTTTTTCTTGCTTTTCGGCGGCTTGAGCAAAAGCCGGGCAATCCAAGAAAAGAACGGAGTCGTGTACCAGAACGGAAGCACAATCTTTGCATCAGCGAGAAGTTTTGCCTTGTCAATCAGAAGAATTTCGCTGTATGGCAGAAGATGTCCATTCACAAAAAGACTGATTTTTCCTGTGTCGTCGCTGCCGGTTGTCTCGTAGCTTAAAAGCGGCGTGAACGAGGCGGTCAGAAGCGCGCTTAAAATCGGCGACTGAATCCGAACTTCACGCTCGAGCCTGTCCTCAAAAGCTGCCTGGTCTTTCATTTCAGGCAAAAAGTCAAAAGACCTTAGAACTTTTGTCCAGTTAGATTTTATCGCTTCCTGCACAGAAGTCCGCGCGTCTGTGCAAAGACGCAAAATAAGCTGAATCACCTTGCTCTTGAAGATAAAATAACGCTGCTCGTCATAAGTCTTGAAAACGAGAAGCTCTGGAAGCTCCTGAATGCCCGCTTCCTGCGTTTTTGAATGAAGATAATTTTTCAGCTCTTCTTCAGAATACTGGCCCAAAAGCGGAATTCCCTTGTTGTCGGTGAATTTTATGATTTGGTCGAAAGTAAAATAATACGGAGGCTTTAAAAGCAAATTTTCGAGCGTTTTTATAGCTGAATCTTTTTTCGCTTTTTCCTGCGCCTTGTTCTTGAAATAATTCGCGGCAATCTCCGTGATGTAAACTGCCTGCAAAATCGAAAGGTCTTCCTGGGTGTAATCCTTGATTTTCTCGTAGTCCTGCTTGATGAAAAAGCAAAGCTGATTCCAAAGATAAAAAGTGTCGGTTGTGGAGCTTAAAGTTTCAATTGAATGGTCGTTTTTGTCCACAAACGCGTTGAAGAAATTTTTCGCAATCATTTCACGGCCGGGATTTGAAATCGTGATTTTCTTGCAGAAATAATCGTGATGCTCTTCTTTCTTGAGCATGCTCTGGATTTTTCCGATTGCGTCTTCAATCAGTGTTTTTACAGAAACTGTTGATGGAAGCAAAATCGACGGCGAATCGTGCGGAAGAATAAGACCGTAAAGCGTTTTGTCATTAAGTTCCTGACGCGCCATCAGTTTTGAGATTAAATCAGCTGCGGTTTCACGTGTTATGATTTCCTTTGGCGTTTTTCTAGGCAAGTCGGCTTCGGACGGAAACGGAAGCGTTGGATTTGTGGCGATTTCATCGTATCTTTCGGCGAATTTTTCAATGTAATATCCTGTAACAACAATCGCCTGCTTGTCGCCTGAAGTTGTCATCATCACAATCTGGTGCGTCTCAATGAGCTTGTCGAGTTCTTTTTGGAGCGCAGAATCCGTGTTTTCAAGATAGCAAGCCAAAACCGGCTGTTCTTCAAGATGATGCTGCGAATATTTTTTCAGATAATCACAAAATTCAAAATAATCAATGATTCCGCTTTTTTGACGCGAAGCGAAAAATTTCAATAAGACATTAATGTTTGCTGTGGTCGCCATAACTTTTTAATATTATCACTAAAAAATACAATTAACAATAATTCCAAAAATCGGCTTTTTGAAAAATCGCAAAATTATAGAACAAAAGCAGCAAAAATATTAAGATAAAACAAATCTTTGGAGAAAAAAATGTCATCTGAAATCAATTTCCTTTCAAAACGGATGCAAAATCTTCATCCGTATGTTCCTGGTGAGCAGCCGAAAGACCGTGTCTATATCAAGCTTAACGCAAATGAAAATCCTTATCCGCCGTCGCCGAAAGTTGTTGCGGCAGTCCGAAAAGCGGTAAAGTCAAATCCTGAAAAAATGGCGCTTTATCCTGACCCTGATTCTTACGAGATGAGAAAAGCGATTGCAAAAATGCTGAATGACTGCGGCGGAGTTTTGTGCCGCGCGAATCTAAAAGACGGGAAGAAAAACGGAAGCGGCGCGAAAGTTTCTCCGTCTGACGCAGATAAAATTCCTTTTGAAATTACTCCTGAAATGATTTACGCTGGAAACGGCTCGGACGAGGTCTTGAGCTTTGTTTTTTACGCTTTTTTTGACAGCGACCGCGAGCTTGTTCTTCCTGAGCACACTTATTCTTTTTATCCTGTCTACGCTGGATTTTATTCAGTTCCGATGGACAAAGTTCCGCTGAATCCTGACTGGACGCTGAACAAGGAAAAAATGCTTTCTGATGCGAACAAAAACGATTCTGGAATTATTTTCGCGAATCCGAATGCGCCGACATCGCTTGGAATTACGCGCGATGAAGTTAAGAAAATGCTTGAAAACGCTCCGAAAGACAAAATTTTTGTTGTTGACGAGGCTTATGTTGATTTTGGCGGTGAAAGCTCGATTCCGCTGCTGAAAGATTTCAAGAATCTTGTGATTGTTCGGACGACTTCAAAAAGTCTTTGCGGAGCAGGGCAGAGAATCGGCTATCTTGTTGCGAATCCGGAGCTTGTGAATGCTGTAACGACTGTGAAAAATTCGCTGAACCATTTTCCGCTTGACTTTGTTGCGCAGACTGCCGGAAAAGCTGCCTGCGAGGATGTCGGGTATTACGTGAAATGCGCGCAGTCGGTCGCGTTTGAGCGCGATGAATTTATTGATTTCTTGCGTTCAAAAAACTGGTTTGTTTTGGACAGCCAGACAAATTTTATTTTCTGCAAAAAAGACGGCGTTCCGGGCAAGGAGACTTATCAGAAAATCAAAGAAGCTGGAATCCTTGTGCGCCATTTTGACACACCGGGAATTGAAGAATTTTTGAGAATCACGGTCGGAACTCACGGGCAAATGCAAAAGCTCCGCGAAGTTATGGAAACGATATAATATAAGGAAGAAACTATGAAATTTTTGATTTTGAGCGATATTCACGGAAATCTTGAGAATATTGAGAAACTTGCCGGCGAATTCAAGGCTGCGGACGTTGTTCTTTTTGGCGGCGATTTCGCGAAATTCAAGGCGGAAGAGACTGGAAAGCCTGTTCTTGACGCTCTCTTGAAAAAGCATGACTGCATTTTTTCAGTGATTGGAAACTGCGATTCTCCAGATTTTCTTGGAGAGATTGAGAATGCCGACATCAGCGTGGAAGGAAATTTGACTTTTCACGATGGAATTGCGATTTGCGGTGCTGGCGGCGGAACAAAATTTTCAGGAGACACTCCAAACGAGCGCGAAGAGGACGAGATTCTCTCTGACTTCAATGTTGTGGAAAGCTCGTCTGAGCAGTGCGCGGGCGAAAACGGATTTTGGCCGAATCTCGTTTTGATTATGCACAATCCTCCGAAAGACACAAAATGCGATATGATTCCGAACGGCGTTCACGTTGGAAGCCAGCTCTTGCGTGATTATATTGAAAAGCGCGCGCCGTTTCTCGTTGTTACAGGACATATCCACGAAAGCGCGGGAATCGACACGGTTGGAAATTCCACAGTGATAAATCCTGGAAGCCTTATGGAAGGAAAATACGCATGGGCTGAAGCCGAGAAAGATTCAGACGGAAACTGGAAAGTAACAAAATCCGAGCTTAGAACGCTCTAGGAGAATTAAGAAAAGCCGCAGCTGAATTGTTGCGGCTTTTTTTCTGCTTGAAGAAAATCACCTGCCACGGCTGGAAATTGACTTAGGGAACGCGTGGCATTTCGCCGTTGATAGAAATTCAATTTTGCTGAGAGCGGAGTCTTTTCGTTGAAAGTTCTGCTTAAAAATTGTGATTTCGGCAGGCTTAACGGCCGCAAATTTTTGCCTTCCGCTTTATTTTATCGTCTGCACGAATCTGAATCCTAAATAATTGTAACATTCGTTCGGGTCGTAGCTGTAGCGGTCGCCTGCGCAGATAAAAGGCGTGTACTCTGACCAGCTTCCGCCCCTGCTTACTCTTTCGCGTCCTGCGCTGATTCCTGTTGCGCGCGCTCCAGGCTCTGTGTCCAAATATCTGTAGCTCCAGTCCCAGACAAATTCGTTCACGTTTCCGCTCATGTCGAAAAGTCCGGCTCCGTTCGGATTTCCGCTTCCCGGCATTGGCGGCGCGCTTGGCGAGAACGGCGTTCCTGCTGTTCCGACGCGCATTGTCCTGTCTGTGTTTGATGAAGTCCATGCGATTTCAGTTTCTGGAACGGACTCGTCCTCGTTTCCGTTTTCATCGACTTGGCCGCTTGCCAGCATTCCGCTTTGAAATCCTGACTTTGTTTTTCTTGCCGCATATTCCCATTCGCTTTCGGTCGGAAGTCGGAATCCGTCGGCTTCAAAATTGCAGCTGCACAAGTCGAGCTTTGAGGTCTCTGTCGCGTCTTTTAAGATTTCGCCGTTCAGCGTGTAGCAAGGCGTAAGCGAATGAATCTCGCTGAGCGCGTTGCACCAGACAACCGCATCGTACCATGAAATCATTGTTACAGGCTGGTCTTTTTCATCTGTTGGAGCTGCCCCGCGCTTTCCTTTTGAGCCTTCCTGCCCCGGATTCAAGAATTTGTAGCCGAGCGCTTCTGCGATAACGCGCGTTTCGTACCAAAGCTCGTAGGTTGTCTCGTAGCGGTTTATTGAAAAAGGCGTAATCCATCTTTTTGCGGTGTAGGACTGGCTTCCGTCGCCGATAACGTAGACATCGTATTTTTCATAAAACTTCGGGCCGAGACGCACAAGAGAAATCGGGCTGAATGTGTCATTTTCTGGAAATTCTTGCGATTTTGAAATATTTTCTTGTGAAATATTTTCTTGTGAAATATTTTCTTGTGAAAGATTTTCACAGAATTCTAATTTTTTTGAATCGTCTTGATTTTCCTGCTGATTCTGGCTTTTTAGATTTTCAGATTCTGCCTTTAGTGGAGTGTTTTTTGCGCCGTTTTTTACTCCCGGAAAATAAGGCGAGCTTTGCTGGATATTTTTTTTCGCTTGGGAACTTGAAGAACTTTGCGAAGTGGCTGTTGAAGCCTGCAGTGCAGGCGGAAAAATTCCAGCGCAGAATAAAGCGAAAACAGCAGAAGCGAGAATAAGTTTTTTTGCCATAAAATCCTCCAGAAAGGCATTTCATAAAATCACAGTTGAGCAGAGCCTAGCCCTGATAGTAGCGGCGGCGAAGTCGTTGCGAAGTGAGCGCGCATTTTGCCAGCCGAACGGCAGTGCGAGCGAAGCAATGGAGCGTAAAGCGGAACCGCGGATAGCAGGCGGAACAATTTCAGCATTGGGTGATGTTTTTAAGTCTTTGCTTTTTATAAAATGCTGCTCCAAAATCTTCAATCTAATATTTTTCCGTTTGATTTTTATTTTCTTGGCTGCGGCTTTTTCTTTTTTCTTGGCGAAAGATTCATAACGATGTAGGCGACGACCGCCGAGACAAAGCAGAGCGCGGAAAGGCAGATAAAGCCGGTCCAGGTGCCGCTTGTGCTCCACGGAAGCTTTATGTTCATTCCCCAGAAGCTCGTGATGAAGCTCATAATCATCAGAACAAGCGAAATTACGGTAAGTTTCTTCATTATTACGTTCATATTGTTTGAAAGAATGTTCGAGAAAGCGTCCATTACGCCGGTTGTGATTGTTGTGTAAGTGCCGGCCATTTCCATAGCCTGCTTGTTGTCGATTTCAACGTCGTCAAGCCATTCCTGATCGTCGTTGTCGAGCTTCAGGATTTTCGTGCGGCGGATTTTTTCGAGCAGAAGCTGGTTTGACTTTAGAGACGTGGTGAAATATGTGAGCGATTTTTCCATGTTCAAAAGCTGAATCAGCTCGTCGTTTTCAATTGTGTCGTGAAGCTCGTTCTGGATTGAGTTTACTTTGCGGCTGATTTCTTTGAGGTAGCGCAAAAACATTATGTCGCTTCTCGAAAGAATTCTTATTAAAAACGCCGGAAAATCGCTTAAAGACAAGTCTTTGATTCTGTTCGCGCTTAAATCCTTTAAAACCTCGCAGTTTGTCCAGCAGATTGTGATTATTTTGTCTGGAAAAATGAACGCGCCGATTGGAGTTGTTGTGTAGGCTGTGTCGCTGTTCGGAGTGAAAACCGGAAGCCGCATAATCACGAGATTGTAGCCTTCGTCGCTTGGCTCAAGCCGGGAAAGCTCGTCGGGGTCAATCACGTCGAGAAGAAGCTCGCCGTCAAGATTGTATTCGTCTTTCAAAAATGAAATTTCCGTCTGCGTAACGTCCCGCGCGTCAATCCAGACACGGTTGTTTGAGTTCATTTCGTCTTTTTCGATTGGTTTTAGCAAACCGTCTTCCTGAATCCAATAGCGAATCATGCGTTTTTCCTGTCTGTCAAATTTACCACAACTGGATTTTTTTAGGAAGTAAAATTCTAATGAAGAAAAATTCTTGTGATGTTTTTTTGAGAAGCCGTCATTTCGGTCTTGCCTCGGAATCTGCAAAAATGCGTCGTTTCAGGCAAAGTCTGTGATTTCAATTAAAAAATGCGTCGTTCCGAACTCGAGCTGTTTTCTGCTCGCTTGGATTTGAAATCTGCAAATCACGAATTTTCGTGACTTTTTGCAAAATTCGTTCATTGCCGCCGCATTCGTTTCGTTTTTTAAATTTAAAAAATCAGAACGCGAGCTTTTTTCGAGCAGTTTTTCATTTTTCTTGCGTTTTTTAACGCTGAAAAACAATGCCCAGCTGCTCCGGCTTCGCTCACGCTCATTGCAGAACAGCGAAATTTTGAAAAATCGCATCTTTCTTCTATATATTTGCATAATTGCCGTAAAAACACTTTTTATTTTTTTTGCTTTTTTCTGTTCTGCAACAAGGCCTTCGCATCTGGCGTAGGCATTTTGTCGCTTTGAGAATTTTCTTATCTTGTGCTTCCAAATTTTTTGCCTGAATTGAACTTTTTTTTCAAATATATATGCGTGGAGAAAATTTATGGAAACAAAAAAAGTCAGAATAAAAAATCTGATAAAAATTTTGCTTGCTTCGTCTTTTTTGCTTTTGATTCAGGCAAAAATTTCCGCTGAGAATTACGAATTTGTGGCGCAGGAAATAAACGAGATTCTTTACGCGCTTTCTCTTGCGAGAAATTTCCCGATTTCAGGCGACGACACGGTTTCTGGAAAAGCTGATTTTAGATGGTCCGGCGATGATTTTGACTTGGCGTTTGACTCGTTTTTGCTTAAAAACAGGTTTTATGTAAAGAAGTCGGAAAAATGCTGGACTGTCTCAAAAATAAAAATTGAAACTTCGCCCATTTTTGAGAAAGAAAATGAATTTTCTGATTTAGATGAGCTTGGAAACGAGCCAAGCTTTTTTGAATTTTATAAACCTGAAAATGAAATTTCTGCAATTGAAAATTCATCAAGCGTTTCTGAAAAAAATTCTGAAAAACTTTCAGAAAAAGTCACTTATTCCTTGGATGCTTTTGATGTTTCGCCCGCAAGGCTTTTTGAAAAAGCAGCTTTGGAAATGGGCTTTTGCGTAACTTACGACTCGCTTCCGCAGATAAAAGTCAGCATTCACACAGGATTTTGCTCGGCGGAAGAAATTTTGCATAGAATCGCCGGGCTTTGCACAGGCTTTGAGCTTGAAAAACGTTCAGACGGCGTTTTTCACGTGGCAAGAAGCGGCTTGAAAGAAAATGAGCGGAACACTGGAAAATGTGAAATTTTGCTGAATGAAGATTTCAGCGTTTTCTGCAACTTGAACAGCTGCTATTTTTCTTCAGCTTTGGAAAAACTCTTTTCGCTTTCTGGAAACGATTTCTGCATTGACGGCGGAAAAGACGCAAAAATCGGGCGGGCGAGCTTCACTTCAATTGATGTTGATGAAGCTTTGGAAACTTTGTGTGTTCTTGCTGGATTTTCCGCAAACGAAAAAGACGGAAGATATTACATTTTGCCTTCAAAAGACAAGAACAAAATCAAGCTCGAAGGGAAAAATTGGGAAAAATGCGTTCTTAAGTATGCAAAATCATATGAAATCGCCGGACTTTGCGCAAAACGTTTTCCTGAGATTGAAATCATCAATATAAATGAAAACTCGTTTTTGTATCTTGCAGACGATGATGAAAACATCGCTTTTAAGGAATTTGTCGCTCTTGCCGATTCAAAGAAATTTTCGAGGCTAGTGCAGCTGAAATTTATCAGGACGGAACAGTTTTTGAAAAATCTTCCTCCGTTTATCGAAAAATCGCAGATAACTGATTCAGGGCGCGGCGACAGCTTTTATTTTTCTGGAACTGAAGAAAAATTTGCTGAGCTTTGCGCTCGTCTTCAAGAAATTGACTGTCCTGTTCCGCGAGTCCGCTATGACCTTTTGATAATGCAGTATCAAAGCACGGACGGATTTTCTTGGTCTCCGAATTTCAAGGTCGGACGCGTTTCTCTTGGAGATATGAATTCGTTAGGTGCGAATCTTGGAAGCGTGCTTAATTTTAATCTCGATGTTGTCGGCGCGTTTGGAATGAAATTCGCGTTTGAATTGCAATCGGCAATCACGCAGTCAAAAGCGAAAGTTTTTGCGGACACAACTTTGAATGGCGTGAGCGGCTCGACAATCAGCTTTGCGAACACAAACACTTATCGTTACAGAGACAACAATCTTGATCCGGAAACTGGCGAGCCGATTTATTCGGGAATCACAAAAGAGATAATTTCAGGCTTGAAGCTTGAAATTACAGGAACCGTCACAGGCGACGGAATGATTACGTCAAAAATAACAGCGAGTGTCTCGCGGCAAGGAACTGATTTGTCAACGACGACGGGTAATCCGCCTCCCACAAGCGAGAAAATGATTACAACGGAAGTGCGGGCGAAAAGCGGCGAGCCGGTTGTTTTGAGCGGGCTTGTTCAAAATGAAGACAGCGAGAATATTTCGCGTGTTCCGTTTCTTTCTCGGATTCCGATTTTCGGGCGGCTTTTTAAGGGAAAAGAAAAATCGAAAGAGCAGACAGAGCTTGTGATTTATCTTCTTCCGAGCGCGGAAACTTTTTCTGACGATGGAAAAACTTCGCTTTCTGTGCTTGGCAATGAATCTGATGAATTGAAAAACGCATTTTTTAGCGGGATTAATTCTTAATGAATTTGAAAACAAAATGGAGATTAAAATGAAATTTGAGCTTTCCGTGCCTTATTGCCTTCACAATAAAGTTTGCATTCTTGAAAATTACGAGAAAAAAGTTTGCTTCGGGCTTGTCGATGAAAAAAATCAAAAACTTAAAAGTCAGCTTGAAAATTCTGTGCGGAGATTTTATCAGATTGACGAGGAAAATATTTTTGATTTTTGCAGATTTGAAAAAATCAGAGAAGATGAGCTGAAAAAATTTGTCTCGTTTTCTTACGGCAAAAGCGAAAAAAACGAATCTTCTGAAATTTCTGAAAATGTGGGAAAAACTGGAAATCTTGAAAAGCCTGAAATCCATAATTTTCGCATTAAAAACAATTCTTCAAATGAAAACGCGGCGGCGTTGCTTTTGGATTCGCTTATTAAGCAGGCTTGCGATTTCGGCGCGACCGACATTCATATAGAAGAAAATCTTGTCCGTTTTCGCGTGAATGGATTTCTTGAAAAAATCTGTACGCTTTCTTTTGAAAAGGGAAGAGAGCTTGTCCGCCGCGTAAAAGTCCTTTCAAAGCTCGACTTGATGGAAACTCGGCGCGCTCAGGACGGGCTGTTTGTGCATAAAGGCGAGAGCCTTGTTTTTGTGCGTGTTTCTTGCGTTCCTGCCGTGAGTCGCTTTATTGAAGAAAAGTCAAAAAATGCTGGAGAAAATTCTGAAAATCTTGTGCTTCGGCTTCTCGATGTCGGAAAACATCCGCTTGAGCTTGAAAAACTCGGATTTTCTGAAAGCCAATGTGCGGTTTTGCATCGGCTGTTAAATCATAATGACGGGCTGATTTTGATTTGCGGGGCGACTGGAAGCGGAAAGTCTACAACGGCAGCTTCGCTTTTGCTTGAAATTGAAAAGATTTGGCAAGGACGAAAAAAAATTGTCTCGATTGAAGATCCGCCTGAATATGCGCTTGAAAATGTTACTCAGATAAAAGTTGATGAAAAGTTTGGAATGTCATTCTCAGATTCGCTTCGTTTTGTTTTTCGGCAAGATCCAGATGTGATTTTTATCGGCGAGATAAGAGATGAAAAGTCTGCGAAAACAGCGATTCAGGCATCGATTACAGGTCATTTAGTTTTTGCAACGGTTCATGCTGGCGGAATCGAAGAATGTGTTTTGAGAATAAAAGAACTCGGCGCGGAAGTTTCGCTTTTGAAAGCCGTCATACGTGGAATTGTTTTTCAGCGTCTGAGTTTTTTTGACGGAAATGCATCTCTTTTTGCAGAAATTTTTTGCGGCAAGGAGAATTTCAATGAACTTAAATGAAAATCTCTTGCTTTTGTTTACCGCCGCACTTGAAGAGCTTCTTTCTGGCGGAATTCCTCTCTCAAAATCTCTGAAAACAATTTCTGAGACAAAGTCGTTTGGAAAAAAAATCTGTTTTTCGGCAGATGAAATTTTTCAAAACTTGAATAGCGGAAGCAGCTTTTTTGTTTCGCTTGAAAAATGCAGCCAGCTGATTTTTCCAGTTTGGTATCTTGCGTTTATAGAATGTTCGGAAAAGTCAGGAAGGTTGAATTTGATTGTAAACAATATTCTTACGATTTTGCAGAAGAAGAAAGAAAACCGTGAAAAATTTGTCTCGTCGCTGATTTATCCTGTTTTTGTTGCATTTTTTGCACTTATTGGCGGATTTTTCGCTTTTCATTTTCTTTCTAATTTATCTCTAGGAGATTATTTTGGAGAAAATAGCACTTTGAAATCTCCCTTTTGCACATTTTTTCCTGCGCTGAGTTTCCTTTTTTCAAGCTATTTTTGTGTTTTCTTATCGATGAAGAAAATTTTTTGTCAAAATTCTTCGGTTCTCATTTTCAAGTCGATTGCGTTTTTATCTGAAAATTCTGTTCCCGTTGTGGAGTGCGTAAAAAGCTGTTTTTCGTTTGCTGAAAAGTCTCGGAAACTTGAATCGGCTTTGATTTTGACGGAAGAGCGAATTTTAAGCGGCTGGAAAATCTCTGAAAGTTTTTCAAAAAGTTTTGAGGAAAACGGATTAAAAAATGAGGCTCGGCTTTTGAAGCTGAATCTTTCGCTTTGCCAGATAACCGGAAAAAATGACGGATTTTCAAAAATTGCGAGGAGTCTCGAAGAAAAATCAGCTAGGCGAGCGGAGCGTTTTCTGGAAATTTTACAGCCGATTTTGATGTTCATCACTGCTTTTTATCTTTGGCTTTTGCTGAAGAATATTTTTTTGCCCGTTTTTATGGGAATTGGAGGCGATTTATGAAATGGAAAATCAGGAAGTTGAAGAGGAAAATGCGCGGAGAAAATTTCTCTTCAGCATTCACTTTTGCTGAAACTTTAGCAGTTCTTGCGATAACCGTGATTTTGACATCGCAGGCTGGAATTGCGGCTCATCATTTTGTTCAAAAAGCACGAGTTTCAGCCGCAAAAACTCAAATTGAGCAGTTTAAAGTCGCGCTCCAGTCGTATTACATCGATTGCGGCTGTTTTCCGACTTCGGAGCAAGGGCTTTCCGCTTTATTCGTCAAGCCGGAGCTTTATCCTGTCAGCGAAAACTGGAATGGGCCGTATCTTGATAAAAATATTGAGAAAGACCCTTGGGGCGGAGATTACAAATATTTTTATTCAAAAAGTCCCGGATTTCCGCAAGATGCGCCTGACGGGTTGCCATTTGCGATTATCTGTCTTGGTGCGGGCGGCGAAGAAGGAGGCGATGGAGATGAAAAAGATATTTATTCATGGAAATAGCGTTTTCAAGAAAAAGTCAAAGGAGAAAAAAATTGGGAAAAATAGTTTTCAGCGTTCTAATTCCGCTTTTGCCGTATTTGCGGCTCTCGCTGTTTTGCTTTCAGTTTCGCTTTTGCCTTGCGCGCTTTGCGTTCTTGAAAAACTGAGATTGCAGGATTTCGAAAGAAATGCGCAGAAGTTTTATTCGCATATTGAAGAGAAAAATAAGGAAATCGAGCAGAACTGGAAAAATTTTGAGGCAGAAGAAAATGAAACTGATTGAATTTTCCGCTTTTATTTTGCTTTCGCCTCTCTTTTTAAGGATTTTTGCTTCTGGCTGTATCCAGTTTTCAAAGATTCATGAGAAAAATGTTGCGCTTGAAGCGAGCTTTTCCAGAGATTTTTTTGCAGTTTCTACATTTGAAAAATTCTGCACGGATTTTTCAAATGCTGTCGATTCTGGTGAGTCTAAAAATTTTTTCTTTGAAGAGAAAATTTCTGAATTTGAAAAAATGTGTTCTGTATTCGGAATCGAGAAAATGAAAATTTCTGCCGTTGGATATGCTGATAAAAGAATTCTTTTTAAATTCAACTGGCAAAACGGCAGCAAAGAAAACTGTCGTTTTGCGATTGTGCAGGAAAAATAACGTTTAGTTTTTTACGACCGTTTTAACGTAAAAATTTAAGGAGATTTTATGAGAAAAAATTATGTCAGAAAAGAAGATTATGATTTTTATTCTATTGAATTGCCGCTGAAAATTGCTTTTTCAAAAAAACGGAAAAATTTTATTCTCCGTGAGCTTGAAAAACTGCATCCGAGATTGACGGCCTCATGCTTTATAAAAAGCTGGTTTTGCCTGAAAAAAGGGAAAATTCAGACATATGTCGCTGTAATGGAAAAAAATCTTATTGCAAGCTATAAAAAGCGTTTTTCAGGCGGAAATCTTTATATTCCCGAAAAAGGCAATTTTTCTTTATCCGCTACAAAATATTCGATTTTTGCCGGAATTTTTCTTCTTTTGGTTGCGGGAATTTTTTCTGGAAAAATGATTTATGAGACTTTTTTTCAAAGAAAAAAAATTATTGCTAGTGAAAATTTGTCGCTTTTAAATGGTAAAAAAATAAATTCTGAGGCTGTTTTTCCAGTTTTGCTTGCTCCATCAGAGTTGGTTGCGGCGGTTTTCAGTTCGGTCAGCAAAAATGGCGGCAGAATTTCATCGTTTAGCTGGGAGCGCGGAATTTGCTCTTTTTCAATCAATGGCTGCCCGAGCGAGGATGTTGCGCAGGCTCAGTATTGCGTTGTGAGCTACAAGGACAATAAGCCTCGTTTCACGCTGTCTGTCCCTGTTTCTGATAAAACTGATTTTGATGATAATAAGAATTCTGATGCTGGAAACTCGCCTTATTCTCAATTTAAAGAAAGCCTTGAAAATGCTTCAGATGCACGTGATTTAATTGAAACTCTCAGAAAAATGCGCAGCACAGGTGAAATTGAGCTTTTAAATCCTGAAGATTTCAATAAAAAAAATCGAAATAATTCAGAAAATTCTCAAAAACAAGATGAGAATTCAGAAAGTCAAAAAATTAGTTGTCAGTCTTCGATTAAAAAAGTCCGCGAAGAACTTTTTCGGCTTGGAGCGAGCATTCAAAAAGAACATTTGACAGAAAAAAACGCAGAATTTGAATTTTCAGTTCCAGAAGAGATTTTTTATTCAGCCTTGAAAATTTGCGGAATGGAAGCGAAAAAAATCGGCTGGAAAGAAACTTCGTTTTCTGTGGAAAAATCTGGAACTCAAAATCACGTAAAAGTCGCTTTCTCTCGCGAAAAGGAAAATCAGAATATAAACGGCTGCTTTTCTCCAATGCTTTTGACGGCAAATTATGCTTGGCTTTTCAAATCTGAAAATCTAAAGCTTGTTCCAAAATCGGTTCCGCTTTTTTCTGCAGCGAAAAATCTTCCATTTGAAAATCGCAAAAATCTTAAAAACTGTAATTCGCAGGAAAAACGCGAAAAACTTGGCGAAATCAAAAGAAACGACGGTTTCACATATGTTTATTACAAAAAATCCGACGGGAAAATCATATGCGAACGCTTGGAGGCTGTAAATGCGATGTAAAAAACTGTTTTTTGTCTTGATTCCGTTTTTTATTGTGCTTTTTAACTCGTGTGCTTCTATGAAATTTGATGGAAAAGCCTGGTTTGCCGGAAAAATTTTTGACCAAAATGGAAATGCGGTCGATGGCTATGAAATTTCGGCAGACGGAAAGAAAACTTTGAGCGATTCAGGCGGAATTTTTTATCTTGAAAATGTAAAAAGCGGGAAAATTTCGATTCGCGGACGAAAAAAAGGATATTCGAGTTTAAAGACAAAAGTTGATTTTTTTGACCGAAAAAATTTCTTTTGCTTTTATGTGACAAATGAAATTGAGAAAAGTGGAGTTTCAAATGAAAAATAAAAGATTTTTTTGCATGATTTTAGGATTTGTCTGCGTTTTCTGCGGAATTTTTTCTGGCTGCAGCACGACCGACTTGCTTTCTTGCCCTTACGTGATTGAAAATCCGCGCGTGGAGCTTGGAAAATTTGGCGATACGCATGAGTTTGCAGGCGCATATTTTTCGCTTTTTAACGACAGCGAGAAAACAATTTCAAAATATACAGTTTCTTTCCTTTTATATGATGACGAGGGAAACAATCCTTTTATCGGCTCGAATTGCGTTGTCGAAAAAATCTCTGCCGAGGAGCTTCCGCATGAGTCAAAGGATTTTGTTATTAGCTTGGATTCGTATCTTTCGACTGTTCCCGATGAGCCTTATGGAATCGATTTTATTTATCTGCGCGAGATTCTTTATTCTGACGGCTCTGTTTGGTCTGATCCGTTTGGAATGTATGCGGTGAAGGAGGTTTATGAATGAGGAAAAAATTAAGACGGAAGAAATTTTCGTCGCTTTTTTTTACATTTTTCTTTCTCGTTTTTTGTCTTTCGTGTTCGCTTGACGTAACTCAAGGCCGTTATTCTGTTCTTTCGAATAAAAGCGATGAGATAATAGAAGATTCTGGAAATACTGATTCTTCTGAAAAATCGGAAAATGAAACTTATGAGAAAATCGGTGAATGGACAATTCTTGTTTACATGGCGGCGGACAATGAGCTTGAAAGCGCGGCGATTTCCGACCTCAACGAGATGGAAACTGTTGATTTGCCAGATGATTTAAATTTGCTCGTTCTGATTGACCGTTGCAGCGGATACGATTCTTCAAATGGCGACTGGAAAGAAACTCGGCTTTATAAAGTCTCGAAAGATGAAAATTTGAACAAAAATCTTATTGCAAGCGATGTTTTGGAATGTGAGGAACTGGAGCTTTATCCTGACGATGAAACTGAACTTGATATGGGCGATGAGAAAACTTTGTCGGGAGCTTTGCAGTTTGCGCGAAGACGTTACAAAAGTTCAAATTATGCTCTTGTTATTTGGGGACACGGTTCTGGCTGGAGAGGTTTTTCTGAGGACAAGACAAATTCTTCTTTTATGACGCTTTCTCGTCTGCGTGCTGGAATTGAAAACGGAATGGAAGGCGAGAAACTTGATTTTCTCGGATTCGACACTTGCTTTGGCGCAACGTTTGAAGTCGCTTATGAAATGAAAAACTGCGCAAAAATAATGGCAGGAACGCCTGGCATTGCTTCGGAAAGCGGCTGGGATTATACGGCTTTGCTGTCTGATTTTATCGGCGGCGGGCTGACTTCTGAAAGCCTTTATTCTGCGTGCAAAAATCAGTTTCAGTCGGCTTACGAAAATTACAAGTACGGCGCATTTTCAGTGCTGGACTTGTCAAAAATCGGCGAGGTGTTTTTTACATTCAATGAATTTTCTGAAAAAGCCGCTTCGAAAATAAATGATTTAGAAACACGAAACAAAATCTTCAAGGCGATTGAAAGTGGTGCAGTTTCTTATATGGCAACGAGTTCGCCGACGGATTTCTATGTCGATGTTTTTTCGCTTGCCGAGGTTTTGGCTTCTTCACTTTGCGATGAAGAAATTTCTGCTTTGAAAAATACTCTTTGCAAAAATCTGAATTCCGCAGTTTTGGATTCGTGGTGCGGTTTTGCTGGCGGAAATGCTTTTTCAGTATTTTTCAATGTTTATAAAAGCTCTGGAGTTTTTTGCCTTTCTCACGAATCACTTTATGTGAACGGCTCAAGAGAAATTGAAATTTGCGGTTTTGTGTCTGATTGCAGCAGCTATGTTCCGACGAAAAATTGCGCTGGCAGTCTTTTAGACAAGCTTTTTTACACAAATTTTTGATTTTATCGGTTTTAACGAGGAGAGACGATGAAAAATGTTAAAAAAATGAAATTTACGAGATGTCTTTTTGTTTTTTTCTTGGCTTTTTTGTTTTTTGAAAATACGAAACTTTTTTCTGAAACTTCTGATGATGATTCAGATGACGGCGGCTGGGAATGGAGCGAGCCTGAATATAGCAATGAAGACGGCTGGGACGGAACAGAAAATACTCCGAATTCTCCAAATGATGAGCCTCCTGTTGACGGCTGGGGAGATGATTCCGAGCCTTATGACGGAAGTTATTGCTATGTATCCGATGATGACGGAAGTCTTTCTGAGCTTTATTACGAAGATGTCTACGATGAGGAAGGCAACAGAATTTATCACAATGAAGACGAAGATGTAGAAGAGCGGGTTTACGAGCATTTTTATGATGAATGGATTTCAAGGACAGGAAAAGACAGCGATTCATTTGCAAAATATTACTCCGATGCAGTGAAGGCATTGGAAACGGCTTTGCTGAACGGTGTAGAAAAAGAAATTGCCGATGCAAAAGCAAAAGTTGACGAAGCCTTAGCCGAGCTGGTTCAGTATTGCGAGCATTTTAATTATTCTTGGACAGCAAACGGAAGCGCAGTCGGGATTTACGATGGAAATCATAAGACTGTTGCGCACGTTGGCGACCCAGTGATTATTGCGCTTGGAAAATTCGTCATTGATGACGCTGATATTTCGATTTCAAATGGAATTTTATCTTTTTCTCTTGAACGGCATTATGTTTCGCTTGGAAAGGTTGAAAATTCTCGCGGCATAGAAAAGAAAAATCATCTTGAAAGAAAAAACGGCGCGTTTGGCTTGCTTTGGAACAGCAATTTAGACACAAGAATTATTCGCGGAGAAAATTCATTTGCAGAAGAAATCATTGAAAAATTAAAAAATTATGCGGCGGAACTTTCGGAAGCAGAAACGTTAATAGAAAATTATGCGAATGAAGATTCTGAATGTGAGCCTGTCGTGGAAGAGATTCGCCTTGAAATTGCAAGAAACAGTGAGAATCTTGCATATTTTGAAGCCGAACTTGAAAAAAATAAAATTTCATCTTCTTTTAACCGCTTCACCGACTATGGAATTGCAGGCGGATTTAACGGCTCGTTGAATTCTGAAATTCTCATTTATTGTGGCGACAATGGAGAGATTGTCTTGTTTGAAAAATCTGACAATGTAAACTCGTATTATCCTGTCTCAAAATCTTGGAAAAACAAAATCGCGCTTGAAGTGCTTGAGACGGATTTTTCTGATGATAAAAACGATAAAAAATTTGCTGTCAAGTTTTTGAATACTGGTGAGAAACGCTTTTATTCTTCGTTCGGGCTTCCGGTTTTGTTTGAAAAAAGCGGCGGCGCTTCAATTCAATTTGAATATGATGAAAATTTCTTGCTTTCAAAAATTTCTTTGGACTCGGAGCATTTTCTGGAATTTTCTTGGTCTGACGGACTTCTTGCATTTGTTAGCGACGGCTGGAGAAAAATTTCTTACAGCTATGATGGCGAAAATCTCGTTTCTGTAACAGATTTTGATGGCGACACAAGATTTTTTGAATATGACGATGAAGGATTTTTGACAAAGCAAGTGAAAGCCGACGGAAGTTTTGTCGCTGTAAAATACAAAAATCTTGAAAATGGAAAATATGTTTCCGCTGTTACGGATGAAAACGGGAAAAGTGAATATTTTGAATACGATTTTCAGAATCGGAAGACAATTTACACAAATCCAGACGGCGCGAAAACAGTTTATTTTTATGATGAGGTTGAAAGAACGGAAAAAATCCTGCATTCAGACGGACGCGAGGAAAATTTCAGCTATGATGAAAACGGAAATCTTGTTGAATGGAATAACGGCTCTATTTTTGCGCATTATGTTCGCGACAGTTCAGGGAAAATAATAGAAGAAACTGATGAATTTGGCGCAGTGGAAACTTTTACCTACGATGAAGAGCGGCTGGTTTCGCGGAAAAATAAATGTGGAACAGTTGAGAATTACAATTACGATGATAAAAAACGAATAACCGATGTTTATCTTAACGGCGAAATACTGAAAAGCTTTGCTTATGATGAAAATGGGCGCGTTGAAAAAGAAACTGACTGCCGTGGAAACATTTTTCTTTATTTTTATGATTCGCGTGGGAATTTGTCAGAGATAAAATTGCAAGAAAAAGGAAAAAATCTGCGAAGCCTTGAAACTTTTGAATATGATTTTCAAAATCGGATAAAAAAGCACGTTGGAAGAGACGGAATCACAAAAAAATTCACTTATGAAAATCATAAAATCGTTGTGAGTTGCTCAAATTCTGTAAGAGTTATGCGAAATTATTCCTCGCGAAAATTGATTATAAGCGAAAAAATCGAAGATCTTTTGACTAACGAAAATTTTGAAAAGTTTTATGAATATGACAAAGCCGGAAGATGTGCCGCAGTCTATGTTTTTGGAAAAACAGCTGAATTTGGCAAAAATAAAAATGTCTTAAAAAGAAATGATATCAAAAAAATCCTTTTGAATGAGTTTGAATATACTTCGGGCGGAAAAATTTCTAGAAAAACGGTCTGGAATATTTCTGAATCTGCGGCTAGCGGAAAATCGGGAACAGAAATCTTATACAGATACGATTCATCTGGAAATCTTTGTGAAATAGTCAAAAGAAAAATCAAGAATGGAGATATAAAAAGCGAAAAAACAACAAAAATCGCCATGAAAAGCGATGGATTTTCAAACGAAGTTACTGAAATTTGCGGAAAAGCAGAAAAAGTTTTCTCCTATGATTTTCGCGGAAATCTCTTGTCTGAAAAAAATGGAAATGCAGTTGTTTATTCAAGCGAATATGACTTTTCTGGAAAGCTGATTTCGCAAAAGTTTGGAGCATTTGAAAAACTGAATTACGAATATGACGCGGACGGCTTTTTGTCTTCTATTCTGAAAGAAAATTTTGATAAAGATTCGTCTTGCGAAGTTTTTTATTATCCTGATGGAAAAATGCGTGAAAGTGTTGATTTGAACGGAAACGTTACTTCGTATGAATACAACGGATTTGGAATGTTGGTTCGCGCAGCTTCTCCGTTTAGAATTTCAGAATATGAATATGATGATTGTGGAAAACTCATTTCAAGACGAATTCTCGACAGCGAAAAACGCGTAATTTATGAAGAATGCTGGATTTACAGCGGTTTTGGCCGAAAAGTTATCCACAAAATTGGTGGAAAACTTGTGGATAAATTGGTAAAAAATGGCTTTGGAATGTTGATATGTAAAGAAGATTCTGTGGAAAACTTGTGGACTTATTCAAATGATATTCTTGGAAGAAAAATTTCTGAGACAAATCCTTACGGCAAAAAAACGTTTTTTGAATGGAATGAAAATAATCTGCTTGAGAAAATCACTTGTCCAGACGGAAATATCAAAAAATTTCTTTATGATTTGGATTTTAATTGCCTTGAAATAAGCGACAATGCAGGGATTCTTCAAAAATGCGAGTACGATGACTATGGGCGGCTTTCATCATTTTGGAAACGTCCTTTTTCTTCTCCTGAAAAATATGAATATGACGATTATGGGCGAGTTTTAAGAGTTTCACAGGCTGGGAAAAATTTGCTGACAAATTTTTATGATGATTCAAAAATGCAAATCAATAGAAAAGATTCCCTTGGAAATATTTCAGAATGGAAGTTTGACATTGGCGGAAATCTTGTTTCGTCGAAAAATAGAAACGGAGTTTTTTCTGTCAACGAGTGGAAGAATGGAAAACTGAAATTTTCAAGAGATTTTAATGGCTTGGAATCAACTTTTTTCTATGGCGACGGTGGATTTTTAAGCAGAGTTGTTTTTTCAAATGGTGAAAAATTTTCTTCCGCATACAATGCGCTTGGAAAGCTTGTTTTTGCGGAAAATGAAAACAGTTCACTTTCTTTTGAATACGACAGCGCAGGAAATTTGATTCATCAAAAAGACAATTTCAGCGGTGAAGAAATTTACTTTGAATATGAAAACGGAAAATTGTCAAAAATTTACGGAGATGAAAGAAAAATTTTTTATTCTTATGGAAAATGCGGCGAGCTTTTAAAAATTCAGGAAAATTCTGGTGTGAATTCCGGGCAAATTTCAGAGATTTCATTTTCTTATGATTCGTGCGGGCGTGAAATTTTGCGGAAATGGAACAGCGGCGAGACTCTAAAAATATTTTATGACGAGGTTGGCCGTGAAATTTTGCGCGCTGGATTTTCTTCTTCAAATGGGCTGATTTTTCTTGAAGGCTTTGTTTATGATAAAAACGGCTTCAAGTCGCTTGTTCTCGAGTCAGATTTTTCATACACGCGATACGAATATGACGACTTCGGCCGCATAAAATCAGTTTCAGCTCCTTATTCGGAACGCAGGGCTGAATATTTAAAATCTTGCGTCGCGCAGGCAAATCTTTATTTGCTTGGTGGCAGTGAAAATTTCAGCTATGAATCGCTTTCTTCTATTGAATATGAATCTTTGAAGAAGCTTTGTGATTTTGTTGGCGTAAATCTTTCTTCTGGAGCGAAAAAATATATAAAAGAATCATTTGAGTACGATTTGAATTCAAATCTTGTGAAGAGAATCACGCCGTTCGGTAAAATTTCCTATAAATATGACAAAAATGACAGGCTTGTTGCTTGGGGAAACGGCTGTGCGGCGGAATATGACTTAAACGGAAATATGATTTCTATGACCGCTCCGCAAAAATCAATGTCGTTTGAATACAATGCGTCAAATCGAATTAAGAAAATTATTATAAAAGATTTTCTTAAAGATGAAATTGTTTCTGCGAGCTATGAATATGACGCGCTTGGCAGGCGAACGAAGTCTTTTGTTTCTGGAAATGGAACTTCTGCCGTCTCCTACATTGGGAAAACTCGGCAAGAATTTTTGTCAGTGTTCTCGCCATATGCTTTGCAAAGTTCTTCTTCAAAAACGAGAAGCGGAAAAATGGAAGAAAAATCAATAATTCGCTATAAATTTTGGCTTGGAAGTCAAAATTTTGCACGTTCTGAAATTTCGCCAAGCGATGAAAACCAAGATGCTTCTGAATATTCAGATTTCAGAACTGAAAAATCATCTGAAAATTACTTTGCTTCAAAAAGCGCGCCTGTTTTTGCTCTAGACGGGGAACTTCTTTGGCTTTCATCAACATTGGACGAAGCTGGCAGTGAGAAAAATGTTTTTTTGACGAGCAAAAATGGAACTGTGAAATCTTTTGTGAATGCTGATGACGTTTTCTCTTCCTTTGAATACGATTTGTTTGGATTTCCTTTGTGTTCGCCTGACGAAAAATCGGTCGCTGGACAATATGGATTTGCAGGCAAAAAGTTTGATTCGGAAACTGGTCTTTATGATTTTGGCTGCCGCGATTATCTTTCTTTGTTCGGACGTTTTTCATCAGAAGACCCGGTTTTAGACGGACGGAACTGGTATTCGTATTGCGGAGGGGATTTTGTCAATTTTGTTGACGGCAACGGACTTGAAATGCTTTATGTCGAGGAGCAAAATATGCAGTCGATGGATGGCGAAAGGCTAGGCAATTCTTCTAGCGAGCTTGCGAGCAAGGCGGGCTGTGTTGTAACTTGCATTGCGGAAATTTTATCGGCATACACAGGCGTTTACGTTGATTCTTCGTTCATAAACGACAATAAAAGCAATTTTTTGACCGGCAGCGGCGAAATAAAGTGGAGCGGAATTTTAGATAATTACGGGCTTTCACATTCGAAGAATGATAATTTAGAAAATCTTTTTTCAGAAATTCTTTCTAATTATGCGAATTTCGGCAATTCCTCGGCGGGTAAAAATTCTGGAAAGCCGTATCATGATTTTATCGAGAGGCTTGCGGAAAAAGATACGGCTATGGAAACTCTTCGCGGTTTTCAAAACTCTGATTCTTTGAAAGCTGCAAATATTGGGAATTACATAAATTCAATTGTTTACGGTTCAGAAAAAATGGCTGTTGTCTTTCAGGTCGTTTATGATTTGAAAGATTCTTCCGCGCTTCATTTTGTTGTTGCAAACGGCGATATGTTTATAAAAGACGGAATCAGTTATTTTCCAGTTTCTCCAAGTTCTCTGAATGACAGAAATGTGGCTGCTGGAACTCTTCGGGGAATGGCTGGCTGGATTATTCAAGATGGAAAGGTCTGCGTGCCTGCGTCTTTGATAAACAGGATTGATGTTATTAAGAAAGGAAGCTAAAAGAGAGGGGGCAAAGCCACCCTCTCATCATTTTTCAGCTTTACAGCGGAATATTTCCGTGTTTTTTTGCGATTATATCAGAAGGAGTTTTGTTTTCAAGAATCTCGAAACTCTGAACAACACGTTTTCGTGTTTCTTCCGGGTTTATGACAGCTGCAATGTAATTTCTCTGTGCCGCGATTGTCGGAGTCATGAAAGTCGCCTTGTACTCGGCTTTTTTCTGCTCGACGAGCTGGGCATTGTTCGGGTCTTTCATCTCTTTTGCGAAGAGGATTCCCGTTGCGCCCTCGGCTCCCATTACAGCGATTTCCGCTTTTGGCCAAGCGTAAACGAAATCTGCTCCGAGATGCTTTGAACACATCGCAATGTAAGCTCCGCCGTAAGCCTTTCTTAAAATTACTGTAACTTTCGGAACTGACGCTTCTGAGTATGCGTAAAGAATTTTCGCTCCGTGGCGGATAATTCCTTTCTGCTCTTCCTGCGGTCCTGGAATAAAGCCCGGAACGTCAACGAGATTTAAGAGCGGAATGTTGTAGCAGTCGCAGTAGCGGACGTGGCGCGCGATTTTGTCTGAAGCGTCGCAGTTCAAAACTCCGCCTAAATATCCCGGGTTGTTTGCAACGATTCCGACTGTTTTTCCTTCGATTTTTCCGAATCCGACAACAGCATTCTGCGCAAATTCGCTCATAACTTCAAAGAAAGTTCCGTCGTCGATTACGCGGTTGATTACCTCGCGTACATCGTAGCCTTTTGTGCTCTGGTCTGGAAGAACTTCTTCAAGTTCCTTTGCCTTTTTCTCTGTGTATTTGAAATCAGGCTTCGCAAAAATTCCTTTTGTCTCTTTTGCTGCGAAAGGTGTTGTGTCTCCGTAGAAATGCGGAATGTAGTCCAAAAGATCGCGGACTTTCTCGTAGCAAGATTTTTCATCTTCGCATCTGAAATGCGCGACTCCCGATTTCTGAGAGTGGATTGCAGCTCCGCCCAAGTCGTCTGCCGAAATATCCATGAACATAACCTGCTTTACAACTTTCGGTCCTGTGATGAACATTTCAGAAATTTTATCGACAGTGAAAATAAAATCTGTGAGTCCCGGAGAGTAAACGGCTCCGCCTGCGCATGGTCCTGCGATTATTGAAATCTGCGGAATAACGCCCGATGCTCTCACGTTCTGCTTGAAGATTTCGCCGTATCCGCAAAGCGCGTCAACGCCTTCTGGAATTCTCGCTCCGCCCGAATCGTTCACTCCGATTACCGGGCATTTGTATTCTATTGCTTTTTCAATAAGCTCTGCGATTTTTTCTCCGTGAACTTTTCCAAGCGAGCCGCCCTGAACTGTAAAATCCTGCGAGTAAATTCCGACTTTTCGTCCGTTGATTGTTCCGAATCCTGTGATTACACCATCGTATGGCAAATCTTTTTTGTCCATTCCGAAGTTTGTGCACTGATGTCTGGCTCCAGCGTAGATTTCCATAAAGCTGTTTTTGTCGCAAATCAAGTTGATTCTTTCGATTGCGTGAAGCTTGCCTTTTGCGTGCTGTTTTTCAAGATTGTACTCAAAAGCCATAAATAACCTCTAAAAATAGAATTTCATTATCTTGCGTTTTTCAGCCCGATAATCTAAATCTGTACAAATCCTATTCACAAAAGTTTAATATGTCAATATGACAAAAAACGTAAAAGTGTCAAAATAGATTTTAGAAAAGCGAATTTTTTGTTTTGGGTCAGGAATTTTTTTTGCCTTGTTCTGATGATGCTCACTGACAAAACACTTTTTTGTGCTTCGTCACGATGACGATTGTCGGTTTATCGTTATTTTATCTTTCGTCACGGTGACGAACATCGGTCAAGCATTATTTCGTTTCTCGCCACGGTGACGATTGCTGCCTAAACATTATTTCATGCTTCGTCACAATGACGAACGCCGCCTAAGCGTTATTTCATGCTTCGTCACGGTGACGAACGTCGTTTAACCGTTGTTTCAAGATTCGTCATAATGACGAACTTTGTAAAAACGCTTTTTTTGAAATCTTCCAGTTAAAAATCTTCCGCCTAAATTCAATTTTTCAGAAAATTTTCTGCTTCCGTGCTTCCATATTTTTTTGCCAAAAATTCTGCGTCAATTTTGATGTCGTTTTCGTCCGGAAGCCATTCGTATTTTGCTTTAAGAATTGAAACCGCATCTTTTACAGAATTTCCGTTTTCCAGAAGAGCGTAATATTCATCTGAAAAAGTTTTCGACTTTACCGAAAGCGGCGACGATTTTCCTTTTCCGCCTTTTACAATCCAGCGGTTTCCGTTCCATTCAAGCTCGACTTCCTCGGTTGTTTTTTCCGCATAGATTCTGTTCGCGTCCTGATGAACGAGATAATATTCCGCCGTGTGAACCGTTTTGTCTCCGCGCTTTAGAATTTTTCCGTTTTCTTCTTTTAATGATTCAGGTTTTTCCATTCTTTTGGGAAATTTGTTTTCCGCCGGGAAACTTTTTCCGTCAATTTTCAGATTTGTGATTCCGTACATCCAATTGCTTGAATTTTTGTTGTAAAAAAGCCATTGCCCGGGCGTTACGCTTTTGTCCGCCGCATTTTGCTCTTCGCGCTGCTTCGATGTAACATAAAATCCCGCAACCTTGAAGATTAAATCCTTTGTCTGCTTTCCTTTCGCGATTTCCTGCAAATTCGGAACGTCCGCCTTGTGGATAAAAGTGTACATCGCGGCCGCCGTTTGCATTGAATCGAGACCTTTCGATGTCGCAAGCTGCCGGTTTTCCTTGACAAATCCATTTGCCATCCACGCCGCAAACGCAAGAAAAGCCGCAAGCGCAAGAAGCGCGGTTTTGTTCCGCCTGAAAAAACGCTTTGCGGCAATTTTCGCGCTCATTTTTCTTACGAATGCGTTCCGTTTTTTTTCAAGATTTTTCTCTTCGTCAGAGATTTCAGAAAAATTTTCAGAAGAGATTTTGTCGGCTTCATTTTTTGCTGAATTTTCTTCATCTTTATGATTTTTTTGCAGATTTTCCAGCTCGCGGTTGAATGTTTCAACATCAAAATTTTCCGCGAGATTCAGATTCTTTTGATTTTTTTTCTCGTCTTTTGAGATTTTCAGTTCCCTTTTTCCAGCTTTTTCAAATTCTTCCGGCTTGATTTTCAGACCTGCGTCGATTGAGGATGCGAGTTTTTCGCTGATTTTTGGAAGATAAAAATTTATCGGAATGAATTTTTCGTCTCCGATGTCAACTTGGCGTTTTGTCAAATCGTTTTCGTCAAACGGAAATCTTTTCGTGAGCGACTTGTAGGCTGCAACGCTTCTGAAAAACAGAATTTGCTCTTTTGGAGGCAGACCTTTATAGACAAATTTGAAATTCCCGTTGTTTTTTTGGGAATTTTCCTCGCAGTTTTGCGCACATTGCTCGAAAAGCTCCGGCGGCAGAAAAATAATTTTCCCGTTTGCAAAAATAATTCCTTCCGCGCCGCCTGAAACACTCAGGTTTTCATTTTTTTCATAAGCTTTTGTGAGCGCGAGAATCAGCTTTTCGACAGCATTTTTTTCACAGATATTGTTGTTTTCAGCATTTTTTTCGCGAGATTTATCGATTTTTTTTATTTCATCATTTTTGCTGATTTCTGCATCTTTTGGAATTTCACAATTCTCTTCATTATTTTCGCATAAAATTTCAAGGAAAGATTTTCCTTCGGAAAGTTCCGCCGTAAAAAACACTGAGCCGTTTTTATTTTCAATGTCCGCAAATTCAAAATCAGAAAAACGGATTTCGTTTCCATCAAATTCTGCGATTTTCCCTTTTTCTTCTATCGACAGCGAAAGTTTTGTCCGTCCAAAAGATTCTTGGTTCAGCCCGGAATTCAGCCAGATTTTTCCGCCGTTGATTTCTATAATTCGCATAATTTTCCTCGCCGCATATTTGCTATGAATTTGAATTCAGTTTATTATATAAAGATAATCAATTTTGAGGAAATAATATGAAAGAATTTTTGCCATACGAAACGGTTAGAAATGACGCTTTAAAGCTCGCAAGCAAGATTTATCACGACGGATTTATTCCAGATATTATTTATGTTCCGCTTCGGGGCGGAGCTTACATGGGAAACGTTATCAGCGAATATTTTAAGCTCGCGTTGAAAGGCAAAAAGCCGGTTCTTTACGCTGCGGTTGTCGCGCGTTCCTACACAGATATCCGCGCCCACGATGAAATCAGAATTGACGGCTGGACTTACTCGCCTGATTATCTTCGTCAGGGAGACAAAATTCTTTTGATTGACGACATTTTTGACACAGGCCGCACTTTGAATTATCTCGTGAATTATCTTTTGAGCAAGGGCGTTCCAAGAAAAGACATAAAAGTAGTTGTCCACGATTACAAAAATTTCACGAACAAGGAGACTCTTCCGATTAAGCCTGACTACTGGTGCCGGAAATTCGACATTTCAAAGCCGGAGGAAGACCGCTGGATTCATTATTGCAGCCACGAGCTTGTCGGACTTTCAAAAGAAGAGCTTGAAGAACATTATTATAAGGAAGATCCTGAACTGCGCGCCGTTCTTGATGAAGTAATTTGAAAAACTTTTTCGCCTTTTTACTGTTTTTTCTGCTGAGCTTCTCATTGTTTTGCCAAAATCAACAGCGGATAATTTCGCCTGTTGATGGAGATTTTGCGAACAAGCAGTTTTTGGCGATTGAATTAAATCCCGGCGAGGAAGCTTTTTATTCCTTTTCTTCGTCGGGCGAGGCTTCAAATCCGCTTGAATATGGATTTGCCTACGACAGCCCGGTTTTGATTGACTTAAGCGGCAAGATTGACTTGAAAATCGCGGTTTTGCTGAAGCCTGATGATTCGCTTGATTCTACTGAAAACATTTCTGGAGATTTCAATGATAATTTTTTAGATGAAGATTCAGAAAACAGTTTTGACAAAAATTCCGGTCATTTTGATTTATCGGATTCTTCTAATCTTTCCGATTCGTCTTTTCAGTCAGATTCATTTTTAGAAAATTCTGCTTCAAAAAACATCGAACGCTACGAGATAAAATACAGCGTTCAGGAAAATTCAAATTCTTTTGATGAGAATTCTGAAAAATCCGCGTTTATAAAAAAAATCTTGAAAAACGAGATGATTTTGTGTTCCGGCTCGGTTTCGCTGAAAATTCCTTCTGGCTTGAAATTTTCTCTCGGAAACGGAGAAAAGCCTTTTATCAGCGGAACAGAACTTTCTGTGTCGCCTGAAAACTGCCTTTCCCGCCTGATTCCATGCACTGTTACGGACGGAAAACAAGAATGGCGTTTTATAATCAGCTTGCGCGGAAAAACTTCTGAGCGAATTTTCTCCCAAATAAATTCTGATGAAAATGTTCCTTTTGAAATCAAGGACTGGTTCACTTTCCAGTTTAACAGGAAAAATTTTATTTGGAGCATAGACGATGGAATTTGGTCTGCGTCAAAAGAGCCGGTTTTCTTGGAGCGGAGCCGGCCGCACACAATCCGCTGGCAAAGCGTGGCTTATGAAAAAGGAAATCCTGTAAAAACTTTTGTCTTGCCGCCAAAGCCTGAGCTTGAGAAATTTTATGAGGACGGAGCCGCGTATTTTACGCTTAAAGGCGATGACAATTACAAAATGCAGATAATTTCTGACGGGCTCGGAGAAAAAAGTGAAAACGACAAAAACGACTCTCTTTATGCTCAGGTGATTTTTGACACTTTTGATGGCGACTCAATTTCTGGAAAAGCCGAGTTTGGAATTTTTTATGACGGCGTTTTTCAGGGAAAATTGTTTTCCGAATATGAAATTGACAAGCAGCCTCCGCTTCCGCCGGTTTTCAATGCGGATGAAAAAGGATTTTATGTGCGTTCCGATGTCGAGCTGAAAATCGAGGCTGAGGACGAGTCGAAAATTTATTATGCGATTTCAGGACCGAACGAGCTTTCGGCAGGAACTTACAGCGAAGATTCTCCTGAGCTTGATGTGAAGCTTTCAAATTTCAAGCCTTACAACTTCAAGAAAATAAAGCTTCGCTCTGGGAAAAAATCCGCAGTTTTCTATAAGATTGCCGCGTTCGCAGTTGACAAGGCTGGAAACAAAAGCTCGATTTCTGAGTACAAGCTCATAATTGACGAGTTCAATTATTTTATCGATTTTGGATTTTCTGGAGAAAATTCTGACGGAAGCAAGAACCGGCCGTTCAATAATCTTGCGCAAATTTTAAAAGTGATAAACAGTTCTGATTTTTCTCATTTTTACGTGTCAGGAAATTTTGTAATCGGAAAAAACACCGAGATTTTGTCGAACTGCGCGTTTACAGGAACAGGCGACCCGCGTTCAAAAATAACTTTTTCGCCTGAATCTTTTTTGACCGTGAAGAATTCGAGCATTTCGTTTGCAAACTGCTATATTCAAAAATCTTTTTTCAAGACAGAAAATTCAGATTCAAGGATGATTGTGCTTGAAAATTCCGCTGCTGAATTCAACGGTTGCCAGATTTTCGGAAATTTCAGCGAAAACGGCATTCTGATAAGTTCTGAAAAGTCAATGCTGAATTTCTTGTCGTCGAATTTGGTGTGCCAGGCTTCATCTTACGCCTGCGTGCTTTCCGCAATTTCTTCTGAAATATCCTCAGAAAAATCAACTTTTGCGGCAAAAGCGGAAACTTCCGTTGCGGCGAGCGTTTCAAAGTCGCGTCTTGACTTAAAAAATTCCGCTTGCGCTGTTTCGGGGCATATCGGAAGAATTGTCGAGGCTGAATCTTCAAACTTAAAAATGAGCAAAAACAAATTTTCAGCCGATTTCGACGAGAAAAAACGCGGAGTCAAGTCGATTTATAAAGACCAAAAAACTTTAATAATAGAAGATTCTGAAAATATCGAGGAAGGATTTTAAGATGAAAATTTCACTTGTTTGCGGATTTGACGAGGCGGGCAGGGGACCTCTCGCAGGTCCTGTTACTGCCGGAGCTGTGATTCTTCCAAAAGATTTTCCTGTTGAGATTTTAAATGACTCAAAAAAACTTTCTGAAAAAAAACGCGATGCGGCGGAAAAAATCATAATGGAAAAATCGTGCTGGGGAATAGGAATTGTTGACCATGAGACAATCGACAAAATCAATATTCTTCAGGCTTCAATGTACGCAATGAAAATCGCATATGAGATGATGAAATCGAAACTTCCTGAATGGCTGAAAGTTCAGGGCGGAGAATTTGCGGAAATCGCGGAAGATGAAAATCTTGACGAATTTATTTCGGCGATAACCGACGGAACGAGCTGCCCGAAAGTTCCATGCAAAGTAAGATGCAAGCCGAAAGCTGACGGAAAATATCCTGAAGTTATGGCGGCGAGCATTATCGCAAAAGTTGAGCGCGACAAGATGATGCTCGAATACGACAAAATTTATCCTGGATACGGCTACGCAAAGCACAAGGGCTACCCGACAAAAGCCCACAAGGAAGCCTGCCTGAAATTTGGACCAAGCCCAATTCAGCGGCTTTCTTTCAAATATTAAAAAATCTTGCAGAAGTTTTCAGTTTGAAAAAATCTTTCTGCCTTTTTGTATTCTGACATTTATATGGCAATTGAAAAAAAACGCACCGAAAAAACGGTGCGCTGTCTTTAGATTTAAATGAAAATCCCAAAAAACTTTACTGCTCGACAGAAGAAGCTGAAGGAGTTGAGCCTGTGTCGTCCGATTTCTTTGACTTGATGTGAATTACTTTTCCAGTGCGCTTGATTCCGTCTGGCTCTCTTCCAATCTTTCTGATGATTTTCTTGTCTCCGCCAAAGCCGTATTTTGCTTCTTTTGCTGCTTTCTTTTCTGCGCGGAGCTTTGCTTTTTCCTTGCGGTCTTTTTCAATGAATTTGAGCGAATCATCAAGACCTGCAAGAACTTTCTGCATATCTTCCGCAAAAATCGAAATCTGATGACGGTCGAAATCCGCGCCATCGCCTTTCTTGCTTTCTACAATCTGCAAAAATACATCGCCAACCCTGTTTTCCTTGACGTTAAAAAAATAAGTGCGGTTGTCCAGCAGAACCTGAGTCGTAAAGAGTTCTCCACGAATGCCCATAGTCATCCTTCCTTAGAAAATGCGAATAAAAATTATTTAGTAATTCTATCGTATCGCAAGTTTTGATTCAAGATTTACTCAACATTGAAAGTCTGATAAATCTCTTTTACAGCCCCGAAAAGCTCGTTCATTGCCTTTTCTGTTGTGAGCGGCCCGAAACTGAACCGAACTGCGCTGTCCTGAACTTCACGGCTCGCGTTCATTGCGGCGAGAATCGGGCGGCTTTGTTTTTTTGACGAGCAAGCCGAGCCGGTCGAGATAAAAAATCCCTTTGCATCAAGCGCGCGAACCATAACGTTTCCAGGAATTCCTTTGAAAGCCGCCTGCAAAACCCACGGCGAAAATTTGTCTTGAACTTCATCATCAAGATTCGAACGAATTTCTGGTACAAGAACACAATTTTTGAGACTGGAAAGTTTTGAGATAAAATCTTCTGTCCATTTTTTTTGCACCAAAAATCTTTCGTATGCTGCGATTTCGTCAGGCGCGTTTCCTGTTTCGGCTTTTTTTGCGCCGTTTTTGATTTCAGTCCGTTCGAAGCCTTCGCATATGTTTTTATCAGCGTTGAATTTGCCGGAAATGTAATATTTTTCAAGGCATTTTGAAAATGCGACTGCTCCAAAAAGGTTTTCAGTTCCTGAGCGGATTCCGTTTTCCTGACCGCCGCCTGTTAAAAACGGCCGGATTTCACGCGCGAGATACAAAATTCCGATTCCGCGCGGGCCGCAGATTTTATGCGAGCTTAAAGCCGCGCTGTCTATTCCTTTTCGGCTTAAATCTAGCGGAATTTTTCCTGCCGCCTGAACGCAGTCAACATGAAAATGAGGCTTTCTTTTCCCTGCCGCCGCTTTTGTGATTGCGTCCGCGATTTCATAAATCGGCTGAATGCAGCCTGTCTCGTTGTTCACCGCCATTACAGTTATGAAAAGCGTGTCCGGCGTTATTTTTTCTGAAATCGCCTGCGCGGAGATGAATCCGTTTTTGTCAGGATTTACGCTGACGACTTCAAAACCGAGATGTTTAAGTTCGCTGCATTGTTCTCTTAACGCCGGATGCTCGATTGCGCTCAAAATTATTCTGCCGCGTTTTCCTTCTGAAATCATCGGAGAATTCAAGACTGAAAGAAGCGGAATGTGGTCGCTTTCGGTTCCGCCGGATGTGAAAAAAATCTGGCTCGGCTTTACGCCGATTGCTTTCGCCGAACGTTCTCGCGCTTCTTCAAAAATTTTTCTAGCTTCTTTTCCTGCCGCGTGCGCCGATGACGGATTTCCGAAATTTTCCAGCGCAATTTCAAGAGATTCACGCAAAATCTCTTTGTCTTCGGGGCTTGTCGCCGCCCAGTCAAAATAATGTTCGTGTGTCATTTTAAAACTTCGATAACTTTTTCTTTTGGAACTTCTGTGATTACTGTTTTGCCAACATCTTCCTGCAAGACAAAACGCACTTGGCTTGAGCTGTTTTTCTTGTCTTTTTTCATCGCGCTGAACAAAATTTCAGCGATTTCTGAATCTGGCTTGCCCGGATATTTTTCTTTCATTGCAGGATGAACCGCTTTTGTTTCCCAGCCGAAGCTTGCAAGACAGTTTTTTACGCGCTCCGCAAAATTGTTGCTTGCAAGCCCCAAATTTCTCGAAAGCTCAGCAGCCCGCCCGATTCCCCATGCGACTCCGTCTCCGTGAGTTACAACTCCAAGACCCGCCATGCTTTCAAGAGCGTGTCCGAAAGTGTGCCCGAGATTAAGCTGCATTCTGATATTTTTTTCGGTCAAATCTTCTTCAACGACTTTTGCCTTCGCGTTCACGCAGATTCTGATTGCCTCTTCAACAAGAGGATTTTTTCTTTCGGTCAAAATTTCAGGAGATTTCTCGAATTTTTCAAAAAGCTCAGGCGAGTAGAGCAGCGCAGTTTTTACGACTTCCGCCATTCCAGATTTGTATTCATTTTGCGGAAGAGTCTGGATAAACGACGGAATTATGTGGATTTTCTGCGCCGGAAAAAAAGAGCCAATCATATTTTTGTAGCTTTCAAAGTCGCAGCCGGTTTTTCCGCCGATTGCCGCGTCAACCATGCTCAAAAGCGTTGTCGGAACAAGCTCGCAGTGCGCTCCGCGCTTGAAGATTGATGCGGCAAATGCCGTCATATCGGTGATTACGCCGCCGCCGATTCCGACAAAAACTGTCGTTCTCTGGCCGTTGTTGTCGAGCGCGGCTTTTACGATTTCAAGAACCGACTCGATTGTCTTGTAAGGCTCGCCGCTTCCCAAAATCAGGAGAACGTCTTTTCCGTGATTTCCAGTTTCGTTCGGCTCGATTTTCAGATGTGAGAAATTCTCGCCCCGGAAAAGATTTATGAAAGGCTTTGCAAATTCAAGCGAGGCGACGTTTGTGTCCGTCACAAAAACTCTTTGCGGCCGTGAATCGTTTTTATGGCTTTCATCTTCAAGCTCCGGGAAAAAAATCGCGTTCAAGTCTGGCTCGCCTTTGTAAAATCTTATAAAAGTGCGGTCTGTTCCGGGATGCACCGGCGGATAAATTATATCTTTTTCATCAAAAATCATAGTCACCTTCTATATTTTCTTTTTTATTTTTATTTTTGAATTCTTGAATCGCATTGCGCTAATATCCGTCTCCCATTTTCTCAAAGTCGTCAATCACTTTCTGGACTCTTGAAATCTCGCGGTTCAGGATTTTGTCGTAGTCAAGATTTCCGTTTCCGACCCGTTCGCGCTCGTCTTCCCAGTTTTGAATGTCCGTCAGAAAAAGAAATTTGAACTTTCCGACATTCGCTTTTTCCGCCCAAAGCTTCGCTTCCTGCCAATAGTAAAGTCCCGCTTCGTAGCAGCTCTTCGCTTTTTTTAGGTTTTCGATGTACAAATCTTTCCATGGCGCGTCGTAAAATTTCGCTGTTTTTTTATCGTAAGTCCGCCCGAGCCGCAAATGCTGCTCAATAAGTTTCAGATTTATATGCATCATAAAGAGATAGCGGTATTTTTCCCAGTCGTCCTCGTTGTCGATTTTGACTCCAGCGTAAAGCGGATTGCAGAAATCCGCCTGAACAGCTTTTTCAAGCCAGTAGATGTTTTCCATCACGTCGTCTGGATATTGCTGATAATGCACGTGAAAAAGCTTGTAATAATCTTCCTTATATTTGACCATGTACGAGAACGCAGGAGAAACCGTAAAAATCAGGACAAGCGCGGCAAAAATCGCGCGGAAAATCTTTTTCATCGCTTTGATTATCGGCCGTATTTTTCCTGTAGATTAACGCAGATTTTTTCGTAGACTTCGTCAATGCTTTCGCTTGCGTCAAGGCGGACGATTT
This sequence comes from Treponema sp. UBA4692, assembly GCA_002404895.1. GTDB lineage: Bacteria > Spirochaetota > Spirochaetia > Treponematales > Treponemataceae > Treponema_D. The sequence goes on along the minus strand of DHKO01000054.1, from coordinate 26,380 downwards.
TCATTCCTGTGTTTTTTGATTCGTATTCGGAAATTACTTTTTCGTACTGATTCTCGGTTTTTCTGAGATAATCAAGCTGCTCGTAGATTTCACGCTCGCCCCTGCTGTCAACGCGCTTTAGCGAAATTTCAGGATTTATCTCAAAGAAAAAAAGAATTTCTGGAAGCGGAAACACGGAATTCAAAAGTTTTGGAAGCTCCTCGCCGCAAGTTACGCTCTGATACGCAAGATTTGAAAAAAGATAGCGGTCTGAAACAACGATTTTTCCGCTTTCTGCTTTTTCCACGAGACCTGAATCTTCGCCTTTTCCGTAAAGATGCTCGCTTCTGTCCGCCGCGAACAAAAATGCGGAAGTTCGCACGTCAAGTTTCACATCTCCTTTGAGCATTTTTCTTAGGAATTTTCCGGTTTCGCTTTTTGTCGGCTCGGCTGTGAAAAAAAATCTGTCCGCGTCCGCCCGATTTTGAAGCATTTTGATTTGCGTGCTTGTTCCCGCTCCGTCGATTCCCTCAAAAACAACAAAATTTCTTAAAATCATATTTTCGCTTCCTTTTTCCGTTGCGTTTTCATAGTTTTTATTTTTTACTTTTGATTTCTGAATTGAGTTTTAGCATTATATTAGAAAGTTTTGATTATGCCGATAGTGGAAGTGAAGAAGTCCGCACTTTCTGATAGAATAAGGCTCTTGCAGGAAATCCTAAAGTAAAATCGATGAAGTCTAAGGTTTTGGGCGTAGGCCTAGGAAGCACAATATTTATTTTTCTCGCAATTGCAGTTTTGGCTTTAATCCGGCCTGTTTATGTGAGACTTTATGACGAGCTTTCAAAAATCGAGGAGATTGCGTGCAGAAAACTCGAGGAAGAAACTGGGCTTTCGATTTCCTACAAGTCGATTTCGCCGTCGATTTTGGCCGGCGCGAATATAAGAAAAATCGCAATTTCAGATGCCGCGTCAAAAAAGACTGTTCTGAGCATAAAAAAAGCGCGGCTTTCCTACACAATCACAAAATTTTTCTCGAAAAATCCTGTTCTCGCTCTTGAATCGCTTACTTTGAACGGCGTTGAAGTTGAATTTGACGCTGTAAAAGATTCCGCATTTGTTGAAAAAATGCAGAGTCTTCTGAAAAAAAATGAAGCTGGAAAAAAATATTTAAAAAATGAAAATCTGAAAAATGCCGGAGGCAAAGGCGATTCTGAAAATGATTTGGAATTTAATGCGAATCAAAAAAATCGTTCTTTTAAGGAAAAAAACGCTGAAAGCTCGGATTTTTCTTTTGAAAACGGCGGAAACGAAACTGGAACTAAAATTGCCGGAAAACTAAACAGAACAGGCGAATCCGCTGGATCAAAAAAAATCAGTTTTCCGTTCGATATAATAGTAAAAAATGTTTCACTTCATTATTCAGACGCAAAAAACGAGCTTTTTTTAACGCTTAAAAATCTCAGCCTGAAGGATTTTGAGCGTTCCGACAGCTGTTCTGTAAAATCTTCCGGCGCGGTCTCGTTTTTGACTGACGCTTTTAAAAGCGGCGGTCGGCGGCAGAAAATCGCCTGCGGATTTTCGCTTTCTGGAAACATTTTTCCAAGCCTTGACGGAAGCTCGGCTCTTTTAAGCCTTTCAAATTCTCGCGGCGCGGACTATTCGCTTTCAAATCTCGATTTGCTCGTGAACTACAGCCAGAATATTCTTGAAGTCCGCACGATGAGGACGGTTCTGCCGTTTTCTGTTTACGCGAAAGGCGACTTTGAGAAAAAGGAATTCGGCTTTCAGGGCGAATTCGAACGTTTCAATCCGTTTTCGCTTGTTTCTGTCAGAAAAAAAACGGAAATTATGCAGAAAATCAACGGCTCAACGATTTCTGGAAAATTTTCCGCGTCTTTTTCATCAGAAAATATAAATTATGATTCAAATTTGCGCCTTGCTCTCAGCCAGAATCTTTTGGGCGAGAAAATCGATTTTCAGATTTCTGCGAAAGGCGATAAAAATTACGTTTCGGTCTCGAAAATTTCGGCTTCAGGAGATTCTATCGACGCGGAATTTTCAGGCGGATTTAATATTGCGAGTCTGCAGCCGTCTGGAACTTTTTCGCTTAATTTTCTAAGGCTGAAAAACGGCGGAATTATCTCCACTGAAATTTACGTTGACCCGCTTTCGCGCGGCTTTATGTGCTTTTCTCCGCAGATTTTCTTCAATAATATGTCGCTTACAGCCGCTCAGCTTACGGTTTATCCTGAAAAGTCCTCTGTAGATTTTTCTTTTGAATTTTTTGACTATGCGCATACGGATTATGAAAACGCTGGCCATTTTGTTCTTGACGGAAGTTTTCTTACATCCGGGCAGAAATTTTTGCAGGCTTCGGTTTCAATCTCTGATATGTTTGTTGACAGCGTTATCCAAAAAACGGCTTTTTTCCTTGACGAGAATCTTGCGGCCTGGCTCAATACAGCCGCTTCTGCCGCCTCTCCTTACGTTTTCAACACGGAAGCGTACATTTCAAGCGATTTCAAGGATTTTTCTGTGAATGCGCCGATTTGTCTTCTTGCGAACACGAAAAAGGACCGCGAGCTTTTGGTTTTCGCGCTTGACGGCTCAAAAGAGACATTCAATATAAGCCAGTTCGACTTGCAGTTTGGAAGCATTGAGGCTCACGCACAGTCGTCGGTTGATTTTGCGGACAATTTCAAGGATTTTTCATTTTCAACTGATTTGACTGTGAATTCTATTCCTTACAGATTTTCTGGAAGCGTTTCTCCAGAGTGGATTTCGGTTTCAGGCGATTATGATTTTGACGCGATTTTTTCTTTAGGCGAGAAAATTTCAGGAAGCGTTTCGAGCAGGCTTTTTCCTGTTGCGGCCGGAAAATACGTTTTCGCGCTTTCTTTCGACACGGATTTCAGCTGGGACTTGAACGAGGGAATTTCCGCTGAAATCGCAAGCTTTGAACTCGAGGAGCCGTCGCTTAATCTTCCGTTTGCGCCGCACCTTGTTTTTTCTGGGAGCGCGAACCGCTACGGCTTTATGTTCAACACGCTTGCATATTCTGACAACGTTTCTTCCCTGGACGGAAGCGGAACTTTTGTCTGGAATTTGAACAACGGAATTTTTGACTCAATTCACGCGAATATCGATATGGCGAGCGTAGTTTCCTCAGAGAAATTCAGTTTTTCCGCCGATTTCACGAATCCTTCGCAGCTTCCTTTTTCTGCCGACGCGTTAAAAAATGACTTTTATATGTCGGTCTCGTCTTCAATGCAGAATTTTCCATGCGGAAGATTTTTATCTGAACAGACTTCTGACGACACGATTTCTGCCGAGCTTACAGCGACAGGAACGATAAAAAATCCTTTGATTTCTGTGAATTTGGAGAAGGCGAAGCTTTCCCTTTACGGCTATCCGCTGAATGCGAGCGCGTCTGTCGTTTATGATGACACTGGACTGAACGTGAGCGGAATGGAATGTTCGTGGTCGCTTTTGAATTTAAGCGGATTCAATGCTTCGTTCGACCCGTTCTCTTTTTCCGGCGAGGCAAATGCTCAGCTTGATGTAAGGTTAAACAGCAAGTCAATTGAAATGCCTTTGAGCCTTAATGTTTCAGGCGCGAAAGAAAACAGAGATTTCTCAGTTCCAGAATTCTTGACAGTCGAGCTTAAGTCAGATGAAGTCGGAGGAAATTTTTTCGCGAGCAAATTTCCTTTCAAGCTGACCGGCGTCAGGGCAGGCGACAGCATTGAAGTTTTTGCGGATGACAGAAATGTCTTCAACGCTTCTTTTTCTAAATCTGACGGAATTTCAGCGAATGTGAATTCAAAAACCGTAAAATTCGCTCTTGACGGCACAATCGTAAAAAACGAGCTTGACCTTGCGGTAAAAGGAATTTACGCGGATATGAAGCGGATTTCTTCCGAGATTGAAATTCCTGCGGTTCATTTCAACAGCGGAATTGTAACCGGCGCGCTGAAAATTTCTGGAATCACAACCGACCCTGAATTTACCGGCGCGTTCAGCATTGAAAACCCGAATCTCAATATTCCTTATATTTCCCGCCAGTCTTTTTCAGCTCCGAGGCTTTTCTTGACAATGGAGCAGGGCGAGGCGCACGTTGAGCCGACTCCTGTTTTTCTTGGAAAAGGATACGGGCTTGTCGGAATGGTCATGGAATTTGACCGCTGGGGAATTGAAAGCATTGACGTTAGCGTTGATGTTGACGACGCGCACAAAGTTCCTGTTGAAATGTCTTTTCCTTTTGTATTTGTGAAAGGCGACGGAAGCTGCCAGCTTGATATTTTGTATACTCTTCCGGGCGAAATCAGCATTTCTGGCTGGATTACAGGCGACAACACCGATGTTGAGATTGTTACGACATCGCTTCAAAAGCAGTTCTCGCTTGAAAATATCTCTCAGTCTGTGCCTGTTAAAGCGGCCGAGCCTTCATCGATAAATGTCTTTACGGATTTGGATATTACAGTCGGACAGAAAGTTCAGGTTCTTTTCAATCCTCTTATGCGCGGCGTTGTGACTCCGGGAACTGCTCTTAGCCTTTTCATCGATTCTGCGACAGGCGAATTTGAGCTTAAAAGCGACATCAGCTTGCGCGGCGGAGAAATCGTCTGGCTTAACAGAAACTTTTATATGAAAGAGGGGCGAATCTCTCTGAACGAGACTCAGGACAGAATGGACCCGAAAATTACTGTGCGCGCTGAAACCCGCGAGCGTGATGAAAGCGGAAACATGGTTACAATCGTTATGTCCGCAAACAACGAGCCTTTAAGCACGTTCACGCCGCATTTTTCTTCGATTCCTGCGAAATCTGAAAAGGAGATTATGGAGCTTCTCGGAAACGTCGTGTCCGCAGATTCTGAAAACGTTGCCTCGCTTGCGGTCGCGGGCGGAGACTATTTTATGCAGGCGACTCTGATGCGCAAAATTGAAAATACATTGCGTGAAACCCTCAATTTTGATATATTTTCCATTCGTACAAATGTCTTGCAAAACTCGGTTAAGTTTGCGACGAGCAGGGATAGTTCTAGCAATCATCTTTCGTTCGGTAACTTTATTGACAACTCGACTGTTTATGTAGGTAAGTACTTCGGCAGTTCGATTTACGTTGACTCTCTTCTTCATTGGACTTATGACGAGGACAAAGCTGTGAACGGTGCAACTTCAAGAGATATTGTCTTCCAGCCGGAATTCGGTTTTGAGATGACTTCGCCTTTTGTTAATATCCGAATCGGCGTTGCTCCTGATATTGATGAAATCAGAAGAGGAATAACTGGAACTTGGGTTCCTTCAACATCAATGACTCTGTCGTGGAAACATTCGTTTTAAAAATTGAAAATGTAAAAAAAATCGCTGCGGTGGAAAAATCTTGCCGCGCGGAATTCGCTTTTTTCGGCGAGTTTAAAAGGAGATTATATGTCTGTCCGTCGTGGGATTTCTTCTGTTTTGGCTTTTGTTGCGGCTGCCTTTGTTTTCTGCTCCGCTCCTGTCTTTGCTCAGGACGCTGGAAGTGAGACTTCGGCAGAAAGCACGGTTCTTGAAGATGGATGGTATTACAATAAGATAATCAAGTCGGTTGTTTTCAAGGGCTTGAAAAATGTTGATTCAAAAGATGTTGACGGTCTTGTTTCGAGCTTTTACGGAAAAAAATTCACAGACGAGCTTTATGAGGAGCTTTACTCGCGTATTGACAATCTGAATTATTTCGACGAGATAAATCCTGAAGTTACTTCGGCGGACGCTAAGCTCAAGACGATTATAATCACAATCAATGTTGTTGAGCGGCCGGCTGTCTATCGGATTTTTGTGAAAGGAAATTCGCAAATCAGAACAACTGAAATCAAGGATGCGGCAAGCGTAAAGGAAAAGGAGATTTTTATCTCTTCAAAGCTTCCTGCCGACGAGCGCGCAATCAGAAAGCTTTATCTTGAAAAAGGATTTACAAACGCGAGAATCAGCTCGGAGACAAAGACAACTGACAAGGGCGTTGAAATCACTTTTAACATTGACGAGGGACGCTCGACTGTTGTCTCAAATATCAAATTTATCGGAAACAAAGTTGTCTCATCGAAAACTCTCAAAAAGAAAATTTCGCTGAAAGAAGTCGGAATCATAAGCAAGGGAGCTTTTCAGGAGTCTATGCTCGAGGCTGACCGTCAGGCAATCATGGCTTACTACGCGAACAACGGCTATATCGACGCGCAGGTTGTTGACATCACAAAGGATGTCGCGGTCAACGAAAAGAAAAAGCGCGACGAGCTTACAATCACATTTGCGATTCAAGAAGGCGCGCAGTACACTTTTGAAGGTGTCTCTTTTGTCGGAAACAGAATTTTTTCTGACGAGGAGCTTGGCTCGCTTGTGAAGCTTCAGAAAGGCGCGGTTTTTAACCAGACAAAATACAGCGAGGGCGTTATGGCGGTTGCCGACCACTATTATGAGAACGGCTACACTTCAAACCGCTTCCAGCAGATTCCTGAGAAAAACGAGGAAGCAAAGACAATCGCTTACCAGTTTATGATTGTTGAGAATGTGCGGAGCCACGTTGAAAATATCACTTTGAAGGGAAACACAAAGACAAAAGACGCTGTAATTTTGCGCGAGCTTCCAATTGAAAGCGGAGACATTTTCTCAAAGGCGAAAGTTACAACCGGACTCCGAAATCTTTACAATTTGCAGTATTTCAGCGCGGTTGTTCCAGACATTGTTCCAGGCTCGGAGGAAAATCTCGTTGACTTGATTATTTCCGTTGAGGAGCAGTCAACAACTTCTATTGAATTCGGCGTAACATTTTCAGGCGTTTCAGACCCTGACGACTTGCCTTTTGCCTTGTTCGTAAAATGGCAGGACTCAAACGTAAAAGGAACAGGAAATTCAATCAGTGCAAGCTCCTCAATCGCGACTGACACTCAGTCTGTCGGCTTGAGCTGGGGAACAGGCTGGCTTTTCGGAAAGCCGATTTCAGCCTCAATCAGCACGGAATTCGCACATTCAAGCCTCAACGCTTTAAGAAACAAGATTCAATATGACGGCACTATTGACGACGACAGCTATTATATGGACTATGAGCAGCTCAAATGGACTTCAGGTTTTTCTCTTGGACGAAGATGGACTCCTGACTTTGCGATTCTTTCATTCGCGTCTGGAATCTCTTTCAGCTTGAAGAACAATATGTATGACACGGATTTGTGGACTCCAGTTGACTCCTCGATAAGCGACTATGCGAACAAGTGGGGCTGGCAGAATTCAATCTGGTCTTCATTCTCGATTGACGACCGCGATGTGAACTACGACCCTTCCGCAGGCTGGTTTGCAAGCCAGCGTCTTACTTGGTACGGAATTACGCCGTGGGAAGACGAGTATTTTCTTCGCACAGACACAAAACTTGAAAAATATTTCACTTTGCTCAAATGGCAGGCGACTGAAAGCTGGCTTTTCAAAGTTGTCCTGATGGGATATTCGGGGCTTTCGCTTCAAGTTCCTGCGGTTAATTCTCAGGTTGGAGACTCAAGCCGCCTTTACATCGACGGAATGTTCAACGGACGCGGCTGGACTTCAATCTACAACACAAACCGAGGCCGCGCGCTTTGGAGCAACATTCTGGAGCTTCGTATTCCGCTTGTGCCGGGCGTTCTCGCGCTTGACCTGTTTGCGGATGCGGCTGCGATTAAAGACAGCCCTTATGAAATGTTCACCGAGCTTAAGAAAGAGGATTTCTTCTTTAGCTTCGGCCCTGGAATCCGCTTTACAATTCCTCAGTTCCCGCTCCGCCTGCTTTTTGCAAACACTGGAAAGTTCGGCTCTTCTGACTCAAGCGACAATTACGGCGTTGGAGACGGAAAATGGCATTGGGACAAAAACTGGAAATTCGTTCTGTCATTCAATATCACGAACAAGTAAAATTGAAATTATCGGTAATAATGAAAAACAATGGAATTATCGAGATTAGGAAAATAAAATGAAAAAAATTGCATTGATTTTGGCTTTGGCTCTTCTTTCACTTGCGGGGCTTTCGGCTCAGCAGATTACAAGATTCGGCGTTGTTGACACTGCGCGCGTTTATCAGGCTTATTTTAGAAATTCCGCGCCGGTTAGAAACTATGAAAGCAAAAAGTCGCAGTTTCAGGCGGAAATCACAAAGCGTTCAGAGGAAATTCAAAAGCTGAAGTCGCAGAAAACTGAGGCGGAATCTTCTGGAAACGATGCGGCGGCTTCACGCCTTGAATCTGAAATCATCAAAAAGACAGATTCTCTGACCGAATACACAAACGCAAAGAACGTGGAGCTTGAATCAATCAAAACCAATTTGCAGAATTCTGATTCTTTCTATAAAAAACTTTATTCAGTTCTTGAGCGCGTGGCGGAGGACGGCGGATATTCCGTTATTTTGAGCCTCCAAAACGCGAACGGAATTCTCTGGTACAGCTCTTCTGTCGATGTTACGGACAAAGTGATTGCGTCTCTAGGCTTGTAAAATGGCTAAAGATTCAGTTGTGGCAGGCTCGCTTCAAAACCGCTCGGAATCTTCCGAGCTTACGCCGTTGATGATTCAGTATCTTTCCATAAAAGAGCAGCACAAAGGCGAGGTGCTGTTTTTTCGTCTTGGAGACTTTTATGAAATGTTCAATGAGGATGCGCTTGAAGTTTCGCGCCTTTTGAATCTTACGCTCACGCACAGGGCAAGCCAGCCGATGTGCGGAATTCCTTATCATGCGGCGAAAGTCTACATTGCGCGGCTTCTACGCTGCGGAAAAAAAATCGCGATTTGCGAGCAGGTCGGCGATGTCCATGCGAAAGGCCTTACCGAGCGGAAAGTGATTGAAGTAATCACTCCGGGAACTGCGGTTGAAAGCGAGTATCTTGAAGGCGGAACAAACAATTTTCTTGCCTGTCTTTGCGTTCAGAAAAGCAAGGCGGGCTTTTCCTACATCGATGTTACGACGGCGGATTTTTTTGCGACAAGCTGGAACACGGCAGACATGGCGGAAAATTTTCCGAAAGAGCTTGGAAGATGCAGGCCGCGAGAGCTTTTGCTTCCTGAAAGTCTCCGTTCCAATCAGACTGTGCAGGAAGTCCTTTCCCAGAACGAGAATCTTTCAATCTCATATTATCCCGACTGGAATTTTGACCAGAAGCTAAGCTTCAAGCGTCTTTTGTCCCAGTTCAAGACGGTGAATCTGCAGCCGTTCTCACTTGACGAACATTCGCCGGAAGTCGCGCCGGCAGGATTTTTGCTTGACTATATTCAGAAAACTACAATCACAGATTCTCCGCACGTTACTGGAATAAAAGTCTATAAAGACAGCCAGTTTGTGATTATGGACGATTCTTCAAGGCGGAATCTTGAAATTGTGCAGAATTTAAGAGACGGAAGCTCGCATTTTTCGCTCCTTGAATGTGTCTCGCACACTCAGACTGCAATGGGAAAGCGCGCGCTTTGCAATTGGCTTTTGTATCCTCTTAAAAATGCTGATGAAATCAATTCTAGGCAGAACCACGTTGAGCTTTTTGTTAATAACCGAAATCTCCTTGAGTATGTGCATGAAAAGCTCGGAAATATTCTTGACATTGAGCGTTTGGCTGGAAGAATCGCGATGGAGCGCGCCCACGCAAAAGACTTGCAGGCTTTGAGAGCGTCTCTTGAGTCTTGGCTTGAAGTGAGACGCCGGCTTGAAAATTACGATTTTGCGAAAACCGACCCGGCTGTCGCGCTTCAGATTGTGGAGCTTATCAAAAAATCGATTCTTGAAGACCCTGCCACAAGCCTTACAGAAGGAAGAATTATTAAAACCGGCTGGTCAAAAGAGCTTGACGAGTACAGAAATATCCATGACAACGTGAACAAAATTCTTTCTGACTACGCCGATGAGGAAAAAGAAAAGACTGGAATCGCGAATCTTAGAATCAGAAACAACAATCTCACGGGCTATTACATTGAAATTACGCGCGGAAAAGCCGACAAGATTCCTCCGCATTTTATTTTGCGGCGCGCGCTCACAAACGCCGACCGCTACACGACAGTCCGCCTGCAGGAGATTGAAAAGCAGATAAACGAGGCGAGCCTAAAAATAATCGAGACGGAACGCGACTTGTTCCTTGAAATACGCTCGCGCCTTGCAACGCAGACGAATTACCTTTTGCAGACCGCGCACGAGATTGCCTATGCCGACGTTACTTCCGCGCTTGCGCACACTGCGGTTTTGTACAGCTGGACACGCCCGGTTGTTGACAACTCAAAGGATTTTGAGATAAAAGGCGGACGGCATCCTGTTGTGGAAATGCATCTTCCTGTCGGGGAATTCGTTCCGAACGACTTGGAGATTTCATCTGAAAATTCAGGAGATAATGGAAAAAATCTCGCGTCATTCGCGCTTATAACCGGCCCGAACATGGCAGGAAAATCGACTTATCTAAGGCAGAACGCTCTGATTGCGCTTCTTGCCCAGACCGGCTCTTTTGTGCCTGCGAAAGAGGCTCATGTCGGAATTGTTGACAGAATTTTCTGCCGTGTCGGAGCGAGCGACAACCTTGCGCGAGGAGAATCGACTTTCCTTGTCGAGATGTCTGAAACCGCCTACATTTTGCGCGGGGCTACGGACAAGTCTCTTGTGATTATGGACGAGGTCGGACGCGGAACTTCCACGGAGGATGGGCTTTCAATCGCATGGGCTGTCTCCGAGTATCTTTTGAACACGATAAAATGCAAGACTCTTTTTGCGACTCACTACCACGAGCTTACGCGGCTTTGCCATCCGAGGCTGAAGCTTTTGTGCATGGACGTTCGCGAGGAAGACGACAAGGTCGTTTTTTTAAGGAAGATAAAAGACGGCGCGAGCGAGAATTCATACGGAATCCACGTTGCGTCCCTGGCAGGAATTCCTGAAAGCGTAATAAAACGCGCGAACGAGATTCTTTCAAAGCTCCATTCTTCCGATGAAAATGGAAAAAGCGAGACAGCAAACAAAGGCGGGGCGGTTTTTGAGACAGCGCAGACGGGCGCGGAAATCCCTGCAAAATCGCTTGCGATGCCGGGGCTTTTCAGCGACGAGGAGATGATTCTCGACGAGATTTTAAGCGCAGACCCGGACGATTTGACGCCGCGCGAGGCTCTGGACTTGGTTGCGCGGTGGAAAAAGCAGCTTTCGGGAAAATGATTTTTTAACACAGATAAGCACGGATTGAGATGATAAACGCGGACAAGAAAAAATAATCCGCGTGAATCCGTGCTGAATAAATGCCATGCAAAAGGGAAAATTATGGATTCCGAAATAAATTCCTAAACTTCGCTAAAAAATGACGTGCGTTTTTTTATTGCATATTCTGAAACAAATTCAGAATGACGTGAAATTTGAAGAATGTGCTTAGTACGAAAGCGGCTTTTTTGAAAAACAAGAATCGTACTGAGTAAGAATTTAGAAAAACGAGGAAAACGGCAATCGTAGCGAGTACGAACCGTGTTTTCTAAGAAAAATCTCAATCGTATTGATTACGAATTAGAAAAATCTCATAAAGCGGCTTTCGTATTCAGTACGAATCAAGAATTTCGGAAAAGCTGAAATCGTATTCAATACGAAAAAAGAATTTTGAAATTGAAATCGTATTCAGTACGAAATTGAAATTTTGATGCTGCAGATTCTGAAACAAATTCAGAAATGATGTGAGTTTTTTTATTGCAGATTCCAAAATAAATTCAGAAATGACGCTTTTTAATGCTTTGCGGTTTATAAAGCCTACGCCCGATAGAAGCCGCGCCGGAGGCGTTGCGGAGCAATGAAGCGTAGCGGAACGGCGGATAGCGGGGCATTGTATTCAGGCGAAAGGCACGTGAGAAAATCGTTTTTTGCTTTACAAAATCTCCGTCCTGAAAATTTTGAAATATAAATTCTGAATCGGAGCGAACTCTAAAGTGTCGGGTTTTTGAATGGCGTTTTTTGCCTGGCGCATTTTTGATTTTTAAGCGGCTTGCAATTTTCTAAATATTTTTTTTGAGTTTCCGATAATGAGAATATGAATAGTTTTACACGGTCAGTTGATTTGTTGTCCCGCGCGATGGACGTGAACTCGCTTCGCTATCAGGTTTCTGCAAACAATATTGCGAATTCGGAAGTTCCGAACTATAAGCGTCAGGAAGTGAATTTTGAGAGCGAGCTTAAGAAGGCTTTTGAGAGCGAGGCGGACTCTGCGCACAGAATGAAGCTCACGGTGACTGACGGACGGCATATCCAGCTCAACGAGCCTTACGACTACAGGGAAGTTGAGCCGAGGCGCGTGACTGACTGGACTACAACGGCGAACGCTAACGGAAACAATGTTGACCCGGAGAGCGAGGCTATGAATATCATGAAAATCCAGCTTAACTACAGGCTTTTGGCGCAGCTTGAGAATTTTGAGTTCAGCCAGATGAAGACAGTGATGAAAAAATAACAAAAATTACATCCTGTAATTTTTGTTATTAACGAGAAAGTTCTGTTAACCTGAAGGCAAACAGAACTTTCTCTTGTGCTTTTTTGCGCGATGCAACGTCAGCTAGCGTCGCACTGTGCGGCAGATTTTATTGGAACGGAGGAAAATAAAAATGGGAATGTTTACTTCTATAAATATCGCGGCGACTGGAATGAGCGTTGAGCGTCTTAGAACAGACGTTATTTCAAACAACATCGCGAACGCTTCCACGACGCGGACTCCAGAGGGCGGAGCTTTCAAGAAATCTTCTGTGGTTCTTGAGCCTGTCGCTTCAAGCCATCCTACATGGCGTTCCCCTTTCGTTTCCGCAGACCAGGACAACGGCCCTGGAAAAGGCGTTCGCGTTAAGAAAATCGTGAAAGACACAACTCAGGGACGCATGGTTTACGACCCTTCAAATCCTGACGCAATCCAGTCTGGCCCGAACAAAGGATATGTTGAATATCCGAACGTCAATATCGTGAACGAGATGGTTGACCTGATTTCGGCAAGCCGCGCTTACGAGGCGAACTCGACCGTTGTTCAGGGCGCGAAAGATATGTTCTCAAGCGCGCTTGAGATTGGAAGAGGCTAAAATCCGGCGGCATATTCTGAAAAAGTTTGAATGACGGCGTTTTTGAGACGGCTTCAAAAATGGGAATTGTGCTAAAATAGTTTTCATTGTTTTATTTTTTGATTATGGACTGTGGATTTTAATTTAGATTTGAGTTGAGGTAAAAATATGGACGTTATGAATATTATGCAGGCTCCGGAGATGACTAGAACAAATCCGGCTCATGTCGGAAGCGCGAAACTCACTTCGCTTGTTCCCGGCTCGGAAAATACATCATCTGTAAAAAATGATAAATCTTTCGGCACTTTTGAGAGCTACCTTGTGAATGCGGTTTCAGAAATGAACAGCCAGCAGCTCGATGTGAACCGCGTTCAGGAAAAGCTTATCACAGACCCGGACTCGGTTGACATTCACGATGTTACAACCGCGATGGCGAAAGCTCAGATGTCCTTGAATCTTGCTCAGACAGTAATCGACCGTCTTGTGAGCGGCTGGAGCGAAATTTCAACGACAAGATAGCCATAATCTCACCTTTTCAGCGTGGAAAAATTGTGTTAAAATAGCGTGTTGATTATGTTCGTTCACGGGAGGGCAAGATGAACGAATCGATTCAAAAAGTTATCGATAAAATTAAAAAACTTTGGAGTTCATGGAAGCCTGTCCAAAAGGCGATTGCCGCTGGAATCATTCTTGCGGTGATTGTCGTTCTGGTGATTCTTTTTAAAGGCTCTTCAAAACCTACGACAGTTCCGCTTTTTAGCCAGCCGATTACAGACCAGTCCGTAAGGGACAATGTTACGTTCAGGCTTGATGAGGAAAATGTAAAATACACAGTCAGCACAGCAGGCGTTATTTCTGTTCCTGACGAGGCGACTGCAAGGCGGATGAGAGCGCTTCTGATTGCGGAAGATATTGTTCCTTCAAAAGTCGATGTTTTCAGCCAGATGCTCGATGTTACAAACTGGTCAACAACAGATTTCGAGCGCGAGAAAAACGACCTTCGGCGCGTTACAAACCAAGTAAAACAGCATATTGAGACTCTTGACGACATTGCGAATGCCGATGTCGTGATTACACCGGGACAGAATTCTCTTTTTGAGGCGCAGCGCGTTCCTGCTAACGCTTCTATCACGCTTCGTTTCAAGGGCGGAAGCAGCATGGCTTCTGACCGGCGGAAAATTCAGGGAATTCAGCGTCTTGTCCTGCGTTCAGTTTCGGGTCTCACAGACGACAATATCGTAATCACAGACACAGACGGAAATATTCTTAACGATTTTGCTGGAATGGCGGAAATGGACCGTCTTTCCCTTATTGAGCGCACCGAGAAATTCAAGCTCAAGCTTGCGGCTGAAAAGCGCGCGAAAGTCATAAAGTCGTTGCAGAGCATTTATTCAGAAGACCGCGTGCGCGACCTTGACGTGAACGTTGACATGGACACTTCAAAAGTCAACAGCGACAAAACGATTTACTCTCCTGTGATGATTACGGAGCAGGATCCGTCAAAGCCTTATGACACGACAGAAAAGCGTGATTATCTTCCGATTTCCTCGCAGACTGTAACAAAGGAATGGACTGGAACAGGTTACAATCCTGAAGGTCCTGCGGGAGTTGAAGGTCAGAATCCTCCAGTTTATTCAGATATGTCGAACTTGATTGGAAAATCGACAGAGACTGGAGTTACCCAAAATAATGTTGTGAACACGGAGCACCGCGTTGAAGAGCGGATGCCTGCCGTTGACCGCGTTACAGTTTCAGTGAACATCGACGGAAAATGGGGAAAAGTTACTGACGGAAGCGGAAAAGCGATTTTCGTAAAGGAAAGCAACATCGACGAGCTTAAAAACCGTTATCCAGACTGGGAAGACCCTGTCCGTTACCGTTTTGAAATCGGCCATATTCTCCGCGTCTACACTCCGCTCACAACGAAAGAACTTGAGGATACTGCGACTTTGCTTGAAGGCGCGATTGGCTATGATGAAAGCCGCAACTACAGAGTTGTCGTGACAAATATCAGATTTGACAGAAGCGCGCAGCAGAACGAGGAAGACTCACAGATTCTTGCCCGTGAAAACACAAAGAAGACAATCATGCTGATTTTGATTGGCGTGGTTGTTATTTTGATTGCATTTATCGTGTTCAGAATGATAAGCCGCGAAATCGAAAGAAGAAAGCGGCTCCGCGAGGAGGAAATTCTTCGCAGGCAGCAGGCGGAACGCGAGAAAGCTCTTTGGGACGCAAAACAGGAAGGAATGGAAGTCCAGATGTCTGTCGAAGAGCGCAAGCGCGCCGAGCTTCAGGAAAACGCGATTGCAATGGCAAAAGAGCATCCGGAAGATGTCGCTTTGCTTATCAGAACTTGGCTGATGGAGGAGTAGCATATGGCTGATACAAAAACTGCCAGCAAGCCTGCTGTAAAACCGGCGGGGAAAAAAGGCGGCGCAAAAGACTATAAAAATCTTACTGGCCGGCAGAAAGCCGCTATCTTCCTTGTTTCTTTGGGGTCGGATGTTTCTTCTGAAATTATGAAGCATTTGCGCGAAGATGAAGTTGAGACTTTAACTTTTGAAATCGCGCGTCTTGAAACTGTAGATTCTGATTTTAAGGATCAGGTTCTTGAAGAATTTCAGGACTTGATGAATGCGCAGAATTTTATCACAACCGGCGGTATCGACTATGCGCGCGAGCTTTTGGAAAAATCTCTTGGCTCGCAGAAAGCAATTGACATTATCAACCGCCTCACTTCGAGCTTACAGGTTCGGCCGTTCGATTTTATTAGGCGCACAGACCCGGCTCATTTGCTGAACTTTATCCAGCAGGAATATCCGCAGACAATCGCCTTGATTTTGGCTTATTTGGAGCCGGCAAAAGCGGCTGTTATCCTGCAGAATCTTCCGCCTGAAATCCAGCCTGAAGTTTCAAAACGGCTTGCCACGATGGACCGCACTTCTCCTGATGTATTGCGCGAAGTTGAGCGCGTTCTTGAAAAGAAGCTTTCAACATTGTCAAGCGAGGACTACACGGCTGCCGGCGGTGTCGAGTCTATCGTTGAGATTCTCAACCTTGTTGACCGTTCAAGCGAAAAGGCGATTATTGAGTCTTTGGAAGAGGAAGACCCGGATTTGGCAGAGGAAATCAAGAAGCGTATGTTCGTTTTCGAGGATATTGTCATGCTCGACGACCGCGCAATTCAGAAAGTTCTCCGCGAGGTGGACACTCAGGAGCTTTCAAAGGCTCTCAAATCTGTCGATACCGAAGTTCAGGACAAAATTTTCCGGAATATGTCAAAACGTGCCGCGTCTATGCTTAAAGAGGATATGGAATATATGGGACCTGTCCGCTTGAAGGATGTTGAAGAGGCGCAGCAGAAAATTGTATCCACAATCAGGCGGCTTGAAGATGCCGGCGAAATCGTTATTGCAAGAAGCGGCGAGGACGAGCTTGTTGTTTAATTCTGCGTTTTAGATTTTTAGGAAAAGTTTATGGCAAAAAATTTATTTGAACCTAATGAAATCAAAAATAAGGGCGGCGAATTTCAGCTGAAGCTTGTCCATGATTTTTCTACGCCGGTGGTCGAGGAAAAAGTAGAGGAAGTTCCTGAATATTCAGGCCCGACAGCCGAGGATTTGAAGCGCGAGGCAGACGAGTTTAAGGCGAGCTGGGAAATTGAAAAGCAGCAGATGCTTTCAGATGCTCAGGCGAAAGCCGACGAAATCGTGAAAAAAGCTGAGGAAGCCGCGTTCGCGGAAGTAAAGCGTCAGTCGGATCAGGCGCAGATTGTGAAGACTGAAGCTGAGCAGTCCGCGCAGAAAATAATTCAGGACGCAAAGGCGGAAGCCGAGAAAATCTTGGCGCAGGCAAACAGCGACAAGTCCGAAATATCAAAAAAATCATATAAAGAAGGCTACGACAAAGGCCGCGAGGACGGCTACAACACAGGCAAAGACGAGGTTACGCGCCTTGTTGAGCGCACTCATAAAATCCTTGAGTCTGTGATGTCGCGCCGCGAGGAGATTTTAAGCGAGACTGAGCAGCAGATTGTGGAGCTTGTTATCTTGATGGCGAGAAAAGTTGTGAAAGTCTTGTCTGAAAGCCAAAAGTCAGTTGTCATGGCGAATGTTCTTCAGGCGTTGAAGAAAGTTAAGGGCAGGGGAAGCGTAACTTTGCGCGTGAATCTTGCAGATGTGAAGCTCACATCGAAGCATGTTCAGGATTTTATAAAGCAGGTTGAAAATGTCCAGGGGATTACAGTTCTTGAGGACTCGACTGTTGAAAAAGGCGGCTGCATTGTTGAAACCGACTTTGGCGCGATTGACGCGAGAATTCAAAGCCAGCTCAGCGAGCTTGAAAACAAAATCCTTGAAATTTCGCCTGTGAAAACGCTGGCAAAATCAGACTTGACTGTTTCTGAGTCGTAAAATAAAGCGAAGCGTTAGGGATTTGAAAAGCCCGGCGGCGCAGGAACGCTTGCGTTTCAAGACGCAACGCCCGAAAAATAAATTTTCAAAAGACATAATTTCAGTTTGGGTGGGAGAAATTATGGAATCAATTTTCAACAAATATCTTTCAGCGGTAAAAAACACGGAGACGATTCTTTACACGGGGCACGTTACGGCGGTCAAGGGAATGATGATTGAAAGCAACGGCCCGCGTTCTGTAATCGGCGAAATCTGCACGATAAAAATGCCTTACAACAACACTCAAATCTTGGCGGAAGTCATGGGATTTGAGGGAAAAACTGTAAAGCTTATGGCATACGACTCAACCGAGGGAATCGAGATTGGAAACGAGATAATCGCTTCGGGACACGTTCTGCAGGTTCCGGTCGGAAAGGAGCTTTTAGGACGCGTAATCGACGCGTGCGGAAATCCGATTGACGGAAAAGGACCGCTTGAGGCGAAAGTTTTTTATCCTGTTTTGGCGAATGCTCCGAATCCAATCACAAGAAAGCCGATTGACAGAAGAATTATAACTGGAGTGCGCGCGATTGACTCGCTTTTTACTTGCGGAAAAGGCCAGCGGCTTGGAATTTTCGCCGGGTCTGGAGTTGGAAAATCAACGCTTCTTTCGATGATTGCGCGGAATACAAACGCAGACATCAATGTAATCGGTCTGATTGGCGAGCGCGGACGCGAGGTGAACGACTTTATCCAGCGCGACTTGGGAGAGGAGGGAATGAAGCGTTCAGTTGTTGTTGTTGCGACAAGCGACGCGACTTCGATTTCAAGATTGCGCGCCGCGTACACGACAACCGCAGTTGCGGAATATTTCCGCGACCAGGGAAAGGACGTTATGCTGATGATGGACAACCTTACGCGTTTTGCCCATGCCCAGCGTGAAATCGGACTTTCAACAGGCGAGGCTCCGGCGCAGCGCGGCTATCCTCCGAGCGTTTTTGATATGATTCCGAAGCTGCTTGAGAGAACTGGAACAAACGACAGAGGCTCGATAACCGCTTTTTACAACGTTCTTGTTGACGGAGACGATGTTGACGAGCCGATTACCGATAAAGTCCGCGGAACAATTGACGGACATATTTTCCTTACGAGAAAGCTTGCGGAGCAACGTCATTTTCCTGCGATTGACCCTTTAAAATCCATTTCGCGTCTTGCGCGCCGAGTTTCTGGAACTCAGACTCTGAAAGCTGTAACAAAAGTAAGCCGCCTTATCGCAATCTATGAGGACAACCGCGATATGATTATGGCAGGCGTTTATCAAAAAGGCGCGAACGCTGAAGTTGACGCGGCAATCGACAAGCATGGCGAGATTGAAAAATTCTTGTGCCAGGAAGAAGACGAGCATTGCACGATAGAAGACACGCTTCAAAAACTTTCAGCTTTGGCTGAAATTGAAATTCCAGAAAGCGAATACGATGAGAATCCTGCCGCAAGCAGAAAAACCGTGGCGGAGCTTGTCCACAAGCACAAAGAGGAAAAAGTCGAAGTTGAGAACGTGAAAGCCGGAGAAAATTTTTCTGGAGCCAAAATCGCAGAGAAAATGTCTGAAATCAGCAGCAAATTGGAAAATAAATGAAGCGTTTTAATTTTTCACTTGAAAAAGTCCAGAGCTTAAAAGAATTCAAGAAAAAGCAGGCGGAAATAGAGCTTGGAAAAGCGGTTCAGGAAGAGGCGAAAATCCAAAGCACGCTCGATGAAATCGCCTTGTCAAAAGTCAACGCGATAAAATCCGCAGACGAGACAAAAGACATCCGCTCGCTTTACAGCGTTCAGCATTATTTTGCGCTTTTGGACCAGCAAAAGGAAATCGCGATTGAAGACTTGACGCGCGCGAAAGTCGTTACGGACGAAAAACGCGCCGAAATGGAAAAATGCATGCGCGAGGTCAAGGCGATTGAAAATTTCAAGGAAATAAAAAAATCTGAGTGGAAAAAGCAGGTTCTTCAAGAGGAAGAAAACTCGATAGACGAAATCGTCACATCAAAATACAATATCAAAGATTAAAATCTGAAAAAAAAGGAAAATACGATGAAAGAACGTTCAGCCAGATTAAAAATCATCAGAAAATTGATACGGAACAACAGAATTGAAAGCCAGGACGTTCTTCTGAAAGAGCTTCAAAAAGAAGGATTCGATGTTACGCAGGCGACTTTGAGCCGCGACTTGAAGCTTCTGAAAGTCGGAAAAATCAGCGACGGACATTCAGGCTACGTTTACTCGCTTCAAAGCGACGAGGACAGGGGAGAAAGCGAGTCAATTTATGTGCAGGATTTTCTGCGTGGCTATGTCAGCATCGACTGGAATTCTACGACTGTCGTAATCAAGACTTTTGCAGGCTATGCCGACCCTGTTTCAAATGCAATCGATTATTTTAACATGGACGAGATTTTGGGAACTGTCGCTGGAGACAGCTGTGTTTTTGCGGCGTTGAAAGACGGCTGCTCGGGCGAGGACTTTATGCGTGCCTTGAAAAAGCACATTCCAGACTTGGAAGACTAAAAAATTATCTTGAAAGGAATTTCTATGGGCAAAATCACACTTACTTTTACTGACGGAAATAAAATCGAAGTTAATAAACGTGTCAAAGGAAGCGAAATTTTGGACAAATTGCCTGAAACTGTCGCTTCGAATTCTTGTGTTTCGAAATCTTGCGATTCTGAAGACAAGGACAAAATTGTGGCAATAAAGGTTGACAACGAGATAATCTCGCTTTGCCGCCCGATTCGCGTTTCAAGCAAGGTTGAGCCGGTGTTTTTAAGGTCAAAGCAGGGAGCCGCGATTTACCGCCGTTCGCTTTGCTTTATTCTTGCGGCGGCAAGCCACAAGCTTTTTCCTGACGCGCATCTTCTTGTGGGGCACAGCCTGGGCTACGGATATTATTACACGCTCGAAAGCGGCGGGAATTTGACTGCTGAGCAGATAAAAAATCTTGAGAGCGAGATGAAGAAGATTGTCGATTCTGACATTCCGATTGAGACGCAGCACATTTCTTATGGCGAGGCTGAATCCGCGCTTGAAAACCTGAAACTTACGGAATCGAAAAAGCAGCTTGAAGTTGTTTCCCGGCGCGAAGTCTTGGTGAACAAATTTGCAGGCGACAGAAATTTTCTTGACTTGTATTTCGGCCCGCTTGTCTCTTCGACTGGAATCTTGAAAGTTTTTGAGCTTAAGCCTTACGGCGACGGATTTTTGCTCAGGTTTCCGAAGCACACAGAGCCTGAGCGTCTCACAGAATTCAGGGACAATCCGAAAATTTTCGAGATTTATCAGAACTATAAAAAATGGGGAAAAATGGTCGGAGTCACTTCGGCCGCTTCGCTGAATGCTTTGACTGCGAAAAAGCGCACAAACGAATTCATTGATATTTGCGAGACTTATCAGGCGCAGAATTTCGCGCGTGTTGCCCAGATGATTCGCGAGCGGAAAAACGTGAAAGTCGTTTTGATTGCAGGACCTTCGTCTTCCGGAAAAACAACTTCCGCTTACAAAATGTCGCTTCAGCTGCGCGCGCTTGGCTATAATCCGAAAGTTATCAGCCTTGACAATTACTATGTCGGACACGACAAGACTCCGCGGGACGAGAACGGCAAGCTTGACTTTGAATGTCTCGAGGCTTTGAACATCGAAATGCTTAACCAGAATCTCGTTGACTTGTTCGCTGGAAAAGAGATAGAGCTTCCGGCTTACAATTTTGACTTCGGGCAGAGCTATTTGAGCGGAAAGCATATGCGGCTTGAAAAAAACGACATTCTGATAATGGAAGGAATCCACGGGCTGAATGACAAGCTTACTCCGCTTGTAAATCCTGAGTTAAAATTCAAGATTTATCTTTCTGCGCTGACTCAGCTGAATCTTGACGACCACAACCGCGTTCCGACGAGCGACAACCGCTTAATCCGCAGAATTGTGCGCGACTCGAATTTCCGAGGAATGCCTGCCGAGCGCACAATCGCAATGTGGGACAGCGTTCAGCGAGGCGAGCAGCTTCACATTTTCCCTTTCCAGAACAATGCAGATGCGGTCTTGAACACTGCTCTCGACTACGAGATTCCTGTCCTGAGAGTTTACGCAGAGCCGATGCTCCGCGCTGTAAAGCCTACTGAAAGCGAATTTACAGAGGCGACCCGCCTTTTGGGATTTCTTGAGAACTTTGATCCGATTCCGGCGGACTATGTTCCGAGGCAGTCGATTATAAGGGAATTCATCGGCGGAAGCTCTTTTAAATACTGATTTGTTTATTTGAACAGCAAATGCGTGAGGGGGTGCAAGGGCGGCGAAGCCGTTGCTAAGCGAGCGCAGCGAAGCGACGCAATGAAGCCGAAAAGCGGAACCCTGAAACACCCGGCGGCGCAAAACTGCTTTGCTTCCTGCTTTTGCTGCGTTTTTGTGCCGACACGCCCGAAAAGAAGTGAAAACACATAAAAATAGGTGCTGCACGCCAGAGAAATTGTCTGCGTTAAAAAAATCGCGCCTTAAAAATGCCGCGTCAAAAATTAAAAATTAGAATCGATGGCGCATGGCACGTTCAAAAGTCAAAAAAAAATTACAGCATTTCAACGTAGGTTTTTCCAAATCCGCCGTCTTCCGGGCGCGCATAGTGAAAATCTTTTACGCCCGGATAATTTGAGAGATAGTCGTGGACGGCCTGCTGCAAAATTCCGTTTCCTTTTCCGTGGATAATGCTGAACGAGCGGAAATTTGTCATTGCGCAAAGGTCGAGCTGACGCTGCAACGCTTTCATCGCTTCTTCCTCCCTCATTCCGAGCAGGCGAAGCTCAAAGAGAAGCGAGCCGTTTGAGTCGCTTTTGTTTAGCTCAACAGAATAATCCGCCGTGCCTGAAAATCCTGCCGGTTTTATGAGCTGCATATCCTTTTCTTTTATGCTCATCCGGATTGAGCCGAGCTGGACTGTCCAGACGCCGGGCTTTTCCTCGTGGAGAAGCGTTCCCCTGATTCTTGCGGCTCCGGCTAAAACTTCGACTCCCTCGGCGAATTCCATTTTTACAGGCTTTGATTTTTTTTCAGGACGCGCCAGATTGAAAATCTCCTCGTCAGTGTAAGTCTGTTTTGCCGCCGCGAGCGCTTCCTTGTTGCTGAGTTTCCGCTTCGATTTTTTTGACTTTGATGAAGATGAGCGGTTTTGCGAAAGAGACGAGATTTTCATTCCGTTTTCGGCGATTAAAGTCTCGTTATTGATTTTTTCTTCAAGCTCTTTCTGCTGCTTTTCAAGATTTTCCTTTTCGGTTTCAATCGTCAGCTCCTGCTCATCGACATCTTCCGTAAGGTCGTTGATGAATTTTCGCATTTTGAGCGTTTTCTCGCGTGTGATTTCGCCCTCGCGAAGCTCGCGCACAAGGTTTTCGAGAGTTTTTCTTGTCTCGCGCAAAAATCTGCTTTCGCTTCTTGACTCGCGCTCTTTCAGCTCGTTTTCCTTGATTTTAAGCTTGAGTTCTTTTTGCTCGATTTTTATGATTTTTGATTTCTGGTCAGATTCCTGCCTTTCAAATTCCTTGATTCTTTCGTCAAGCTCGGCGTGCTTTTGTGTGAGTCCTTTTATCAAAGTTGAAACGTCTGTCTGCTGGTTCGAGATGTAAGATTTCGCTTTTTTTACGGTTTTTTCAGGAAGACCTGAACGCCTTGCGATTTCAAGCGCATGGCTTTCGCCCGGAACTCCCATCACGATTCTGTATGTGGGGCTTAGAGTTTCAGCGTTGAATTCCGCGCTTGCGTTCACGCAGAACTCGTTTGTGTAGCCGTAGTTTTTCAAAATTCCGTGGTGGGTTGTGGCAAGAACAAAAGCATGCTTTTCAATCAGCGCGTCGAGAACCGCCATCGCCACAGCTCCTCCTTCCTGCGGGTCGGTTCCGCTTCCAAGCTCGTCAAGAAGAACAAGAGAATGGCTGCCTGCGTGCTTTACCGCCGCCGCAAGGTTTTTCATATGCGCGCTGAAAGTCGAAAGCGACTGGTCTATCGACTGCTCGTCTCCGATGTCGGCAAAAACTGCGTCAAAAATCGGAAGCCGAGTTCCTTCCGCCGCCGGAACTGGAAATCCTGACTGGTTCAAAAGCGAGAGCAAGGCGAAAGTTTTTAGCGTGACGGTTTTTCCGCCTGTGTTCGGGCCTGTTATAATCAGAATATTTTTTCCCGGAAGAAATTTTATGTCGATTGGAACGGCTTTATCGCCTAAAAGCGGGTGGCGCGCCTGCAAGAGAAGAGGCGGCTCTGCGCCGTTTTCGTCAAGATTCAACGCGTAGCTGCAAATGTTTTCGTTTCCCCATGCCGCAGCCGCATAAGTCTGGTCAAAAAGAATCATTGTGCCGAGCGCGTTTTTCAAGTCCTCATAATATCCGTGAATCTGGAAAGTAAGCTCCGTGAAGATTTTTCTCGTTTCCTGCTGGAGATGGAATTCCTCCTGGATAAGCTCGTTGTTTTTTCTTACGATTTCCTCCGGCTCAATGTAAAGCGTCTGCCCCGAGCCTGAAACCTCATGCACGATTCCTGAAATTCTGCTTTTCATTCCTGCTTTTACTGCAAGCACCTGCCTGTCGGCTCTGAATGCCGGAACATTGCTTTCAAGAACGTTTGAAAGCGAAGAGTCCGAAGTGAATTTTTTGAGCGCGGAATTTATTCCGGCCTTTATCGATGCGATTTTTGCCTTTATCTCCCGGATTTCAGGCAAGTCTTTAAGATTTCCATCCTTGTCGATTACTCTTGAAATCGCGTTCTGAACCGAGACAAGCGAGCTGTACGGAAGATTTTCGCCCAAATCCAAAAGCGACTTTACCGAGACTTCTTTTGACGCGGTTTTCAGCGATGCGTAAAGGCTGAGCGCGCTATCGCAGAATCCGAAGAGCGCGTAATGCTGGCTTTGCTCGAGAGTTGTTCCTTCCGCCCGCAAAAGCCTTAAAAATGACTTTATTTCAGTCCAGCCTCTTAATCTTACAGGATTTTTCGACGTGAGCGCTTTTTGCCACTGCGAGCTTAAAGTCTTGTATTTGGTGATTTCCGC
Organism: Treponema sp. UBA4692; assembly: GCA_002404895.1. Taxonomy (GTDB): domain Bacteria; phylum Spirochaetota; class Spirochaetia; order Treponematales; family Treponemataceae; genus Treponema_D. The sequence continues at coordinate 1,905 of DHKO01000054.1, read as the reverse complement.
AAGATTTTCGGAAGTGAAAGGTTCGCGCCGCAAAAGCTCGTTTTTGCCTTCGTCTGAAACGCAAAAGCCTGCGATTTGTTCCCTGATTCTGTAATAGTCGAGTTCTTCGAGAGTTCGTCTGTGCATAATTTTAATTTTCTGAAATCTTTATGATTTTGATTTTTCCAGTTTTTAAGATTCTGGATTTTCCTTGATTTTTTTGATTGCCGTCTCTATTTCACAAAGTTTTGATTTTTTTTAAGGAGATTTTAGTCAGCCCAGCTTCCTGTCTCAATTTCATTTCGGATTGTCTGGTAGCTTTTGAAACGCTCCTCGCTGATTGCGCCTGAGTAAACCGCCTCAAGAATTTTGCAGCCCGGCTCTGTCTCGTGGCGGCAGCTTGCGCCGAATTTGCATTTTCCGACGAGCGGCTTGATTTCGCGGAAATAAAGCGCGAGCTCCTCCGCCGGAATCGCGTTCAGGACAAAACGTCTTACGCCAGGAGTATCGATTATTGAAGCGTAAGCGTTTGGAATTCCGTTTACAAGCGACTCGTTCAAGTGAATGTGCATCAGCGTGCCTTTCGTTGTCGTGTGGCAGCCTTTTCCGTATTTTTTGCTTAGCGAGCCGGTTTTTAAGACAACTGTGCTGTCCAAGACATTTATAAGCGATGATTTTCCGATTCCAGACTGGCCGACAAACGCGCTAAGCTTTCCTGAAAGAATCCCCGCAAGCTCCGGAAGTCCTTCGCCGGTTTTTGCCGAGACTCGCAGAACTTTGTAGCCAAGCTCTTCCCAGATTGAAAGCCGGTTCTGAAAATCCGGGTCTTGGGCTTCGGGCAAATCGTATTTGTTCACAAGAATTATCGGTGTCAGATTTTCAAACTCGGCCTGGGCAAGCTCCCGGTCGATAAATCTCGGCCGGAATTCGGGCTCGCCTGGAGTTGTAACAAGAATTATATAGTCAAGATTTGCCGCAAGGAGCTGCGGCGCGCGCCCTTTTACGTTCCAGCGTACAAAGGAATTTTTTCTAGGATAAAGCGAAGTAATCAGGCCTTTTTCATCGTCGTCATCTTCAAATTCGATTTCAACCTTGTCGCCAGGCGCAAGCGGATTGTAATATTTCGCATCGACTTTTAGACGCTTGCTCTTAAAAGCGCACGACCGGACTGTCTTAAAACTGTTGCCGTCTGAATCTTTTTCCTCACATTCAATATCAAAAACATTATTGCTCCCGCTTAAAACGGTGCCTGTAATCGTTGCCATAATGCTATATTTTAAATGAGTAACGGCGGTTTTTCAAGTGCGGAAAATCCCGGAAAGTTTTTGAAGTTTTTTTTAATAGCCTGACTGCAGTTTGAATCCGTAAAACAAGCTCCTTTTGTTGATTTTCCCTTTCGTGCAAAAAGATTATGCTGACCGTACAACAGCAAAATATTGAGCGTGCAAAAATATTTTGCTGAGCGTCCAATAGCAAAATGCTGAGCGTAGATAAATATTTTGCTGAGCGTGGATAAAGATTATACTTGATAGCCAAAGAGCGAAAAACGCTCATTTCATGGCGATGTCATGTCTGTGATTCCTTATGTGATAAATTTTTGTGTGAAAATAAAATCTATCACGGGCTACAGACTTAAAAAGCGCTTGATTTATTTTTGACAGCAGTGAAAAAAATTAAAAAAAATGCAAAAATTTTATTTTGACCTGTTGACACTTTTTTGCGGTTAATATATTATCTTAAACATCAACGCAACACATTCCCCGATTGTGTAATGGTAGCACTTCAGATTCTGGTTCTGACTGTGGGGGTTCGAATCCTCCTTGGGGAACTAAAGCTGACAAGACAAAAACTGTCAGCTTTTTTAATCGCTTACAAAGCGGCCTCTTCGAATATCGGTTTAGTTCGCCACCCTCTCAAGGTGGAGAG
>DHKO01000029.1 GCA_002404895.1 Treponema sp. UBA4692 | reverse complement strand
GTTTTGAAAACTCGCGATATAGCCGACGGCGGCTTGCCGACAACCGCCAATTTTTTATGGCATTTCGTTTTTTCTTGCGTTTCACACAGACTAAAAAACTCGCTATAATCTTCCTGTTATGAATACGAACGAAAACAAAAATACAGCGGCGGAAAATCTTCTGGAGATTTCATGCCAGACAGAAAAGATAATCACAAATCTGCTCGCTTCTCACCCGCAAAAAAAAGGCGCGGTTTTTGTAATCGGCTGCTCGACGAGCGAGGTTGCAGGCGGCTCAATCGGAAAGGATTCTAGCGCGGAAATCGGAAAAGCGATTTTTGAGACTGCAAATCGGATTTTGTCCGAAAAGGGAATTTTTCTTGCGTGCCAGTGCTGCGAGCATTTGAACCGCGCGCTTGTTGTTGAGCGAGAGTGCGTCGAAAAATACGGCCTTGACGAGGTTTGCGTTGTGCCGTGGATTCATGGAGGCGGCTCGTTCGCGACTGCGGCATATTATGGATTCAAGGAGCCGGTTGTCGTGGAGCACGTCCGTGCAAGCGCAGGAGTTGACATCGGAAGCACTCTGATCGGAATGCACCTGAAGGAAGTCGCGGTTCCAGTCCACCCGGAGCAGAAATTCGTAGGCAAGGCTTATGTTACAGCGGCTTACTCACGGCCGAAGCTGATTGGCGGCGAGCGGGCAAGATACACAGCGGAAAAGCAAGAGAAGTGAGGCAGACAGACTTTACAAGCGGAAGCATAGCAAAGTCGCTTCTCGCGTTCACAGTTCCGCTGATGATTGGAAATGTTCTCCAGCAGTGCTACAACATCACAGACACTCTGATTGTCGGGCGGTTTCTTGGAAAAGAGCCGCTTGCGGCGGTCGGCTCTGCCTACACGCTGATGGTTTTTCTGACCTCGGTTCTGACAGGTCTTTCGATGGGAAGCGGAGCTTTTCTTTCAATCGCGCTCGGGAAAAAAGACATTGATGAGCTTAAAACCGGGAACTTCATGTCTTTCTCGATAATCGCGGCTTTCACGGCTGTTCTTCTCGCTGTTGTCTACATTCTGATAAATCCGCTTCTTCTTGTTTTGCAGACTCCGGCAGAAGTTTTTCTGCCGTTGAAAAGCTATCTTCTTGTGATTTTCTCGGGAATTCCTGCGGTTTTTCTCTACAATTACTATGCGTCGTCACTACGAGCGGTCGGAAATTCAAGCGCGGCTCTGATTTTTCTTGCGGTTTCGGCGGTTTTGAACACAGTTCTCGACATTCTCTTTGTCGCCTTTTTCGGCTGGGGGATAAAAGGCGCGGCGGCGGCTACAGTCATTTCGCAGTACGTTTCGGCGGCAGGACTTCTTTTTTACGCGATGAAAAACGCTCCGGTTCTAAGATTCGATGCCGGGAATATGAGATTTGAAAAAAGCTTTCTAAAGCCGATTTTCTCGCTCGCCTTTCTCACTTCTCTCCAGCAGTCGATTATGAATTTTGGAATTTTGCTGGTTCAGGGGCGGGTGAACTCGTTCGGAACGGAAGTGATGGCGGCTTTTGCGGCGGCAGTCAAAATCGACACTCTTGCCTACTCGCCTGCCCAGGATTTTGGAAACGCGTTCTCGACTTTTGTGGCGCAAAACCACGGAGCAAAAAAATACGGAAGAATCAAAAGCGGAATAAAGACAAGCGCGGCTTCTGTGGCGGTTTTCTGCGCGGTTATAAGCGCGGCGGTATTCATTTTTGCGGGGCAGCTGACCGCTATTTTCACAAGCGACGAGAATGTAATCAGAATCGGAACTCAGTATCTTAGGACAGAGGGCGTTTTCTACTGTCTGATTGGCTTTCTTTTCCTTTTCTACGGATATTTCCGCGCGGTTCAAAAACCCGCAGTGTCGGTCGTGCTTACGGTCGCCTCGCTCGGAACGCGCGTTCTTCTTGCCTACACGCTCTCGGCAGTTCCGGCAATCGGCGTGAACGGAATCTGGCTTAGCATCCCGATTGGCTGGACGCTTGCGGATATTCTTGGGATTTTTCTTTTGAAAAGGGATATGAGATAAGGAACAAGGAAAGAGCAACATGATTCCGCAAATCAAAAGCGATTATTTTCAGCAAACGGAATAATTCCGCAACTAGAAATTACCTACTTTTATCAAACGGAATGATTCCGCGACTAGAATTTTCGTGCTTTCATAAAAGGGAATTTTTCTGCGACTAGAATTTGCTTGCTTTCGACAAGCGGAATAATTCCACAGGAAGAATTTGCTTGCTTTCGACAAACGGAATTTTTCCGCGACTAGAAATCACATACTTTTATCAAACGGAAATATTCCGCAGGAAGAAATTAAACGCTTTCAGCAAACGGAATTATTTTCCAGGCGATTTTTTCATTTTTTCTTCTCGTCTTTGATTTCATCATTTACTGTCTTGCTTTTCGCTATGCCTTTTCTCCGCTCGTTTTTTGGAAACCAGCCTTTCTCGACGCGTTTTGTCTGCTCTTTCAGCTCCTTTATGCTCCAAAGGCACGCGCTTCCTGTCAGGGCGAGAATCACGGAGACAATTCCGCTCGTAAAGACAGAAAATACGCACAATAAAAGCCCGGCAACGAGAAAGAGCGGCCAGATTTTTTCAGAGAAGTAATATTCGCCTTTTATGACAATCGGATGAAAGATTCCGATGATAAAAAGAGATGAGAACGCGATTATGATTCCGTCGAATCCTGAATATGCCATAAAAGCTCCTATTTGAAATGAAGGGCGGACAGCCGCCCTTCATTCCTTAAAATCCTCATTTTTTAATCAGATATTCCGCGACAGCCTCGTAAGCCGGAATTGAAAGCGGATCGATGTACTTGTTCGAGGCGTAGTAAGTCGAAGCAAAACGCGCAATCACCATCTGGGCCGCCGGGTCAATGTAGATTGCCTGCCCATGAACGCCGCGCGCCATGTATGCTCCGTGCGAGTTGTTTGTAATCCACCACATATTGTGGTAGCTCCAGCCCTGCAATTTTGGATAGCCACCATTTGCAAACACCGCCTTGTATTCCTCGGAAGTTCCGCCGGTCGCAATGTCATTTACAGCTGCTGCTGGAATCACTTGTTTTCCATTAAACTTTCCGCCGTTTCTCATCATCTCGCCGAAAGCAGCCATATCGCGAAGATTCAAGTCAAAGCCGCCGCCTGCGAATGCGATTCCAGAAGGGTCAACCTGATAATAGCCGTCGTAATGCGCGCCAAGTGGCTTCCAAATCATCTCTGAAACCATGTCCGCAAGCCCCTGCCCTGTTACGCGCGAGCAAATCCAGGCAAGAAGCTCCGTGTTCACAGTTCTGTAGCCGAAAGCGTCTCCGTGCTCTTCGTCTGCAAGTTTTTTCACAGTCGCAAGATACTCGTAGTAGTTTTGCGGGCCTTTGTAGTCTGCCGGGCGGAACACGTTTCCTGCCGCCGAGTACGCCCAGATTTCCGCGTCCGGGTCGTTGTAGTCCTCGCTGTATTTAATCGCGGTTGTCATGTCCATAACCTGCTGCACGGTCGCATCCGCAAAGCCAGAATCTTTCAGTTCTGGAATGTATTCAGCCACTTTTTTCGTAGGGTCGAGCTTGCCGTCCGCCACAAGGATTGAAGCGATTGTTCCCGTGAACGACTTGCTCACAGACATTGCCGCGTGAAGTCCGTCCGGGCGCAAGCCTGCAGGGTATTTTTCGTAGACGATTTTTCCCTTGTGCATGACGATGATTCCGTCGGTATAGTTTGCGCCGAGCGACTCCTCAAAAGTCATCAGCTTGTCTGAATCCCACGGCGTGAAAGTTACGTTTCCAATCGCAGGGTCAAGTTTTGTTTTTAGCTGGTATTTTTTGCCGCCGCCTGCCGAGACATTCCGCGTAGGAAAAAACTCCCTCATGTGGTTCACGCTGTAGCGCAAAGCCGGAAACTCAAAGAACGAGCCGTCCGAAGCATGAAGCGTCTTTTCCTTGGACAGCGGAAATCCTTGCATCCAGCCCATCGCGTCGGGCAAAGTCTGCTGCGCGTCCGGATAATTTTGTGAAAATGACATAACGCCTCCAAAAACGAGAAAACCAAGAACAACAAGAGATTTTTTCATAAAACAGCCTCCAGAAGATTTTTTATAAAAGCCGCTGCAAGGCAAAAGAAGAAAAACAGATGAGACCAACAACATAATCAAATATAAGCAAAAAAAGCGGCAGGGGCAAATTTTATTGCTGATAAAATTTACAAAACAGACAATTTGTATAGAGAAGAAAATTATAAAAATATTGGCTAGAAAAAATAGTCAGACAGCTAAATCCAACGGCAAATCGCTTATATCTTTAAGTCTCTTTCCTTTTATCAAGACTTCCAGCATTTCTATCGAATCTTCAGCGTTTGCGGCTTTCACCGATTCTATCAATTCATACAGGGCAAAATGATACATACAGTCAATGTCGCCAGTTCCGAGAGCCAACGAGGCAAGACGCGACGGCATCGGCTCTCCTGTAACAACAACAATGTGCGGCAAATTCCCTTTCCGATTGCGAATCAGCCCCAAATCTTCTGTTCTGCTGTTTTGCGCGCGGTCGCTTCTCATAGTCCATTTTGCAGAAATAGACGCATGAAGAATCGGAAGACCGCCATTGCTTTTCCGTAAGTATGTCAAGTTTGAAGTCTTGTCATCAACAATCAGCTGAGACTTGTTTATCTCCGAATCCTCGACAGGCTCTCGGTAAACCACGACATCAGGAGCGACCATATAATCATTTCCCATGCTGGCGGCAAGCTTGCGTCAGCTTTTGTAAGTTCGCTCAAATATTCAAGATGCTCATATTGGGCAAAACTGCTTGTCTTTATAGAATTTCTGTTTCCTAGTTTTACGATATGCCAAATTCCCGGACGGATATTCCGCAGCTTTGGAAATGTGTTCAAAAGAAATTCCATATTTATCTGCTCAAATTTAGCCCCGGAAGTCTGACCGACTGCTTTTTCCGCAGTTTCAGCCATAAGAATTTCCGCGATTCCGTTGGCAATAGAAATCGACAGTCTTGAAGACTTGTCCGCATTGCTCGGAACTCCGTGGCTGTCTATGGTCAGAACGCCGTTTTCAAGCAGTGATTTATGGTACTTCGTTCTCTCTTGAGTCAGCAATGATTCCATTATTCTTTAACACCTTCATTATCTCTTCGCCTACAGCCTTTGCAACCGGCGGCGGAAAAGCGTTGCCAATCATTCGGCAAGCCTTAGTTTTTGTTTTTCCAAAATTCCAGGAATCCGGAAAACCTTGAATACGAGCGACCATTCTTGAAGTTAGGCGCGGCATTCCCTCAAAATCAGCCGATGGAGCTTCATTTGCAATGCCTTTGCCATCAACTCCCAGCTCCGCCCATGCCTTTCTGGCTCTGACAGGTCCCAAGTCAGGGCCGCCATGTTTCTTGGAGCCTCCGACAATTGTCGGAGCTATTGCATTGGCTTTTTTTACCCAGTCATCTGCTCCGCTCCAGCCTTTTTCTTTCATCAAATCCGCAAGCGCGTCTCCGACTGTATTTTTCTGCGCAGAAAAAGGAACAGGATAGCTGAAACAGTCCTGCAAATCATTTCTTATTGCAACAATAACAATTCTAGGTCTTAACTGAGGAACACCGTAATCCGACGCATTCAAAAGCTTTATATGGACACTGTAGCCAAGCAAACGAATCTTATCCAAAATTTCAGAGCGGTAAGAATCAAATTTCGGGTCAAGAAATCCTTTTACATTTTCCAGCATTACAGTTTTAGGATTTATTTCTTTTATAAGACGAATCGCCTCGGGAAACAAATCTCGCTCGTCAGAATTTCCAAGCTGCTTGCCTGCGACGGAAAAAGGCGGACAAGGAACACCGCCTGCAAGAAGGTCTATTGCATTTTTGTAAGGAAGACCTGAAAATTTTCTCATATCTTCACAGATAACATTCCAGTCAGGACGATTTTGTTTTAGAACCGCACAATAATCAGACTCGTACTCAACAAGCGCAATATGTTCAAAACCGGCCTGAGAAAGTCCCAAAGCCTGTCCGCCTGCTCCTGCGCAGATTTCAATGCAGTTCAAAACAGCCTCCCAAAAAATTAAAAACAAATATAACATATTTTTTGATAATTTTTCTATTAAACAACAAAAAATTTAGAAAAATCGAAACGTGGTAGATTGTAATATCAAGTTG
>DHKO01000047.1 GCA_002404895.1 Treponema sp. UBA4692 | reverse complement strand
AAAGAACCGCCTAGTCAGTGCGCTTCCATATCCTTACGGTATAGTTTACAGGTCTTGTTTCGTTGCCTCCTGTACTTCCTGAATTATTGTTTGTCGGTGCTGATGTTTCACCTGTCCATGAACGCGATGCTGCGAAATTACAGTTGGCATAAGTGCCTGCATAGTCATCCTCCCACCTTGGGCGCGAGTCCAGGTCTCCTGATATGGTGAACGCCCCTGATGCTCCGTTGTAGATGTCCTTTGTTCCAGCCAGACTTCCAGTTATTTCCATTGTTCCGCGTGTATGCGTATGGGCTATTGTGTGGCTATGGCTTTGTATGCTTTGCCCCTGCTTACTCAAAACGCCCAAAAATTATTAACAGTTTTTCAGGGCGTTTTCGACAAGGTATCTGCTGACAGATTTTCCGCGTTCTTTTGCTAGTTTCTTTATTATCTCTTCCTCATCAGGGTAGATTGTGATTGTAATCCGTTTTGCGATTATTTTCTTTTTTGTCCCGGCTGGTCTTCCTGCTCCAGCTCTTTTTCCGCCTTTCATATTTTCAAGATAATATGTTTATGATTTTTAGTACATATTTTTAATGGGCGTTTTGAGTAAGCAGAAAGACCAGAACAAAGCGCATTCGCACGGCGGCTCTGTTGCGGATGCTGGAAGCCATACGCATACACGCGGGACTATGGATATTACCGGATACATCGGAGACCTTGACAGGTGGCGAGGCACACTGACATCTTTAGGAGACAACGCCTTTTATTCAAGCGGCGTTGTCTTGAACAGCGACGGAAAGTCTGGAGCCTCAGGAAACATACAGGCTGCAAAATTTCAGGCTTCAAGAACGTGGACTGGAGAGACTTCTTCCAATGGACAGCATGCCCATACTATAAACTCTGACGGCGGAACAGAAGCTAGACCAATGAACTATACTGTCAGAGTTTGGAAACGCACAGTTTAGGCGGTGCGCCTCCATATTTTGACAGTGTAGTTCTCTGGTGTAACATGGTCGCTCTTGCCGTAGACCTTGCCGTCATCGTCTGTCTTCAGGCTGCCGTCAGTCTTTGTCTCGCCGTTGGCCGCGTTAAAAATTATGTCGGAAGATTGCCTGTTGTACAAACCGCCCCAGTCTCTTTTCGCGCCCGTATATCCAAGATTCCTGTTTGTTGATTTTGAAGAGAAAGCTCCTGCCATAATTTGGATTGCAGGGCTTACGCTGTTGTCAACATTTAGCATCGCGCCAGAGCCTGTTATATTCGGAAGTCCTTCCGCCTGCATAGTCAAAACGCCCGATTTTTCTGATGACTTTATTTTGAATAACAGTATTTACTAAATATCAAATAAAAGTTATAAATCCAAGAGGTGATAAAATGGTCTATGGCTATATCCGCGTGAGCACAGGCAAGCAGACGCTTGAGAACCAGAGGCTGGAGATAAGGCGCTACTGCAAATTCCACAGGCTGCGGAACATCGTGTTTGTTCAGGAGACCGTGAGCGGAACGAAAAGACCCGAGAAGCGGAAGCTGGGAAATCTGATAGAAAAGGCGCAGGAGGGCGACACTGTTGTTATTGCGGAAATCTCAAGGCTCGGACGCTCGCTGATGATGATTCTGAACGTCTTGCAGTCGTTCCTTGAAAAGGGCGTTCAGGTGCGGGCAATCAAGGAGGGCTACGAGCTTGGCGACAATATTCAGTCTAAGGTGCTTGCGTTCGCGTTCGGGCTTTCGGCGGAGATAGAGCGCAGCCTGATAAGCGAGAGGACAAAGGCGGGGCTTGCGAGGGCTTTGAAAGAGGGAAAGAAGCTTGGCAGACCCAAAGGACGGAAGCCAAGCCGCTATAAGTTGACAGGCAAGGGCTGAGTCATCCGCAGGGCAAGGCTTGACGGAAAAAGCAAGGCTGAGATTGCGAGAAGCCTCGGAGTTACGTGGGTTACGCTTGACAGGTATATGAACAGGCAGGGAATAAAGTAGCAAATTTTCATAAAAACAAATGTTGAAAATTTTCTTAAAAAATAATAAAATAATTTATAATATTTTACTGGGGGGGGGTATGGTTTTTAGTATTCCAATAAGACGATTAAAATTGTTTGCAGAAGACAAATTCAGGCTGGTTGTTTGTGCAGCAAGTCTTGCTCTTGCGTTTTTTCATTCATACCAATTTGTTCTGTCAGGATTCAACTATAACTGTCTTGTAAGGCTTGTGTTTTTCTTTTTCGTTGTGCCATGCACAATTTTCTTTGGCCGGAAAGCCGTCTATATTATGCTTATTTTGTTTTCCATTGTGGCAAGCTATCTTAACACATTCAATAATTACACAGGCTTTTTTTGCCTGCTGATGTCCTGTATTCTTGTGCATAGAAATAAATATATTCTGCTTTGTGTGTACGCAGTAAATGAAACGGCGGCTTTGATTTGCCAGAAATGCGAGATAAGCCATATTGCGATTCATCTGCTTTCCTGCTGCTTATGGTATGTTCTATATTTTTATATAAACCATCAAAAAGTCGCCCTTGACCTGACAGACGGAGAGATAAGGATTCTTGACGAGCTTATTGCTGGCAAACAGCAGAAAGAGATTGACTTTTACAACAAAAATACGGTTACAAAGAAGCTCCGCAATGCAAGAAATAGGAACAACTGCAAGACTACAAATGAGCTTTTGTTCAAGTACAGAAAATCTCTTGATGAGGATAAATTCAGAGAATGATTATGTGCATAGAAATGTGCATAAATATAACTATGAATAAATATACATAGAGTTGATTTTTACTGTTTATAGTGTAAAATTATAGTATAACTATCTAAAACTATGGATAAATATTAAAATATTATGGGTATAGCTCCGATTGATTTGCAGACAATGTATGCGAATATGAATAATGTTGCTCGTATCGCTTCTAATCAGCAGCAGGGAGCGCAGCTTGCCCTGCAGCTTCAGGAGTCTGAAGTTGTCCGTCAAAATGCGGAAAAGGCTAAGTCGGTGCATAAAGCCGCCGACAACGAGGCAAAATCCGGCATAATCAGCGATGAAGGCCATCAGGGGCAGTCTTATGCGCAGAACAAGAAAAGCAGAAGCGATGGCAATGAAGAAGAGCCGCAGAAAAAATCCTCTGAAGTTCGCGAGCCGTACTTAGGGCAGCACATAAACATCGAAAGATAATTGAGAGATAGAAATGCTTTTAGCTTTGGTCAGTTCTTTTTTTTGCATATTGAATATTGTTCTCTGGATATTTTTTCTTTCAAAATACAAGAAATTTTTCTCGACAGATGAGATTTTGGAGTCAACAAGGGAGGAGCTTGACAGAATGATTGCCGATGTGAACCGAAATGCGGGAAGAAACATCGACATAATCGAAGACAGAATAAAGCAGCTTCGCGCGGTTGTGGCGGAAGCAGACCGGCATCTTTCTTTTGCTCAGGCGGAGCTTGAAAAGCAGAAAAATCTTGCTGTTTTTCAGCAGAAAATTGAGAACGTTTCTTTGCCGCGTTCTGGCGGAAATTACAAGCAGTCTCTTGCGGTGAAATACAAGAAAAACGCGAAAATTTCGCACTCAAATGATTCTTATGAAGTTACTCCTGCTGGAAGCCGCTATGTGAGTCAAAATCAGGCGGAGCTTTTTGACCAGATTCCTCAGAATTTGCACGGCGGCGAGATTGTTTCCGATTCTGGAACGGTTTTTTCCGTTGAAAAAGAGAATGTTCCTGTGAAAAAAGTGCCTGTCGTCGGTCCTGATGTCGCTTATTCGGATTCTCCAATCGAGCAGAAAAAAAGTTTCAGGGAGCTTGTGCATGATTTGAATCTCGTCGGACATTCTGTTGAGGAGATTGCGATGGAGCTTAACCGCTCGACAACGGAAGTTCAGATGGTCTTGGACATGGATTTTTAGTTTTTTGCAGGAAAACGCAGCATTTTTTTAGGCGAGTGGCAATAAGCGACTTTTTGCGGTGATAAATGTCGGTTTCTAAGGTTTTATGATTGCAAGGCAGCAGGCGATTTTTGCCAGATTTTTTGCGTTTCCTCACAGAAATTTTTAGCAGGTTTCGTTCTTTTGTTACGATGTCTATTTTTTCACAAATTCTTAAAATAATTTTCTATGATTTTCCAGCTTGCTAAAAGCTGCTCGGTTTTTTCTTTTGCGACTTTTTGCAGAACTGGATTGTCGTTTCGTCTGTCAGGATGATAGAGTTTAAGTTTTTCACGGTAGATTTTCTTTGCGGATTCAAAATCGCTTTCTTCTGGAATTTGAATCTTTGAAAGAGCCTTTTTTACGTTTTCTGGAATAAAAGCTTTTTTATTTTGCAGATTTTCTTTTTGAAAACTTTCTTTTTTCGGATTTTCATATTTTTCTTCTTTTGGACTTTTGTTTTCTTCTTCCGGTTTTTCTGCGCTGCTAGCGGAAACTCCGCGTTTTTTTTCTTCCAGAATAAAGCCAGAGTCAAGGGCGGCATTTAACAAGTCTCCAAGTTTGTCGTACATTGACTCTGGCATATTCTTTCCTTGAAAAACAAAACTGTTGATTTTGCAAATAAAGCAAGAATGTCCGTGAAAGTTTTCTGTTCTTCAAGAACATTCCTGCTTTTTTATTTTTCTTAGATTATAGTTCCTGCTGGAATCACAACGCCTTTTCTGATTACGATAATTCCGTCTGTGCTGTAGAAGAGACCGTGGTCGCCGTCAGGATAAGTTTTTCCGTCAACGTTGATTCGGCAGTTGTCTCCGATTGAGGCGTTCTTGTCGATAATCGTTTTTGCGATTTTGCAGTTTTTTCCGATTCCAAGATTCGGCTTGCCTTTTTTCTCGTTTTCAGCCTTTGTTTCCTTGTTCTCGTAGAAATCCGCGCCCATTGTGATTACTCCGTCAAGCTCTGAGCCGTTCTCGATTATTGAGCGCACGCCGATTACGCAGCGTTTAAGCTTTGCCTTTGAGATAATGCAGCCTTCGGATGTTATGCTGTTTTCAATGTCAGCTCCGTTGATTTTTGAAGGCGGCAAGAAGCGCATATGCGTGAAGATTGGCTCGTCCGCATCGTAGAAGTCGAATGCCGGGTCGTAGTCTGTGAGGTCGAGAGTCGCATCGTAGAAGCTCTTGATTGTTCCGATGTCTTCCCAGTAGCCGTCAAAAATGTATGAGTTGACTTTTTTTGACTTGATTGACTGCGGAATTATTTCCTTTCCAAAGTCTGTGAAGTCGTTGTCAAGACATTCTTCCATTGTTTCCGCATTGAAAATGTAAATTCCCATTGAAGCGAGATATTCTTTTTCAGGCGGCAAGTCGCCTCTTGAGCTTTCAGGAATTTTCCAGTCGGAAATGTCTTTTTCAGGAGCAGGCTTTTCCTGGAACGCAGTGATTTTGTTGTTCTTGTCAATCTGCATGATTCCAAATCCGGAAGCGTCGTGGCGGTTTACGGCTGTTGTGGCGATTGTGATGTCAGCGCCGCTTTCGATGTGGCTTTTCATGAATGCGCGCAAATCCATTCTGTAAAGCTGGTCGCCGGAAAGAATGATGTAGTGCGTCGGTTTCTGAGACTTAAAATGAACCATGTTTTTTCTTACGGCGTCGGCAGTTCCCTCAAACCAGCCTGAATGTTCAAGAGTCTGCTCGGCTGCGAGAATTTCGACAAATCCTTTTGAGAAATGGTCGAAATTATACGAATTTGTGATGTGATGATGAAGCGAAGCCGAGTTGAACTGTGTCAGAAGATAGATTTTGTTGTATCCGGAATTGATGCAGTTTGAAATTGGAATGTCAACAATTCTGTATTTTCCGCCGAACGGAACTGCCGGCTTGGAGCGTTCTTTTGTAAGAGGGTAAAGTCTTGTGCCCTTTCCGCCTCCAAGAATGATTGAAATTACGCGTGGTTCGTTTTTTGCCATAAAGATGCTCCTGAGATTTATAAATTATGAATAAGATTATTTTAAACCTTTATATTGAAGATTGCAAATAATTTGTTGAATGAAAATGGCTGCCTTTTTAGCCTGAAAATATATATTTTTTTAGCTTTAGAAATAAATTCGGCACGGCGAAATTTTTGGACATTTTTCAAAATTGAAGAAACATTTTTAAGATTTGATTTAAGATTCCGATAATAAAAATGCGGCTTGATTCTTGATTTTTTGACGGATGCTTGAATTAAGCGAAGCGTTAGCGATGTGAACGGCGAACGAAGTGAGTTGCGAAGCAATGAAACCGTGAACGTAGCGACCCGAGCGAAGCGAGGGGAACGCCCTGAAAAAGATGAGATGGAGGAATTTATGATTCGCGGCTGGTATATTGGCTCTAGCGCAATGAACGCGCAGCAGAACAGGCTTGATACGATTTCAAATAATCTTGCAAATGTGGACACGGCAGGCTTTAAGCGCGACACGACTGTTTCAAAGTCGTTTCCTGAGCTGCTTTTGCGGAGAACTGAGGCTGACGGCGTTTATAAAACTCCATTCGGCTCTGGCGACGCGGCTCCAATCATCGGAAAGCTCGGGCTTGGCGTTGAGACAAACGAAAATTACACAGAATTTGAGCAAGGCTCTTTCCGCTTGACAGACACTTCAACGGATTTTGCTTTGAGCGGGCAGGGATTTTTTGCGGTTGAGACTCCGAACGGCGAACGCTACACAAGAAACGGAAATTTTATTCTCGGAAAAGAAGGAATTTTGCTCACGAAAGACGGATACCCGCTTTTGGGTGAGAAAGGCGAAATTCACGTTGAGGACGACAAATTCATTGTGAACGAGGACGGAATTGTTGCAACAAAAGACAACGAGGTCATCGACAGAATCAAAGTCGTGAGATTCGATAACGAGCGTTGCCTTAAAAAAATGGGAAACAGTCTCTGGTCTTCAAACGACATTTCAGGCGATGCCTACATCGCGGAAGGAATGGAGCGGCCGAAAATGCTTCAGGGATATATGGAGACAAGCAACGTGAACGTTGTGAACGAGATGGTCAAGATGATTGAAGTGAACCGCGCTTACGAGGCGAGCCAGAAAACGATTCAGAGCGAGGACTCGATGATGTCAACTCTTTGGAACAAAGTCGCGCTTTCAAGATGATTTTTGTGAAAGCGAAAACTCAAAAAGCCGATAATCAAATTGGAGCAAAATTATGGTAAGAAGTCTTTGGACAGCAGCAACAGGAATGAACGGCCAGCAGTCAAATCTGGACACAATTTCCAACAATCTTTCAAACGTGAACACGACTGGATTCAAGCAGCAGCGCGTTGAATTTGAGGATTTGATGTATCAAAACGTGAAACTCGCCGGAACTCCAGCCACAGAAGACACCGTAACTCCTGTAGGAATTCAGCAGGGAGCGGGAACAAAAGTCGCGGCGACACAAAGAATTTTCTCGCAAGGCTCTTTGCAGAACACTGGCGTTGACACTGATGTTGCGGTTGTTGGCGACGGATTTTTCCGCGTTCAGCAGTACGACGGAAGCTACGCTTACACTCGCGACGGCTCTTTTAAAATCGATATGAACGGCCAGCTTGTAAATTCAAACGGACTTCGCGTAATGCCGGAAGTAATCATGCCGGACGGATTCGATATTCATTCGCTTGCAATTGACGACACAGGACGCGTCTCTGTCAAGATTTTCGGCCAGGACGACCCGGTTGATGTTGCGCAGCTTGAGCTTTACCGTTTTCCGAACAATGCCGGACTTGAGGCTTTGGGAGACAATCTTTATAAAGTTACGAACGCTTCTGGAGACGCAATTGCAGGACGGCCGGGCTTCGAAGGATTCGGCGTAACAAAGCACAAATTTGTTGAAATGTCTAACGTTTCTGTTGTGAACGAGATGGTCCAGATGATTGTGGCGCAGCGTGCATACGAGTTCAACTCAAAGGCGATTCAGACAACAGACTCAATGCTTTCCACTGCGGTGAATCTTAAAAGGTAATTTTTAGTTGAAAATAAAAAATGCACAATTCACGGTTAAGAATTAGAAAGTTTGCATTGCGCATTTTTGATTCTTAATTGCTTTTATTTCAGGAGAAAATTATGACAGTCGGCGGAATCAGTTCAATAACAAACGGGCAGGGCGCATTAGTGAGCGCGCAGCTTTCTTCTGAAAAAGGAAAATTCGACGAGCTTTTGTCGGAGCTGAAAGGAAAAGAAGCGAAAAGCGGAGTCGGAATGAATGTGGCTTCCGAAAAAGTTTCTTATGACGGCAGGCTCAATGGCGACTACACTTCAGGTTTTAAGGGAGCTTTCACGAGCGAGGCGGACAAGCGCTCTCTTCCGCGCGGAGCGGCTGCAAATCAGGCGAATCCGAATGTAAAAGCGAAAACAATCGACAGAACTTCCGCGCTTTATGAAAAATCTCTTGAGCTTGAATCTTACATCGTGAAAAATATGCTTTCTTCAATGCGGAAAACAGTCATAAAAGCGAACGGCGAGGGCAAATACGCGCAGAAAATGTACGAGGATATGCTTTACGACGAATACGCGACAATGATGACAAAGAACGCGGGATTCGGCTTGGCAGACCAGATGTATTTGCAGCTTAGCCAGGGAACAGAAGCTTAATAAAAGCGAAAATTTGGAAGAAAAAGAGTTTGAAAGAGGAAAAGAAACCTTTTTAAGGTGTCTTTTCCTCTTTTTTATTTTATAAAATTACTCTTAGTGTCCATTTTGTAAAAATTTTGTTAAAATAGTTTTAATTTAGTTTTAAATTTGGAGATTGTGATGAAAAAGAAAAGTCTGACTTTTGCTTTTGTTTTACGGCTCGGCATTGAAATTGTTTTGTTTTTTACGGTTTTGACTGTTGTTACTGTGCGGATGATGCGCAAGGGAATGAGGGAAACTTATATAACTTCCACAACTGAGATTGCGAAAGGCTATTCAACTGCTTTGGTTCATAGAAACAGCAAATTTATGCAGCAGCTTAGGCTTTACACCACATCGGATGCGGTCAATTCTTATACTGACGTTGAGACTTTGGCGGAATGGCTCGTTGCGCACAGAAAAGCTAGGGGAAGCGATTTTTCTTCTATTATTTACTGCGATTATGAATCTGGAATGGCTTATTCTGATGACGGCGAGGTTTTTGACGCTTCAAGGACAGAGTATTTCCAGAAAATGAAGGGCGGAGACTTGAATCAGTACGTTAGCAACGTAATCGGCAATAATGTTTCAGATTCAAGATATTATGTTTGCAAAGCTATAAGCATAAAAAAGCAGAGAATAGGATTTTTTGCAGGCGCGATAAATCATGAGACGCTTGCAAAGGCTGTTGACGCGATTCAGGTTGGAGAAAGCGGATTTGCGACTCTTGTGAGCGGAGACGGAACAGTTATGTCTTACAAGAACGACAGCTCTCTTGTCATGAAGTCAAAAATTTCGACAGAACGCTCTCTTGGAATGGAAAAAATCGCAGCCAAGATGACTTCGGGAGAATCTGGCACAGAATGGATAAGCAATTCATATGGAAAGCAGCTTGCGGTTTACACTCCTGTAAAGGGAACTGACTGGTCGTTCGCAATTTTGATTCCGTATTCGCAGGTTTACGGAATTGCAAATTCTCTCGCGCTCACAATGGATATTTTTGTAATTATAATCGCGCTCGTCCTGATTGCGACATCGGCTGTGAGCGTTTCAAGAATGTTGAAGCCGCTTAGAATTTTGAACGAGAACCTTAATGAAATCGCTTCTGGAAACGCTGACTTGACAAAGCGCGTCGCGGCGAAGAAAAATGACGAGATTGGCTCTTGCTCAAATTCATTCAATATTTTTGTTGCGAAGCTTCATTCGATTATGCAGCAGGTCAAGGAGTCAAGGGAGAATCTTTCTCTTTCAGGCGAGGATTTGCACAGGGGAATTGACGAGAACTCGGACTCAATTTCAGAAATTCTTTCAAGCATTGAAAGCGTAAACTGCCAGATTGGAAATCAGGCGGCTTCTGTTGACGAGACTGCCGGTGCTGTAAATGAGATTGCTTCGAACATTTCTTCTCTGGAGCATATGATTGACACTCAGTCGACTGGCGTTGCGGAGGCTTCTTCTGCCGTTGAGGAGATGATTGGAAATATTTCAAGCGTAAACCAGAGCGTTGAGAAAATGGCCGCTTCTTTTGACGAGCTTGAAGTCAAGGCGCATGATGGAAGTGCAAAGCAGGGCGAGATGAACGAGCGAATCAACGAGATTAAGAACCAGTCGGCGATGCTTCAGGAAGCAAACGCGGCAATCGCTTCTATCGCGGAGCAGACAAATCTTCTTGCGATGAACGCTGCGATTGAGGCAGCGCACGCGGGCGAAGCCGGAAAAGGATTCTCAGTTGTCGCTGATGAAATCAGAAAACTTTCTGAGACATCTTCTGCGCAGTCAAAGACAATCGGCGAGCAGCTTGGAAAAATCAAGAATTCGATTGAAACCGTTGTTGCCACATCAGAAGAGACAAGCCGCACGTTCAATTCTGTTTCCGAGTCAATCAAGGAGACAGACCAGATTGTGCGCCAGATTAAGAACGCGATGGAAGAGCAGCAGGAAGGCTCAAAGCAGATTGTCGAGGCTCTGCACAATATGAGCGACAGCACTGCCGAAGTCAAGAATGCAAGCTCTG
This sequence comes from Treponema sp. UBA4692, assembly GCA_002404895.1. GTDB lineage: Bacteria > Spirochaetota > Spirochaetia > Treponematales > Treponemataceae > Treponema_D. The sequence goes on along the minus strand of DHKO01000047.1, from coordinate 15,687 downwards.
AAATGTCGGCTGGAAACAAGCAGATTCTTGACCAAGTCCGCCTTTTGAAAGATGCGACCGGCGTTATGAAAGACAGCGTTGCGGCAGTGAGCCTTAGCGCGAACAAAATCAGGACAACTGGAAGCAACTTGGATGCGGTTTCTGAAAGAATGAAAGACTCAATCAGCCAGATTGGAAGCCAAATTGATTCTTTCAAAGTGTAAAAAATTAAAATCTAATCTAAAAAGATAGAAAATAAAAAATCCGTTTGGCAATGTCAAAAAAGATTTTGCCGGACGGATTTTTTTTGCTTTTCTTAATTTCGGTGGAAAAATCACACTGGACGAAATACGGTTAAAATCAGTTTGAGATAAAAAACAAAGTGGAAAAATTTTGTTGTGTGTCGGAACACGATTTTCAGATTTCATCCGTTTTAAGGCAAATTAAAAAAAGGCTAAAAAACGAAATGTGTCTGCAGCAAATCTTGAATCATTTTTAAGATAAATTTTAATCTTGAATCTGAATCTTCAATCTGTTGAAATGAAAAAAAAATTCGCCTTGTTCTTATTTTTTGTCTTCTTTTATTGTTTCCTCGCAGGTCTCGTCGTAGATTTTGCAGCCGCTTCTTCCGTGCTGTTTCACGTAGTAAAGCGCTTTGTCCGCTTTTTCGTAAAGCTCTGGCGTGTAGCCTTCGTCTGAAATTGCCGCGCCTACGCTTATTGAAACGTGCCTTATTCCGCCTGCGATTTCCGAGACGACTTCATTCACATATCGAATTTTCTTTACAATCGCATCGTCTGGCTTTGCCTTTAGTCCGCGCAAAATCGCCGCGAATTCATCTCCGCCGATTCTGCATACATAGTCGCTCCGCCTGAAAGTTGACTTTAAAATTTTTGCAAGCTCTTTTAAGGCTGTGTCGCCGCCTGCGTGCCCGTAAGTGTCGTTTATGTTCTTGAAATTGTCCATATCGATTAAAAGAAGCGCGATATGGTCTTTCTCCTCGGCGCATTTTTTGCAGATTTGCTCATATGCCCGCCGATTCAAAATTCCGGTGAGAGCGTCATATTCCGCATCAAAAAGAAGCTCTTTCTCGTTTCTCGCCTTGATTTCGTAGATTTCGTTGTAGGTTTCAGCAAGATATTTCAGCTCCGCCGCTCCTTGCACTTGAAGCCTTTCGTCTTTTTCAATTGAATTCGTGAATTTTTTTAGAATCCGAAGAACCAGAATCTCAAAAGAAAGGAAGAGAAGCACGAGAATTACAAAAAGACCGATTGAAAGCAATCGCGAAAGTTTCAAATTTTTGTCCAACGAGTCAGAATTGAGCTTTAAGTTGCTGCTGATTTCTTCCTGAATGCTTTTTATTGTCTGGTTGCAGTTCTCGTTGACTCTTTTTTGATAAATCAGATATCCGTCGCCGAAAAGCGTGTTTTTTGCGAGCTTGCAAAGTTCGTCAGAGGAAAGATTCTGGTCAACTTCGCGGAGCTTTACCGAAGTTATGCTTTCCGGCGTGTCGTCAAAAAGAGTTTTGCAGCCTTCGTAAACGAGCTTTATCGCGTAGATTTCAACGCTCACGAGATTTTCCGCCTGCCCCTGCGCAATTTGGATTCTCTGGTACGCCAAATCGTCTGTTCCGCAGGCTTTCTGAAGCTTCTCGAGAGCTTTCTCGCGTCGTTTTTTTACGTCTTTTTCCTCAAGATACGCTTTCGCATATTCTGGATTGTGCGTGATTACAAAAAGCCGCGCCTGCTCTGTCAGATATTCTGCGGAATCTTTTATTGTGTTCGAGCTTTCCTGGCAGACAAAAAATTTGTCAATTGAAGTCTGAACCAGACAGAACCGCCTGTAGACGCTAAAAGAAAGCAGAACCAAAGCGGCGAAAAAAGTTCCTGTGATAATTGCAAAAATCAAAGTGAGCAGCCTTATGCTGATTCCTTTTTGCTTGCGTTTCATATGGAAGATTATATCTCTAAACTAAAATATTTTCAAAAACATCATAAAAACCGTGTGAAGAAAATAAAAATTGAGAAAAAACGCGTCAGTTAAATTAGAACGCCACGGAGAGATGAACAAAAATTTCGTTGCTTGAACCTAAAATAAAATCATAAAAAATTTGGCAAAAAAATCTCATTCGCTGAATTGTGAAAACATAAAAAAAATACCGTTTTCGCAAAAATTTTACATTGTGGAAAATCAAACGGCTTTTCATTATCATTATCAGATTATGACTGAAGATTTTACTTTTCCTGAAAATTTGAAAGGAATTCATTTTCACTTTGTTGGAATCAAGGGGACTGGAATGGCTGCCCTTGTTGAGATTTTACATTCGCGCGGCGCGGTTATCACTGGAAGCGATGTTTCTGAGCGTTTTTACACCGACGAGATTCTGGAAAAGCTCGGAATCAAGGCTTTGCCTTTCTCTAAAGACAACATCACTGATGACATAAAATATGTTGTTTACTCAAGCGCATATTCAATCGAAAAAAATCCTGACCTTTCTGCCGCCGCTCAAAAAAAATTGCCGGTTCTTCTTTATTCCGAGGCTCTCGGTGCGGTGAGTCGCTCGGCTTTTTCTTGCGGAATTTGCGGCGTTCACGGAAAAACAACGACAACAGGGCTTTCAGGAACGCTTCTAAAATCGGTTTCGCTTCCGGGACAGGCTTTGGCAGGCTCTGTGATAAAAAGTTTCGGCGACAGCTGCGTTTATTCAGGCGGCCACAAATATTTTATCGCCGAGACTTGCGAGTACAAGCGTAATTTTATGCATTTCGCGCCAAAAAAAATCGTTCTGACTTCGGTTGAAAGCGACCATCAGGATTTTTATCCGACTTATGAGGACATCAGAAATGCTTTTGTTGACTATATTCTAAAGCTTCCAGAAAACGGACAGCTGATTTTCTGCGCTGATGACAAAGGCGCGGCTGAAACTGCAAAAATCGCGTCAGAAAAACGCCCTGACATTCAGATGATTCCTTACGGCGAAAAAGCGGACGGAGACTACAGGCTAGCTTTTGGAAAAATCGCGGGCGGAAAGCAAAGCTTTTCAATCTCTTTGATTGGAGAATGCGAGATAAAAGTTCCGGGCGAGCACAATGTGAGAAATTCATGCGCGGCTGTCGCCTTGATTTGTGAGCTTTTAAGGACAGACGGAAAAAATCCGAAAGATTATGTTGAAAAAATAAAGTCCGGATTGCTTGACTTTGCAGGCGGAAAAAGGCGCAGCGAGATTGTCGCGCAGAAAAAAACTCCTCTCGGGCAGGACGTGATTTTTATTGACGACTACGGCCATCATCCAACGGCGATAAAGACGACTCTTGAAGGATTCCGCGAATTTTACAAAGGACACAAAATCATCGTTGACTTTATGAGCCACACTTACACTCGCACAGCTGCTCTTCTTGAGGAATTCGCGTCTAGCTTTGGGGCTGCGGACAAAGTGATAATAAACAAGATTTATGGAAGCGCGAGGGAAGACTCAACTTCCGCAAAAGTTTCAGGCGAGATTTTGGCTGAGCACGCGAAAAAATATCACAAAGATGTTGTCTATGCAAAAGAATTTGACGAGGCTGCAAAGGCCGCTTTGAAAATGCTTAGTGAGCCGAGCGGGGCGGAATATAAGGACGGCTATGTTTTTGTGACGATGGGCGCGGGTGACAATTGGAAAGTCGGCAAGAAAGTTATTGAAAAACTAGAAAATTTTTAATCGAGTATTTTAAAATGGAAAAATCGCAGAGTTCTAGTTATAATCAAAAAAACGCTTTTTAGAGCGCAAACCTTTTTGGAGGAAAATTATGAAAAAAATGAAAAATTTGCTCGCAGCTTGCGGGCTTGCATTTAGTGCTTGCGGAATGGTTTTTGCAAGCGATATTAAAGACAATATTGCTAAGCACGCAGACACTTTTAAGACTACAATCAACGACGGTCTTGATGATTTTGCGGGCGAGCTTGGAATCGCAGTTCCTCAGGCTGCGGTCCAGCAGAATGTTTATGCAGACGCTTTCATCGGAAAAGTTTTCCCGGCAGTTCCGCCGCACTTCGCAGTCGGATTCAACGCCGGAGTTACTCACATCAACACAGAGGGAATAGCTGACGCTGCCGATATGCTTGGAATCAGCGATGTAAAAGACAGCTATTATTTTCCTGTAATGAATGCGGACGTTAGAATCGGCGGAGTTTTTCTCCCTTTTGACATCGGCTTGTCTTTTATGAAGCTTAACTCGCTTGAAATTTCTGCGTTCGGTTCTGATTTTACTGTTGACTTTTTTACGATTGCCGCAGATTTGCGCTACGCGATTCTCGAGGACGGACTTATAAAGCCTGCTCTTTCTGTCGGCGCGGGATATTCTTACAATTCTGGCTCGTTCGGAGTGAGCAATAGCGACGCAGAGGCGAATGTTGACTACAAAGTTCAGACAATGTACGTCTCGCTTCAGCTTTCAAAATCCTTGAATATTCCGGTTGTCAAGATTGGATTCACTCCGTTTGTCGGCGTGCGTGCAGTTCTTTCAAAATACGACAATGACTATGACTGGGCAATTAAGAATTCAAGTGCTATCAAAGCTGCAAATGCTGCTGGAGTTGATATTTCTGGCAGCGGAAACGATTCCGCAAGCACATTCGGAAATTTCCAGCCGCAGCTTTACGGCGGTCTTGGATTCAACTTTATGGCTATGCAGCTTACAGGAAGCGTCTGCGCTGATTTGCGCCATCTTGGAACTGACAGTCAGCTTTGGAGCGGCGCTTTTAGCCTTAGAATCAAGCTGTAGTTTTTGTTTTTCCGCAGTTTTTCTCATCCTGATTTTAGTTTTACAGAAATCGGGAGAATCTGCGGAAAGTTTTTATGTTGAATGTGTAAAAAAAGTGTGTCATAATGAATCACTATGAAAGATTCGAATGTGCGCACTTTTGTTTTTGCCGGCGGCGGAACTGGCGGCCATATATATCCGGGGCTTGCAGTCGCCGACGAGCTTCGGAAAATTGCTGAGTCAAAAAAACAGAAAATAAAAATCTGCTGGATTGGAAATTCTTCCGGCATGGATCGAGATATTGTTGAAAAAAGCGGCTCGGCCGACTTGTTTTACGGCGTTCCAAGCGGAAAGCTCCGCCGTTATTTCTCTATTAAAAATTTTCTTGATGTTTTTAAGATTTTTTTCGGCTTTGTAAAGTCGTTTTTCTTTTTGCTAAAGACAAAGCCTGCGGTTCTTTTTTCTAAAGGCGGCTTCGTGAGCGTTCCGCCATGCGTTGCGGCTCATCTTCTTCATATTCCTGTCTTTACGCATGAGTGCGATTTTACTCCTGGGCTTGCGACTAGAATCAACTCGAAATTCGCTTCAAAAATTCTTGTCTCTTATGAGGAGACGAAAAAATATTTCTCTTCTGAAAAGCAAAATAAAATAGTTGTTACGGGAAATCCTGTGCGGCCTGTTTTTTACAGCGCGAATGCTGAAAACGGCAGAAAATTTCTTTTTGAAAGCCGTCCTGATTATGACTCTTCAAAGCCGGTTCTGCTCGTCTTGGGCGGAAGCCTTGGCGCTCATCAGATAAATTCTCTCGTCGTTGAAAATCTTGAGTGGCTTGCATCCCGTTTTAATGTTGTCCATCAGTGCGGCGGCAGGGACGCGGAAAATATGCCGAAAAATGTTCCAGGATATTTTCTTCATCCGTTTATTTACAAGGAAATGCCCGATGTTATCGCCTGCGCTGACGCAGTTTTGAGCCGGGCCGGGGCAAATTCTCTTTGGGAATGTTCGGTTCTTGGAAAAGCGATGGTTTTGATTCCTTTGTGCGGAAGCGGAACGCGCGGAGACCAAGTTGACAACGCGAAATATTTTGCTGAGCGAGGAGCTGCGGAAATTCTTGTTGGAGATGAGGCGAATTCAGAAAATCTAAAAAAATCCCTTGAAAAATTTCTTGATGAGAATGAGCGGAGAAAATTTGCTGAGAAGGCGAAGTCTCTTTCAGACGGAAAACGTCCGGCTCTTTGCATTGCGGAGATAATCTATGACGTTTAATTTTATCGATGTTGTCTTTATCGTTGTTATTCTGTTTTTTGCGGTAACTTCCTGCGTGAACGGCTTGATAAAAGAGCTGTTCGGAAAACTTGCTGTTGTCGCGGGCGCGGTAGCGGCGTTTTTCTTTTGCGGCAGGCTTTCGCCTTATCTTTTGAAAATCATAAATAATCCGGCTGTTGACCTTGTGATTGCGTTTATCCTGATTTTTGTGGCGGTTTTCCTTTGTGTTAAGATTCTGCAGATAATCTTCAAGAGTATTTTTTCTGGAGAAATCCTGAAAAGCCTTGACCACGTTCTCGGATTTATTTTTGGAGCGGCCGAGGGCATTGCGATTGTCGCCTGCGTTCTGATTTTGCTTAAAGCGCAGATTTGGTTTGACTCAAGCCCGGTTACAAATGAAAGCACGGTTTCCTCGCTTTTGCTTCCTGTTCTTCAAAAGCCGATTGATTATATTCACGGAATGTTTGTTTAATGTTTGACAATCTTCTTTATCAGAATGCGTCTTCTCTTTTGTCGTCCGACATTGAAAACGGAAGACTTCCCGGCTCGATTCTGCTTGCGGGTCCCGCCTCTTCTGGAAAGCTCACTTGCGCGCTGGAGCTTGCCCGTGTTTTGTCATGCACCGGCGACGGAAAACATCCAAAAGGGCATTGGCTTTGCGAGTGCCAGAGCTGCCTAAAAAACAAGGAGCTTACAAACGCGAACGTTCTGCTTGCAGGTCCGCGCGACTGCATGCTTGAAATTTACGCGGCGAAAAAGGCTTTCTTGAACGCCGCATACAACAACGAGCGGTGTCTGCCTGCGACGCGCTATCTTTTTTTGCGTTCTGTCAGAAAGCTCACAAACCGTTTCAGCCAGATTCTTTGGGAAGATGACGAAAAAATTCCGAAAATCGCGCAGCTTATGCAGATTATCGACGAGGAAATGGAAAAAATCTCTCCTGAAAAAGAGCTTCTTGAAAACGACAAGCTGCAAAAAACGGCAGAAAACATAATCGCCCAGTGCGAAAAACTCGAGTCAGCTTTTATGTACGACTCAATTCCAATCAGCCAGATTAGAAAGGCTTCTTCGTGGGCACATCTTAAGTCTTCTGACGGAAAAAAAGTCTTTATAATCGAAAATGCCGAGAGAATGTTGGAGGGTGCGAGAAACGCGCTGCTCAAAATTCTTGAAGAGCCGCCGAGCGACACTGTCTTTATCTTGACTACATCGCACAGGCAGGCTGTAATGCCGACAATTCTTTCACGCGTGCGCACATATTATTTTTCAGAACGGACTCAAAAGCAGCAGAACGAGGTGATTGACCGCGTTTTTCATTCTTCTAACGATAAAAAACTTTCTGTCTCAGAATATCTGGAGACTTTTCTTCCTGTGCCTCCTGAGCAGATAAAAAAAATCGCGGCGGAATATTTTACAAGCCTTATGCAGGGAAAAATTCCGCTTGCTTCTGCAGTTGTGAAACTTTGCAACAATTTTTCTCCGACAGTTTTGCTCAAATCATTTTTGATTGGAATAATGGAGACCGCGCGAAAAAATCCTCAAAGCGCGAAAAACGTGAGGCTTTGCGAGAAAGTCGTTGAGTTCACTAGAAACTGCTACAACAACGTTACTGTCTACAATCAGTCCGCGCCTGCCGCGCTCGAGAGCCTTACACGCGATTTGGCCGGAGCAAGAATGTTTTTTGACTGAAATTCTGAAATTTCGTGAATCAATTTTTGGGGGCAGATATGCAGGAATTTTCCAAGCGCGTTTCCCAGAAGCTCGACAAGCTTTCAAGCGCGCAAATTCAAAGAATTATCGAGGATAATTGCGGAAAAACTGAGCTTTTCAGCTCGATTTTTCAGTCGCTTCAAAGCGGGCTTGTGATTGTTGACGAGAAATTTCTTCTGATAAACATAAACAAGGCGGCGGAGCGTTATCTTCCGCTGAAATCTTCTTTTGACAAATTCTCTGATGACGAGCCTGTTTTCAATTATATCGATGACGATGAAATCTCAAAATTCCTGAAAGACTGCTTTGAAAACGGCAAGACGAACGTTTCAAGCGAATACACGGTAAAAACTTCAGGCGGCTCTGTCCGCTTTATTGACATTTTTGTAACTTCGCTTGTTCAGGGGCAGTCGAATGACCAGACTTTGCTCGGCTCAATCATAAGAATCGAGGATGTTACCGAGCGAAAGCAGCAGGAAATTCTTCTTCACCGCATGGAAACTCTCGCAGGGCTTACAAACATCGCGGCGAGCGTCGCGCACGAAATAAAAAATCCGCTCGGCGCAATCAGCATCCACATTCAGCTGATTCAAAAAATGGTAAAAAAGAAGCGCGATTTTGACGGAAAGCTTCCAGATCCGAAATTCCTCGAGAATTATCTTGATGTCATAAACCAGGAAATTGAGAATCTCAACAAGATTGTGGTCGATTTTCTGATGGCTGTCCGCCCGATTTCCGCGAACCTTGAGCTTGTGAATCCTGACAAGCTTTTAAAGGCGATTTTTGACTTTTTCGGTCCTGAGCTGAAATCAAAAAAAATAAAGACAGAAATCAAACTGAACAAGGAAGATTTGCGGATTTTAATCGACCAGAAACTTTTCCGCGAGGTTATCGTGAATCTTGCGACAAATTCTGTCTCAGCGATTGAGTCAAAAAATGAGGCGAATCTGGAAGTTTCTGATGGCTTGTCAAAAGATTTCTCAAAAGACTATGCCGGAGCAATTTCTGTGAAAACTTCTGTGAAAGACGACAAATATATAATTCTCTTTTCTGACAACGGCTGCGGAATGAGCGAGGAGACGGTCTCGCGGATTTTCGAGCCGTATTTCACGACAAAGGCGAACGGGACAGGGATTGGAATGGCGATGAGCTACAAAATCATAAAGGAATTTTCAGGCGACATCTCAGTCGAGTCGAAACTTGGCGAGGGTTCTGTTTTCAAGATAATTTTGCCTGTTCCTCAAAAAGACAAGCGGCTTCTGACTTACAATGGAAAAGGGCAGAAGAGAATCGGAGTTAAAAAATGAGCAAAATTTTGATAATCGACGACGAGAAAAATATCCGCGAGGGGCTTGCCGCTGACTTTGAAATGGACGGATACGATGTAAAGCTTGCTTCAAACGGAAAAGAAGGGCTTGAAACTGTAAAGAACGAGCAGATTGACCTTGTGATCACCGACTTGCGTATGCCGGGCGGAATTTCAGGCGATGAGGTTTTGAGGCAGATTACGACAAAAATGCCTGGAATTCCTGTAATTGTTCTGACGGGGCATGGCTCAATTGATGCAGCTGTAAAGGCGATGCAGAACGGAGCTTACGATTTTCTTACAAAGCCTCTTAACCTTGAGCAGCTTGAGACAATTGTAAAAAAAGCGTTGAAAAACCGCGAGGAAAGCCCTGAGCTAAAAATTGTCCAGCAAGTCCAGCAAAAATCGGAAAATCAAAAAGTCAGTTCTGATGAAAAGTCGGAAAAAATCGGAAAAAATGACGGAAAAGAGTCATTAAAATCTGAAAAAAATCAGTTCATCGGAAAAAGCCCTGCGATTTTAAAAGTGCGCGAGCTTATTTCAAAAGTCGCTTCCTCAAAAATCAGCGTTTTAATCACAGGCGAGACCGGAACTGGAAAGGAAGTTGTCGCAAACGAGATTCATCTGGAGTCGAACCGCGCTCAAAAGCCTTTTATTCCCGTTGTCTGCTCGTCTTTGAGCGAGACTTTGCTTGAGAGCGAGCTTTTCGGACACGAGAAGGGTGCTTTTACAGACGCATATTCCGCGCACAAGGGAAAATTCGAGCTTGCAGACGGTGGCACAATTTTTCTTGATGAAATCGGCGAGATAAATCCTTCTGTTCAGGTTAAGCTTCTCCGCGTCCTTCAGGAAAGAAAATTTGAAAGGGTCGGAGGCGAGGAGCCGATTGAGGTCGATGTCCGGGTGATTGCCGCAACAAACAAGAATCTTGAAGAGGAAGTAAAGGCTGGAAGATTCCGCGAGGATTTGTATTTTCGTCTTAATGGAATCCAGATTGAAGTTCCGCCGCTTAGGGAGCGAAAAGATGACATTTCGCTTTTTATTGACAGCTTTGCTGAACGCTATGCAAAAGAAAACGGCAAGGATAACATAAAAATCGAGGAGAAAGCGCGCAAGGCGATGATTCGCTACGTCTGGCCGGGAAATATCAGGGAGCTTCAGCATGCGGTTGAAAGCGCGGTGGTTCTTTGCTCCGGGAACGAAATCACTTTGAAAGATTTGCCTGAGAAAATCAGCAGCTTCAATTCGGTTTCGGATATTGTGATTCCGCTCGGCTCGACAATGGAAGAATGTGAAAAAATCATAATTGAAAACACGCTTGCTTACTGCGACGGAAACAAAACACGCGCCGCCGACATCTTGAAAATCGGGCGGAAAACTCTTCACCGAAAAATCGACGAGTACGGAATCGAATGAAACTAAAAACTTTAGAAAAAACGGAAAAATGCCGAAGAGAAAATTTATTCTATTTTGCTTGTTGACACAATTTTTTTGTTTTGTTAGTATATCAAAGTCAGCTCTAATGGAGTTGCAGAGATGTCTCCTTCGTCTAGTGGTTAGGACATCGGGTTTTCATCCCGACAACAGCAGTTCAATTCTGCTAGGAGATGCTATATCTACCTTGCAGCTTTTAGTGTTGCAAGGTTTTTTATTTTATTGAAAAACCTATCATTAAATTTTTTGGGGGATTTTCCTATGGCAGGAAAGAAAAAGTCATCTGCAGAGAAAAGATTTGAGCAGAGCGAAAAACGTCGTATGCACAACAAAGCAATCAAAAGCGAGTGCCGTACTTATGCAAAGCAGTTTGTAGAAGCTGTTCAGGCAAAAGATCAGAAACTTGCAGAAGAGAAACTTAGAATATTGACTTCAAAGCTTGATTCAGCAAGAAGCAAGGGAGTTGCAAAACGCAATGCTGTTTCTCGCAAGAAGTCTCGCATGCAGAACTTGTTCAACGCGACATTCGCTGCGAAAGCTGCTGAGTAATTGAAGATTATCTGAATCTTTCAAAGCTATCCGAAAAACGGATAGCTTATTTTTTTTATAAAAATTGAAAACGCAGAGAACGGTGAAAAATGGAAAAGATTACCAAGACGGATTTGGTCGAGGCGGTTTACGCGGAGTCTGGAATCGAAAGAAAAATTGCCCAGAAAGCCATTGATTCGTTTTTGAGGCAGGTGAAAAAGTCGCTTGAAGACGGAAATGCGATTGAGCTTCGCGGCTTTGGAACTTTTGAGCTTCGCTTAAGAAAAGGCAGGGAAAATGCGCGGAACCCGAAAACAGGCGAGGAAGTTTCTGTGAAGCCTCATTATATCGCGGCTTTTAGAGCTGGTCAGGAGCTAAAAAACAGCCTTTGGAGTCTTTCTGTTGAAGAAAAATCTCCTGATTAAAGTCAGATTATTTTATATCTTTTTGATAGATGACTTTCTGTATTGTAAATGTATTATAAATAACGGTTTCGCTGGATTTTTTTTATCGAATAAACCGCAAAAAAGCGGCAGTTGAAGTCCGAAAAGTCGGTCGCAAAAAGCGAAGTTGAAATTATCAGTTATTTTTGGTAAATTGTGAATATGGCAGAATCAAAAGGCAAAAAAAATCTTACGGTTTTTGGTCAGGAAACCGAATTCGACGGAATTCTTGAATTTACAGACAATCTTGTTATCACAGGAAAATTCAATGGAGAAATCAGGGCGACAGGCGACTTGGAGATTGAAAAAACTGCTGTCTGCTCGGTTTCTGCGATGGCTGCCAATTCGATCACAATTTCTGGAAAAGTTACAGGCGATATTGATGCTCCAGAGCGTGTGGAAATGTGTTCTGGAAGCGTTGTTCACGGAGATGTGAAGACTGGAAGAATTAGAATTGCCGATGATGTCGATTTTGAGGGGCAAATTTCGATGATTGATTCTGTTCCCGATGTGAATATTTTTTCTGTTGCTTCTGACGAGTATAAGCAGGCGATGGTTCTGAAATCTGACGAGCCTCGGTAGGCATTTTAGATATTGACAATAAAAATCGCTTAGAGATATAATATTTCCATTCAAATCTAATTTTCTTTCTTTATAAAAATCACTGAAAATTATTTATAGATGCAGACTTTTTGGTTTGCTTAATTTGTTATCAATGACAAGTTCATTTCTTTTTATTTTAAATCTTTATTATTCTCATGGAGAAAACTAAATGGCACTGATTTCTAGACGCCGTTCAGCACCGAAAGCGGACGAGAGCGTGGAAAAGGAAAACGCACAGCTGGAGCTTGACTTGCAGCCGCAGTCTTATGAATCTGCACCTCTGGCGGCTGAGTCCCAAGGTGAAGACTTTGCGCAGGTTTCAGCAAATTCAGCAGTTTCATCAGAACAAGGCGAAAATGATTCTGCCTCATCAGAAAATGAAAAACCTGTAAGAGTTGTAAGGCGAAGAAGAATTGTTGCGAAAACTGAAAATCCTGAAAAAACAGAATCTGAAAATGCAGCTGTAACAGCAGAAAACAATGGAACGGGCTGTGAATCGCAAAATTTTGAATCTAAAGATTCAGAATCTAATGAATCGGAATTGAGAAATTCCGAATTTCGCAATTCCGAATTGCGTAATTCTGACGGAAATTCAGGCGAGAGTCAGTCTGGAGAAAATCAAAGCCAAAACGAAGAAAATTCTTCCGGCGAAGGTCAGTATTATTACCGCCGCCAGCCGAACAGACGCTGGGACAACAACAGAAACGGAAATTACCGCAGAATGAGCTACCGCGAGAGAATTGCGGCAAGAAATGCGGCGCGCGACGAAGCTACAGCCCAGCAGCAAATTATCGAAAATCCTGAAGAATTTGAGGCTAAGCCAAAACTTCTTATAAACGACCTTACAAAAATGAGCATGCCGGAGCTTCGCTTGAAGGCTGTCGAGTACGGCTATCCAGAGGAAGAGCTTCCTGCGCTGAAAAAGCAGGACTTGATTTTTGTAATTCTAAAAGCCCACACAGAGCATGGCGGACTGATTTTTGCTTCCGGCGCGCTTGAAATTTTGCCGGACGGCTATGGATTTTTGAGAAGCCCGCAGAACAGCTATCTTCCAGGACCTGATGACATTTACATTTCCCCGAGCCAGATTCGGCTTTTCAATCTAAAAACAGGCGACACAGTTTACGGTCAGACGCGTTCTCCAAAAGAGGGCGAGAGATTCTTCGCGCTTCTTAGAATTATGTCTGTGAATTTTGACGAGCCGAGAGTCGCGCAGACAAGAGTTCCTTTTGAAAATTTGACACCGCTTTATCCTAAAGAAAGATTCAAGCTTGAGACTGTTTCTGAAGAATACAGCACGAGAATTATCGACCTTTTTGCCCCGATTGGAAAAGGCCAGCGTCTTTTGATTGTCGCGCCTCCAAAAGCCGGAAAAACGACAATCATGCAGAAAATCGCCAACGCGATTGTCGCGAACAATCCTGAAGTTTACCTTATCGTTCTTCTTATCGATGAGCGTCCTGAGGAAGTTACCGACATGGAACGCGCGATAAAAGGCGAGGTGATTTCTTCAACTTTTGACGAGCAGCCGACTCGCCATGTTCAAGTGGCGGAAATGGTTCTTGAAAAAGCGAAACGGCTTGTTGAGCATAAACGCGATGTTGTGATTCTTTTGGACTCGATTACGCGTCTTGCGCGTGCCTACAACCAGACTGTCCAGACTTCTGGAAAAGTCCTTTCGGGCGGTGTTGACTCTAATGCCTTGTTCAAGCCGAAGAGATTCTTTGGAGCCGCGAGAAACATTGAGGAGGGAGGCTCTCTCACAATCATTTCGACGGCTTTGATTGACACTGGAAGCCGAATGGACGAGGTTATCTTTGAGGAATTCAAGGGAACTGGAAACTCCGAGATTGACCTTGACCGAAAGCTTGCCGAGCGCCGTCTTTTCCCCGCAATCAACATCAAAAAGTCAGGCACGCGAAAAGAGGAGCTTCTTCTTGACGAGGCGACTTTGCAGAAACTTTGGGTTCTTAGAAAAGTCATAAGCCCGATGGAAGATGTCGATATTCTTGAGCTGATTTTGAACCAGATGAAGAAAAGCCGGAACAACGAGGCTTTCCTTGCGAATATGAACACTGGTTCAGCCGCTGTTGACTGATAAAAACTAAAAAATAAAATCCCCGGTTGTGAGGCGAAAAACGGTTCTCATGCCGGGGATTTTTTGTCTCTTTATGATTTAAGAATTTGATGGAATTTAAAAGGGAATAAAAAACAGCCTTGTTTCGGCTGCCTTCCTTGAAAAAATTAGAAAATCTTTGCCCGGGAGGGGACTTGAACCCCTATGAAGTTGCCCTCATTAGGACCTGAACCTAACGCGTCTGCCAATTCCGCCACCCGGGCAGAATGTTTTTGTATATTATCTAAATTATGATAAAACGTCAAGGCTTATTGACCTCAATTTTTGAAAAACTCGAAATTTTGCTGCGGCATAGTCAAAAAGAATCTAATCGAGTCTGAAAATCATTCATTTGCCATTTTCCGTAAATTTTCATCAATAAATTTCCGTAAGTTTTCTATTATATTCTCCTTGATTTGCTTGGAGGCGTCTGAAATCTGCCTGTCAAAACTTGAAGCGATTGGAAGAAAAAGCGTGTGAATGTCAACCTGCAATGAATCTGTAATCTGCGAGAGCGTTTTTTCGCTGGTCCAGGTTTTGCAAAGCTCGATGTTTTTTATCGTCTCGTCAGAAATTCCCGCCTTTTCCGCAAGCTCAAACTGAGTGAGCTTTTGCTGCTTTCTGATTCGCTTTAGGTTTTCCGCCAGCCTTTTTTGAATGTCTGAAGATTTCATAGCATTATTTTGAACAAAGACGCAAAAATCCAAATATCTTAATAAGCCATTTTTTAATAAAATATGGTTGAATATTTGGATTTTAAGTGTTATATTAAGACCGCTTATGGTTAAAAATGGGTGAATATTTGGAAAATTGAAAAATGGAAATCATGAAAAAAAGAATTTTATTTGCGTGCGCCTTTATTTTTGCTTCAAGACTTTTTTCTGCGGATTTTCCGCTTTGGCGCGAGGATAAGAACCGGCAGTTTCCTGAATCTGAATACATTTCCGCAGTTGGAACTGGCTTCAACGAGCCTGCTGCTAAAGAATCCGCGCTAAAAACGCTCTCGCTTTATTTTGAGTCGGATGTCTCTTTTAAAAGCACCTCAAAATTCTACGGAAGCGAAAGCTCATCTGGAACTTCGTTTGGAAACACTGAAAAGCAGCGTTCAGTTTATTCAGAGACAAATGTCGCGTCTGAAACGAAACTTCCTGCGGTTTCTTTTACGAATTCCTTTTTTAATTCCGCGCGGAACGAATATTCGGTTTGCGCCTACATAAAAAAAAGCGATGCGGCAAGCGAATTTCAGGGAATCTTGTCTGCTGGAATTTTAAACGCAGCAGAAAAAATCCAAAAATCTGAAAACTCAAAAAATCCTTATCTTGCTTTTTCTGTTGCAAATTCTGCTCTTGTTTCGCTTGAAAAATTGCAGGATACGGCTCAGAGCCTTTCTGTTCTTGACGCGAAAAGCGGAAGTGAAAGCTTAAAGTCAATCGGGATTCTTTCAGAGCGGGCAGGCTGCATTATGTCGCGTGAAAAGCCGAGGCTCACTTTCAATGTGGAAATTCAAAACGATGCGGAAAAAAACGTGTCTTATACAGTTCAGCAGCTTTTGGAGTCTAA
>DHKO01000017.1 GCA_002404895.1 Treponema sp. UBA4692 | reverse complement strand
GAGACGAGTTCCGCGAGTGGCTCGTAAAAAATCACCAGACAGAAAAAGAATGTTGGGTTGTTGTGAAGCGAGGCCGCCCGGTTGACAGCGAAACTTTCTGGTATATCGACGCGGTTGAGGAGGCGCTTTGCTTCGGCTGGATTGACAGCACAACCAAAAAGACAGAAAGCGGCATTGCTGCCCAAAGATTCGCTCCGCGTAAAAAAGGGAGTTTGTGGTCGGAGCTGAACAAGGAACGCTGCCGAAGAATGGAACGGCTCGGAAAAATGACGGACGCAGGCAGAAAAGTCTTGCCGGACATGAGCGAAAACGGTTTTGTTATCGACAATGAGATTCTTTGCGCGCTCAAGTCAGATGAGGAAATCTGGAGCAATTTTCAGAATTTTCCGCCGCTTTATAAAAGAGTCAGAATCGACACGATTCAAATCAAGAAAAAGCAAAGAGAACTTTTTGAAAGCCGCCTGCAAAAGTTTTTGGAAAACACAAAAAAAGGCGTTATGTTCGGCGAATGGAACGACAACGGAAGATTGCTTTAAAAAAACGCTTTTATTTCAGACTAATAAATCTCCGAATTTCATCGAGCTGCGCAAGCGCGGTTTTCCGTCCCTCATCATAGACACGCTGAAGCTCGTCAGGATTTTTCTCCGTGCGGCTGATTTCAAGCGGCTTTTCAGGACAGATTACAAGCGCATTTCCTTTTTTTTCCTGCTCAAACACATATTCCGTTTCTTCATTGTAGACGTTGTGGCGGTTTTTCATCGCATTTACAATTGCCGGATATTTTCTGAGCGCGATTTTCATTATTCCGATCAGCTTGTTCGGCTTTTTTATGTAGTTTCTCGGCTGGGTCAGAACAACGATGCTTCTTTTGAATCCTGATTTTTCAAAGAATTTGAGCGGAATCGAATCGGTCATGCCGCCGTCCAAAAGCTCGTAGCCGTCAATTCTCACGACTTCGCTCGCAAGCGGCATTGACGCGCTGGCACGCATCCATGTAAGGTCGTCAGCATCGCAGTTTTTAAGCTCCTTGTACACAGGCTTGCCGGTTCTGCAGTCGCTCGCCACGACAAAAAAAGGCATTGGATTTTTTCTGTAAGATTCAAGGTCAAAAATATCCAGTTCATTCGGAATCTGATTATAGCAGAAGTCCGCGCCGTAAAGATTTCCTGTTTTTATAAGCGAGCGGAGCGAGCAGTAACGCCAGTCTCCTGAGTATTTTTTGTTGTATCTGATTGTCCTTCCGATTTGCCCAGACTTGTAGTTGCAGCCGAATGTCGCTCCGGCCGAGACTCCGACCGTTCCGTCAAGAGCGATTCCGTTTTCCATGAACACATCGAGAACTCCGGCTGTGAACATTCCCCTCATCGCGCCGCCTTCCAGAACAAGCCCTGTTTTTAAGCTCTTTTCCATGCAGCCATTATACAAGTTTTTGGAAAAATGAAACAGGAAATGGCGAAGCCATAATCACAATCCATGGCAAAGAAAAATGCATTGCCCTAAAACTTTCCAGTTACAACCTAATGCGAGAAATGGAACTTGAAGCTGCAAGCCTTGATTAGTCTTCGTAATGTCCGCGGCAAGTTTTTACGGTAATTTTATCTTCGAAAAATTCGTAAACAAGACGATTCTCCTTGTCAATTCTTCTGCTGTATTCGCCTTCCTTATGCTTTAGTTTTTCAGGCTTGCCTTCGCCACGCAATGCGCCGTCGCGAGAAATGCTTTTCAGCAGCTTGTTGATTTTCTGAACTGTCTTTTTATCTTGAGTCTGCCAATAAATGTAATCGTCCCAGCCTTCTTCGGAAAAAGTTATCTCGCTCATTCTGCCGCCATTGCCTCAAGTTCTTCCATCGTCTTTACGACAACTTTTCCCTGACGAATTTGTTCGTCAGCCAAATCAAGACGAGCAAGATAAGCCGCATTATTTTTTGCCTTTTCCATTTCCTTGAATTCTTTTTCGGAAACGATGACTACATTCTTGTTTTCCTTGCGCGGAACAATGACCGGCTCGCCGTTAAACGCCATGTCGAAATATTTCTTTATGTTTGCGCGGATATCCATCTGCTTTGCGATTGTCATAATTTTCCTCCCATAAAAAGTACAAATTTAGGTACTAAAAACCGTACTATTTGTAAAATAAATCGGAATCAGGAGATTGTCAAGAAAAATGATAAAAAAGCAGAATGAGATATTAAAAATTCTTTAGGCGAAAGGAAAACGCACACCGATACAGGCAGACTGAAAAAGAGTTTTTTTCTTCAAAAGCGACGTTATGATAGTTACAAAAAGCAAAAGCCGAAAGCCCGCCTGAAATGTTTAACGCGATAAAAATGCAGAATCGGCTTGCCTTGATTTTCTTTCAGATTAAAATACAAAAAATAAAAATTAGGAGAACAAAAATAACCGTGCAAGAACAGTTCAACCTGATTGCAAAGGAATACGACGAGAACCGCCGAAAGTTCATTCCGTGTTTTGACGAATATTATATTTCCTCAACGAATTTTGCCGCAAAGTCGCTCGAAAAAAAGCCGAATCTGATTTTTGACCTCGGCTCAGGAACAGGACTTTTGCCATCTTTCTTTTTCAAGCATTTTCCGGGCACAAAATACGTTCTTGTTGACCTTGCCGAAGAAATGCTTGAAGTGGCGAAAAAGCGTTTTGAAAATCTTCCAAATGTGGAATACAAAATTCTTGACTATTCAAAGGAACTTCCAGCGGGAAAGCCGGATTTTGCGATTTCCGCGCTTTCGATTCATCATCTTGAGCATGTGGCAAAAAAAAATCTCTTCAAAAAGATTTACGGTGCGCTCGGCGAAAACGGGACTTTCATAAACTACGACCAGTTCTGCTCTGAAGATTTGGAAATGAACAAAAATATCGAAAAATACTGGACAGAGCAGATAAAATTCTCAAACCTTCCAGAAAAAGAATTCAGCCGCTGGCAGGAACGCAAAAAGCTCGACCGCGAGTGTTCAGTGCGGCAGGAAATCAAATGGCTAAAGCAAGCCGGATTCAAGAGCGCGGAATGTATTTATCTGAACGGAAAGTTCGCGGTGATTATGGCGGGGAAATAAATATAGCTTAGGGATTGGAGCACCTGCGAAGCAGTTCTGTAGCGCAGCATTGGCGAAGCCAAGCAAGCGGAAGAATGAGCCGCAGTTAGACGGCGAAGTGCGGAAAGCCCGACGGCGGCTGACGGAGTGAAACGGAGCCGCAGCCGGAAGCCCCGGAAAATCAGGACATCTGAAAATCAAATGTCCTGATAAGCACGCCCATTACTTTATCACAAATGCGTCTGAAACTGTCGAGACAAGCTCCTTTCGCTCATACTTCAGATTTGATGTGCACCTTGTTTTCAGCACAATGCGGTACGTGCCAGCTGAAAGCGTCTTTGGCAAGGGAAAAAGCAAAGTTCCGGGCTTGTTCACGGAAAGTTTTGCCGTAACCTGAGTCCAGTCCGCGCCGCTTTCGTCAATCGCCGCAGTATCTTCAGACGCAGGAGCAAACCAGATTCCGCTTCCTTCGCCACCAATCAGAAGCTTCTTACCCGAAATCTGCACAGAACCGTTCAAGGAAAGATTTCCGTCTGCAAGCCCTGTGTCAACATCAACAATCTTGCTGATAGTCGCAGCCGGCTCGGAATAAGATTCATGCTCAACCGCAACTTTTGAGATTGCGGATTTTGTAACTTCTGACGGAATAAACTTAACCGTGATGTTCGGCGAGAAAGATTTTCCGTCTGTAGAGCCTCTACAGGCAATGTAGAACACGCCGAGATTCAGGCAGTTTACAGAGTTGCCGCCTCCAAGAGACTCAGTGATGACCTTCTCCAAAGCATCGCAGACTGAATAAACCGTGCCTATGTCCAGCTGCGGAACCTTGTTCGCTACAAGCTGAATGACATTCCCGACAGAATGGGTGTTGCGGACTATTCTTCCAACGTATTTGTCGGAAGAATCCTTTGAGAAATAGTTGCGCTGTAGTTTTACAGACACACGGCCGTTCGGATTCTCGATAGAATCCATTAGATTTGATTTGGCTGCCATAGGCATTGCCTCCTCTAAAATAGAAGATTACGGCAGCGGCTATTGAATACGGCGGGTCAATAATGATAATATCAAACAACCACATTTGGTATCATTATTGATGCCGCAAAGTCTGGGAGCCACTGCCTGTCGCATGATATGCAACTGTTTTCAGACTTTTTTTATTTTAATTTTTATGCCGAATATATTATCGACTTTATTTTCCGTTAATAGCCTTCTGCAAGCCATCTGTTCCGCTCTTCCTGCATTTCTTCTTCATAACGATATTCTTCCTCATAGCTTTTTCGTCTAGGAGCGGTCTTTCTTATAAAATCAGAGAATTTCTGCATAACCGCACTGTCCAAAGATTTGTCCTTATTCCAATAAGAAACGTATCTTTGAGAATTCCGTCTTAAAGTCTTTATGCGAATTTCAGCGGCAGATTCTGACACTCCGAAAGAAGACTGCAAGAACTCTTTTGTTATATAGCAACCAAGCGACTTAAGACGGTTTATTATGGCTTCCGGCATTAAAAGGCAGGCGGCAAAATAATTCGCCTCAACCTCGCTCTGTCCATAAAGCTGCTTGAACCGCAGGTCTTTTTTCTTTCTGTATTCTGTAATCAGCTCTATGTCATGCCCCAGCACAATATGACCGATTTCATGCGCAATGCTGAATATAATTCTGACAGGAGGCATATCCTGATTGTAGAAAATTATGTATCTTCCGCAAAACTCGACAGCTTCCGCATCTTTTGAACTGACGACTTCATCCACTTTCACTCCATGCTCTTCTAACCATGAAAACGGCAGCAACTTTATTGTAATCTCTTTTCCAATTTCGTCCGCGAGCAGAAAGCAGTCTAAAGGAAATTTCTTTGCAAAGCGGGATTTTATCAAAATCTCATTCACACGCTCTTCTATATCTGTCTTGTAGTCTGCTGAAAATTCTTCGTTCACTATTCCCCTCCAAATGCTTCTGTAAATGCGAGGCGCAGAATACCTTCCGCACGCTCCAAGTCTTTTTCATCAAGTTTGCTAAGTCCTCTTTGAATTGAGCTTATTTTTGCGTTTGCAACATTCACTTCTCCTATACCTAATAAATAGTCAGTTGTTGTGCCAAGAATGTCGCAGATTTTTTCAAGAGTTTCTTTTCTTGGAACAACACCCCTTGTCTCCCACATTGCGACTCCGCTTTTTGTTACTCCTACCTTATCGGCAAGAGCTTCCTGAGAAAGTTTTTTAGACTCCCGCAGCTCGCGGATTCTCTCCATAAATTTCTCATTTCCCATCTCTTTACCCTGTCTTTAATAAGATACGTCTGGTCAAGGCACGCTTACGCTCAAGACCTTGACTCAGCCGTTTTTAAGGTTTGTATAAACCTTAAATAAATCAAAATATTCAAATATTTTGAACCTACACCCAATATACAACAGTCAAAACATGGAGTCAATAATAAAAATCAAAAAGTTCAATAAAATTTAACAAATGTGGTAAAAGGAGGCAGTTACTGCACTAAATGGGCGTTGATTAGCGCACTAATGTGGAGACGATTACTGCACTAATAATGAGGCGTTTAGTGCGGGATTTAAAGAGTAATTATTAAAATAGAATTGAGGAAGATGAAAGCTAGTCAGGAATAACTGCATTACACCGTTTTTGTTATAGGAGTAGGCGTAAGCGTGTAGCCGATAGCGTGCAGAATATTCCAAACTGTAGAGAAAGCTGGATTGCCGTTCGGGGAAAGAGCTTTATAAAGCCCTTCCCTTGTAATCCCGGCTTCTTTGGCAGTTTTTGTCATTCCCTTTGCCCTTGCAACATCATTTATTGCTTTTAATAGTTCCTCTTGCGTGCCGTCCTTTGCGGCAAGTTCAAGATAGCCTTTTCTTAATTCATCTGTATCGAGATATTCAGCAACATCGAATTTTGTAGTTTCCAGCATGTCAGACCTCCTTAGCCATTTTCTTGGCAATCTTTATATCATCATCTTGAGTAGACTTATCACCGCCAACAAGAAGAAAGATTATCTTATTGTCTTTGTTCGTGAAATAAACACGGTATCCTTTGCCAACGTCAATTCTTATTTCAAACACTCCGCCACCGACCGACTTTGAATCTCCAAAATTGCCGTCTTCCATTCTGACAAGACGCCTTGCTATTGAAACCTTGGCAACGGTATCTTTCAGTTTTTTAAGCCATTTTGCAAATTCCTTTGTCTGCCGCAACTCATAATCCATAGTTTAATGTAAACCACAATTTACAGTTAATCAATAGTTTTTCGTGATTACCCTCCGTCCTTTTCTTCTGGATATTTTTCAGCGATTGATTTTGTTACGCTTTGCAAAATATTCAAATCTTTTTGGCTCATCTTCTTCAATAAGTTTTCTATCTCCAAAATCTGCGGTGAAACATTGCCAGCCGCACGCTCATCCAAATTTGCCAAATACTCGACACTTACGCCCAAAGCCTTTGCTATTAAAATCGCATTTGAAATTTTCGGTTCTGATGAGGCTTCTTTCAGATAGCTTTTTATTGTGTTTTCACTTATTCCCGATAATTTTGAAAGTTCTTTAGTCTGAATGTTTTTAAAATCCATTAAGTATTTTAGATTCTCGCGAAAATTCATTCTCTAATATGATAAAATTTTATTCATTTTGTTATAAAAACGGATAAATATTCATTCGATAATCTTTATAAAGAGTAATATTTTACTCTTATAAGAATATTCTTTTACCATTCAGGACAAATCAAAATGGATTCAACAAGGCAATCTTTGATAGACGAGATAAAAAAGCGCGTGCAGGACAGGATTCTTGAGCAGACCAACGCTGACCTTCTTATAAAGCTCATCACGAACGCGGATTCTTTGAACGAGGCGATTAACATTGCGGCTCTTGGAACTACTTACAAGAGAACCGGGCTTCACTTTGACAAGCGTCTTGAAAAAATGGGAGACGAAATCCGATACTTTAAGAAAAACGAGAAACTTTCTTTCCGCACCGACGACGCAAAGCCGGTGAACAAGCTGATTATCGGCGACAACTATCAGGCTCTGCAAAATCTTCTGATTCAATACAGAGGCAAAATCGACGTTATTTACATTGACCCGCCCTACGGAAAAGACAGCATGGGCGAGTTTGCAAAGACGAATTACAACAACGCCATTACGCGCGACAATCTTCTTTCTATGCTTTATCCACGGCTTGTTCTTGCACGGCAGCTTCTATCTGACGAGGGCGTGATTTTCTGCAGCATAGACGACAAGAACCAGGCTTATGTGAAATGCCTTTTTGATGAGATTTTCGGGGAAACAAATTTTGCCGGAATTTTTCCATGGAGAAAACGAACTGCAAAAAGTGATGTTCCTTTTGGAATATCGCAGGATTATGAGTATATTCTTATTTTTGCAAAAAGCGAATTTTTCAAAGCTAGCATAGAAGGCGGAAACAGAAAATATTTTGAAACACCAGATTTTCCAAACAGACCTTGGCGATTTCATGATATGACAACACAAAGAACTTCTTTAGAAAGACCAAACTCAAATTTTACAATCATAAATCCAAAAAACAATGAAACATATCCTGTAAACCAAAAAGCAGTTTGGCGTATTACAAAAGAAGGTTTTCCAGAATATTTAAAAGAAAACAGGATTATTTTTCCGGGCGATTATGATTTCTTAAAAATTTCAAAACCTGTATTGCGTTATTGGAAAGATGAAGATGAGAAAAAAGCCAAAGATGATTTTGGAAAAATTGCAGTTTCCACAAAATTACCAGATTACGTTGGAATGTCCCAAGATGGAACAAAGGAAATTTCAAATATTTTAGGAGAAAAATCATTTGGCTACCCGAAATCCGTAAAACTTATAAATTTTCTTATAAAAATCTCTTCAAATCCCAATTCCGCAATTCTCGATTTCTTCGCAGGCAGCGGCACAACCGGGCATGCGGTTCTTGACCTTAACAAATCGGACGGCGGAAACAGGACTTTTATTCTCTGCCAGCTGAACGAAAAAACGGACGCAAATCCCAACGGAATCGCCTACGATGTAACCTCAAAGCGGCTCAAGCGAATCATGACAGGCGAATGTTACGACGGCTCAAAGGATTTTCCCTGGATAAAAGTCAACGAGCCTTACGGCGGAAATCTTGATGTCTTGGAAATAGGAGAAGTCTTAAATTCTGAATCAACCGAAGGCAAAACTCCGTTTGACGTGATTGACGAGACTTTGTACGGCAAGGAAAAATTTCAGACAGTAAAAGAAAAAATCGAATGGGTCTGCCAGAATTTCGACAAGACACAATCAAGAATCCCGGAAGAGGAAAAATAATATGCTGCAGGAAGCAAAGGACTTACAGAATTCGGCGGTTTCAAAACTTGTGAATGTCGTCGGACAAAAAGAAAAAAGCGAATACACATTCAAATCTCCGACAGGAAGCGGAAAAACTTATATGATGGCGGACTTTATGAACCGCATAATCGCCGCAAATCCGGATGCGGTTTTTCTTGTGTCAACGCTTTCAAAAAGCAGCCTTGCCGGGCAGAACTATAAATCATTCAAAACCTTGTCGGAAAACGGAACTTTCAGCCGCCTTAATCCATTCTTGATAAATTCTGATTCCAGCGGCGAGGGAAATATCTTCATTCCGCTGGATTACAACGTCTATGTTCTTCCTCGCGATTTGTACAAGGACAAGTCAAAGCTAAAGGACACTGGAATCTTCAAGAATTTTCTTCTGTCAATAAAAGGAAGTTTTTCCTCGCCTCAAAAAAAACGGATTTTCGTGATAAAGGACGAGTGCCACATTGCCACAAGCAACCTGGACGAGCTTAAAGATTATTTTTCCGTGGTGATAAATTTTTCCGCTACTCCAAAGCTAAGCCGAAGCCAGGCGCCCGATGTTGAAATCACAAACGAGGAAGCCGAGAGCGCAAAGCTCATAAAAACCGTGGAGCAAGGAAGCGAGACCGACACTCTGGAAAACGCGCTTGAAAAATTCGAGGAAGTAAAGGGCGAATACACAAATCTGCTTTCAGTAAATCCGTGCTTTATAGTCCAGATTTCAAACAAGGACAAGGCGGAAGAAGAGCTTGAGAAAAATATTTTTCCGACGCTTCAAAAGGAAAAGTTCCAGAATTTAAAATGGGTTTACATCTCAGGAAAAGAAAAGGAATGCGACACAAACGATTCAGGCTTGAAAAAACTTTCCGTGTCAAAATGGAAAGACTACATGAAAGAAAAAACTTCATCGATTTCCGTGATTATTTTCAAAATGGTGATTTCAGAAGGCTGGGACATTCCGCGCGCCTGTATGCTATACCAAATCCGCGACTCAAAAAGCAAGCAGCTTGACGAGCAGGTAATGGGCCGCGTGCGCAGGAATCCTCACCTTCTTGACTTTGAAACTCTTCCTAAAGAAGCGCAGAAACTTGCCTGCACTTCTTGGATTTGGGGAATAATGCCGAAAACCGAAAACATCGCCCGAAACGTGAATCTTTACAGCGGATACAATATAGAAAACGAAATAAAAATCACGCCGACAAAACTGAAGCCAATAAACGAAGCAAACGAGTTTGACTTTGCAGAATATGTCAAAAACTTAAAAGACGACAAAATCACGCACAAAAGCATTTTTGAGATGTATCAAAATTTGCAGAAATGCAGCGGCGACATTCAGGCGATGTGCTACGAATATGCAAAAAATTATTCTGACTGGAGAATTTTTGCGGAAAATTTAGGCTCGATAAAAACAAAACGCAGCGAATATATTTCTGACTATTCAAAAAGCATGTATGCCTGCGGCAACGTTAGTTTTCCGTCTTTCAGCTGCTACAGCGAAAGCGAAAGAACACTAACTTTGAACGACTGGGTTTGGCACAGAAAAGACAATGAAAACGATTTTTCTTTTGACAGCGAAGCCGAAAAAAAATGGGCGGAACTATTGAAAGACATACGCTCCGCTTCAATCCAGCAGACAACAAGCGAACTGTTCGGCAATAAATTTCTTTGGGGAAAGAATTTTCCGTTCAATTCGGAGATAAAATTTGAATATTATCTTGACGGAAACATTCATTCATCTTACCCGGATTTTGTGATGAAAGACAAAAAAGGCCGGATTCATATTTTTGAAGTAAAAAGCGTGAACAAATCCGCCCAGCTTAACATCGATGAAGACGAATACGCAAAAAAAGTAAACGCATTGATAAACTGCTATCTTGAATGTTCGAAAAAAACGAGACACATTTTCTATCTCCCTATTCTGGACAAGTCACAATGGCAGATTACAGTCCTGAAAAACGGAGAGAAAAGCACAATTGGAGAGGAGCAGTTCAAAAGAGCTTTGACGGAAACTGAATAACAGCAATCATTTCTGACAGACGGCAGCCGCTTTTTAGCACACAAGTACATTTATCTTTACATCAAACAGTAATTTTTACTTGACAGCAATACAAATGACGCATATATTGAACGCATGGAAACTGTTGTAAAAATCTTGCGGGAACAAAATTCATTTTCTCAGGAAGAACTGGCGAAAAAACTTGGAGTGTCGCGGCAGAGCTATATAAAATATGAGAATGGAACTGCCGAAATGCCGCTGGAAATCGTGCGGTCTCTTTCCAAAATTTTCGACGTTGACTATTCGTGCATTATTGACAATAAACTGCCTGCAGAACCTAGCTACGAAATAAAAAAATCCGATTTCAAAGACAAAAAAGAAAAAACAGACATAAGAATCAGCATTCCTGAAAACAATATAGAAAAGTTCAAGCAGGTTTTTCTATATATTCTTGCAAAAGTCGGCGCAAAACCTAATGTGGGGCAAACTGTTCTTTACAAACTCTTCTATTTTATAGATTTCGATTACTATGAGCTTTATGAAAAGCAGCTGATGGGGCTTTCGTACATAAAGAATACTTTCGGGCCGACTCCTGTTGATTTTGCAAAACTGAGCAGTCAAATGATAAAAGAAGGGCAGATTGAGGAAGTCAAAAGCGAATTCTACAACCACGAGATGACAAAATATTTTCCGCTTGTAAATCCAAACTTGGAGCTTCTTTCGGCTCAGGAACTGGAATTCATTGACTCAGAGCTGGAAAAATACTCCGGCAAAACGGCAACTGAACTTTCCGCCCTTTCGCACAAGGACATTCCGTGGATTGGAGCAAAAGACAGAGAAGTGCTTGACTATGAATCGGTTTTCTACAGGACTCCGGAAACATCCGTCAGAACATACGAAGAGGCCGATGATTAGATATATTTGTCTTGCAGAATTTGAAAAAGATTTCAAGGCTCTTCAAAAACGCTACAGAACTCTAAGCGATGACTTTGAAACATTCAAGAAATTCACTATAGAAACTTTTTACGAAATGAATGTTCCTTCTACGGCTTTTATTCCAATCGAAGGATTCTGCGGAGAAAATTATACAGCGAATAAAGTCCGAAAATTCGCCTGCAGAAGCCTTCCGGGAAGAGGAAATCAGTCTGGAATCCGAATAATATTCGTATGGCAAAAAGAAACTAGAACTGTAACATTTGTAGAAATTTATTTTAAAGGCGACAAACCCGAAGAGGACAGAAAACGCCTGAAAGAATTTATAGACAGATTGGAAAATAAGGAGAGATAAAGAAAAAATGGCGACAACAAAAGAATACATCGATTTTGTGTGCGAGCAGATTGAACGCTACGGCGAGGTACACAACCGCAAAATGTTCGGCGAATATATGGCGTACCTGAACGAAAAGCCCCTTCTTCTTGTGTGCGACAACACGGTTTTTGTGAAAAAGCTTTCGGAAACAGAGCCGATTATGAAAGAATTCAACGCGGAATGCGGATTTCCTTACGGCGGCGCAAAGGAGCATTTTATCCTTGACATTGAAAACCGCGAGCTTTTAGATAAAATTATTCCGCTGCTTGAAAAAATCACGCCAGTTCCGAAGAAACGAAAGAAAAGCTAAAATCGAACAAGCAAAAAAATGATTAAAAAGCTCAAAAAAAGACTCATCAGTTTTTGCCGCTGGATTTGGCGGGAATGCAAAGATGTAAGAACATTTATCCTGCTTCTGCTCGTGATTGTGGCGGTCTACTCCCCTGTCTGGGGCGGCTACTTGCTCCATGCGATATTCGGCTGGAAATGGGCGGCGGTCGTGGCTTCCGTATGCATGGCATTTTGGGCAGGACCTTTCACACCGTTCTTTCCGCTCTGCATAGGAATTACGCTGTCAATCAAAAAAATTGCGGAGCGGCGGACAAAAAAACAGAGAAGAGAAAAATAAAAATGTTTGAAGAGATTTTCGTTCATAAAAAAATCAATTCTGAAAAGCTCAAAACTTACGGATTCTCGGAGCAAGACGGCGAATACAAATTCAGCATGGAGATTCTGAACGGCGAATTTCAGCTTGAAATTGTTCTGGGCAAAAACGGAAAATTAGACACAACGCTTACGGAAAAACAAAGCGGCGAGAAATATATTTTATACAAGACAAAGGCGACCGGAGAATTCGTGGGAAACGTCCGCAGTGAAATCGGGAAAATTCTTGCAGAAATCGCAGAAAAATGCTTTGACACTGCAATATTCAGGGGAGAGCAGACAGTCAGGCTAATTCAATACGCTAGCGAAAAATACGGCAGCGAGCCTGAATTTCTTTGGGAAAAATTCTCAGACAATGCGGTTTTGCGCAGAAAAGACAGTGAAAAATGGTTCGCAGTTCTTCTCACGGTTTCCCGCCGCAAGCTCGGAATGGATTCAGATGAAACCGTCGAAATCGTTGATTTGCGGACGCAGGCAGAAAATCTTTCGGCATTAGTTGACGGCAAAAAATTCTTTCCGGGCTGGCACATGAACAAAATGCACTGGTTCACAATCATTCTTGACGGCTCGGTTTCTTTTGAGGAAATCTGCAGAAGAATCGATAAAAGCTGGAATCTTGCAAAATAAAAACCGCAGGTTTGTGTATCCCTAAGCCTACGGCTTAGGGATACGCAAACCTGCGGTTTGCCGCGAGATTTTGCTGACGCAAAACTCGATTTATTTTACTGTGCGCTAACCGCGCACGGCCTAAGCCTACGGCTTAGGGATAGTAGCGGCGGCGAAGCCGTTGCGGAACGGAGCGCAGCGAAGTGGAGCAATGCAACCGCGAATAGCCCGACGGCGGCGAGCGGAGTGAAACGAAGCCGACGCCGGAAGCCCCTGAATATGAATCGGTTCCAAAATTCCAGCATTTTTTCGACAGAAAATCAGAAATTAATGGCACGTTTTTTTGGTATTTTTTAGGAACTGGAATTATAATATAGAACAATAAGATATTTTTTAGGAGTTATTATGAATTTATCAAGAAAATCAAAATTCGCGCTGGCTGTGCTAGCTGTGCTAATGCTTGCAGCGTCCGCTTGCTTTGCACAGAAATGGAAAGGCATTGTAAAGGGAATTGAAGGCAGAGTCGGCGGAAACGGCAGCTCCCAGACTCAGGCGGCAGAAGAAAACCGCAGCAGCAAGCCTGCAAAACTTTCAAACGATCCTTCAGTGCAGAAAGTGGCGGCTTATCTTACAAAGTCTGAAATCGCACTCAACGCGAAAGACTACAACAGCGCGCTTGAACATTACAACAAGGCCTCGAAAGTGAAGCTTCCGTCGAACGTTGCGAAATCCGACGCAGACGCGCTTAACGTATGGTCCGCAGAAATCTACACAAGGCTTCAATACAATATAAACATCAAAAAACGGCTGTAGTTGCACCGCAATTGCAACAAGACAATTTTTGTAACACTCCCGGCTTTACACAATGTAAACCGGGATTTTTTTATTTAGGGCGTTCCCTGCCTTACGGCAGGTCGGACTTTTCAGCCTTCGCCGTCTAACTGCGGCTCATTCCTCCACTTCGTTCCGGAACTTCGGGCTTCCAATTCCTAACGCGCCACAAATTATGCAGCATTATTAATTACGCATTACGAATTATTCATCACGCATTTTCACTCATCTTCTTCATCTCCGCACGAAGAAAAATCACTGCGACAACGAACGAAATAGCATCGCTTATGAGCGCGCTCCAGAGCATTGTAACGATATTGCGGCTTACGGTCGCAAGAATTATCGAAGCGGGAACAAAAACAATCACATCGCGCATAAGAGCTAGAACCGTAGATTTTCCGCTTTTTCCGATTGACTGCAAGATTATCGCCGCGGATTTTATAAAGCACGTCATTATGATTCCGCTCAAAAAGATTCTTACGCAAAGCCGCGCGTATTCGACGTACTCAGGCGAGTTTCCTTTTCCGAAAATCGAAATCACCAAATCCGGAAGAAATTCAAAAATCAGGAAAACCACAACGCCGATTGCAAGCACAAGACGAAGAATCACGCGGGCGGTTTCCTTTACGCGAGAAGAATTTCCGGCTCCCATGTTGAATCCGATTATCGGCTGGCCGCCAAGACTGATTCCAATCACAATGGAAATCACGATTCCGAAAACCTTCATCACGATTCCAACGACCGCAAGCGGAATCACAGAGCCGAAAGCCTCGCCGGTGCTCGCGAAAGTTCCGTAGCCGTATTTTGAAAGAAGGTTGTTGTTCACGGCGATTACAATCACGATTGAAAGCTGAACGATAAGAGACGCCATTCCAATCATTGCAATCCGGGCAAGCAAAATAAAATCAGGCTTAAGACATTTAAAGTTCAGGCGGAAATTCTTTGAGCAGAAAATATAAAAAATGCTCATCGCAAAAGTCAGAATCTGCCCGATTACAGTCGCAATAGCAGCACCTTTAACGCCCATTCCAAAGACGAAAATAAAAACCGGATCAAGAATAATGTTTGAAACCGCGCCAGCAAGAGTGCAAGTCATCGCGAATTTCGGCGAGCCGTCCGCGCGGATTGCGCCGTTCAATCCCTGACCAATCATATAGAAAGGAAGCCCCATGCAGATCACCGTAAAATACTCGTTTGCAAAATCGTAGCAAAGTTTTTCACTTGGATTCGCGCCGAAAACCGCAAGAATTTGGTTCTTGAACAAGAAGCCAAAAGCGCAGAGCAAAACCGAAAGAATAACCAGAAACGAAAATCCAGTTCCCACGCACTTATCCGCCTTTTCCTTGTCCTGCTCGCCTAAAGCAAGGCTGAACATCGCCGCAGAGCCGTCTCCAACAAGAAGCGCAAGCCCCAAAGCCAGAACCGTGAACGGATAGACGATATTGGTCGCCGCATTTCCGAACGCGCCCGCACTGCTCCACCCGATAAAAATCTGGTCAACAAT
>DHKO01000003.1 GCA_002404895.1 Treponema sp. UBA4692 | reverse complement strand
CCATTTTGTGTGTCTCCTAAAAATATTTTTACGGTTTAACCGAATGAATATAATCTTATCAAAAAAATGGCTGGTTATCAATTATTGAAAACCGGCTGGAAAGCAGCTAAAAGAGGCAGAAAATCAATGTTGACCGTTTGCAAAAATGAAACGCGCAATGAGAAACTGCGAAAGCTGTCATGCTGAACTCGAACACGTTCGTGTTCGCTTCGTTTCAGCATCTTTTTACAGATTCCGAATCAAAGCGAGTTCAATAGAACTTGAGCTCGGAATGACAGGCTTTAAATTCGGAATGACGCGCATTTGTTTTTACAACGGCTTTCATTTTAGAATCAAAGCTTTTCTGTAATTTCAACGAATTCCTCAAAGCGAAGATAATACAAAAAGCACTTGAAACCGCCTGAGTCTGGGACAAGATCTTTCGCGGCATTTCTGTAGCATTTCTGCTGGAGATAATGCACGCAAGGCAAAATCGTCTGGTCGGTCTTGTAGTCCAAAATCACGTATTTTCCGTCTGAAGACTGAAAAATCAGGTCGATAAATCCGTGGAAAAGAGTCTGCGTCTCGTCATCGAAAAATTTGAACTCAAGCTCGCTTTCCGCAAAGCGTC
The DNA here is from genome assembly GCA_002404895.1 of Treponema sp. UBA4692. Classification (GTDB taxonomy): domain Bacteria; phylum Spirochaetota; class Spirochaetia; order Treponematales; family Treponemataceae; genus Treponema_D. The sequence continues at coordinate 91,304 of DHKO01000003.1, read as the reverse complement.
CGTTCTTTTTAGCGTCAAGAAAATCCTTGTACAAATCTGTTTCCGCAAAGCTTCGGCACATTTTTATGCAGATTCCGCGGATTTTTTCAGAATCTTTCTCGCTGAGATTTTTCAAAAGCTGAACGGCTGGCCCGTAAGTCTCAATGTCGATTCCGAGGCACATTTTATTGAGATAATCGTGGACAAGAGTTCCAAAGTCGGCTGCGGAAAATCCCGCAGGCTGAAGCGCAGACGGCAATGAAGATTCATTTTCCTGCTGAAAATTTTCTTCGTTTTCCGATAAATCTTCGGCTTCAAATCTGCCTGCATTTTTTTCAAATTCACCGGGAGACTCAGCGGCTTTTGTGTTTTCCGAGTTCGAATCATCTTTTTGCGAATATTTTTTCAAGATTTCCGTCAAATCTCCGTACAAGTCTTTCTTTTCGGAATGATAAAATCCGTCGTCTTTTATCCCGCTCTCGTCTGAGATTCGGCTCGGAGACGCTTTTTTAATTCCGCAGATTTCAGTTTTTACAAGATTTTCTGAAATTTCCGCGTTTTTAAGATTCAAGATGACTTTTGAGCGAAGCTCATCGGCCGTTTTCTCATCATTTTTTTGCAGGTCGTCATAAGTTACGAGAGGAACTGAGAAATAGTCAAAGCCGCACTCGCCATTGTTCGAGCGGAAAACCGGCGAATCGCACGCGAATCCGTCTTCCTGAAAATCAGGATAATTCTTGAAGACCATAGACTCCAAAAGCTTAAAATCGCCAGGCTCAGGCGGCTTGACTCCGTTCTTCCCTGATTTCCATTCTCCAAGAACGTAAACGTCGCTTACCGCGCGCGTGATTGCAACGTACAAAATCCGCTTGAATTCCGCGCGCTCCTTTTGGCGCGAAAGCTCTTTCTGCTTTTCAAAAAAGTAATTCGAGCCGCTTCCGTCAGCCTTTACAGAAATTCCGTTCTCCTCGTCAAAAAACAAAAGTGCATTTTCGCCTTTCTGCCTCACATTCGCGCAGCCCCACACAAAAACGTGATTGAACTGCAAGCCCTTGCTCTTGTGGATTGTCATAATCTGAACCGCGCTTTCGCGCTCAAGCGGATATTTTATGTCCTTTGCGTCAACATCGGAATCTGAGCCGAATCCGCCGCTTTTAAGGTTTTCAAGCTCATCGATAAACCAAGCAAGGCTTTTCTCGTTCTCGTCAACCTCGCGGGCAAGCTCGAAAATCATATCGAAATGCTCGGCGCAAAGCTGCTTCTGCCTGTCTAGCATTGTCTCGTGCCTGTAGCCGCGCTCGTTCCAAAGCATTGAAAGCGTCTCTGTGATTTTCTGCCTGAGAACATTTTTCTGGTTCTCCCTAAAAAAATCGCGCGCAGAAACAAATTTCCTGAACGATTTTTCTGGAAGCTCCTTTTTCAGGTTTCCGTCAACATCTTCGGTCTTGAAAGGGTCAAAAACAAAAGGCTCGTCATCATAAGAGCGGAATTTTATGTCAACCAAATGCGAAAGCACGATTTCAGTCTCGTTTTCGGAAAGACCCGAGAAAGGCGAGCAGAGAAAGGCCGCAAACGCGTTGATGTCGCTCGGATAGACGCAAATCCGCAGGAAATTGTAGATGTCATTTACAACCGCGTCCTCAAAAATGTTTCCGAACTGGTCAACTGAGAAAGGAATGTTGAAAAGCGCGAGATATTTTGTAAGGATTTTCCGGTCGGAGCGAGAGCGGTCAAGAATTGCAAAATCGCTCCACTGAATTTTCCCGTTATTTTTATTTTCATCGTAAATCTGCCGGATTTTCTTCGCCGCAAAATACGCGTCGATTTCTTTTTGGGGAAGATAACTGAGCCTTTCCTCTGGCACAAGATTTTCGTTCTCGCTGATTTTCCTGTCGCTTGAAAAGCAGAAATGAACGCGGACATTCCGAGGATTCAATGACGGAAGCTCCGCGCCGTTTTTTTTCGCCTCTTTCGCGTAGTTCGCCTCGTATTTTTTCTCGCCGTCAGGATTCTCAAAGATTCCGTTTCCGTTTTTGAAAAGCAGGTTGAATGAAGTCAAAAGCTCCGCGTCTGAGCGGTAATTGAAAGTCATCGAAAGCTGCGCGTTCTCGGCCTTTTCAGAATCCAAATCTGTAAGCTCGTTGAAAACCGTAACGTCCGCACCGCGGAATTTGTAGATTGACTGCTTTTCGTCGCCTACAAAAAACAATTTGTCAGCGTCGCGCTTGTCTGCGCTTATTTTTCCGTCAGAATCCCGGAAAATAATCTGGTCGTGAAGAGAAGCAGGATTGTCGTCGTCGGTCTGAATCACAAAATTCTCTTTAGGATTTTCAGACTCGAACTCGCCTTTTTTGATTGAAAGAAGATAAAGCAGGTCGCGGTTTTTGCCGTTGTTGTCCTGAAACTCGTCAATCATGATTTTCTTGTAGGCGTTTTTCTCCTGGTTTCTGATGTCCTCGTTTTCAAGCAGGATTTTAAGCGCGAGAGACGTTACATCGGCGAAAGTGAGGCTTCCAGAACGCCGCTTTGAAGCGTTCACCTGCTGCGTGAAGTCCTCCAGAAGCCCGTTAAGATTCTTGATTGCCTCGTACTGCTTTAGAAAAGCGTTGCAAAGCCCCAGATAAAAAAGCGCGTCGTTTTCAAGAGATTTTATCGGAACGCCGCCTTTTGTTTTCCCGGAAAGAACGGTTTTTACGTCGGCAATCGCAGAGCCGGAAGATTTTGTTTTTGAAAGAAGAGCGAAAAGTTTTTCCGATTCTCCGACTTTTTGAAGAGTGGAGTCCAGATTGTTTTCAATCTCGTCTGCGGAAATTTCCTCAATCTCCTGAAGATTCCAAGCCTCGTCAAAAAGATTCTGGCAGGAAGCGACATACTCGGCCTTTGAAAAATCGTCTTTCTTGCCGCCTGCGTCAAGCGTGTTCTGCGCGTCGTCAATGTATTTCAGGACAGGCGTGAACTGGCTTTCGAGCATTTTTTCAAAGCCGGGAGTTTTTTCGCCTTTCACAAGATAATTCCAGACTGCGGCGATTTCTGAGCGCTGCTTTTCAAGTTTTTTAAGGAAATATCCTTTTTTTGTCGCGATGCTCGTGTTTTTTATCACGGTCTCGGCAAGAATATTTTCCGCGAATTCCTGAAGTTTTCCCGGATTCGCAAAAGTCTGGACAGCAAGAGAGTCCTTGTTTCTCAAGACGAATTTGAAAGCCCCGTTCTTGATGTTCCGCTCGCTGTCGGCAGAAGCCACGGAAAAGTCAGGCGTAAGGCCGTAGCGGTTAGCGCACTGGCGCACAACCGAGCCGCAGTAAGAGTCCAAAGTCTGGATATGCGAATTTGAGAACGTCTGGAGCGCGTTTTTTGCAAGGGCGATTTTTTCTTCCGTCAAGTCAGCCTCGGCTTCAGCCTTTTCAGGATTCTCGCCTTTTCTGTAGTTCGCGAAAAAAGAAAGCGTGTCGTAAATACGCTGGTACATCTCGCTTGCGGCCTTGTCGGTAAAAGTGAGGGTGAGAATCTCGCTCACATCGATTTTCAGCGACATCACAAGCCATGCGAATCTTGTCGCCAAAACCTGCGTTTTTCCAGAGCCTGCGCCGGCCGCAACAACCGCGTTTTTCGTGCAGAAGCACACTTCGCTTTGGTCTTTGTCGAGCGGGCGCGGAATCAGAGTCAAATATTTGAAGTCATTCATTTTCTTGTCTCCAAAGTTTTCTCGCCGACTGTGTAAGCTGTCCGGCAGATTGTCTTGAACTGGCAGCGCGCGCAGTCTTCATGCTTGCTCACGCTGAGAGCGTCTTTTTTGCCCCGCAATGCTTTCGGAGCAAAATCATAATTCTCGACCTTCGACCTGAAAATTTCCGCATATTTTAGAGAAGTTTCCATTGCCCCGCCAAAGTCAGAAAGAGTTTTCTTTGAGCCGGGAGTATTGTCAAAAGCGGCTGTCTTGCATTTGTCTTTTATCGCGTAGAAATAAGACGCGAAAAGCTCGCCACGAAGCCGTCCAAGCCGGATATTTTCAGAAACGAGATTCGCATAGAAAGGCATCTGGAATTCCTGCAAAATTCCCTCGTCGGAAACTGTGATTTCAGATGAAGACGGAATTGAAGCAGAAGTGTTTTTATAGTCAAGAATGACAAGCTCGCCTTCCGGGCTTTTTAAGAGGCAGTCGATTTTTCCGAACAAGTCAAAGCCGCCGAAATTTCCAGCCAGAGTTTTCTCAACGCCGAGCACAGCGCATTTTCCAACGCCGTTGATGTTCTCGTAGCCTTTCCGCCCCGAATACTCGCCGAACGGAAGCAGGAGAACTTTCAGGAATTCAAAAATCGAGTCGGCAATTTTTGTCTTTTGGGAGTCGAGCGTGAAGAGAACAAGCGGCAAGTCGAAAAAGTCAGAATTTCTGTCGTGAATCGCATCGCGGACAATCCCGTTGTAAAGCCGGCTCTTGATTTCAGAAGTTACGTCCTCTGCTTTTTGATTCAAAATCGCGGGATTTGAAATCTCCGAGTTTGAAGCCGTCTGATTTTCAGGATTTGGATTCTCAAACGCAGCAATTTGATTTTCTTGATTTTGACTTTCTAATCCTGAACTCCCGCTTTCCAGCTCCGATTTTTCATCTTTAAGAAGACTTTCGCCCATAAAGCAGCCGGTTTTCGCGTCGTACCACGGAAGATTTTTTTCCTCATAATCCGACATAAATTTCTCGAGGATTTTATGGTTCAAGTTTCCCATGTCGTAATTCTGCATGAGCCGGGTGTCAAGAGAATCGTCCTGAAGACGCAGGATTTTTTTCAAGACCCATTTGCGCGGGCAAGGGAAAAACGGCTCCATATCTCCGCGCGCGGAAATTTTGATATGCTCTAGGATTCCGCCGAATTCAGACAAGTCAAGATTCTCGCGGCTTTCTTTCAAAACGTAATCGACATTTTCCTTGATTTTCGAATTCACAAAGTAGCCAAGATTTTCGTTTCCGCTGGCGATTTTTCCGCTTCTATCAGACTCATCGTCCAGAGCTGAATTTTTCCAGTTTTCAAGCGAGATTCTCTGATTTTCTGTCAGAAGAATCTTTCCCTCGCCGCCGCCTAAAATCCAGTTTTTTTCCGCAAGAATGTAATCAGAAATAAGACTCTCGGGCTGGGTCTTCAAATTTTCTAGGCTTGAATGAGGAATCGAGAATCCTGAAAAAGAATCAACCGCGTAGGAAAAATGCACAAATCCGCTGTCCGCGCCGCTGGTCTCGCGCGCGTAAAGCTTCGCGGTAACGTCGCTCTGGCTTGCGGAAAGGTCGTCGGCAACAAAGCCGAGCTTCTCGCGCTTTTCCCGGCTCAAAAATCCCAGCCGCTTTTTCTGGATGTCGAGCTGCTTTTGCGACGCGTTTATCACAAACTGGAATTTGAAGCACGCGCTCGCCGAAAGCTTGTAGTCAAAAACGGAAATGCCCTCGCTTTTCTGCTGCGGCGTGTAGGATTTTTCATCAAGAAGATTCATAAAGAATTCAAAAGGATTTCTTATCTGAAGCTGCTCCTTGAAAGTTTTTTCCACCTCGATTATCTCTTTGAGCTGCGTAACACAGCGTGCAAGAATTCTGTTTGAATTTTCAAATTCCGCGTTCTCAAAATCCTTTGTCTCAAGAAAAATTTCCCTGAACTGCCCCCACGCAGAAAGAATTTTAGAAAAGTCTGCGTTGCCGTCAAAAAAGGAATTTATCTGGCGTTTTAGCTTCCTGTAAAAATTTAAAAGCTGATTGTATTTTTGCTTCTTTTTGCTGTTTTTCGACTCGCCGGCTTTTGAAAGGGCGGCTTCCCACACATCGACTTTATTTGCTTCAAGATTTTTGCCCGATTCGCTGTTTTCCCTCTCAAAAGGACAGATGCAGCGCATCCGGTTTCCCTCGCGGATTAAATTTTCTTTGATGTCCTGAATTTCCTTTTTCCATGGAACGGTCTCGTCGAGAAGAAGCGCGCGAACAGAATCAAAAGAGAACTCGTTTTCACGGCAGCCGCTAATCTCCTTGAAAATCCGGCCTGCGCAGTTTTTTGAAAGCGGCTCGCCCGCGCGGAACACGAACGGAACTGAATAAAGCTCCAATTCGCGCTTTAGATAAGGCCTGTAGGTTTCAAAATCAGGAACCGTGAGCGCAATTTGAGTCCAGTCGGCTTTTCCGCTGTTCACAATCTCTATAATCCTTAGAATCGTCTTTCGAAGCTCCGAGCGCGAGTCTGAAAATTCGTAGCATTTCGGCGGTTTCGTCTCTTTCGGAAGATAGACAAGCGAGACGTTTCCCGCACCTTTGAAAATTTCGATGTAGTCAACAAAATCCTCAATCTGCTCAGGATAAAAAATATAGTAATGATGATTCTCGTCAGTGAATTTTATCTCGTCAATCCAGCCCGGCTCAAAAAGCCTGTTTTTCTCGAGAAATTCAGAATACAAAGTATAAAGCGTTTTGTAGTCCTCATCTTCATCGTCAAGCTCGCCGTAAACCCCGCGTTTCTGCTCGAGCCGCTTTTTCCAGACGTGAAGCGAGGAGAGATTCTTTGAAATCCAGTCGGCAAAAGCGAAAGCGTCTTTTCTGTACTCAGGATAAGGATTTATGATTTTCTTGAAAATTTGATTCTCGGCGTTTTTTTGAATCAGCGTATGCACAAAAAGCTTACGCAAGACAGACGGAACTGCGGAATATCCTTCCTTTTGCGCCGAAACGACCTTTCCCTTGAAAGTATCCCACGCAAGAAAACGCGCAGACGCGACAGATTTTACCACAGTATGGTTTTCCGTAACGCACCAGTCCGCCCAGCTTTGGCAGACAACATCGGTTGTGAACACAAAAATATTTTTCTTGTCCGTGATTTTCGACTTTAAAAGATTTCCGATGTCATCTGTGAAAATTTCAATGTCTTCTTGATTTCGCATAATCCTGATTTTCTGTTTTCCTGACTGCAGCTTTCGCAGAATAAAAAAATTGCCGCGCGGCTGTGTAAGAACATAACGCGCGCAGCAAAAAGAGAAAAGAAAGGCAAATTCCGCGCGTAAAAATTAGATTCCGCCGCGCAGAATGAACGCTGTTTTCGGCTTACTCGTAGATGAAAGTCTCTTTCGGACCTTCAATCTTAACGTTCTCGAACTTCGCGCCCGGAGCGTTTCTTACACGGAAGCTCTTTTCTGTAACTTCCGGAAGACCGTAGAACATATCGCTTTCCATTGGAGAGCGGTCGGAGCTTTCGTCTGTCGTAAAGTAGCAGTCCTTGATTTCGAGGTTGTCAATAGGACTTTCGGGAAGACCGACAATGAATCCCGCGCTTGCCTTGCAGTTCTTGCCCTTGCAGCCGATGATTTTGACATTGTGGATTCTTGGAGTCTCGCTTGTTACAGGCTGCTTTTCAAGGCTGAACTCAGGCGCGTGGGTGTCCGTGATTCCGCATTTGTAGTACATATTCATCGCAATCGGGCAGAGTGTGTTGTCCATCACAAGGTTTCTCAGCTCGATGTCGTTGATGTCGCCGCCGCGTCCGCGTCTTGACTTGATTCTGATTCCGCGGTCAGTTCCTGAAACATCGCAGTCGCTCGCGTGGATTTTGCTCATTCCTGCGGCTGTCTCCGAGCCGATTACGATTCCGCCGTGCGCGTTTCTTACTGTGCAGCCCTTGATTTCAACGCCGACTGTAGGCTTGTTCACGCGGATTCCGTCAGGGCCTGAGCCTGACTTGATGCAGATTCCGTCGTCGCCAACAGAAACAAAGCAGTTTTCAATGAGGACATTCTCGCAAGAGTCAACATCGATTCCGTCCGTGTTCGGAGCCGTGTAAGGATTTTCAATATGAAGATTTCTAAGAATAAGATTTTTCACATAAAGCGGATGGACAGTCCAGAACGGAGAGTCGATAATCTTCACGCCCTCAATAACCGCATTCTCGCAGAATGAAAATTCTATGAGGCTCGGGCGCAAAAACTGGCTCGCGCGTCCGCCGCCGCCGCCAGGCTGGTTCTCGTATCCAGGATTCATTGCGGCAAGAACTTTCTCATAGCTTTCAACAGGCCCGGTCTGAGTGTTGCGCTTCGCATGGGCAAGATTCCACCAGGACTCGCCGTTTCCGTTTATAGTTCCCTTTCCTGTGATTTTCACATTTTTTGAGCGTGTGGAAAAAACAAGCGGATGCATGGCGAAGCACTCAACGCCTTCCCAGCGCGTGAACGCAGGAGGATAAAGGTTCGGATCTGTCAAGAACGAAAGCTCAGAGCCTTCTTCCAGAACCAAAGTAGTGTCAGACGGAATATCAATAGGACCCGTCGCCCAAACGCCTCTTGAAACAACAAGCTTTCCGCCGCCGTTCCGCGCCAGCTCCGCAAAAGCCAGCGCAAAAGCATTTGTATTGTTGAACAAGCCGTCAGCAACACCGCCAAAATCTTCTATTTTCAGTTCCTTCATAAAAAATTATTCCTCAGTTTTTAAGTTTGTGCCATTCTCGCATTTTTAGAAAGCGTTTACAACAAATAGAAGCGGATTATTTTTGAACTAAAACGAAAAAAGGGAAAGCGACACCTTAAAAAGGTTTCTCTTTCCCTTTCAATCCTTTTCTCTTCCAAAGCGGAAGGCTGGAGTTAGAAGTTTTTAAGTTCTACACCGTCAAGGTCAGTTGAATTGCAAAAATAAACATTCCTTAAAACATCTCCAGCACATTTTTCTTGAACTGTTTTCCGCGGTCGAATTCGTTCTTGAACATTCCAAAGCTTGTGGCTCCGGGAGAGAAAACAACTGGAACAATTTTTTTCGTCTGTTTTCCGCCGCTTTTCTGGATTTTTTCCGAATTAAGAATGTCTTTTTTCAGGCAGCTAAGCATTTCTGCAACGCTTGTGAACGGCCCGTTATATCTGATTCTTTTCGCATTGAAATCCGAGATGATTTTATCGGTCGCGCTTCCCTGCAAAAGATAAATCGCCAGCGGCTTTAACGGTTCTCCGCAGTTTTCAATCGCGCGTCCGATTGGAGACAAGTCCAGCCCCTTGTCAGTTCCGCCTGAAAGAAAAATCACGCCCTGATTAAATGCGCAAATCGCCTCGGCAGCCGCCTCCGGGACTGTCGCCGCAGAGTCGTTGTAGAACCTGTAAACCGTGTCTCCAGCTTTGAATTCATGGAAAAATTCCAGCCGATGCTCAATTCCGTTCCAGCGTCCGAGAACCTCAGCAATCCGCTCTGCAGAAACGCCCATAATCCTGAGAACAAGAGCCGCATTCAAGACATTTGTCCTCATGTGCTTGCCCGGAACAATCAAGTCTTTTAGGACAATCTCCTCCAAACCATCATCGCTTTGAGGAAGCCTGTCCAGAATCTCACGGCTGAGCCGAGCAATTCCCCGCCCTTTCTTGTCCTGCCAGACTCCAAGAATTCCAGCAGGAAGAGCTTTCTTGCTGTATCGAAGAACAGTCGCCCTGCATTCCTTCGCAAAAATGTCTCCCCAGTTTTCAATCAAAGTTCCGCCGTCGGCAGCCGGGTCAGAGTCAAAATCAAAAATCGCGAAGTCTTTTTTTGTCTGGTCGGCGTAAATCAGCTTTTTGTCGTTCACGTAAGCGAGCATCGAATGATAAAAATTCTGATGGTCAGGAACAATTTTTGTGATTACCGAGATTTTCGGCTTCAAAAGCTTTCTTCCGCGCAAATCCGCAAGCTGCCAGCTCGAAAGCTCAAGCACTACAGGCGTAGTCTCGTCGGTCTTTTCAAGAAAAGTCAGCGGAGAAACCGTTATATTTCCGCCAAGAAACGCGTTGAACCCGGACTGCTTCAGACCGTAGTAAATCGCGCTCACAGTCGATGACTTTCCTTTTGAGCCTGTAACCGCGATAACCGGAGCCTTTGAGAAATTTAGAAAAAGCGATATGTCCGTCTCAATATTTTTCGCCGCCGCAAGATATTTGTTTCCGTCGTATTTCACGCCGGGATTTTTGATGACGCAGTCCGCATTCTCAAAGTCCGCGATGTCGTGTCCGCCGAGTTTGTAGGTCAAGCGGGAAATGTCAAGCTCTGAATCGTTCGAAAGAGAATCGATTGTCGGCTTCAAGTCGTCCTCGCCTTTCATATCTGTCGCGACAACATACGCTCCATGCTTCAGGAAAAACCGCACGCAAGCCTCGCCGCCGCCGTTCAAGCCAAGCCCCATCACGGTTATCCGCTTGCCGCTGATTTCATCAAGAGACTTAAAGCAGCAGCCCTGCGGATAAATATGAGGAACTGGAGGCAAAGGCTCAGATTGTTCATTTTTGTCTGGCATAAAATTTTCTCCTTTCGGGCGTTGCGGCTTCGCCGCCGGGCTATTCGGTGTTCCGGCTTTCGCCTGCATTGTTTTGCTTGGTTTCGGCTCCGCTCAACCGCCGCAAAACAACGCTCCGCGCACCTTTTATCCCTAACGCGTTCGCTTTTCTTTTGTCTATCTTGATGTCTTAAGGCTTCTTGTCGCCTCGAACCTTGCGACAGCCTCGTTTATCAAAAGCTCTGTCAAATCCTTGAAGCCAAGTCCGAATTTTCCGCACATCTTCGGGAACATCGAAATCGATGTGAAACCCGGAAGCGTGTTTATTTCGTTCAGATAAAGCTTGTCCGTGTCCTTGTCGATGAAAAAGTCAACACGCGAAAGCCCGCACAAGTCAAGGGCGGCAAACGCTTTCTTCGCAAGATTTCTTACTTCCTCAAGCCGGTTTTCAGGCAAAGCCGCCGGAATCAAAAGGTCAGCGCCGTCAGGGTCGTTGTATTTAGCGTCGTAGTCGTAAAACTGGTGCTTAGGCGCAATCTCGCCAGGCCCGTAGGCTGCGAGCTTTTCAAAATCATTCTTGCCGTTGCAAGTCGTCGGGTTGCCAGTAACAGAACACTCGATTTCGCGCGCGTTTATCGCCTTTTCAATCAGAATTTTGTCGTCCCACTCAAACGCTTCTCTTATTGCGTCTTTCAGCTGCCCAAGATTTTCAGCTTTTCCGGCTCCGTCAGAGCTTCCAGCCGAGCAAGGCTTCACAAAAAGCGGAAACTTCAATTTTTTTTCAGCTTCAGACAAAATCTCTTCATATCTTTTTGAGTCCGAAAAGTCGGAACGGCGCATGCAAAGCCCCGGAACAACAGGAATTCCGGCATGCTCAAGCGCGGATTTTGTCTTTTCCTTGTCCATTGTGATTGCGCTTGCCAAAGTTGAGCAGCCAACATAAGGCACGTCCATCATCTCGAAAAGTCCTTGAATCGTGCCGTCCTCGCCGTAAGTTCCATGGAGAGCAGGAAAAATCACATCGGAAGAGATTATCTTTCCGTTTTTTCCGCCGACCAGAAACGTCCTCTCGCGTCCGCCGCCAGGAATCACGAAAACTTCATTCTCAGGATTCTCGTTCACTGAAAAATGAGCGCTCTCGTTCGATTTTATCCTTTCAAGCTCGGAATCGTCCTGAAAAAACCATTTTCCAGTTTTTGAGATTCCAATAAGACTAAGACTGTGCTTTTTTGTGTCGATGTTCCGCGCGATTGCCGCCGCCGAAACAAGCGATATTTCATGCTCGCCGGATTTTCCGCCGTAAATCAATGTGATTTTCATAATTCGCCTCTGTTATTTTTCATTTCCAAGATTAAGCTCGCGCAGAGCTTTTTTCGCTTCCGAAATCTCATCGTAAGGATGCGGACCGTCTTTGTAGATAATCGAATTCTCGTGCGCTTTTCCAAGAAGAAGAACGATGTCGTTTTTTTCCGCCATCTTGAACGCTTCCCGAATCGCTTTCGGGCGGTCTGGAATTATGAACAAGTCCTTGTCCAAGACTTTTCCGCCCCTTTCCGCGCCAGCTGCGATTTCATTTAAAAGCTCAAACGGGTCTTCTCCACGCGGGTCTTCATCAGCGAGAATCACGATGTCGCAGAATTTCGCCGCGATTTCTCCCTGCAACGGACGTTTTTTTGTGTCGCGCTCGCCGCCTGAGCCAAAAAGACAAATCATCCTGCCTGAGCATCGCCGCCTGAGCGGAGGAAAAATCGTCTCGAAGCTCGAAGGAGTGTGCGCGTAGTCAACGACAAGCTCGAAAGGCTGCCCGTCGTCAATCACGGTCATTCTGCCTTTAACAGGAGCGAGATTTTCAACCTGCGAGGCGACTTTCTCAATCGGAGTTCCTGTAAGGCGCGAGACCGTCTCAATCGCCGCCATCAGATTGTAAGTGTTGAACGCGCCCGGCAAATGCGACTTAACATGGAAAACTTTCCGCGGAATCGGCTTTGAATGTTCGTCTACCGCGCCAGGCTCGCTCATGTCGAACGCAAGGCCGTAACGCGCGCTTGCAATGTTTTTCGCAGTGAGAACAGGAATTTCAGCAGGAACCGGCGGCAAAAGCGGAGCTTTCGTTCCCTCGGCAGCAGATTTTCCGGCTTTTCCCTCAGTTGTAAAGCCCAAGACAGGCTGGCGTGTCGCCTTTATAAAATACTCCGCGCTCGGGTCTTCAAGATTCACGATTCCAAAGCTTGGAATTTTGACTTTTTTTCCGAGAATCATTTTTTCGTGGCCGTTCTCGTCAAGTTTTCTAAAAAGATTCGCCTTGTCGCTTCTGTACTGCTCGAAAGTCTTGTGGAATTCAAGATGCTCAAGCGTAACATTCATAAAGATTCCGACATCAAAATCAATATTTCCAGTCCGGTTGAGCTTTTTTGAAAGTCCGTGAGATGAAGTCTCAACAACCGCATATTCGCAGCCGTTTTTAACCATCTCGTCAAGATAATTCTGGATAATCGGAGATTCAGGCGTTGTCGTGTGCTGGGGATTCGCCCTTGCCTCGCCTCCAAGCGAAAACTGAACCGTGGAGATAAAGCCAGCCTTGTGTCCTGTAAGGCGCAAAAGCTGCCAGATAAACGAGACTGTGGAAGATTTTCCTTCCGTGCCTGTAACGCCGATAACGCCGAGCTTTTTTGAAGGATTGTCGAAATATTCAGCCGAGACAGGAGCCATCGCAAAGCGCGCCGACTCGACTTTTATGAACGAGACATCTTTTCCTTTCAATGCCTCGGAGATTTTCGATTTTGTGTCACCGTCAAATTCATCCTGAAAAATAACCGCGCTTGCCCCGCTTTTTATTGCCGAAGGAATAAAAACGTTTCCTGTCGTGTGCGTTCCCGGAAGAGCGAAAAAAAGGCTCCCGGGCTTCACGTCGCGGCTGTCAAAAACAAGGGCTGAAATCGCCTTGTCTGAAAGCGGAATTTCAGTTTTTCCGTCAGAACCGACGGATTTGTACTCAATGGATTTTATGATTTGTGAAAGATTTTTCATCAGAAGTTCCTGCAAAAACAGATTTTTCTTTCAATAGTAATGTTTTAGGAAAGCGTTTTCAACAGAAACGGAAAATCAGAAATCTTTTCGCCAGCAAAGCCGACTGTCATTTTGATTCCGAATAATCCCGCTCGCCGAAAATCGCGGTCCCGATTCTGACGATTGTCGCGCCCTCGTCAATCGCAATCTTGAAGTCGCCGCTCATTCCCATGCTCAGCTCGCTAAAGTCAAGATTCGGGAATCTTTTAGCCATTTTGTCTCTTGCCTCTCGGCACGATGCGAAGGATTTTCTAATCAGATTTTCGTCGTTTGTGTTCGGAGCCATTGTCATAAATCCTTTCGGAACAACGTGCGGAAATTTTCCGTCTGAAAGCTGCCGGATTGAATCTTCAAGAGCGACAGCGTCCGCGTATCCGGCCTTTGACTCCTCGCCCGTGTGAAGCTCAAAAAGAATTTCAATGCTTTTTCCGATTTTTGCGCACTGCTTTTCAATCTCCTCGATAAGCTCGAGGCGGTCAACGCTTTGAATGCAGCTTGCGATTCTTACGGCTTCCTTTACCTTGTTGCGCTGGAGCGAGCCGATTATATGAAGATTAAATTCAAGATTCGGATTTTCAGACCTTAAAGCGTCGAATTTTGCCGCCGCTTCCTGAACTCTGTTTTCGCCGAAAAGAATCTGCCCCGCGCTCCGCGCTTCAAGAACAGCCTCTGCCGGATGAAATTTTGAGACCACGACAAGCTTTACGCTTCCTTCTTTTCGGTTAGATGATTTTTCCGCCGCGCGGATTTGCGATATTATTTCCTGAAGATTTGATTTTATATTTGCCATGATTTTATGATAGCTTTTGTGAAAACTTAGAACAATATTCAAAAAGCTGCAAAAACTTTATAATCAAGGACATCCTGTCCGACGAGAATCGGAGATTCTCGCAGGCTAGAGCTGAATATAAGCCGATGTCCTTGTCGGCTTTCAGTTTGCCGCATCCGTGCAGCAGATTAACTTGCATTTTCTGTTCAAGCGTTAGGGATAGCAGCCGCGCCAAAGGCGTTGCAAAGAAGCGAATATGGAGCTTTGCGGAATCGAGATTCTTTGCAATGGAGCGAAAAGCGGAACGGCGGATAGCCCGACCGTCTTCGTGCCTGCATGGAGACGGGAACGCCCAAAATAAATATAAAAAATGGAGAAAAAAATGGATAACGCGCAGATAAAAGAGCTTCTTCTTAAAATTGAAGACACAAAACTTGACTTTACAGTAACGATGACCGGAAAAGAAAGCACGAGGGTGAACGGTCTTTACAAGCCTGACACTCACGAGATTCTGCTCCACAACAAGAATTTCAAGAACGATATGCAGCTGATTTACACTGCAATCCACGAGTACACGCACCACAAGGACACGGAGGATTATCTTGAATCGACCGGCGGAAAACTGCCGGTGAAAGGCTCGAAAGTCCACACCGCCGCGTTCTGGGCGAGATTCCACAAAATGCTTCAAAAAGCTGAGGAGCTTGGGCTTTACAAGCTGGACTTGGACTCGTCTCCCGAGCTGAAAGAGCTTACAGAAAAAATTAGAAAAGACTACATCGAAGTGAACGGAAAGCTTATGCAGGAATTCGGAAAGCTGCTTTCGCGCGCGCACGAGCTTTGCGAGGAGGCGAATATCCGCTACGAGGATTATCTTGACCGCGTTCTTTGCCTGCCGAGAAAAGAAGCCCAGCAAATCACAAAAGTCGGACAGATTGAGATGAATCCTGCAATCGGCTTTGACAATATGAAAAAAGTCGCGTCGCTCAAAAAGCCGGAGGACAGAGACTCGGCAAGCCAGCAGATTCTAAGCGGAAAAGCCCCCGACACGGTGAGCGAGCTTATGAAGAAAAAATCAAGCGGAGAAGACCCGAAAGCGAAGCTCGAAAAAGAGAAAAACCGCCTTGAGAAAACTATTGAGTCGCTGCAGCAGCGTTTGCAGTACGTGGAGGAAAGCCTTGAAAATCTTTAAGGCGAAAACATTTGGAATCGCGGCGGCAAAAGCCGCTTCGGCTTACGCAGTCTCGGCTTTTGCGCTGTTCTTTATGTTTTCCGCAAATTTTCAGGCGACGGCGGCCGGCAGTTTTTCCAGCGCATCAAAAAATGACGCTTCCCAGAAGTCAATTTCAATGCCGCAGTCTCCGTCAATGCCTTCAATGTCTTTACCGTCGATAGGAAGCGGATTTTACGCGCCCGGCTCTTCTGATTTTTACCATGGAATCCAGAACAGCGCGCAAAGCCAGCAAAGCTGGAAAAGCGAAAATCTGGCAAAATCAGCTTCGGATAAAGACGGCTCTAACAGCGATTCCTCAAATTCAAATTCGGGCGAAAACAAAACCACAAGCGTTGCCGCAACCAGCTCAAGCAACCCAAGAAGCGCGGCCTCAAATGTTCCAAATACAAACACTTCAATCACAAGCGTTTCGCGAAATTTATCTGCGCTAAAGTCCGCCGGTGCGGCTTCATCAAATCTCCTGACTGCGGGAGACATCTCAAACCTCAGCGGGCTTGGGCTTTTCGGCACGGTCTCAAATCTTCTGTCAAATCAGCGCGGCTTGAATTCCGCAAATTCAAAATCTGGGGCGGCTCTTTATCAAAATCTCGCGGGTGAAAATTTTCTGGTGAATCAGAATTCATCAGACTCAAAAATTCTCGCTCAAATCTTGGCGGAACTTTCAGCGCTGAAATCGAGCAACGCTGAAAACGACGTTACGCGCCAAGAAAACAAGGACGGATTCTCAAACGCGGCGAAAACCGAGCCTAAAATCCTGAGATTCAACGTGAACGGATACGATATTCTCTCGACCTGCAGGAAAATTTATTTTTCCGAGCAGGAAAGCGACGGAACTTTCCTTTTGACAGGCGACCGGAAATATTTCAGCGCGAACAAAAGCCGAAGCGAGACTTTCTATTTTTTCTTCAACTCAAAAGGAAGCGGCGGCGGAATCACAAAATATAAAGTGACTCCGGCTGTGAGCCAGGACAGCGAGAACAAATACTCGTTTCTCTACGGACTCACGCAAAAAGACGAGCTTGAAGCCGAGCGGACAGGAAACCTTGTAACGCTCCGCTCAAACGACGGAAGCGGCTGGAAAATGGACTTGCTGATTTCGATGAACTGACTTTGCAGAAAAAGCGATTTTTAGGTTTTATCGGATTTTTGAGCAAATTCTGATTTTTAGCTGACTTCTGAACCTGTTTTTATTTTATTGGTTTTATTGAATCGACTTTATAAAATCGAAATTGAGGAAACTTTTATGAATTTTTTACACGACGGACTTCTGGAACTTGGATTTGACGCCGGCGAATTCTCTGGAACAAAGATTTTGCCGCTCGAAAATATCGAGCAGAAAATGGAAAAATACATTGCGGCACTTCAGGAATACAACGCGAAATTCGACCTGATAAACGCGGACGGGCATGACGAGATTGCAATCCGGCACATCCTGGACAGCCTGAGCGCGCTTCCTCAGATATGCGCGGAAATTTCAAAACGATGGGGCGTTCGACTTTCCGAATCAGAATCAGAAAATTTCTCGCTCGCGGACATCGGCTCTGGAGCGGGCTTGCCAGGAATTCCTCTCGCAGCCTGTCTTCCGCAGTTTCATTTCACTTTGGTTGAAAGAATGACAAAACGCTGCGGATTTTTAAGCCACTGCGCGCAAATTCTGAATCTGCAAAATGTCGAAGTCGAGGAGAACCAGGCGGAACGTCTCAATCAGAACAGGTTTGACCTTTGCGTTTTCCGCGCGTTCCGGCCGCTCGACAAGAAAATGGCGAAAGTTCTCCTCAGAATCTTGAAGCCGGACGGAATTCTTGCAGCTTACAAGGCAAAAAAAGACAAAATAATAGAAGAAATGGAGTCTCTTCCGCAAAATCCTAAATACGAGATTCTGCCGCTGAAAGTTCCTTTTCTGACTGAAAACACAGCCGAGGGCGAGGAGCGCGAAAGAAATTTAGTTATCATCGAAAAAAATGTGTGATATAATCTGCATAAGCGAGAGTTTCTACTTGCACAAAGATTTCGCATCAGGAGGAACATTATGAAAAAAATAATCACAATCAGCCGCGAGTACGGCTCTGGCGGACGGCTTATCGGAAAAATGGTCGCTGACCAGCTCGGATACACTTTTTACGACAAGGAAATCATCGACATGGCCGCAAAGGAAAGCGGACTAAGCGCGGATTTTATCAAGAAGACGGAGCAGAACCTTTCTTCAGGCTGGCTTTACAATCTTCTTCTTGGAACAAGCTACGCCGGAACAACAGGAACTGCGGGACAGCCGGTCGGACAGCAGAATCTTCCGCTTGCAGACCAGGTTTTCAACGCGGAACGAAAAGTAATTCTCGACATCGCGAAAAAACCTTGCGTGATTGTCGGACGCTGCGCGGACTATATTCTCTCGAATTCCGACGAAATCAAAAAAGAGGATTTGCTTAACGTTTTCATATATGCCGACTGCGACGCTGAGATTAAGCGTGTCGCGGAAATCTACCACGAGTCCGAGGGAGACGCTAAAAAGCAGATTACAACGGTGAACAAGCACCGCGCGAACCACTACAACACTTTCACAGAAAACACTTGGGGAGACAGAAAAAACTACGACATGATGATTGACAGTTCGTCAGTCGGAATCGAAGCCACAGCAAAGTGGATTGTAGAACTCGCAAAAAAATCATAAAATCCGAGGCTGCCTGAGACATCGGGCAGCCTTTTTTTATTTAAATAACGTTTCCAAAACAATCTTTTACATTTAGCGAGGACTCTGATGAAAAAAATCATTGCCAGAACAATTATGCTTTTATCGGCTTTCGGGTTCGCATTTGCGGCATCTCCAAAAGAAAAAATCATTACAAACGGCTGGGCTGACGCTGGAAAACTTTCCTATGCGGACGAGTCAAAAAAAATCGTGATTGACGACGCGGCCTATCCTGACCCGGTGAGCAAGCGCAAGGCTTTCACAAACGCAATCGGAAAAAGCGGCTCTGCGTTCATCGTTCTGAGCGGAGAAATCGACCTTAGCGACGGAAAAGTGAGCGACAAGGACCATTCATATTTTGACGCTTTCGACAAGACAAGCGGAGCGCGCGTTCACGACGACATCAAGTATCTTCTCACAAGCAACAAGACTTTAATCGGAACAAACAACGCCACAATCAAATTCGGCGGAATCACAATTCCGGCAGGCTCAAAGAACATCATCATCAGAAACATAACTTTCTGGGACGCTCACGGCTCAACCGAATACAACACAAAAATGGAAAAATACAAGGACAAGAAGGCGAGCAGCGACGCTCTCGTAATCGAGTACAAGGACTCCCAGCCAATCACAAGCGATGTCTGGGTTGACCACTGCACATTCTCAGACGGAACCTGCTCAGACTTGGAAAGAAACTTCAACCACGACGGACAGTTCGACATCAAGGCAGGAAAGAACATCACTGTCTCTTACTGCGAATTCACAAACCACGACAAGGTAATGCTGATAGCCCCGGGCGACAAATTCACAAACGCTGAGGACCGCCAGATTACGCTCCACCACAACTATTTCCACAATGTTGTTCAGCGTCTGCCAAGAAGCCGCGGCTGCCAGATGCACTTCTACGACAATGTCTATGACAACATCGGCGTTGAAAAAAACAGCGGCTCAATCTTCGGGCCTGGAATCGGCTCTCTTTATATCATTGAGAACAACTTTATCGGAAAAACTCAGGGCGCAGTCCTCAAATACTACGACAAGTCAAGCGAGGGCGAAAAGACATTCTCAAAAGTCTATCAGTCTGGAAACTCAAAGGAAATCACTGCGGCAAACACGAGCTTCGACAAGGTGAACAAAGTGAACAGCCTAAAGCCGCATCTTTCATCAGAGCCGGTCTTCAAGATTCCTTACGACTACAATCTTGAGGACGCAAAAACATTGAAAGATTCTGTTGTGGCGGCGGCCGGAGCAAACAAAGTCAAAATCGAAGTGAACGGAGAAGAATACTGATGGAAATTAAAATCACTCAAAATGACTCTCTCGGAGAAACAGTAAAGTCGCTCAAAAATCTCCTTGCGGAAAAAAACATTCCAGAATCGGAAAAAATCGAGATTGTCCTTAGCGACGGCGAACATAAAAGCCTTGACCGCGAGCGGATTTTCTACGATTTGCCGAACCCGCTTTCAATCAAAAGCGAGTCGATGAATCCTCAAGAATGCGCGCTCCGCGGCGAGAACTGCGAGACTTTCCACAAGGACACGGAGAACCGCGCGCTAATCACGTTCGGAATGAGCTGCACGGAAGTTACGCTTGAAGGATTCACTATTGAAAACACGCACGTAAAATACCTGGACAACTCTATGCTCGGAAACCAGGCTGAGACAATCTGCTGGTACAACGACACAGGATTTCTCTACGCCGAGAACATGCGCTTCTTAAGCCGACAGGACACAATCCACGCGAGAGGATTCTCGCACTTCAAGAACTGCTACGTGGAGGGCGATGTTGACTACATCTGGGGCTACTGCGACACTTCAATCTTCGACAACTGCCATCTCCACACAATAAGAGACAACCGGGGAGACGACAGAACAGCTTACGTTCTTCAAAGCCGGGCTTACAACTCGCGGCCGGGATTCATCTTCATAAACTGCGACTTCACGGCAGACTCACGCAAAGACGGCGGAAAAATCTTCGTGGGACGCTCGCAGGGAACCGGAAGCGCAAAAAGCGTTGACCGCTGGGACTCAATCGCGCTGATAAACTGCACTGTCTCGCCGGAATATGACGAGGCTCTATGGACAGACGAGAACGGCACAAAGAAAGTCTGGCCGGAAAAAGGAAGCGCGCTTTCAGGCTGGCGCGAATTCAACACGAGAATCAAGTTCGCGGACGGCAGGGAAGAAAAATACGACTCCTCAAAGCAGGAAAAGCACGGCTACACGCTCACACAAGGCGAAGTCGCGATTCTTCAGGAAGCGGTCGAGAAAACATCAAGAAAATAAAGACTTTTGCAGGCGGAATGTTTTTTTGAACGCTCCGCCGATAAGTGAAACTGCGTGACGAAGCATTTGACGAAACGAGAAAAAGTGCTTGAACGGCGTTCGTCATCATGACGAAAGGTGAAAAAGTGTTTGGACAACGTTCGTCATTTTGACGAAACGTAAAAAAGTGCTTAGTCGGCATTCGTCACCATGACGAATCATGAAAAAGTGCTTAGACAGCGTTCGTCATCGTGACGAACCGTGAAAAAGTGCTTGAACGGCATTCGTCACCATGACAAAGCATAAAAAAGCAAAAAGCCGGTGAACGATAAACAACGCCCGCCGGCTTTTTTAACGCCTGAAATCAAAAAAAATCAGAAATGGAACGCCGCGCCAACAGACGGAACAACGGTAAGGGCGTTGCATCTGCCCGAGTTATTTCCGCCGTAGCTTCCGCTCGCGCTCATTCTGTAGTAAAAATCATAGATGACTTTAACGCCCGCAAAGACTCCGAAGCGGTCGCTTACGTTCACCTCGTAGTTTGCCCACGCGCCGAATCCAAGAGTGTAGACGCTTTCTTTAAGCGAGTAGCCGCTTTCCGAAAGCTTGCTTGTGTAGCCGTCCAAGTGGAAGCCGATTCCGGCAGGAACAACGCAGCCTTCCGAGCTGAAAACCACCTTGTAAACGCCTGCTAAAGCGTCAACCCCGAAAAAATAGTCGTAGTCGGAAAAATTCTTTGTGGCAGACTCGGATTCTGAAATGTTCACAGTCTTGTAGGCAGGAACAAAAATATTCGAGTCAAGAAAAAGCCCGTAGGAATATCCGTTGTTCTGGTGGCGGTAGTTCAGGCCGATTCCGGTTCCGAAAAGCGTGACCGAGTCCTGCCCGCTGATTTGGTAGTCATGCTTCATATAAGGAAAAGCGATTCCGACGCTCAAAGTTGAGTCCGAAAAGTCAGAAACCGCAAAAATAGAAAAAGCCGAGAGAAAAAAGACGGCTGTCAAAAATAATTTCTTTGTAATCTTCATAGGCAAGATAATATCAAAAAAACGCCGCCTATTAAATATTCCAGAATTTTCTGCGATAATAAGAAAAACATCGCAGATGCCGAATCCAAATGTGCGCAGGCAGGTTCTGGCAGCGAGCCAACAGAAACGTCTTAGGCTTGCGTCAGCCCCGCTGCTTAGGCTTCTTTATTGGCTTTAGCGGACAGGTTCTGCCGAAAGCGCATTCAAACTCGACTTCAATATTCAGACTAACAGGAGCTGCCATGTCACTAAACTGCAACGAAATAGACTTGATTCTCTCCGAGCTTGACCTGGCAGGAAGCTTTGTGCAGGATGTCGTGCAGCCGAATTTCAATTCGCTCGCGCTCTACACTTTCAAGCCGGGAAACGCGAAAACCGTTTTTATCTCGCTTGAGGCAGGCTCGTGCAGAATCAACGAGACAAGGCGGAAAATCACAAAGAACGAAAAGCCGCTCCGCTTCAACGAGATGCTGAAGTCAAAAATCAAAGGCGCGCGCATAAAGTCGGCGAGGCAGATTTCAAAGCAGAGAATCATAAAAATCGAGCTTGAGCGCGCGGGCGCAATCTACGTAATGCCGCAGGCGCAAAGCCATTCCGCGAAAAAATCAAAATCCAATCAGAACGAAGAGGACGAATTCTACACGCTTTACATAAGGCTCTGGTCAAACGCGGCGAACATTTTTCTCTGCGGAAAAGACGATGAAATTCTGGACAGCTTTTTCCGGCGGCCGACAAAAGGCGAAATGAAAGGCGAGAAATTTTCCGCCCCGGAAGAAAAAGAGCTTTCAGAGCAGGAACTTGAGAACCTTGAAAGAAAATTTCCTGTCAGAAATTTTGAAGAGATTGAAAACGGAGATTCCGGAAATCAAAATCAGAACGGGCTTTCATTCAGCCAGAAAGTCGATTTGTTCTACTCGCAGAATGCGGCTGTCTCATCGCTTGAATCTCTTCTGGAGCAGGCTGAAAAATGGCACAACGCTCACAAAAGCCGCCAGCAGGCGGCTCTCGAGCGTCTTGAGGAAAAGAAAAAATCGTTTCTGAACGCCTCCCAGTACAAGCATCAAGGCGACCTTATTCTCGCTTTCGGACATCTAATCTCAAAAAATCCGGCGGAAAATTCAAATTTCCTCGAATGTGAGGATTATGAAAACGGAAGCAAAGTCAGAATCAAAATCGACCCTAAAAAATCGGCTCAGGAAAACGCTGCGGACTACTACGAGATTTACAAAAAGCAGACGAGCGGGCTTGAAGACCTGGAGCTTGACATTTCAGCGGCAAGAAAGGCGATTGAGGCTTTGGACAAGGAATATGAAAAACTTGTCGCGGAGAAAAATCCAATCAAGCTAGAGCAAATTCTAAGAAAAGCGCAAAAGCCGAGGCAGCAGGAGAAAAAAGCGCATCCGGGACTTGATTTTGAGATTGACGGCTGGAATATTCTTGTCGGCCGCGACGCGAACGAGAACGACGAGCTTCTGCGCCATTATGTCAAGGGGCAGGATATGTGGTTTCACGTGCGCGATTATTCGGGCGGATACGTGTTTGTGAAAAATCGCCCCGGAAAAACAGTTCCGCTTGAAATAATGCTTTACGCAGGAAATCTCGCGGTTTACTACTCGAAGGCGCGCAAAAACGGCAGCGCGGATTTGTATTACACGCAGGTGAAGCATTTAAGGCGCGCGAAAAACGGCCCGAAAGGTCTTGTTCTTCCGTCAAACGAGAAAAATCTTTTTATAAAGCTCGACGAGTCAAAAATCAGAAAGCTGAACGAAAGCAAGGATTCCTGAAAGTCATTCCGAATTCATTTCGGAATCTATAAAATAGATGCTGAATCCAAGCGAACACAAACGTGTTAGAGTTCTGCACGACATTACAACAATTCTGGATGACATACCGGCAAACGGCTATCTCCAAATCGTTTCCTTAATTTCTCATTTTCTGATAAAATGCCTTCATCTATGAGAATAATCGACAAGCTTAATTCAAAAAAAGTTACAATTTCACTTGAGATATTTCCTCCGAAAAAGGCGGAGGGCTTTGAGTCTGTAAAAAACACGGCTATGGAGCTTGTCTCCCTCCACCCTGACTTCATAAGCATTACATACGGCGCGGGCGGCTCAACCCAGACAAGCACTGCGGCTCTTGCCTCTGCAATCGAAAACGCCGGAACAACGGCTCTCGCGCACTTGACTTGCGTGCGCTCAACAAAAGAGCAGCTTGAAAACGCGCTCGGAGAGCTTAAATCAAAGAAAATCGAGAACGTTCTTGCGCTCCGCGGAGACAAGCCAAAAGACGCTTTGGAAAACGAGAACCTGTTTCCGAGCGGATTTCTTCACGCGTCGGATTTGACACGGCTTCTAAAGGAAAACGGATTTTGCGTCGGCGGCGCATGCTATCCTGAAGGACATCCTGAAAGCAAGAACCGAGACTGCGACATTGAGAATTTGAAGCACAAAGTTGACGCGGGCGTTGATTTTCTTACAACGCAGATGTTTTTCGACAACGATATGCTCTACTCGTTCCTTTACAGGCTTCAGTCGGCGGGAATCCACGTGCCTGTCCTTGCCGGAATCATGCCGATTACAAACGCGAACCAGGTGAGCAGAATGGTTGACTTGTCTAACGCGTATATTCCAAGAAAGCTGCTTTCGATCTGCGACCGTTTCCGCGACTCCCCGGACGCGATGATGCAGGCTGGAATCGCCTACGCCACAGACCAGATTATCGACCTGATTTCAAACGGCGTGCGCGGAATCCACATCTACACGATGAACAAGCCGGACATCGCGCGCTCAATCATCAAAAATATTAACTCAATCATCGATTCGATAAACGCGGTGAAATCTTGCGGCTGACGGATTAGCCGCAAAAGACGGTAATTGCCTGCCAGTGATTTTTTCGCCAAGACAAGAATCACTGCATGCTCAAAATCTCTTCGTAAAGCGGAATATAATTTTTCGCGTATTCAAAAGTTATGTCCTTGCAGATTTCTTTCCACGGAGACTTGTCATTTACTTCCGTGATTCTGACGCCGTGGCAGCTTATCTCTTTGAGGGCGTTTTCCTGCTTTATCTTCGAGATTCTTCTGATATATTGGGCAGTGTATTTTCCTGCGTTCTCCAGAATTTTCCGCTGGCAGTCTGTCAGAACGTCCCATGCGTCATCAGTTATCACAACCTCAGTAACGCCAAGCGTGTGCTCGTCCAAAATCAGGTTCGGGGCAATGTCATAAAATGAATTCGAGCTGTAGTTCACAAGCGGCTGGTCTGCTCCATCGACTTTTCCAGTCTGGAACGCGACGTAAAGCTCTCCTGTCGGAAAGAAAACAGGCTCGGCATTCAGCGCGCGGACAATTTCCCGAAGAACAGGGTCGGCGGTAACACGAATTTTTCTTCCCGCAAAATCTCCGATTCCGTCAATCGGGTTCAATGTGAAAAAGCTCCTGAAGCCTTCCTCCGCAAAGAAAATTCCTTTCAGTCCGATTTGCTGCTCGTAAGGCTCGTCCAAAAAATCTTTCGCAAGGTCAGAATTCGCAAAATTCCAGAAATGATTCAGGCTTCTGAAAGTGTAGGGAGTCGCCAGAAGAGCGCACTTTTTCGCGCCGTGCATTATGAGCGAGGCGGTTGAGATGCGCGCAAGCTGAATCGAGTTGTTTCTCGACTGCATAAGATTCAGGACAGACTCCTCATCGCCAAGGACTCCGTCCAGCTGGAGATTTATCTTTATCTTTCCGTTTGAAATCGACTCCACATTCTGCTTGAAAGTCAAATCCATAAGCCCCGAAATCGTGTCCAAAGAGCCAACATCCGCCATCACAAGCTCGATTGAGCCGTCCTTGTTCCGCCTTATTCCAGAAATATCTCTCCGGCACGAGAAAAACAGAACGGAAACGGCAAAAAACAAAATCGCTTCAAAAGAAAATTTCCTGAAATTCTTCATCAGAAAGATTCTAGCACAAAATAACGGCACGAAAAACTGCGGGCAATTCCTTAAACGCCTTTTTTCTATTAAAATGCAGGGCAATGAAAAAGAACTTCCTAGATTTCCTCAATGAAAAAATAGAAAATGGTCTGCCGGTATTCTTTGACGGCGGAATGGGCTCGATGATTCAGAAAACGGGCTTCACAGACTATGAAATTCCAGAAGACCTGTGCTTCACGCGCCCGGACATCATAAAAAATATCCACTCGCAGTACCTTGAAGCAGGCTCGAACATAATAACTTCAAACTCGTTCGGCGCGCTTCCTTTAAAGCTCGACGGCTGCAAATATTCATATGAGCAGTACATTTCAGAATCGATAAAGCTCTGCAAGGAATGTATCTGCGAGGCGGAAACAAGCGGAAACAAGCGCGCGCATTTCACGGCATGGGACACAAGCCAAATTGGTCGTCTTCTCGAGCCTATGGGAGACCTCACTTTTGACGAAGCCTATGAAAACTACAAAATGGCGGCAACAGCGGCGGAAAAAGCAGGAGCAGACCTTGCAATAATCGAGACGATGGCAGACTTGCACGAGATAAAGGCGGCGGTTCTCGCGGTAAGGGAAAACACAAGCCTTCCAATAATAACAACCGTAACTTTCCAGCAGAACCTGAGAACTCTTACAGGAGCTGACGTTCGCACCTGCGTCGTCTATCTTGAATCCCTTGGAGCGGATGCAATCGGCTTCAACTGCGGAGGCTCGCTCCGTGAAGACGACGCTCTCGCGGAAGAATTTATGCGCTACGCGCACAAGCCGGTGCTGATTCAGCCGAACGCGGGAATTCCGACAGTGATAAACGGAAAAACCGTCTATATGGTCGGTCCTGACGAATTCGCAGAGCATCACGAAAAATACAGGAAGCTAGGCGCGTCTATCCTTGGAGGCTGCTGCGGAACAACTCCTGAGCATATAAAATCGATGGTCAAAAAAATCGAGTCGCTTCCGCCGCAAAAACGCGTTCCGTGCGAATTTGAAAACTCGTGCCTTATCTGCTCGTACAACTCCTCTGTTGAAATCGGCGGAAAAAGCGGACCTCAGATAATCGGCGAGCGGATAAATCCGACTGGAAAAAAGAAAGTCAAGGAAGCGCTTCTCGCCCACAATATGAATTTCGTGCTCGGCGAGGCGGAAAGCCAAATCAACGCCGGAGCGCAAATTCTCGATGTGAACGTAGGTCTTCCGGGAATCGACGAGGCGCAGACGATGGTCGATGCGGTAAAGACAATCCAGAACGCGTTCTCAACGCCGCTCCAGATTGACTCAAGCGAGCCTCCTGTCCTTGAAAAAGCCCTGAGATACCACAACGGAAAGCCGCTCATAAACTCGACAAACGGACGGCAGGACGTTATGGACAGGGTTCTTCCGCTAGTGAAAAAATACGGCGGAGCTGTCGTCGCGCTCTGCATTGACGAGAACGGAATCGCGCCGACAGCCGAAGGCCGCGTTGAAGTCGCCGAGAAAATCATAAAGGAAGCCGCAAAATACGGAATCCCGGTGCGAGACCTTGTGATTGACACACTTACGCTCACAGTCTCGTCGCAGCAAAAGAAAGCTCTCGAGACGCTCCGCGCAATCCAGATTCTGAAAGAAAAATACGGAAAAGACGGAATTCAGTTCGTGCTTGGAGTCTCGAACATCAGCTTCGGAATTCCGCGCCGCGACATCGTGAATTCAAGATTCTTCGCGATGGCTCTTTACTCTGGACTTTCAGCCTGCATCATAAATCCTCTGATGGTTCCGATGATGGAAAGCTACCATGCCTACCGCGCGCTTGCGGCGTTCGATGAGAACTGCCTTGACTACATCGAAAAATACAACGGCACTTCAGCCCCTGTCTACGGCCTTACGCCGGAGCAAATCGCCTCTTCAAAAGGAAGCGCGACAAAAGCCCCGCAAGTCAAGACTCCGAAAAATTCAGACAATGCGGCAAAGATTCCTGAAAATCTCACTGAAACAGAAAGCAGAATGATTGAAATCATCACAAAAGGATTCAAGGACTCAAGCGCGGAGGCGACATCTAAACTTCTTGAAGAAGGCAAGCAGCCAGTCGAGATAATCGACCGCTGCATTGTTCCCGCGCTAGACATTGTGGGAAAAGACTTCGAGACCGGAAGAAAATTCCTTCCGCAGCTTCTTCTTGCGGCTGACACAGTCTCAAACAGCTTCGCGGTCATAAAGTCGTATCTTGAAAGCCACGGAACAAAGCAGGAGTCAAAAGGAACAATCGTAATCTGCACGGTTTTCGGCGACATCCACGACATCGGAAAGAACATCACAAAGGCGATGCTCGAAAACTACGGCTACACGGTTCTTGACCTCGGAAAAAACGTTCCCTACGACAAAGTTGTGGGCACAGTTCTCGAGAACGACAGCCAGCTTGTCGGATTAAGCGCGCTGATGACGACAACGGTTGCGAACATGGAGACGACGATAAATCTTCTGCGCGAGAAGCTCGGCGAGAAAGGTAAATCCTGCAAAATTATGGTGGGCGGAGCCGTTCTGACAGAAGACTACGCGGCGAAAATCGGCGCGGACTACTACGCGAAAGACGCGATGACAAGCGTGGCGATTGCAAAGGAAGTATTCGGAAAATAGATTTCACGGCGATAGAAATTGAAATTAAGCTGGCTAAGCAAATGGCAAAACGCCACGTGCCGAAAATTGAGCAAGCAAATGGCGCGATTCCGAGGCACACAAAGCCGCGTTCCGGCTTTGTGCTATTTTCAATATTACAGTAGAATCAGAGCAGAAAAACGAAAATCAAAGCGTCGTCGCGAGGACTTTAGTCCGAAGCAAATCATAAACATAAACGCATGGACATCTATGAAAACGAAATATTTTAACGACAGAACATTGAAGTCATTCAGTCCGCTCACAGCCTACGCGGGAATTCTCTTTGCGCCGCGCGCAGTCCTGACAAATTTCAGCTGCTTCGCGACAATCCTTAATGAATTCTTTTTTCTGCAGTTCTTCGAGAAGCTGCATCTCATTCACATTCCGATTGTTCACGTTGACCATCCGCTCGACAAGAAAATTCCGTTCACTCCGTCAAAAGTTTCAATATATCTTGACTTCATAAATCTTTGGGTGAGGCCGCTTTCAATGCTCGTCAAAAAATTCGGCTCGTGGCGCGCCTCATATCTCACAAAGCTCTGGATGAGAAATTTCAAGAAGCTCTACAAGGCGGCAGGAAAAATCTACCATTTCCGCCTTACGACAACCGACCGCCCAGATTACAAGGAAATGCGCGAGTTCAGGCAGATTCACGCGCTCGACCCGCATTATCTTTGCGTTCCGTCGCTCCACATAGCGACTGTCGCGCTCGCGTTCGGCTTCTACAGAAAGACTTTTGCGGAAAACGACTTTTCCGAGGAGGAAAAGCAGAACTGGCTAAGCGAGCTTTACTCCGGCGCGGTTGAAATCGCGGAGACTGTCCTTTACGTGAAGCAGCACAGCGTGAACTGCATTCCGGCGGCACTTTATCTTGTTACGACGAATTTCGGGGACTTGTTTTCGGCGGACGACGCGCGGAAATTCATCGATGATATGTTCAGGAATCCTGAAGGATTCAGCTTTGAGGAAGCCTTTCAGATAAAAGACCACATCAGAACGAGCTTTGAAAAGTATCTTTCCGAAAGCAAGACTGCGAAAAACTGGCACGAGCCAATCAGGAATTTTCTGGAAAGCTACGGGAAAAACGCTGAAAAATAAAAAAACGGCTAATTTTATAAACACAAAGCAAACGTGTTAGGGATTGGAGCAACGCAGAGCGGCCGCTGGACTGAGCGAAGCGAAGTAAGCGGCTGGAGCGGAAGCGGAATTGCGGAAAGCCCGGCGGCGAAGCCGCAACACCCGAAGAAAAAATCGCGGATTACGATTTTAAATTTATAAACCGCAAATTAAAAATTGAGAACTGGAGAAATTATGACTTATTTTTTTGAGACTTACGGCTGCGAGATGAACATTGCGGAAAGCGCGGCGGTGGAGCAGCTTATGATTTCGCGCGGCTGGACAAAGGCGGCCCACGCGGAAGAGGCGAACATCGTCGTCATAAACACATGCTCGGTGCGAGGCTCGGCCGAGGACAGAATTTTCGGAAGACTCGGATATTTTGCCGGCGTTAAAAAAATCCGGATGCTCGACACAAACACAAAAGTCCGCATGGAAGAGATGAAATACGCGCTTGAATTCGCC
Source organism: Treponema sp. UBA4692 (assembly GCA_002404895.1). Lineage (GTDB taxonomy): Bacteria > Spirochaetota > Spirochaetia > Treponematales > Treponemataceae > Treponema_D. Next base: position 61,878 of record DHKO01000003.1, on the reverse strand, counting down.
AAGAAAAACGGCGCAGTTCCGCTGAATCTCGTGCTTATGGGCTGCATGGCGGAAAGGCTTCTCGGTTCAATACAGGAGAAATTCCCGCAGATTGACTACGTTGTAGGAACATTCGGAAAATACAAATTCGGCGAAATTCTGCAGAACATCGAGAACGGCGGAAAAGGATTCAAGATTGAAGAGGAAAAAGCCTACACTTTCGCTCCGAATTCATACGAGCAGGGCGCGTTCTCAACATTCGTTCCGATTATGCACGGCTGCAACAATTTCTGCACTTACTGCATCGTTCCTTACGTGCGCGGAAGAGAAATAAGCCGCCCGGTCGAGCAAATCTTGAAGGAAATCGACTTTCTCACAAAGGCGAAAGTAAAGGAGATAACGCTTCTCGGACAGAACGTAAACGCATACAGGGGCGAGGACGGAACAACATTCCCGGAGCTTCTTGAAAAAATCTGCAGGCACATCGACGAGACAAGCTCAACGATAAAATGGATACGCTTCGAGTCGAGCAACCCGAACGACTTTTCAGACGAGCTGATTGAAGTCTGCAAGCGAAATCCGCATATCTGCCGTGGCTTCCACATCGCAGTCCAGCACGGAAACAACGAGATTCTAAAGCGGATGAACAGGAAGAACACAAGGGAAGAATTCATCTCGCTTATGAAAAAGCTCCGCGAGAATCTTCCGGGAACGCAGGTCATAACAGACTTGATGGTCGGCTTCCCAGGCGAGACGGAAGAGCAATTCAATGAAATTCTGACTCTGATGAATGAAGTCCGCTTTGAAAGCGCGTTCATGTATTTTTACAATCCGCGCGAGGGCACTCCGGCGGCGAAATTTCCAGACCAGATTGATGTCAAAGTCAAAAAGCAGCGTCTTGCGAAAGTCATCGAGCTTCAGGAAAAAATCACGAAGGAAGTTATGCGCACAAGAATCGGGCAAACGATTGAAGTTCTTGCGGATATTGTTTCGCGCAACAGCGAGAACGAGCTTCTTGGAAAAACCGAGCAGAACGAGAGAATCGCGTTCTCAGGCGACAAAAAGCTCATCGGCTCTTTTGTGAAAGTCAAAATCACAGATTTAAACGGGAATACGTTTAGAGGAGAATTAGTGAATTAAACTGCCGTGCGGACTCGGCGGAAAAGCAAAAAGAAAAAGTGCAATTCCGAACTCGAGAGTTTTATGCTCGCTTATTTTCGGAATCTGTATACTTTATATCATTCAGCATGACAATATTTTTTTAAGGAGAATAAAAATATGCCAGTACGCTTAATCGGAACAATCATCTTGCTGCTTGCAGTAACGCTTTTTGCGGGCGCGAACCTGGACAACCGCTGCAACATAAATTTCATTTTCAAGACTGTCCAGAATGTTCCTGTCTTTCTGACGGCGGTCGTCTCGTTTTTGGCGGGCGCAATCGTCATGATTCCGTTCACTTTCCACAGCAGAAAAAACAAGAAAAACGGAGCTGAAGCGAAAATCTCCAAGCAGAAAAATCAGGACGAGGAGTCAAAAACCTTGTTCGACTTTAAAATCAAGAAAGACGTGAGCAAAAGCCAGAAGAAAGAAAAGAGACCACTTTTCAAGAAATCTGAGAAAAATGCGGAAGAGCCGAAAAAATCAGAGAACGAAAATGCCGCGGCAGAAAAATCTTCCGATGAAAAAACAGGCGTTTCTTCTGAAAACACAGATTCTTCATTGTAATTTTTGTTTTGCGAAATTTTCATCAGAAGTCAAAACGAAATCAAAAATTCTCTCTTATTTTTCGCCTTCGGAACTGGAACTTTTAGGGACAAAATATGAAACGTTGTGTTGTAATCGGCGCGGCAAAAATCTCCAATTACGGAAAAATCCGGGAATATCTTCGAGCGGACGACTTTTTTATTGTCTGCGACGGCGGGCTTGACCATCTTGAAAATCTGAAAATAAAGCCGGATTTGATTGTCGGAGACTTCGACTCGCATGAAAATCCTCATCTTGACGTGGAGACAATCGTTCTTCCGCACGAGAAAGACGACACAGACTCTGTTTTCGCGCTCAAAACAGCTCTTGCACGCGGCTTCAAGGATTTTCTCTTCATCGGGATGATTGGAGGAAGGCTCGACCACACGATTGGAAACATCTCAATGCTTTTGAAATGCAGAGAAGAGAAAGTCCGCGCGCTTATGCTCGACGACTATTCCGAGCTTGAAATTGCCGGGCAAGAAGAAGTCAAAATCGAAGACAAATTCTCTTATTTTTCGCTTCTGAATGTCTCGGGAACTGCAAAAGGAATCACAATAAAAGACGCGCTCTATAATCTTGACAACGCGGAAATTCCTGTAACTTACCAGTATGGAGTTAGCAACGAGGTTCCAAAAGGAAAAACAGCGAAAGTGAGCGTCAAGGAAGGCTGCCTGCTTTTAGTCAAGGACTGGTAAAAATACAGGCGATATTTCTCCGGCGCGATTTTAGAAGTTGTTAAAATCTTTTTTTGGAATTAGAATTGGCATATGGGATTTTTTCAGGCGGTCACAGACTTCTTTCAGTCGATTTTCATGAGCTCTTCACCAGAGGTAAAAAAACGCACAGAGCTTCACAAAATTGAAAACGAGCTGAAAGCCCTTCCTTTCCAGATTTACAAGAACGGAATGCTCCAGCCGAATTTCGCCGAGCTTTTCAGAATCTTATACGAAAACACAAAGCCGATAGACGACATTCTCGCGTCAACAATAAATTCGGAGAACGTCCACCGCGCAAAGCTTTTTGAAAGCCAGCTTATTATCACGGGATTCTCGCCGGACACTCAGGAAAAAATCGGAAAACTTTCATACGAGTCAAGAAAAAAAGCCGTTGTGGATTCGGATTTGCCGATAAACAAGGTTCTTGACAGCCAGAAGCACACAATGGAGTCGATTCTAAGGCAGATAAAAACCCCGGAATTCGCAAAAATAGACCAGACAATCTCAAGGCTAAAGCAGCTCGCCGACATCTGCCGGTTCAACTACGTGAGCGTCATAAAAGTTTTCGACTCGAATTTTGACGGAATCACATCGTCGTCTTTCGGGAACGTCCATCCTGCGCTGCCGGAGCAAGCAGAGCCTGCGCTTATGGACTTTTATTACATCATAGGAAATTTTGAGCTTGACACCGCCGAAGCGCGGGCGATTATAGCTCTTAAGCAGCTGAGCAGCGGAAACGAAGTGCCGGAAAAAAAGCAGCAGGAAATTCTTCATAATCTCAGAAAGATAAATTCAGTTTTCACAAGGTATCTCACGGCGGATGTAATCAAAAAAGTTATCTGCCTAGGAAAAAAAGACCCGAAGCCGGTTCTCGACACAACCGCCTACCAGTCAAATTCGCTGAAAAATTTCATAGAAGGATTTCAGGGAAAATTCGCCTCGGACAGCGAACGGATTAAAAGCGAAATCAAGGACTACACAGTCTCGTTTGAAATAAAGGAGCTTTTCAACGACGAGCCGATTCTCGAGCTGAAAACCTACAACGCGGAAACAAACAGCCTTCTAAGGAAGAACACGCCGTTCTCTTTCGTCTGGATTACGCCTCTTCAGGTCATCAAGACTTTCATGGCTACATACATGACCGAGCCCGTCATGAATGTTCTGAACAACATCGTAATAGAGGGATTTTTCAACAATTCCGACTATAAAACGCAGTTCTCTTCGATTGTCTACGCGGTCAACGAGATAAAACAGAATCTAAGCGACTTTGAGAATTCTTTTGACCGCGAGAAGAAAAACGACGCGGCGGAGCTTACCGGCCTGATTCAGGACAGCAAAAGGGACTCTGATTTTCTTAAAAAGGTCGGAGTCATGGTCGATAATATAAACGATCAGGCGCACAAGCTGGTTCAGGAATGTTCAAGCAATTTTTTTGACCTATACAGAGAAATCGGCGAGCTTATCGTTGACGCAAAAAAATCAAAATCTGATATAGTTTCAAACATAAAAGTTCTGCTTTCTTCAACAAGAAACAGAGACGGTTCCGGCATTATTGAGCAGCAGCACGGAAACTGGAAGCTGTTCCTCAAAATCATGAAGAACTATGCAATTATCGGAGACATAGAGCACGACCATGAATAACGAAATCCCAATCACAACACAAGATTCAGATGTCCAGGAAATAATCGGACAGTACGAAAAGAAGATTTACGACCTTCAGCAGCTTCTTGAAATCTCACGCTCGCTTTGCTCAACGCTTGAGTTCTCAAAGCTCATCGAATCGATTTTATACACCTGCATGGGGCAGTTCCATGTTCTAGGGGCGGGAGTTTTCGTTCTGAACGCGCTGAACAGCGACAACTATCAGCTTGACGAGAACTACAGCGGAATCGACATCGACCCGAATATCCACTATGTTATTCCAACAACAAACGAGATTGCGCGGCTTCTTGAAAGCAGCCCTTCCCCGCTTTCAATGGACGAGATTGCTTCCCGGCTAGACGGCGCGGCTGACATCTCCGTTCTTTCGTCTCTCCATCCATCGCTTGTAGTTCCTCTGATTCAGCACAAGCACTTGAACGGAATCCTTGTTCTGGGCGAGAGAATCACTTTGTCTGAAGAATCAGGCTACAGCGCGTACGAAAAAGAGCAGATTACAGGAATCGCATCTCTTGCGGCAATCGCAATCAACAACGCGGCTTTGGTTGAGCGTTCATCAACCGATATGATGACGCACCTGAAGCTCAAATATTTTTTCTTCAATGTCCTTACAGATAAGCTCGACACGGCTTTGGCGAACGACGAGAACGTTTCCGTAATGATGTTCGACATCGATTTTTTCAAGCGGTTCAATGACACTTACGGCCACGCCTGCGGAGACTACGTTCTCCAGACTGTCGCAAAAGTCATAAAATCTTCAATAAGAAGCCAGGATTTGGCTGCAAGATACGGCGGAGAGGAATTCACAGTTCTTCTGAACCACACAAAAAAAGAGGACGCGATGACCGTCGCCGACAGAATCCGAAGCAAAATCGAGCAGTTCGACTTCAACTATGAAAACCAGCACGTGAAAGTTACTATTTCAGTCGGAGTATCCACTTTTGACACTGTGGAAAATCCCGTTACCTCGGCAAAAATTCTAGTGAATCAGGCAGACCAGGCGCTTTACGTTTCAAAGCGGAGCGGAAGAAACAAAGTTACTTTCGCTGACCCGAAACTTATCTCAGAAGTAAAGGTTGAGTCCTGATGAGCAACATACTGCGGAAGCCTTTCAGATACAGCTACAAGAACGCGACTTTATGGATAATAATCATAAATGTGGCAGTTTTCTTCTATTTTAACTTCTTCAATGTTTTCAGACTGAACGAAAACGCGTTTGCCCTGAATGTCGCGGGATTCATTTTCAGCAAGATGTTTTGGCAGCCGGTAACTTATATGTTTATCCACGGCGGATGGAGCCATATTTTCTTCAATATGCTCGGCCTTCTTTTTTTCGGCGTGACGGTTGAGCGCGCAATCGGAACAAAGGAATTTGTTCTGCTTTATTTCGTGATTGGAATTTTCAGCGGACTTTTCTCGGTCGCTTTTTATTATTTCACTGGAAATTACATAGTGAGCCTTGTCGGAGCAAGCGGCGCAATCTACGGAATTCTTTTCGCATACGCCGTCATATTCCCGAAATCCGTCATCTACATCTGGGGAATAATTCCGCTGCCTGCCCCGCTTCTTGTGGTCATCTACACTCTAATTGAATTTGGAAGCCAATTTATCGGAAGCTCCAACGTAGCGCATTACACTCATCTTGCAGGATTCGCAGTCGCATTTCTTTATTTCGTGGTGAGAATGGGAATAAATCCTCTAAAAATATGGAAAAACGCCTGGAGAAAATAACTTGAGCACAAAAAATCCAGACTTTTCAAGCTTCCAGCAAATAAAGATTTTCAGTTTTCCAAACCCGGCGGGCATTTTCACCTCAAAAAAAATAAATCGCTTAAGAATTCCTAATTCTTTCTTAGGGAAAAAATCTAAAAAGGACTTAAAAACAGTCGCAATTTTTTCCGCGAAGTCTCTTTTAAAAAAACTAAAACTGATTCTGCCGGCAATTTTCGCGCTTCAAATTTCATCTCTTCCGTCTCAGGAAGTCTCTCTTGAAAAAAACATAAGAATCGCGCTCTGGGCTTCGACCGAGGCATTTCCGGGAATCGATGATTTTCAGAAAAAAGACGACCTGAACTCGCTTCCAATCTCAAAAATCAGGCAGACCGCGCCTTTTATCCTTTCAGGAATGATTTACGGCTGGAATTTTGACTACACGCCTTACGACAAGAAAAGAAATGTTCAGGAATATTTTGACTTCTCGCCAGTTCAGGAACTCTCTCCGCAGGAAATTTCAAGGATAAAATACGCAAGCCCGTGGATAAAGGAACAAAGGCTCAATGTCTGGGTGGAATACGAGCGCACTCCGGCGCAGATTATGCTTTACAACTCGTGGAAAAGCGTGAATTTCAGGAATATCAGAGGAGTCGGCTACGCGCCGCTTTCAGAAGGCTTTGAAGGAATCCAGAAAGCGTGCGGAGAAGCCTTGAAGCAGGCTGTCAGAGCTTTCGAGCGAAACCATGTAAAGACAAAGCCGAAAGAAATAGCCGGAAAAGCTCTTCTTAGCAAGCCGCCTGTAATCGGCATAGATGCAGGCCGCTATATGGTCGCCCTTGATTTTTTTATGGAATCAGATAGAATAGTGGAATATAAGACTTTTTAGACAACAAATTCTAAAAAGCTGTGTGCTTGGAGGAAGAAAATGAAAAAAATTTTTGCTGTAATTGCTGCGCTGATGTGTTTTTCAGGATACGCTTTTTCTGATGAAGTAGAGGATTTGCTTAAACAGCCGCAGGACACATTGACAAGAACAATCACGCCTGAGGAGCAGCACGTCACCAACAAGACAGCTAAAGTTCAGATTGAATACACACCGCTCACCGATGAAGTTCATATCTACTACACTTGCATGGCAGTTTCCTATGACCAGGGAGAAGCGATGAATTCAGTTCTCGCTTGTCTTCAGGATTTCCAGAAACAGAACCAGTATTATTCTTACAAATATCTCAAAAGAGATTCTATAAAATACTTTAAGGATGACAAGAACTTGAAATGGGCGACTTATTCGTCTTATGTAAAGTTCTACCGCTAAAAGTTTTTTTAGATTTTTTGCGAGCCGGCTTCTAAACGGGGCTGGCTCAAAATTTTTATAGATTTGGAGTTAATAAAAAAATGGACGTTCAGAATATCATCAAGAATCTTCACCCGCTTGAAATCAAAGTTCTTCTTCACTACTCGCAAAACGATGAGCTTACATCTGAAAAACTTCAGAAAGAGCTGGACTACAAGGAAGGACACGCGAATCAGGCTTTCTCTTGGCTAAGCGGAAAAGGGCTTCTCTCGGTTGCAAGCAAAACACAGCACACTTTTTACGAGATTACAGAGCTTGGCCGTTCATACGCAAAAGATGGTATTCCAGAAGAAAAAATCATTAACTTTGTAAAAGAAAACGGAGCAAAAACGCTTCCTGAAATCGCGGCAGGAACAGGACTCGAGCAGAAAGATGTCGGCTCTGCGTTCGGCCAACTTTCAAAATCCGGCGTTCTAAAAATGAATTCCGAGAAAAAAGCCGAATATTCAGGCGCGCCGATTCCAGAAAATGTGGCGACCGCTCGCTCTCTTCTTGAAAAAGCGGCTAAAACAGAGAACGGGCAGCTCGACAAGTCAGCACTTTCAGACAGCGAGCAGAAAGTGATCGCAAGCTACGCAAAAAAGCGCGGCTCGGCGGATTCTCCTTTCAAGATTGTCGAAAGAGAGACTATTGTCTATAAACTCGCGGCGGATTCAAAAGAAGTTGTTGACGAGCTTAAAAAAGCCGGAATCACAGGAAATGAAATCGGCGAGCTTACATCAAAAATGCTTGCATCAGGAGAATGGAAAAACGGAACTTTCCGCGGATACAACATCTCGATTCCTCCTGCAAGAATTATTCCGGGCCGCACAAATCCTTACGTTCAGTTCCTGGAGCATGTTAAAGACAAGCTCGTTTCGCTCGGATTCCAAGAATACGACGGACCGCTTGTTGAGACTGAATTTTGGAACGGAGATGCTCTTTTTATGCCTCAGTTTCATGCGGCACGCGACATTCACGATGTCTACAGAATCAAGAATCCTACACACGCGAAAGAAATTGATGAGCCGTGGCTTTCAAACGTAGCGGAAGTCCACAAGAACGGCGGAAAAACAGGCTCGCGCGGCTGGAACTACGAATTCGACCACGAATTCACACGCCGCTTGGTCTTGCGCTCGCAGGGAACAGTTCTCTCGGCGCACCAGCTTCACAAAGCGCAGAATCCTGGAAAATATTTCGGAATTGTCCGATGCTTCAGATACGACAAAGTTGACGCGACCCATCTCTCTGACTTCTACCAGACAGAAGGAATCATCGTTGGCGATGAAGTGAATTTGCGCACTTTGCTTGGAATGCTCGAAATGTTCGCCAAGGAAGTTGCAGGAGCAACAGAAGTGAAATATGTTCCGGGCTACTTCCCGTTCACAGAGCCGTCTGTCGAAGTCCACATCAAGCACCCTGTCTTGGGCTGGTTTGAGCTTGGAGGAGCCGGAATTTTCCGTCCGGAAGTTACAGAAGCGCAAGGTCTTGACTGCCCTGTTCTCGCATGGGGAATGGGAATCGACAGAATGGCGCTTATGGCATTGGGACTGAACGACTTGCGCGAGCTTTTCAGCGAGAACATCGAGGAAGTCCGCCTAAGAAAAGCGAAATTCTAATCTTTATTTTGTGCTCAGGAGTTCCGAAAAGAGATTTTCATAATCCAAGACGCTTTTCGCCTGGATTATCTTCTGCCGGAATTCCTTCGCGCCGTCAAAGCCTTTCATATAGTTGCTGAATCTTCCGCGCATTTTCATACAGGCAGGAAACTCTCCAAAAGCTTCAACAAGGAGATTCAGCTCCTTGAATCCTGCCTCAATGCTTCTTTCAAGCGGAATCTCAGGAATTTTTCCAGTTGTCAGAAATTCTTTTATTTTTGTGAAAAGGAACGGATTTCCGCGCGCGCCCCGGGCAACCATCACGGCATCGCATTTTGTCTGCTCAATCATATTTTTCGCGTCTTCCGGAGTTTTCACATCTCCATTTCCAATTACAGGAATTCTTCCGCCGACAAAAGCGACCAAATCAGAAATCGCGCTCCAGTCAGCCTGCCCCTCATAGCCCTGCGCCGCCGTCCGGCCGTGAAGAGCAATCGCCTTTGCTCCGGCTGAAATAGCGGCGTCAGCACATTCCTTGTATGTCAGATGATTTTTGTCCCAGCCAGTTCTTATTTTCACAGTAACAGGAATCGGCTTGCAATCAACAGGATTTCCAAATCTGTCATTTCGCTTTCCGCTGAAATTTGAAGCCGCATCAACCACTGCTTTTGCGATTTTGTAAAGACTCTCAGGCTCACGCGTCAAGACGCTTCCCGCCCCGGTTTTCGTGACTTTCGGAACAGGACAGCCGCAGTTGATGTCCAAAAGCTCGCAGGAAGTTTTTTCAAGCACAACCCGAGCCGCATTCGCCATCGTTTCCGGGTCAGAGCCGAAAATCTGAACCGCATACGCTTTTTCATTCGGCGCTCGGACCATCATATCAAAAGTTTTTTTATTGTCGCGGACCAATGCCTCAGAACTTATAAGCTCCGTATAGGCAAAATCCGCGCCGCAGTCCGCGCATATAGAACGGTAGCTCGCATCGGAGACATCAGCCATAGGAGCAAGGAAGATGTTTCCATCAAGAGAAAGCGAGCCGATTTTTACAGGATGATAAAGCGATTGCATAATTTTTTCGTTAATGCAGAAAGCAGAAAAACGAGACTCTAGAAATTTTTAATCTTCAGGCAAATTAAACGCCTTGCAGCTGTTCGTCCACAAAATTCCGCACAAATCCTCAAGCGGAATTTCAAGCATTTCCGCAAGAAATTTCGCAGTCGAAGGCAGATAAGCAGGCATTGTGCGCTTTCTTTCCCTGTATTCCGCAGGAATCATAAACGGACTTTCAGTCTCAATCAAAATTCTGTCATGAGGAATATTCAGGACTGTCTCATGAAGATTTCTCGCGTTGCGGTAAGTCAGGTTTCCAGCGAAAGAAAAATAAACATTCAAGCCAGCGTCAAGGCACGCTTTAGCATAAGCCGCATCCTCGCCGTAGCAATGCAAAATCGCGCCAGCCGGAGGAATCCGCTCTTTAAGAATGTTGAACACATCTTTTCCAGCATCGCGGTTCTGAATAATCACAGGCTTGTCGTATTTTTTCGCGATTTCAAGCTGCGTGATAAAAAGCTCCGTCTGAGACCTCTTGTCTCCGAATGCCTTGTAATAGTCAAGACCAGTCTCGCCGACAGCGACAACGTTAGGCAGCTTCAATCCGTCGATAATTGTCTGCTGCCAGTCTTTTCCAGGGTGAGAAACCTCCATTGGAGCTACGCCCACCGCATGATATACGCCGGACATCGCCTTCAAATTCGCATAGACTTTCTTAAAATCGAGAAGGCTGTTGTTTATGCTTACAATGCGCTTGACCCCGGCTTGCTTAGCCTGCTGAATAACGCGTAACTGTTCTATCGGGTCCTCATAAATGAGCCCGATATGGGCGTGAGTATCAAAAAATTTCATGGCTTACTTCCAAAAAGAAATGATAAATAGAAAAAAACACTGAATTCAGCTTAATGACAAAAATCAGTGTAACCAAAATATTGGTTCTTGACGATAAATATAGAATAGCAGAGAAAGTTTTAGTTGTCAAATTAAGCGTTTTTTCAAGCGTAAAACATTTTTCCAAATCTTGATTCTTAGACTGGCTTATGGCGTTTTGACTACTTTCGATGACTATGATAAAATTGGCAATTGGATTTTTATATCCGAAAAAAAGTTGAGGTAATTTAATTGGCAAAGACAAGACACTATAAAAAGCTTGAAAAAAATGCCGTTTCTTCTATTTTAAATGCACTCCGCCGAGGACTTGGCACTGTTGGCAGCCTTTTCGTAAAATTGTTTCATGTTTGCGACAGCAAGCTCACGATAATGATTGTTCCCCACTCGCAGGGAAAAGTTATAAATTTCAGGACTAACATTTTTGCGCTCGCGCTTGGCTGCGTTCTTTTGGTCGGCGTTGTGTCGTCTTTTGTCTATTTCAAGAAACACGACGCAGGAATTTCCGCAGAGCTTACACGCTCAATGAAAGAAAACAGGGAGCTGCTGGCAAGTTTTGACGAGCTGCGCGATGAAAACAACAATGTTCTTCAGACAGCGAAAAGATTCAAGTCTTCACTGACACAGACTCTCTCTCTTTTGGGAATCAGCCAGTCCTCAACGGCAGCAAAAAGCACAGCTTCCGACAGCGACTTGAACTCGCTTTTCGACACTCAGGACAGAGTTGCAGGCTCCACAAGAGAAGCCAGCGATATGCGGCAGCTTTCCTCGTATCTTGAAAGCGCAATCCAGCCAATCGAGCAAATTGGAAAAATGCTTGAAAGCCAGGAAACGCTTTTCGCAGACATTCCGAACATCTGGCCAGTCAGAGGAGGAATCGGGCATATCTCCCAGCCTTTCGGACAGACAACACACCCGATTACAGGAAACTGGTATATTCACAAAGGTCTTGACATTTCAACTTGGCGTTCAGGCGACCCTGTTCTTGCGACCGCAAACGGACAAGTTGTTACTGTAACCTATGACTCAGGATTTGGAAACTACGTGATCATCAAGCACAAGCACGGAATTTACACGCGCTACTGCCACATGAACACAGTCCGCGTCAAAAAAGGACAGTTTGTCTCGCAAAGAGACATAATCGGAACAATCGGAAACACTGGAATTTCAACAGGTCCGCATCTTCACTACGAAGTTCACATCGGCTCGGATGTTGTTGACCCGATTAAATACGTGAACGTAAAAATCACAAAGTAATATGGCTTTCTTAACTGACGACATTTCGATAAACACAATAGTCGGCGCAGGCTCTGCCGTTTCAGGCGATGTAAGGGCAAACGGCTTTATCCGCGTTGACGGCGACATCGACGGAAATTTGGACTCTACCGGGAACATAATCATCGGAAACAAGGCTAGAATCAACGGAAATATAAACGCGCTTTCAACAGTTGTCGGAGGAATCGTAATCGGCGATATTTACGCGCCAAACGGAATCAAGCTTCTTTCGTCTTCCGCTGTAATCGGAAACATCTGCACAAAAAATCTTGAAATCGAAGAAAATGTGATTTTCCACGGGCATTGCATCGCGCTCCGAAACGAAGAGGAATTTGAAGCGGAAACAAAACTTTTTTCTGAAGAGCTTTCAATAAAAAGCAAGGCGATTAATGGCTGAACTCAATTCGATAAATCAGACTTTAAACAACCAGTCGCTTCAAATGCTTGCTTCGCAAAGCGCGATGGCTCAACAGACTGCGGCGCAAAAATCAAAAAAAACGGAAAAAAATCAGAAATCTTCATTCAGAACAGTTTTTCAGAAGGCGCAGGAAAGTTCTGAGCTTGCCTCGCAGGGGCTTCCGCCTGAAATCGCCGGAATGGAGACTCAGGATGCCGTGAATTATCTGAAAGATGAGATGGATTTTGCAGGCGAAGAGCTGAAATCTTTCCAAAGCGCGGAAAACATGGAAAAATTCAGGCGCAAAGTCAGCCAATTTATGAAATACATCGTAAAAGTGAACTACAAATTCATAAACACGCGGCCTGAAAGACGGCTCAGAAACGGCAGAGTAATTCGGCCGTTCTATCAGATAGAAATAATCGACAAAAAACTGAACCAGCTTGCCTCAGAAATGCTTTTCACGCACGGCAGAAATTTGAATCTCCTTGCAAGAGTCGAGGAAATTCAGGGGCTTATTCTCGACCTGCTGGTTGAATAAAAACGAAAATTCCATCAGAAAAATCAAAAAATCAGGAGTTTGCAAAAATGAGCGACATTTTTGAACAAGATATAAACTATGAAAGCGAGGATATTTCCCAGCTTGAGGACAGCGAATACAAAAAAAGCGATTCCAGCGAGGAGATAATCTACCCGGAAAACCTTTACAGCACAAAGCTTGAATATTCGTGCGAAATCGTTTACGCGGTTCTTCCAAAAAGCATAAAAGAAATTAAGGCAGGCGACCACGTTATAATTCCGACGAGATACGGAAAAGACTTGGCGAGCGTACTTGGAAAAGTGAACCATCCTGTCGCAATCAAAAAAGGCGACTTAATCACAATCGAAAGAAAAGCGTCTGAAAAAGATATGGACAAGGCAGCCGAGCTTGCCGCAAAAGAGGACGGCGCGTTCAAGACATTCAAGGAAAAAGCCGCCTATCATAACCTTGACATGAAGCTTGTCGCAGTGCATTTTCTTCTCGACGAGCCGAAAGCGCTTTTCTTTTTCTCAAGCGACAACCGCGTTGACTTCCGCGAACTTGTGAAAGATCTGGTCGGTATCTTCAAGATGAGAATCGAGCTGAGGCAGATTGGAGTGCGCGACGAAAGCAGAATCACAGGCGGACTCGGCGTTTGCGGACGGCCTTACTGCTGCCACACTATCGGCGACAAGCTTCCGCCGGTCTCAATCAAAATGGCGAAAGAGCAGAATCTCTCGCTGAATTCCACAAAAATAAGCGGCCAGTGCGGCAGGCTTCTATGCTGCCTGAGCTACGAGTGCAAATGCTATTCCGAAGCGAGAAAAAAGCTTCCGAGCGAAGGGCTGCACATTTTCTATGACGACACAAATTTCAGAATCACAGATGTGAATCCGCTAAGGGCGATAATCAGAATGCAAAGCGAGGATGGAAGAATTCTTGAAATTCCAGGAAGCAGATTCTACAAGGAAAACGGTCGCTGGAAGATAAACTAAAGCTGATTTTTTCAGCTTAAAACCGCGACAACTCTATCAGAGTCTGACTTTAAAGGCTCATAGTCAAACCCGCTGTAGAAACGCACCGACTCAAAGCCTGATTTTTCCGCAAGATTTCTGATTTGTCCGGCTGTAATTTTCTGAACTGGAACGTTTTCCGCGACAGGAAGGATTTTTCCGTTTCCAGTCGCAATTTTCTGGAACATCTCGGATTTTCCGCTCTGGTTCGTCCTGATTCCTGAAAAAAGCTTTACACGTATGCTTTCCTTTTCTGGAAGCTCGAAATTCTCGCTGTCATATTTTTCAAAATTCGGAAGGGAAATTATTATCTTGCCGTTCTCGCTCAAAAGCTGGCGGCAGTCGTAGAAAAATTTCGCAAGCAGAGTCTTGTCATGTATAAAGATAATTCTGCCGTCAAGAACTGAAATCACATTGTAAAAACTTTTTCCAAGATAACGCGCCATTTCAAGATAGCTCATCTGAAAAAAACGGACAGCCATAAGCATTGTGCGGCTTTTTCGGTTCGCAGACTCGATAAAATCAGGGCAGGTTTCAAGCCCCGTAACGTCCGCGCCGAGCTTTGAAAGATAAATCTCGAAAGTTCCAGTTCCGCAGCCGATATTCAAAAAACGCACAGGATTTTTCAGCGATTTTGTCTCATTCTTGTAAAAATTCTTTTGATCTTCTGAAACAGGATAAAGCTCATCATAATATTCTGCGACATTTTTAAATATTTCCATATCATAAATTATAAATCCAAAGAAATGAAAAAGCAAAAAAAATGAGGCAGCCCGACTTGAAGAACACTTCAACAAAGGCAGCCTCATTTGCAAAAAACTTGCGGAAATCTCCAGAATTCTTCTTTTCTTAAAAATAGAATTCTGGAGATTTTTTCGTATTTACATTTCTGTTGACTCGCTCACAAAACAGGCGATTCCCTCGCCCATGTACTTTTCGCGGAGCTTTTCCACAATCGAAACGATTTTTTTCATATCTTCCTCGCTGCAATAGATGATGTACATCATATTAAGCTCAGGCCAGACAGAATCTCCAAGCCTCGGATTTGAAAAACCGGCTCCCATTACATTCGCAAGCTTTGTAAATTTTGCAGCGACTTTAGACTCCTTGAATTCCTGCTGGAAATCCTCCTCTACCGCCTGAGAAAAAATCAGCTCGACGCGCTTTTGAACTCCAGCGTGAATTTTTATATTTTCCAAATATCCCATTGAAATCTCCTTTAAAACTTACGCTTTTAACGCCTGCTGTTTCGCAGCCAGCTTTGCAGCCTTTTTAGCCGCTTTCTTCAGTTTTCTGCTGTTGAAGATAAAGTAAATTGTCGGCATAAGGAACAAAGTCATAATCGAGCCGAATGTCATTCCGCCGAATACGGTGAGCGAGATTGGCTGCATTGAAGCCGAGCCTTCGCCCGGGAAGAACGCCATCGGCATAAGCGAGATTACTGTTGTGAGAGTTGACATCAAAATCGGGCGCAAGCGGTTTCTCGCGGCCTGAACACAAGCCTCCTCAAGCTCATATCCGCGCTTTCTAAGCAGGTTCGTGTAGTCAACAAGAACAATACCGTTATTTACGATTGTTCCGACAAGAACAAGCATACCGATGATTGTTACAACGTTGAGCATATTTCTTGTAAGCGCGTAAATCGCGACAACTCCGATGAATGAAAGCGGAATCGTAAAGATGACGATGAACGGATCGCCGAGAGACTCGAACTGAGAAGCCATTACAACGAATACGAGGAACGCCGCAAGAATGATTACAAGGCCGAAGTTCGTAACAGCCTCCATCATGTCTTCCATGTCGCCGCCGTATGTTATCTGGACATCATCCTCTTTCAGGATATTATCATTGATAAGAGAAACGACTTTTGACTGGACGTCTCCAAGAGAAAGCCCCGGAAGAGGCTTTGCCGTAACGTGGCAGATTCTAGTCTGGTTCTCGCGGTAAATTGTTACAGGAGCCTGGGATTCCTCAAAATGCGCGAAACTTGAAAGCGGGATTCTGTTTCCGCTAGAAGTAACCATCGAGATTGAATCCAAATCTGTCAAGCGAGTTCTGTCCTTTTCTGAAACGCGCACAATAACATCGATGTCGTCTCCGTTCTTTGTATAGCGGCTCGCGGTTTTTCCTGAGATAACACCTGAAATCTCAGTTCCGATGTTGTAGATGTTAAGACCGAATTCCTGCATTCTGTCGCGGTCAAAAATAATGTTCGCCTGCGGAAGTCCGTCCTTCATGTCAGACTCAACCTCAGAAACCAAGTCCGCGCCTTTTGATTCAAGAAGCGACTTTATCGCACTTGAAGTTGATTTTACATGGTCAAGGTCGTCAGAAATAACGCTGATGGAAATTCCAGAAGAGCTAGACGCGCTGTTCGCGTTCGCCGCAAATGAAAGCGCCGTGTCAGGGAACATCGTGAAATATTTTCTAAGCTTAGCTTTTGCAGACTTTTCATTGTCCCAGCCTTTTTCGCGCTCGGAAGGCTCGTAAAGCGTGAACGTTACAGAACCTGTGTTTGTCTCAGATGAAGAGGCGAGCATGCTTGTTCCGCCGACTGTTACAGTCGAGTATTTAATGCCTTTCAAGTCCTGCAGAGCCATCGCCTCGAATTCGCGCAAAGTGTCCTCTGTAACTTCAACCCTTGTTCCGACAGGAAGCTCAAAGTCAACCTCGACGGAGTTCGCCGCAGACTCAGGCATAAATGTGAATCCTACAAATTTAACAGCCACAATAGAAGCAACAAAAAGCGAAACAAGAACGATAATGCAGGCTGCCTTGTGATGAAGAACGAATTTGACTCCGCCGGCATATTTTTTATCAAGCCAGTCAAAGAAATTGTTGAATGCGCGGTTCACAGAGTAAGTGAGGCCGGATTTTTTCGTGATTTCAGTCTTCTTCACCACTGTCGCGCACAAAACAGGCACAAGCGCCATAGCGACAAGCAAAGATGACATCAAAGAGAAAATAATTGTCCACGCTACGTTGTTGAAAAGCTGTCCCATCATGCCAAGCTTTTTCTGGAATACAATCATCGGCAAGAAGATACATACAGAAGTAAGCGTTGAGCCGGTGATTGAAGTAACCATTTCCTGGGAGCCGAGAATCGCGGCCACTTTCGGCTTTGTTCCGCGCTCAATATAAGCGTAGATATTCTCAAGGACAACGATTGAGTTATCAACAAGCATACCGATACCAAGCAAAAGACCTGCCATCGAAATCTGGTTGATAGAAATTCCTTTCAGATACATACACAAAAGCGTAATCATAACTGAAATCGGGATTGAAGCTCCGACAATCAAAGTTGACTTCATAGAGCGCAAGAATATGAACAAGACCGCAATAGCAAGCAAAGCACCCTGAACAACAGAGCTTACAACTTCAGAAATTGTCTGCTTGATGATGTCAACAGTGTTTGAAGTCTCGACCAGCTCAACATCGCCCGGAAGCTCCGACTTAAGCTTCTGGATAACGCCGCGGACTTTTGTGGCAGTCTCGACAGAGTTCTTTCCAGACTGCTTCTGCAATGAAATCATTACACAAGGCTCGCCGTCAAGATAAGCGAGAGTTGAGACATCCTTATATCCTTCATAGACATCTGCAATATCGCGGAGACGGACAGTCTTCACTGTCTGGTCAGAGCCGACCTTGTACGATATTACAGTGTTTTTGATGTCATCAAGAGACTTGTATTTTCCGTCGTTTTTAATCGTATAGTTGATGTCGCCGGAAGTGATTGTTCCGCCTGAAGACTGAACATTCTGAATTCCAATCATCTGCGCGACAGTGCTGATTGTAAGGCCGTAAGCCTCAAGACGGTCTCGCGGAATGTCAACATTGATTGACTCCTCGCGTCCGCCGGAAACTGTAGCCGAAGCAATTCCGTCAACCTGCTCAAGGCGCGACTCAATTGTGTCCTCAGCAAGGCTTCTAAGCTCCTCCGGCGTTCTATTTCCTTTCAGCGCAAGATTCATTACAGGCATCATTGAAGGGTCGAGCTTGATTGTTACAGGAGAATCGGCAGAGTCCGGAAGATAGTTACGCACAAGGTCAATCTTGTCGCGAACGTCTCCTCCGGCAGCGTCAAGGCTTGTTCCATAGTTGAATTCAAGAATAACAAGCGAGATTCCGCCCATAGAGCGCGACTGCAATTTTTTAAGCCCCGAAACGCCCGAAAGCGAGCTTTCAAGAGTCTTTGTGACGCTCTGCTCAACTTCCTCAGGACCGGCTCCGTCGTATGATGTGTAGACAATCATGTAAGGAAGATCCATATCCGGGAACATATCGACCGGGAGCTGGAAAGTACAGAAAATTCCCAGAACAATCGCAAGAATAAAAATAAGCGTCGTTGTTACCGGCTTATGCACACATTTTTCTGAAAATGTCATTTAACACTCCTTAATATTCACAAGGAAAGCAAAGATAACGGGATAAAAGCCAAGAAAGCAATTCCGCCTCTTACTCAGAATCAGCCTTGCTTGTGGAAACAATCTTGACTTTCGAGCCGTCGTTCAAAAGAGACATTCCTTTCACAACAATCTCGTCTCCAGCCTTAACGCCTTCAGAGATTTCAGTCTGGTTGTCAACCGAAATTCCGGCAGTAATCGGAACAAGCTTAACTGTGGACATCTCGTCAGAATGAGGCTGAACAACAAAAATATAATTTTTCTGCTCGCGAACAATCACAGCGTTTGAAGGAACAACAATCGCATCCTTTACAGAATCTGTAACGAGCTTCACGCGGCCGTACATTCCAACCTTGATTCTTGAATCCTTGTTGTCAAAGCGAAGCTTCACGCTCATCGTTCTTGACGAAGTGTCCAGAACCGGGCTGATTTCAAAAACAGTCGCCGGAAATTCCACATTCGGATAAGCGTCAAAAGTTATTGTCGCTTTCTGTTTGTCAGAAATTCTGCTCACGAATCTTTCAGCAATGTTGATTCTCACTTCCAAGTCATCAGTTCTCGCAACGTTCGCGATTGAAGAAGACTGGCTCACAGTCGAGCCGATTGTCACAGGAAGCGAAGTGATTCTTCCAGAAATCGGAGACTTCACCGGGCTGTCATTGTAGACCGCGCCTGCGCGCAAAGGGTTTACATAAGCTATTGTCTGGCCTTTTGAGACAATGTCGCCGACGCTCACCAGAACGTTCGTGATTTTTCCGGCCTGGTCAGGCATAACATAAACAGAATTCACAGAAGCGATGTCGCCGCCGAATTCAAGATAGTCGTCAAAATTTCCGGCTTTCGTAATCATTGTTCCGACTACAAAAGTCTGCTCCGCCTCAGCAGAAGCAGAGTCCGCCGCCGCAGATTTTTTATTGCCGCATCCCGCGAATGTCGCAACAGCAAGAATCGAAGCCGCTGTAAGCGCAAATTTTTCAGTACGTTTCATATTTTCCTCCAATTTTCTTTTTTCTATAAAGGGCGTTTTCCTTGGCTTGTGCAAGCAATATTCACGCCGAATTATTTTTCTGTCAGCTTTGTGTTGAGTGTGTTCTCCAAGTCCATCAGGGCTGTGATGTAGCTCATTTTCTGGCTCAAAAGACCGAGCTTCGCCTGATTGTAGGAGCTTTCTGTGTCCTTCAAATCCAAAAATTCCGTGGTTCCGTTTCTGTACGAGCGGGACTGCATATCGTAAGCGCGCTTTGCAACCTCAACGGTGCGTCCCATCGCGTCAATCTGCTCGCGCGCCTGGTTCAAAGTGTCAACCGCCTTTCTAACCTCGACTTTCTGGTTTTCTTTGAGAGTCTCCATTGAAATCTCGAGTTTTGAGAGAGTCTGCCTCAAATCCTTTATCTGCTGCTGAGTCGCCGACCATGGAAGCATATTTGTGATGTTCCACGCCAAAGTCAGGCTCAGGCTTCCCGAATCATACCATTCATCATCTTTCCCGATTCCCTTGTAAAAATGCCAAGCTCCGTCAGAACCTGTATAAACCGGCTGCAGACCGTAGCTCAAAGCAAAAGAAGGAACCCAGGCGCTCAAATTCAAAGCCGCCATGCTCTTGTTGATTACATCGATGCTGTTCTGAAGAGACTTTATATTCAAGTCGTTCGCGCCGTATTTTTCGAGAAGCTCGTCAGTGTCAACATCGACATAGCTCGGCTCAATGTCGCCTGAAAGCTCAATTTCAGTTCCGACTGGCAATCCAATCAAGAATGCGAGCGTGTCGATGTTTTGCCGCAAAGTCTGCTCCGCAGTGTTCACAGTCGGCTTTGTGTTCTCATAGTTCACCTGAGTCTGAAGCAGGCTGATTTCCGGGACAAGTCCGTTCTTGAAGTTCGCCTGCGCCTGAACGTAGCGCTGCCGTGCGTTTTCAAACGTGTCTTTCTGAATTTTCAAGTTTTCCTGCTGGAGCAAAAGCCCGTAGAAAAGTTTCTTGATGTTGAGAACCGTAGTGTTCTGGCTCTGCTCCCAGGAGATTTTTCCGCCCTCATAGTCGAGCTTCGCTTTCTGAATCTGCGCGATGTAAGCAGGATTAAAATTCCAGCTGACGCTCAATCCGCCGATTGTCGACCAGCGGTCTTCCTCATTTTCATAGTCTGTTGCAACCTTCGAAGGCGTTCCTCCAGACAAAGCTGTAATCGCAGCTCCCATCTGCGCCATTGCAACCGTGCTCGGAGAATAGTCATTCGCGCGGCTCATTGTTCCAGTAGCCTGCACATTCGGCAAAAACACGTTCCATGATGTGCTTGAAGCGCGCTTTTTCATCTCCAAGTCGATATCGCTGCTTTTCAGCGTGCGGCTGTTCTTAAGCGCGTACTCAACAGCGTCGTCAAGAGTAAGCTTCACGACCTGCTTCTCATCTGCGAAAACAACGCTTCCCGCAAGAATGACAAAGCCAAAAACCGCGGCAAGTCTTTTATCAAATCTCATCTGTTTTCCTCCCAAACTCCATTCTCCACGAAGCCGAATAAATATTTTACAGTCTGAACAATCTGTTCATCGTTAAAGTTCGCGTAAAATTTAAGCACGGTCGCCGCAACTGGCAGGCTTCCAACCCAGAAGCGGAGAATGTCCGGCTCAATCTTGAATCCGAATCCAAGACGCGGAACAACCTCTTTCAGAGCCTTGCTCCACTTTGAATTCTGCTCGAATTCCTCATCATCATTGTGAACGAATTCATTCTCGTTGCTTGTCTGCAAAAGCCAGCCGCAGATTGAAAGCATTGACGAACGCTCCAGAAAAAAGTTGATTTCGGTCATCAAGTTTATATAGACAAGCTCGCTGAAATTCCGGGCTTCCGCCATGTTCTCCTGGCAAATCGTGAAAAGCAGGCTCACTTCTTTTTTCACAAGCGAGAAAATCATCTGGTTCTTGTTCTCAAAGTAAAAGTAAAGGCTGCTTTTCGCCATTCCAAGCTCGCCAGCGATTCTTTCTACTGTAACGCCGCTTGTCGAGAATTTCCTGATTACGCTAGCAATCGCCTTGAAAATTTTGCTTTCCTCAGGCAAGCCGAGATTTTTTATCGAGCAGAGCCTTTCAAGCTCCAAAATCCGATTCTCTGAAATTTCTGACGGCCAGGCAGCCTCTCCTTTTTTGGAAAATCCGCGCAAGCCTTTTCCAAGAAATTCAACAATGCTAGAGGCAAATTGTTTCACGCCGGCGACATTTTCATTTCTTGCAGCCGCGTCTCTTCTCGCCTTTATGAAAAACAGGATTGAAATTCCGACAAACGAGCTTCTCGCGCGCGAATAAACCTCGTCTTTAAGGTCGATGATGTCCTCCATTTTTTTCATAACGCCGCACAAGGCAAGATTTTTGTCCATCAAATCAAAAAAATCGTGCTCAACCGTAACTTCGCAGATAAAATAATTGATGTACTGAATGTTCTCCGCAAGAAATTCAATCAGGCTTTCAAGATAAATTTTTCCGCCGGAAGATTTTCCTGAAAACTTTCCGGAATTCTCCTGCGCTTCCTTCAAAACCTGCGCAATCAAGTAAAAAAAACGGCTCCGCATCTCATTTTGAAGCTCCGCCTTGCTCTTGAAATGGCGGTAAATCGCGGGCTTTGAAAGTCCGACTTTCGCGGCAAGCTCGCTCATCGAAAAATCCCTGATGTATGGCTTGATATAAAACGAAAAAGCCGCTTTCAAGATGAGTTCTTTTGTTGATTTTTTTTCTGGCAGACAACCGTTCTTCATACAATCTAATTACCGAACAATCGGTAACACAAAATATATCGAACAAACGGTAACTTTTCAAGAGAATTCCTTATCTCTTTTTGGAGAATTTTTAAGCTAATTTAAAGCGTAAAGCTGCTTTGCTGATTCCAGCTAGTTTTCCATCGCGCGGAGCTTGAATTCCTCAAGATTCTCGCATTTCAGATTTTCCGCGATTGTGAATTCCGCCTCGGACTCAGCCTTTCTTCCTGCAAGAGCGTATGCGACCGCAAGATTCGCGTGCGGAACTGCAAGGCGCGGCTCCGCCTCAGTCGCCTTTCGAAGATTCAAAATCGCCTCGCCGTATTTTTTCTGCCCGAGATAAAGCGCGCCCAGGCTCGCATAAGCCTCGCCTTTTTTCGGTGTAATCTCAACCGCTTTTTTATAGTTTTTTTCCGCTTTTTCATCGTCGCCGAGAACGTGGTAATCCATTCCGAGCGTTACAAATCCGCGATAGTCAGGCTTTTTTTCAAGAGCTTTTTCAAGATAAATTGCGGAATTCTCAATGTCTCCCTGAGAAGCGTAAAGATTCGAGATAAAAGTGAAAATCAGCTCGTCAGAATAATTCGAGTCCTCCTCGCCAGCCTGCAAAAAAAGCGAGAGCGACTCCTCATAATTCTGATTCTGATAAGCCTTTATTGCGCGCTGAACAGTCAGGTCGCCTGGCTTAGAGCAGGAAAAAAACAGGAACGCGCAAAAAACGCCAAGAAAAGCAAATCCAATTTTTTTAATTTTCAGCAATGATTTTATATCTGATTTCATATCTTCGATATTACAGTTACGGAATTTTTTTGTAAATTCATAACATTCGCTCTATAATTGAAGAATCATGGTAAATATTCTGCCGATTGCCAGCGGAAAAGGCGGCGTTGGAAAAAGCACGGTGGCCGCAAATTTGGCAATTCTGCTCGCCCGCTCAGGAAAACGGATTCTTCTCTGCGATTTTGACTTTGGCGGCGCAAATCTCCACACGCTTCTCGGGCTTAAAAACAGCCACGCGGGAATGGGAAATTTCATCTACAAGCAGACTTCCGAGCTTTCAGATTTAGTTCAAAACACAATGGAAGAAAACTTGAAATTCATCGCAGGCGACTGCCTTTATCCGGGAACTGCGAACATGGACACTTTCACCAAGAACAAGATTATCAGAAAACTTTCCCAGATAGAAAATTTTGACTATGCGATTCTCGATTTAGGAGCGGGAACAACCTACAACACGCTCGACTTTTTTCTTCTGACGCACAACTCAATTCTCGTCACAACGCCGGAGCTAACATCTGTCCTGAATGCCTACTCTTTCCTAAAAGCCGCCTCGTTCAGATTCCTTATGAGGCAGTTCAAGGCGAAAAGCGACGAACGGAAATTCATCAATGAATATCTGAAAAACAGCGCGAGCGGAACAGAAACTTCTTTTCTTGACTTATTCTCAAAAACTGCCGAAAAATTTAGTGATTCCTGCCAGAAAATTTCCTCCGAATTGAGGAAATTCCGACCGCAGGCAATCGTGAACATGGGCGAGACTTCCGGCGACTTGGAGATAGCAAAACGCCTTAGAAAGCTCGTCCGAGACAAGCTTGGAATTCAGATGGATTTCATCGGATTTTTGCCGCGCGAGCAGAAAGCCGGGCTTTCAGTCGCGCTAAGAACGCCTCTCGCGGTCTCAGCCCCGGAATGCAAGCTCATAAAATCATTGCAGACTGCGGCGAACACGGTTATTTCACGCGATTATTCGTACAGCGAGCTTGAAAACTTTGAAAGCAATGAAAACAACGGAAGCGATCTTGAAAAGCTTTCATCTGAATTTTCAGGAGAATAAGCGGCGGCGGAGACGATGAATAGCAAAAATCATCACGATTTTTTGAAGAACAGCCGCTTGTCGCAATTATATAAAAAAACAGATAAACTAAACTTACTTATAAGGAAAAACATATGACTATTGAAAACGCGGTTTCTAAAATCAATGACATCAGCTCAAAATCAGAGGCGATTTTCTTGCAGCTCGGAAATCTTTTTCCGTCGCTTTTGAACCAGAAAGGCTCAACTTCTATCCAGTCGCTTGAAAATATGCTCAAGAATCTTGAAAGCGCAAACATAGAGTCATCAAAAGGCGAAAGCGAGCTTTTCACGGACTACGGCGCAAAATACAACCCTCTTTTTGAAAAGCTCAACGAGAAAATCGCGGACTTGGGTCAGCTCGACAAGATGATTGCAGAAATCAAGGAAGACTCCGAGCAGATGGAGCTTATCGCGCTTAACGCAATGGTCATCTCGATAAAGTCGGGCGAAAAAGGACAGGCTTTCAGCCGGATTACAGAAAATCTCCAGCGTCTTTCAAATGATATGTTCCTTTTCTCCGACAAGCTGAGCGAGGAGGAGGCGCAGCTTCTGAATTTCATAAACACGCTGAAAAACATTTTCTCAGGGATTTTGAACTCGCAGAAAAGTCTTTCTTCAAAAGGCTCGGAAAGTTCATCTGAAATCAGGGATTTAATCTCGAACGTAAGAGAGCCGCTCGGCAAAATCAGCGCAGACATCGAAAGCGTCTATCCGCCGATTCAAAAGGCGATGGAAGGCTTGCAGCTTCAGGATATGATCCGGCAGTCGCTCGACCACGTTAAAAGCTGCATGAAAGAAATCGAAAAGCACATGACGGTGCAGCCCGGAACAGACGAGGAGCTTGACTACATTACATTCAACATCACGCTTCTTTCTCTTGCGGCAGAAGTCCTTGAGGACATAAATTCATACGTAGCAAAGAGCAGCGGAATTTTTGTCTCGAACTGGAAAAAAGTAATCGATATTCTCGACGCTGTTGAAAACGAAAAAGACAGCTTCGAGGAAAGATTCATAAGCGGAAATTCAGCAAGCGCGGAAAACATCGAAAAGCGGCTTTCGTCTATAATCAGCGAATTTGACGGAATCATAGACGAGTTCAACAATTACCATCTCGTCCAGAAAGACCTGCTGCACACAACGCAGAACATAACAGGGCGCGCCCGCACAATCTACGCGGTTTTCGAGACGCTCCGCCCTGTAATGAGCCGCCTGCACCACGTAAGAATCCTGCAGCAGATTGAAGTCGCAAAAAACGACGCGATAAAATCAGTGCAGGATTCTGTAACCGACATGGACAACCTGATAAACTCGGCGAACAAGTCGCTCGACACAATGGAAAGCCTTCTTGAAGGCTTCATAACAGAGACAGGCAGCCTGCTTTCAAGTTTCACAACATCAATCGGACGCGACAACGAGAACATGGTGGAGCTAAAAAACAGCAAGATGAAATTTTTCGACGAGATTTCAGCCGGAAGGAACCAGCTTGCGTCAATCATTTCAAACTTCACAGTTTTCCCGGACGGCTTCCAGTCAAAATGCACGTCCGCAGACCAGAACATTAAAGACTTGCAGAAAATCGGCTCCGAGATTTCAGAATTCATCTCAAAAATGAAAGAGTCGCAGGAAAATCTAATCCAGAAAAAAAAGAATCTCTTAAAGGAAAGAAATATTTCAAGCTGGGAAATCAAGAACACAAACTTCGTGAATTTAATCAAGAATTTCACGATTACAGCGCACAAGGAAGCGGCTGGAAAGCTCGCGGGAATGGAGATTGAAAAAGGAGCGGCTTCAGGAGAGGTAACGTTCTTCTAAAATGAACAGCTACTTCGACAACCATTTCAACAAGAAAATCATCACGATTTATCCCGGGGAATTCTACAGCACTTCGGAAAACGAGATGATTTCGACAGTCCTCGGCTCGTGCATAAGCATTGCCCTCTTTGATTCACAAAGAAAAATCGGAGGGCTGAACCATTTTATGCTCGCAAAGGACACTTCGATTGAAGATGACAGGGAAAGCAGCCTTCTCATGGGAAAATTCGGCGAGTACGCAATGGAGCTTCTAATCAAGGACATTGCAGAAAAAGGCGCGAAAATTGAAAATCTTCAGGCAAAAGTCTTCGGAGGAAGCAACGTGTTCAATCTGCCGTCAACAAGCGGCGCGCAGGTGGGCGAAGTGAACATAAAATTCGCGTTCGACTATCTAAGACAGAAAAATATCCCGGTCGTAACATCAAACACAGGCGGAACTTCCCCTAGAAAAATTTTCTTCGACCCGCTCTCATCGAAAGTCTACTTGAAATATATCCAGAACCGCAACGTTGACGCGCAGCTGGAGTCAAAGGAAGAGGCGTATCTCGAGAAAATCAGCCTGAAAGAAGTAAAAAATCTCTTCCCTGTCTTGCCGGACGGCTTCGGAAATTTATAAGAAAA
Organism: Treponema sp. UBA4692; assembly: GCA_002404895.1. Classification (GTDB taxonomy): domain Bacteria; phylum Spirochaetota; class Spirochaetia; order Treponematales; family Treponemataceae; genus Treponema_D. The sequence continues at coordinate 35,561 of DHKO01000003.1, read as the reverse complement.
ATCAAAACTAGCTTTCGCACTCGCCACGATTTACGTTTGTTGAAAAAGCCAATGTCCGTGCTAAGTGCGATTCAAAAACCTCCGCCTAAATATCTTTAAAAATCTAAAATCCTGCCATTCCGGCCTTGTCAACATCTTTCTCAATGAACTCAATGATTTTTTCAAGGTCAAGAACAAGAATGAACCGGTCTTCCTGCCGCGCGACTGACTTCACAAAATGCCGGTGCTCCTCAAGCATCGCCGAGGAAACAGAGTCCGCCGGAATCATATTCAGATGGCTCACAACGTCAACATTGTCGGCGATAATCGCAAATTCAAAAGGCTTCTCGCCCGCCTGCGGAATTTCAAGATAAATTATCGAGCAGCCGGTCAGGTCATCTGGCGGATAAAAGCCGAAAAGCTCGCGCAAATCGACAATCGAGACAACAGAGCCGCGTATATTCATCACGCCCTTAAGATATTTCAGCGAATTCGGAACTGGAGTGAGCGTTTCATAATCAAAAACTTCCCTCACGTTTGTTACAGGAACCGAAAACATTCCTTCTCCCAGAACGAACGAGAAATATGACATATCATTATCTTTCATTTGACGACTCCGTGTTTGTAACTTAAAATAGAAGCATAAGCAATTATAAATCAAAAAATTCCAAATTGATAGGAGATTCACACGAAAAAATGGCCGCCGGAAAAGATGAGGCAATTACGATAAAGTGGACTGGAACAGCCGGAATCGAGCAAGCGAAAAACCTTCAGAAAAATCTCCTTGAATCATTCAGCGGCGCGGAAGAAGTTCTTCTCGACATTTCAGAGCTGGAAGACATCGACATCACAGGAATCCAGCTTATTGTGTCAGCGCGCAAAGAAGCGGAAAAACAGAACAAGTCCTTTTTCATATCGGGAAAAATTCCTGAAATCATTCTTGACTTCACAGCCGGATGCGGCGTTTCACTAAGTGAGTATGCTCTTCCTGAAAACGGGGAGAAATAAAAATGCTAGAGCAGTTAAGTTCAGTCTTTTTTGACGAGGCGAATGAGCTTCTTGACAATCTTGAAGACCAGCTTCTTACGCTGAATGACAATCCGAACGACTCGGAGACAATAGCGGCGGTTTTCCGCGCCATGCACACGATAAAAGGCTCGTCCGCGATGTTCGGCTTCAATGACATCTCGAATTTCACGCACGAGGCGGAATCCGCGATGGATCAGGTTCGGAACGGAATTATTCCTGTAAATTCCGAGCTTATCGACCTTATGCTCAAAGCGCGCGACCACATCAGGAATCTTCTCGGGGCAGGAACGGAAGTCTCGGACGAGCTGAAGCAGGCATCGTCAAATCTTATCCTTGAATTCAAAGTCTATGTGAAAAAGCACGGCGGAAGCGCGGCGGAGTCCCCGGCTGAAACTGCGAAAAAAGTTCTCGCGGCAAAGCAGGCAGCGCAGGAGATTCCAAACGCTTCATGGAGAATCAAATTCAGGCCGTCAAAGACAATTCTGCAGAACGGAACGCGCCCTGAGCTTTTAGTGAAAGAGCTTACAGAGCTTGGAACCGCGACTGTAGTTCCGTTCTTCCACGACTTGCCGCCACTTTCAGAAATGGACAGCGAGCTTTGCTATTTCTCGTGGGATGTGATTCTCACGACAACAAAATCTGAAAACGACATAAAAGACGTCTTTATCTTTCTTGACTCGGAATCAAAAGTCGAAGTCGAAAAAATCGATCTTCAGCCGGGAACAAACAACAAAATCGGCGAAATTCTGGTTTCCCGGAACGACATAAAGCAGGAAGACATCGACAGAATCCTGAACGAGCACAAGCCGCTCGGAGAAGTTCTCGTTGACAAGAAAATCGTCTCTGAGGAGCAGGTAAAATCCGCGCTCGCCGAACAGCAGCACTTGAACTCTTTGAACCAGAAAGGACAGGCGCAGGCAAACGCCGCAAGCCAGACTGTGAGAATCAGCTCGCAGAAGCTCGACGAGCTTGTGGACTTGGTCGGCGAGCTTGTAACGTTCAATGCGAGGCTTGAGCAGCAGGCGATTCTCACGGAAAACCCGACATTCAAGAATTTAAGCGAGCAATGCGGAAGAATCTCTGTGATGCTCCGCGATTCGTCAATGGGGCTTAGAATGGTTCCTATCAGCACGCTTTTCTCGCGCTTCAGAAGAACAGTCCACGACCTTGCAGGCCAGCTCGGAAAAAGCATCGACTTGTTCATGGAGGGAGCAGAAACAGAGCTTGACAAGACAGTAGTTGAAAAGCTCAACGACCCGCTTCTACATCTCGTGCGAAACTCTGTTGACCACGGCGTGGAGCTTCCGGCGGTTAGAACAGCGCAGGGGAAAAATCCTACAGGAACAATCACGCTTTCGGCAAAGCACGTAGGAGCGTTCATCCTAATCACAATCAAGGATGACGGAAAAGGACTGGACCGCGAAGCAATCCGGGAAAAAGGAATTCAGCGCGGACTCATAAAAGAAGACGCAAAGCTCGAGGACGCTGAAATCTACAATCTGATTTTCCAGCCCGGATTCTCGACCGCAAAGCAAGTAACTTCCGTTTCAGGGCGCGGAGTCGGACTGGATGTCGTAAAAAAGGACGTCTCTACGCTCGGCGGAACGGTTTCAGTAGAGACTGAGAAAGGAAAAGGCTCGTCATTTATCCTGAAGATTCCTCTCACGCTCGCGATTATCGACGGAATGTTGACAACAATCGGAAAGACAAAATACATAGTTCCGCTGAACACAATCGCAGAATGCATGTCCTTCACTGCGGACAAAGACAAAAAAGACGACTTAATCCTGAAGACGACTCTCCACGGAAAAGAGCTTAAATGCATAAATTTGAGGAAATTCTTCAATATAAAAGACAGCGAATATCCTGAAAGACAGGAGGTTGTCGCAGTCTATGACAACGACCGCATAATCGGCCTGACGATGGACAAAATTCTCGGAAGCAACCAGACCGTAATAAAACCGATTGGAAGGCTTTTCAACAACTGCACAGGAATAAACAGCGCGACAGTTCTCGGAGACGGCACTGTCGCGCTGATTCTCGACGTTCTAAAGCTGACGGAGCTTTTGAATTCCATTGAAAAAAGCGAATCAAAAAAGGCGGAAAAATGATAGAGCCAGCTGATATTTCAATGGATTCGCGAAAAGAATTTGCGAAAGTATTCGCGAAAAAATCCGTCATCAAAGGCAAAGATGAAAGCACGGAAAAAAGCTTGGAGCAGGCGATAAATTATTTTTCGGAAACGCCGGAGCTTTCACAGGAGCAGTTCGAAAAAATCGCGGAATTCATACAGACAAACGTCGGAATAAAAATGCCGGCGCAGAAAAAGCTGATGGTCCAGTCGCGCCTCCAGTCAAGGCTAAAGGCTTTGTCCCTGAAAAATTTTGACGACTATGTTGACCTTGTTTTTGCGGGCGGAGAAAAAAGCGAGGAGGAAATCGCGCTTATGATAAACGTCATCACAACAAACCTCACAAATTTCTTCCGCGAAAAGCAGCATTTTGATTTTATGACAGAAAAAGCCCTGCCCTCTCTTGTCAATGAAGGACACAAGAACATTGAAATCTGGTCGGCGGGCTGCTCGACAGGCGAAGAGCCTTACACGCTCTCAATCGTCATGAGCGAGTTTATGAGGAAGAACCCGGGAAAAATTGCGGATTTTTCAGTTCTCGCCACGGACATTTCATCGCGCGTTCTCGAAAAGGCGCAAAACGCGGTCTATCCGCTTGAAAGCGTAAGCGAGCTTCCTTACGAGCTTAAAAAACGCTATTTTCTCAAAAGCAGGAATCCAGACAATCCCGCAGTGCGCTTAAAGCCCGAAATCAGGCAGAAAGTGAGTTTCAAGCGGCTGAATTTTATGGATTCGAGCTATCCTGTAAGCGGCGAAAAGCAGATAATTTTCTGCCGCAATGTCCTGATTTATTTTGAGAAGCAGACTCAGGAAGATGTAATCAGAAAGCTGATAAGACATTTAGTTCCCGGCGGCTACCTTTTTCTAGGACACTCGGAGACAATCTTTGGAATGGAGCTTCCGCTGAAAACGGTCGCTCCCACAACTTTCCAGAAAATTTAAAAAAGACAAAAGGATTTTAAGGAAGCATAAAAATGCCAATTAAAGTTTTAATAATAGACGACTCGGCCCTAGTCCGGCAGACAATAACAGAAGTTCTCTCAGGCGAAAAAGACGTCAAAGTGATTGGAACCGCACCCGACCCGATTATCGGAGTGCGGAAAATCCAGACAGAGCGGCCGGACGTTATTATTCTTGACATAGAGATGGCGAGAATGGACGGTCTCACGTTTCTCCGCAAAATGAACGAGACAATCGATCCGATTCCGTGCGTCATCTGCTCGTCTCTTGTGACGAAAGGCTCGCCGGAGTCAATCAAGGCGATTGAGTACGGAGCGGCGGCAATCGTCGCAAAGCCTTTGGTCAGAACAAGGCAGTTTTTTCAGGAATCAAAGATAATTCTTATCGACGCGATAAAAGCCGCAAACGCGTGCCAGGGAAAAATAAAGCAGCTTCTTCCGTCCGCGGCAAGGCTTCACGCGAAAAATCTCCAGCAGGAAAGACAAAATCAGAATGACGCAGAAGAGCTGGAAGAGCTTCCAGAACTTGAGGAAATCACGGAGCAAAAAATGGAAGAACGACAGCCTTTCAGGGCAGTCCAGCCGAAACTTTCAGCAGATGTGATTCTTGAAAAGCCGAATCCGAGCCTTGCCCCGATAGACACAACCGACACAGTTGTAGTTGTGGGCGCGAGCACCGGCGGAACAGAAGCCCTAAAGGATTTTCTTGTCATGCTCCCTGAAGACTCGCCAGGAATCGTTATTGTGCAGCATATGCCGGAGCATTTCACCGCGTCTTTCGCGCAGCGGCTCGACAGCCTATGCAAAATTTCCGTGCGCGAGGCGGAAAACGGAGACATTGTCCAGCGAGGACAGGCCTTAATAGCTCCGGGAAATCATCATCTTCTTTTAAAAAGGGAAGGCAAGGACTATTATGTTGAAGTGAAAGACGGTCCGCTTGTCTCCCGGCACAGACCTTCCGTTGATGTGCTTTTCCGCTCGGCAGCGCGCTATGCGGGAAAAAACGCGGTTGGAATCATAATGACCGGAATGGGAGACGACGGCGCGAAAGGAATGAAAGAGATGCACGATGCAGGCTCATTCAACATCGCGCAGGACGAGGCTACCTGCATTGTCTACGGGATGCCGGGCGAGGCTGTAAAAGCCAGAGCAGTTGACAGGATTGTTCCGCTGCCTGAAATCGCTACGGCAATGCTCAGCGCCGCAAAACTTAAAAATTATAAGTTTTGAATATAGAAAATTTCATCAATTATTAAGTAATATAGATATATATTAAGGAGAACCGATTATGTCTAAAAAAATTCTTGCAGTAGATGACTCAGCTTCAATCAGGAAGAGCATTTCTTTTATCCTCGGACAAGAAGGATATGAAATCACAGAGGCAGTTGACGGCGTTGACGCGCTTGCAAAAGCAAAAGCTGAAAAATTCAACCTAGTCATCACCGATATAAATATGCCGAACATGGACGGAATCGAACTTACAAAGCAGCTCAGAACAACAGAAGGATATAAATTCACGCCGATTATCGCGCTGACAACCGAAAATCAAGCCTCAAAAATGGACGAGGGAAGAGCCGCAGGCGCGACCGGCTGGATTGTAAAGCCTTTCACATCTGAAAAGCTGATTGCCGTCGTCAAAAAAATAATCGGATAAAGAAAAAATTGAAATTCTGTCAAAAACAAGGCGGAATTTCATATTCAAGTCAAAAAAGTTTCCAGAAAATCGAAAACGCAAGACAATATGCTGCTGCTCAAAGGGGGATTTATGAAAAGTATTCGATTGGCTATCACAACATTTATCGCCGCTATAATGCTTGTAACGGGCACTGCCCTGACTTACATCGCGCTGGGCTTCTCAGAAAAGGCTGTAACAGATGTCTCAATGAAGAATATGACAACGCTTGCTAAAAACGTCTCAAACTATGCGGACCAGAAGCTTATCACAGAATCCTCCAATCTATATACGCTTTCATATCAGCCGTATTTGATGGATCCGTCTGTTTCCATAAAAGACAAGGCTCTTTTCCTGAGCAAATTCGTTGCAGGCTCGGGAGAAGGCACACGATATTTTGTAGTGTCGGACACAAACGGAAACGGCTACAACTCCGAAGGCGCGCCGTGCAAAATCGACAAGCGGACATATTTTCAGCGCGCGGCAAACGGCTTCTCATGCATTGACGGGCCTCTCTTGAACTATACCCACAACCTGATGACAATATATATTTCCGTTCCGATTTATGACGCGAACAAAAAAATAATCGGCGTGCTGGCATTGAACAAGGACACATCAATGCTCAGTGAATTTGCAAACAAGCTCCGGATTGGAGAAGACGGCTCTGCTTTCATCATAAACATTGAAAGCGGAAAGATAATCCAGAACACAAACACAAGCGTTGACGCGACAGACAAGACTTTCGAGCAGCTCGCGGCGGAAAATCCCGAATACGAGCCGATGGCGAAAATCGCCCAGAAAATGAAAAACTACGAGGAAAACACTGTTTCCATAAATTTAAGGGGAAAGAAAACATTCGTAAGCTACACTCCTATCGGCGGAGCAAGCTGGGCTATCGGAATCACAGTTCCAGCGGAAGAATTCTTAGGCATTGTCCACAATATGCGCACAATCCTGTTCATAATCTCAGGAATTCTCGTAATCGCGGCGATTGCAATCGGATTCCTTTACGCAAATTCCCTTTCAAAGCCGATTATAATCATTGAGAAAACTCTTATAGATGTTGCAGAGGGCGACCTCACGCTCACAAACATCAATCAGGACGAGGGCGAAAAAATCAGAAGGCGCAAGGACGAGCTTGGAAGAATGGCAGGCGCATTGATGAATATGCTCACGTCGCTTATAAAAACAGTGCAGAATGTGCGAGAGTCGGCTCTTCAAGTCCGGGCGGGCGGCGAGCAGCTTTCATCTTCAAGCCAGGCGGTCTCATCTGGAGCAAGCGAGCAGGCGGCTTCAACAGAGGAAATGAGCGCGACAATGGAGCAGATGACAAGCAATATCCGGCAGACGGCGGACAATGCGGCAAAAACCTGCGAGATTGCGAACGAGGCGAGCGCGAAAGGCGAAGCCGGCGGACTTGCAGTAGAAGAGGCAGTTAAGGCTGTAGAGACAATCGCGGAGAAAATTTCTGTGATTGAGGAAATCGCAGGACAGACAAATATGCTCGCTCTCAATGCGGCAATCGAGGCGGCTCGCGCTGGCGAGGCTGGAAAAGGATTTGCGGTTGTTGCTTCCGAGGTCAGAAAACTTGCCGAAAGAACACAGAAAGCGGCAGGCGAAATCAGCGACATTTCAGCAAAAACTCTCGACACAGCAGAAAACGCAGGAACTCTCATCAAAGATGTCGTTCCGAATATCGAGCACACTTCACAGCTTATCTCCGAAATCGCGACGGCAAGCCGAGAGCAGGACAACGGAGCGCAGCAGGTTTCAACGGCGATTATCCAGATGGACAGCGTTGTTCAGCAGAACGCGAGCGCGGCCGAAGAGATGGCGGCAATGGCGGAAGAGCTGAGCGCTGAAGCGCAGAAGCTTGTCGAGACAATCTCGTTCTTCAGAATCTCAAACGAAGTTGCAAACACAATCGCGCAGAACGGAAGCGAGGGAAAAAATCCGCAGGAAAAAACAGAAGAAAAATCCGGCGGCAGCCAGAATACTGAAACTCTTGAAAAAAAGCCGGACAACACGGCAAAGCCTTCAAAAGTAGAGCCGAAAAAAATCAAGAAGATTGCAGAAACAGCTGAAAAGCCTGTAAGCGGCACAGTCGTCAGAAAAACGACCGCGGACTTAATCAGCGATGCGGATTTCGAGGAATTCTAATGATTACAAACTATCTGACATTTGTTGTGGAAAACACAGCCTATGCGGTTGACGTGGCGGCGGTTCTTGAAGTCCTTAATTTCACAGAGCCGACCGCAGTCCCCTGCGCTCTTCCGTACATCGAGGGGCTTATCTTCTCGCGTGAATCGGGAATCACAGTCTTGAATTTCCGGAAACGGTTCAATATGCGCGAAAAAGAAATCGACAGCAAGACAAAAGTCATTGTAATCGAGATGAATTTCATGGATGAGGAAAACAATCCCAAAAAACGGCTTTACGGTCTCGTTGCGGACTCTGTCCAGGACGTAATCCAGATATACGATGATGCGGAAGAGATAAAGGACGCAAAAAACGAGATTCCTGACGAATTTATCCTGAAAGTCTTGAAATATCAGGACAAACCGCTTTTCATAATCGACGAGAAAAAGCTTTTCGAGGAAGCGCGCAGCGTCAAAATCCCAGAACAAAATCCTTGACCTAAAAAGATTAGTTTTATATCTTTAAAAACATACTTATTTTATGGAGGAAAATTTCCAAATGGCAAAAGCATTTGAAATGAAAGACTTTGACCTTTCCGGCAAAGTAGCTTGGGTTACCGGCGCATCTTACGGCATCGGTTTCGCAATCGCCAAGGCATTCCACGCAGCCGGAGCAAAAATCGTTTTCAACGACCGCGGTCAGGAGCAGCTTGATAAAGGCTACGCAAACTACAAAGAGAACGGAATCAACGACGTACACGGATATATCTGCGATGTTACAAAAGAAGATCAGGTAATCGAGACTGTAAAGAAAATCGAGAAAGATGTCGGAGTTGTGGATATTCTTGTAAACAACGCCGGAATCATCAAGAGAATCCCTATGACAGAAATGTCGGCAGAGGACTTCCGCGCAGTTGTTGATGTTGACCTCAACGCTCCTTTCATCGTTTCAAAAGCTGTAATCCCTTCAATGATTAAAAAGGGACACGGAAAAATCATCAATATCTGCTCAATGATGTCTGAGCTTGGACGCGAAACTGTATCTGCTTACGCGGCTGCAAAAGGCGGACTCAAGATGCTCACAAAGAACATCTGTTCTGAATACGGCGCTGACAACATCCAGTGCAACGGAATCGGACCTGGATACATCGCGACACCGCAGACAGCTCCTCTCCGCGAAAAGCAGCCAGACGGCTCTCGCCATCCGTTCGACCAGTTCATCTGCGGACGCACACCGGCTGGACGCTGGCTTGACCCAGAAGAGCTTGCAGGACCTGCTGTGTTCTTGGCTTCTGACGCTTCAAACGCAGTAAACGGACACATCTTGTACGTTGACGGCGGAATTCTTGCATACATCGGAAAACAGCCTAAGTAAGCTAGGCTTGCTTTCAGACTGAATAAATGAAATGCGAAAAGCCTTCGGTTGATTGCCGGGGGCTTTTTTTATGCGCGAGATGCACCGCATGCTGAAAAAGCGGCATATGTGAATAAAAACTGAAGAAAGCATACCTAAGAGCTAAAGGAAGTATACCTTAGCCCTGAAGGAAGCCTTCCTAAGAGCTGAAGTAAGTATTCCTTCAGTCCTTAGGAAGTATACCTTCAGACATTAGGAAGTATTCCTTAGGGAGTTAGGAAGTATACCTTTAGTTTGAAACAGGTGCGGCTCTAAAAACCCGGCAAGCAACCTCTATTGTCATCTTTCTTAAAAAATCTTCTTCCAAATTCTAACTTTCTTTGAATGTTCTTTTTTATTCCTATTTAATGTTTTTAGTGATATGATAATGGAAAGAAATTGCACTTTGAACATTTTGCTTGCAGCGTAACTGACAAAGCAGAATGTGCCATCGGGCGAATAAAAAACAATGGAGTTTATATGAAAGGAAATTTAATTGTCGGTCAGTCTGGCGGTCCGACAGCTGTTATCAACTCAAGTCTCGCAGGCATTTTCAAGACGGCTATCGACTGCGGAGCAAACAAAGTCTACGGAATGCTTCACGGAATCAAGGGACTTTTGGACAAGCAGTATGTGGATTTATCGGACACAATCACTTCTCTGATGGCAATTGACTTGCTGAAGCGCACTCCGTCTTCTATCCTCGGCTCTTGCCGCTATAAGATCCCTGATGTTGACGAGGCGCACGAGGACACATACAAGAAAATCTTCGGAATTTTGAACGAGCTTGACATAAAGTATTTTCTCTACATCGGCGGAAACGACTCGATGGACACAATCCAGAAGCTCACAACCTACGCGAAGAAAACCGGCAGCGACATAAAATTCATGGGCGTTCCCAAGACAATCGACAACGACCTTGCAATCACAGACCATACTCCGGGCTACGGCTCCGCCGCAAAATTCATCGCCGCGACAATGAAAGAAATCATCTGCGACGGAACAGTCTACGATTATCCGACTGTAACAGTCGTTGAAATCATGGGACGAAACGCAGGCTGGCTTACAGGAGCGGCAGCACTCGCAAAATCCGACGACTGCCCGGGCGTTGACCTAATCTATCTTCCAGAGAAAGTTTTCGATGTTGACAAATTCCTCAAGCGAGTCGGCGGACTTCTAAAAACGGGAAAATCAATCGTAATTGCGGTTTCGGAAGGAATCAAAGTTGCCGACGGAAGATTCGTGTTTGAGCTTGCTGCCGAGCATATAGAATTTGTTGACTCATTCGGGCACAAGCAGATGTCTGGAACAGCGCAGTTCCTTGCAAACAAAATCACTTCGGAGCTTGGCACAAAGGCAAGAGCGATTGAGCTTTCAACGCTTCAAAGATGCGCGGCCCATATGTCAAGCCGAACGGACATCACAGAAGCATACAACGCAGGCGGCGCGGCCGTAAAGGCGGCTTTCAACGGCGAGACTGGAAAAGTTGTGGTTCTAAAGCGTTTTTCAGACGATCCTTATATCTGCATCACAGAGACAGCAGATGTCTCAAAAATCGCGAACGTGGAGAAAAAAGTTCCTCTTGAATGGATTACTGATGACGATTACGTTTCAAGCGAGCTGATTCACTACATTCACCCTCTTATTCAGGCTGAGCTTAGCCCGATTATGGTTGACGGACTTCCTCGCCATCTCGTGCTCCAAAAGTAGACTGTAAAGATTTTTCAAACCGGCGCCGCCATGAGAAAGATCAGGCAGCGCCGGTTTTTTTGCAAAATTGCAACAACGCCCCTTTTTCATTAAAATATTTTCATTATGAAAGCATCAAAATTTTATATCTCGACGCTCCGCGAAGCTCCGGCAGAAGCCGTAATCGCAAGCCACAAACTCATGCTTAGAGCAGGAATCACCCGCAAGCTTGGAAACGGACTTTACACTTATCTTCCGCTTGGACTGCGCTCACTTTATAAACTTGAACAGATTATCCGCGAAGAATGGAACAATACAGCAGAAGCTCTTGAATTCAAGCCGACAGTAATCGTGCCGGGCGACATCTGGAAAGAATCAGGCAGATGGGAGACTATGGGACCGCAGATGCTCAAGGCGAAAAACCGAGGCGAGCAGGACATGGTTGTTTCTCCGACTGCGGAAGAGGCTTTCACCGCAATCGTCCGCGACGGGCTTAGCTCATACAAGCAGCTTCCTGTGAATCTTTACCAGATTAACACAAAATACAGAGACGAAATCCGCCCTCGTTACGGCGTAATGCGCGGCCGCGAGTTCATAATGGCTGACGGCTACACAATGAACGCCGATGATGAATCATTGGACGAATCATATAAGCTCTACGAAAAAGCATATTTCCGCATCTTCAAGCGGCTTGGACTCAAAATAATTCCTGTGCGCGCGGATTCTGGCGCGATGGGCGGAAGCGGATCCGAGGAATTTATGGTCGAGTCTCCAATCGGCGACGACACTCTGATTATCTGCCCGAACGAAAAATGTGGATATGCCGCGAACGTTGAAAAAGCTTGGTGCAAAAGCGACGACTCTGTGAACAAGAAAGGCGAAAAGCCTTCAAAAACAGATCTCCCATATGAAATGGTAGCGACTCCAAATGTCTTTTCTATTGAAGATATGGAAAAATTCTTCGACGAGTCTCCAAAAATGTTCATCAAGGCGCTTATTTACCGCGTAATCAACTCAGCCCTCGACATGACAGGCGCGAACGGAGCTGACAAATGGAAGAAAGTTCAAGACCCGGCAGGAGACTATTATCCGCTTTCTTATGTATGCGTTCTTATCCGGGCAGACCTGGACGTGAACGAGGCAAAACTTGCCGCAGCCCTCAAAGCTTCAGAAGTTGTGCTTGCAGAAGCTGAGGAAGTTCTTGAGTACGCAGGAGCGCCTCACGGATTTGTCGGCCCGGTTACAGCAAAATGTCCTCTCGTTGTTGACTATTCCGTAGTTGAAAACGGCGAGGCAAAAATGCACGACGCAATCGCAGGCTCTGGAAAAGAAGGATTCCACATCAAGCACGTTGAGCCTCTCCGCGACTTCGTTCCATATATCAACGCGGATGTCCGCACTGTAAAGGAAGGCGACTACTGCCCTCTCTGCGGCGGAACGTTCTACACAAGAAAAGGAAACGAGCTTGGTCACATCTTCAAGCTCGGACACAAATACACAAAATCAATGCACGTAACATTCCTTGCAAAGGACGGAAAACCAGCCGAGCCTACAATGGGCTGCTACGGAATCGGCGTTGACCGCACTCTCGCCTCAATAATCGAGAAAAACAACGACGAGAAAGGAATCATCTGGCCGATGTCTGTTGCTCCGTTCCACGTATGCATCGTTCCGATAAAATACGACGGAAAAATGAAGGAAGTTTCAGACCAGATTTATGACGAGCTTACAAAGAACGGAATCGAGGTTCTCCTTGACGACAGAAACGAGCGTCCAGGCGTAAAATTTGCGGACATGGAGCTGATTGGAATTCCGCTCAGAATCACAGTCGGAGACAAAAATCTTCCGAATGTGGAATTCAAGCCTCGGGGCGAAGCGGAATCAGTGCTTGTTCCGGCTGAAACTGCCGCACAAAAAGCGATACAGTACGTAAAAGACGAGCTTGCAAAGCTGAACGCGTAACTTCCTTTCAAAAAGCGGCAAATTGCGCCGCAAAAGCTGGGCTGCCTTAAAACCACAAAAAACGAGGCGGCTCAGCTTCCAATTTATCTTCCAAAATCAAACAGGAATATCCGATGAAATCTGCTAAAAAAATCTTTCTTTCGGCTTTTGCAATAGCTTTCTTTTCTGCCGCTGCCGTTTTCGCTCTTCCGGGAGTCAATTATCATATTTCAGATGTCTCAGGACAGTACATTTTCTATAAGGACAAGTCTTTCTCGCGCGAGTCATACATTGGAATTGTGTTTTATGACGAGTCAACTTACGGAGTCAGATATTTCGCGCCGTCTTTCGGAAAAAACAGCGATTTCAAGCCAGAAAAAGACATTTCAATTCTCTTTAAACTCGATGAAAATGAAAGCCATGTTGAGCTTACAGGCGAGAGAATCATAACAGCTGTAACACCGGACGACACTGATTTGGTCAACTATGTCCACGATTTTCTTTACGAGATGGCAGCCCGAAGGCAAAAGGCAGGCGATGTAACAGAAAAGACAAGACTTAGCCAGATTTATGAGCAGTTCGGAGGCGAAGTCCTTATTGAATATGACCCGCTCGTTCCAATCACAAACCTCTCAAAAATCGAAAACGACGGAAAAACAGTCCTCGAAATCATTACGGCAGGACAGCTAGTCTCCTCTTCCGATACTTCTTTCAGCGATTTTAAGGGATTTCCGCCATTAAAAGACGACAAGTCAAAAAAATACAGCGTGAAAAAAGCGGCACGGCAAGAATTCTCTTTTTCAAGCGGCGGCAAAACTGTAAGCGCGGCTCTCGACAAAAACTGGGAGCAAAAAAACGAGAATATCTGGATTCTGGGGAATTCCGCGGTTTTTATGATGAACGAGATTCCATCGCTTGACGAGCGCAATTTTCTTCAATTTGAGCGCAGACTTGTCTTAAGCTCAGAACACGTCTATTCCGACTGGCGAAAACTTTCCCTAAATGAAGAAAATGGAAGAATCAAAATCGACCAGATTTTTTACGACAACGAGACAAAAAGATTCAAGACTGACTGTAAAATTCTCTACAAAAAGCCTGTGTTTTTTGTCTCGCTCACTGCAAGCACAAAGACTTACGACGCGAACAAAAAATATTTTTCAAGCATAATAAAGTCAATCGTTCTGAAATAGGCTATCTGAAGCTCGACCGGGAAAGCGGAGAGCCAATCCATACGCCTTCGCTTCCCAAATATCCTTTTTTCTGCCCCTCAATCAAAATCTGGACGCTGTCCACAGTGCTGAAATTCGTTGCAGTGTAGACAATCTGCATAAGCTGGCCAAGATAGCCTTCAACGCCATACGGATTGAATTCAAATTCCTCGCTGAAATCCAAAGTTGCAACCCCGTTTTTTACAGACGCGGAATAAAGCCTTGTTCCAGACGGAATAAGCGTGCGGCAGCCAGTCGCGCTTTCCGAAGCCGCAGGCCCTTTCAAAAGCGACGTTATGCTGCTTGTAAGCGGCGAATCTTTTGAAACCGAGCGGCCGACCTCCTTTCTGATAACAGGCCCGTCGCTGTCAATCGCGACAAAGCAGATTTTCACCGCAATCATATTTGAAGGCTTAATTTCCGCGATTTTTGCAGCCTCACTAGCATTTTCGTTAATATTCTCTTTTTCTGCCGGAATTTTTGGCTTTTCGCCGCTTATTTCTTTTTCAGCAGGCTTTTTCTCAATTTCAGAAGGACTTGCCTCGTTTTTTTGAGGATTCTTTTTCAAGGCGGTCTCAATCCTGTTTTCTTTTGCAGACGTTATCTGATGATTTAAGTCAGATTCATCTTTTGAAGTTTTTGACTTTTCAGGATTTTCCGCTTTTTTCTCATTTTTAACAGAATTCGATTCCTCGCCTTTTTCCAAAGATGATTTTTTATCCTTGGAATTCATTTCTAAGTTTTCTTGTTTTCCTGCACTTTTAGGATTTTCCTGACTTTCAGTTTCAGTTTTTTTCGCTTTGTTATTCTCTTTTTTGACATTGCTCAGGACAATAGTTGCAGCATCATCTTCTTTTTCGTCGGATTCAGCGTTCTCGGCCTTTAAGAATGACGGAGTTTTTCCAAAAAGCCGCTCGAAAACTTTAGCACGCTCCAAATTTTCCTTGATTTCATCAGCCTTAACAAGGAAAATTATCACCAAAATCAGAAACGCCAAAATCCAGATTGCAAGTCCCAGTCCGGAGCTTTTCCTGCGTCTTTTATCTTTATCGCCCATACTTTATTATCGTCAAATTTTATTATGATATGAACGCGATAAAACATCAGGAAAAAGAATATCATTCCGATAAAAAAGACTTCCTCGCTCCACTTGTTCACAATTTCACAAACAAGTAAAATAATAGAATCGATTTGTTTTAGGAGCAACTCAATGGAGCAGCACAAAAAATTTGATTTGATAACTTTCGGCGAAACAATGCTTAGGCTTTCACCGCCGCAGAATGGACGGATTTTCAGAAGCGAGATTT
Source organism: Treponema sp. UBA4692 (assembly GCA_002404895.1). Lineage (GTDB taxonomy): Bacteria > Spirochaetota > Spirochaetia > Treponematales > Treponemataceae > Treponema_D. The sequence goes on along the minus strand of DHKO01000003.1, from coordinate 20,115 downwards.
TTGAGAAGCACGCCGGCGGAGCGGAGCTAAACGTTGCTTCGGGAGTTTCTCTTTTGGGAATGCGCTCAGGAATCATCACAAGACTTCCTAGAAACGAGCTTGGAACTTTCGTTAAGAACAGAATCCGGTTTTCAAGCGTTTCAGATGACTTTATAATTTACGACGACTCTTCGGACGCGCGTCTTGGAATCTACTATTACGAGAACGGAGCTTATCCGCGCAAGCCGACTGTAGTTTATGACAGAAAACATTCTTCAATCACAAACATCAGGCCAGAAGAAATTCCTGACGACATTTACGGAAAGACAAGAATGTTCTACACTTCCGGAATTACGCTCGCACTCTGTGAGAACACAAGAACGCTCGCAATCCAGCTTATCAAGAAATTCAAGGAAGCGGGAGCAAAAATCGCCTTCGATGTGAACTACCGCGCGAATCTTTGGGACGAAGAGACAGCGAGAACTACAATCAAAAAGATTCTTCCATATATTGATGTTCTTTTTGTTTCAGAGGAAAGCTGCCGCAGAATGTTCCAGATGACAGGAACGCTCGAGGATATGCACCGCCAGTTCTGCAAGGAATATCCGAATATCGACATAATCGCGTCTTCAATGCGCGAGGTAATCAGCCCGAAAGTCCATTCTTTCACATCCCTTGTCTACTCAAAGAAAGAGGACAAATTCTACACAGAAGACCAATACAAAGACATCGATGTTGTGGACAGAATCGGCTCAGGAGACGCTTACTGCGCCGGAGTCCTTTTTGGAATGTTGAAATACAACGACCCGAAAAAGGCTATGGAATTCGGAAACGCGACATGCGCCACAAAAAACACAATTTACGGCGACCTTCCGCTTTCAGATTTCAACGAGATAAGCTCGGTCATAAAATCGCATCAAACAAAAGGCAAGCAGTCTGAAATGAACCGCTAAAAACAACAAAGGCGCTCGCTTGACAACCTTCAAACAGCGCCTTTTTTTATGTCCGCCCTTTTCAAAGCAGACTGAATTTTAAATACAGAATTTTCTTTACTTTACAAGCTTTCTACATTCATAAAGGATAATCGCGGCAGCCTGCGCCACATTCAGGCTTTCAATCGGCTGCTTTTCATCAGAATCAAGATCTGCCCGCCACGGAATCGTTACACGCTCATCGCAGTTTTCCCTTACAGTGCGCGAAATGCCATGCTCCTCGTTGCCAAGAACGATAAGCGCAGGCTTGTTTTTGCTAAGCTCGGGAATTTTCCCGACAGGAGTTTTCCCGCGGACATCAGTTCCAAAACGAACCATTTTTCCTTTCATCGAAACAAGCAGCTTCTCAATCGAGCGGATTGAATAGATATTCACGTGTTCCATTCCGCCCTGCGCCACTCTATAAGAACTTGTTGTAACGGAGCTTTGAGCCTCATCCAGCGGAATTATTATATTCTTGAAGCCGAAAAAAGCCGCGCTCCGAACAATCGCGCCAAGGTTGTTCGCATTTCCAACACGGTCAAGCAAAATTGCGGACTCTTTGTTGTGAAGCCATTCATCAGTTGTCGCCATATTCAAATGAGGAATCTCAGGCATTTCAATCATCGCGACAACGCCCTGATGATGGACTGTTCCGCTCAGCTTCTCAAGCTCGCCTTCCGGAATATTATTGTAGGGAACTTTGTTCTCCGCGAAATATTTAAAGTCATCCTTAAAATCCATCATTCTGTCGCGGGTATAATAAAAACGTGTGATTTTATCTCTGTTGCATTTTACAAGTTCTTTTACAGCCGCAAATCCGCATACTGCAAGCTCGTTTGTGTATTTGTTTCTCATATAGATGATTTTACCTAAGATAGGAACTAAAGTCCATTATCCACAAATTGTGGATAACTTGTTGACAAACAGTATAGAAAATGTTTAATTTGGCAGCAGACAGTGTGGAAAAGTAGCGTGTTTTCAACTATTTTTCCACATTTTCACACAAGTTTTCAACAAAAAGCAAAGTTTTTTCCACAGTCAAAGACCATTTTTCAACAACAATGATGAAATATCCAAAAAAACTCTGCTATGATTCAAAGCAAAAAACTTTACGTTGCCGCAATAAAAAAATGCAACGGGCATAAAAAAAGCGGCAGATTGCTCTGCCGCTTTTTATCAAGCTTAGTCTAGCCTAAAAACTTATTTTACAATGTTTCTAGCGATAGCAGTGTTGATTCCTTCCTGCTCCCAAGCTTTTCCGCCCATCTTGTTGTTGAATTCAGCAAGCCAAGCTGCCCAGTTCTCTTTTGTGAGCTGGCGAGTTCCGTTTACGAACTCTGTAACGCCCTGCTCGTAGAATCTCTTCAAGTCAGCATCTGGTTTTGGCATAGCGTTCATGCCTGCGCATGGTGTCCAAGCCTTAGACTGCATATCACGGAGTGTCTTAAGAGCAGACATTTCTCTTCCCTGTGGTGTGTACCATGTCGGGTAGCGAGATGTAAGCTCCGCGTCTCCGTTGTAGTATACCATGTTGCGGAGCTGTGTTACAGGAACAGACTCTGCCTTGTTGTATGCCTTTGAAAGATCTTTAAGTCCGTTGACTGTCGGAACTTTTCCATCAAGAACAAAGTTTACGCCTTCCTGTCCCCATCCGAGGAGATAGTATCCGTCAGTTCCCTTCTCATCTTTTGACATCCATTCAAGGAGCTTAGCGATTTCTGGGATTTTTCCTTCTTTTGCAGCCTTAGCAGATACACAGTATCTTCTGTAAGCAGTTGCATAAGTTCCAGCTGATGATTTTCCTTTTGGTCCTACTGGCGGATCAATTACAATCCATTCTCCGTTAGGGAAGTTGTTATTGAATGGAGTATAGTTCGGCTCAGAAGCGAAAGCAGCGTTCTGCTCGCGCATAATTCCGAAGCGTCCTTGTTTCCAAGCTGCGCGGTAGTCATCCTTTTTGTAAGCAAGCCAGTTAGGATCGATTACTTTCTCGTCTACCATTCTCTTTACAAATACAAGAGCGTCATAATATTCAGGCTTGTTGATGTTAAGTCCGACTGTTTTCTTTGAAGCCAAGTCCCAAGTTCCTGCAACACCGAATGCGCCGAAGATTGGGTCGAAGCGTTTTCCAAGCCCTTCGTTTGTTGGTGAAACTTCAAGGAATGCTCCGTATCCGTATGTGTCAGCTTTGCCGTTTCCATCAGGATCTTTCTCTGTGAAAGCGTGCATTACGTTCATAAAGTCTTCTGTTGTTTTAGGAACAGCGAGACCGAGCTTGTCGAGCCAGTCTTTGCGGATAAGAACACCTTCGTTTTTTACGATAGAACCAGGCTGTGAGAATCCGTAAACTTTCTTGTTGATTGTTGAGTCAGCAAGAGCATCTCTGTCATAAAGTTTTTTTGTGCGGTTAGGCATCAATCTGAATGCAGATGAAACATCAGCAACGAGCTTCTGTTTTACAAGGTTCGCAAATGTGTTGTCTGAAACCATGAAAAGGTCCGGCAATGTGTTTGCAGCTCCAGCCGCGTTGATTTTTGTATCCTGGTCGCCTTCTGATGACGGCAACTGTGTCAAAATAAGGTTGATTCCAAGCTCATCCTTGATTCTTTTATATCCAACCCAGTCTTTCGGGATAGGACCAGCTTCTGATGCGGCAGCACCATACCAAAGTTCAATGTCTACAGTTCCGTCCTTGTTCTTTTTTGCTTTTTTCGCAGAAAAAGCCTGGCCAGCAACTGCAAGAACCAATGCAGCGATTGCAAGATTCTTTACCAATTTTTTCATTTTTTCCTCCTTACTGAAAATCATGAAAACAATTTCAATAATCATCTGTTTTCTGCAGATAATTTATTATACATAAAACGCAGACAGAAAATTTTAAATTTTCCGCCCTTTTGCATAAATAATACAACCTTATGCTTTACAAAATCTTAACAAAACAGCGCTTCGCCTAATAGCAAAAGCGAAAAAAAATGACGGAGAAAGCACGTTCTCCGCCATAAAAAACTCAGGAAAGCATCAGCCCTTTACAGAACCGAGCATTGTTCCCTTTGTAAAGTATTTCTGGATGAAAGGGTAGGCAAGCATCATCGGGATTGCTGACAAGAATACCGAAGCCGCCTTGATTGACTGTACAGAAGCCGTTCCGAAAGCGTTTACATCCAAAGTCTCGTTCATTGAAGAACCAAGAAGGATGTTACGGAGCAAGATTGGAAGAGGCTGCAAGTAAGACTCGTTCAAGTAAAGAAGAGCGTGCATGAAGTCGTTCCAGAAGCTTACCGCGTAGTACAAGCCGATTGTCATGATAATTGGCTTTGAAAGCGGAAGAATGATAGAAATAAGAACATACCATTCAGCAGCTCCGTCAATGCGTGCAGACTCTTTAAGAGACTCAGGAATTCCCTCAAAGAATCCGCGCATAATCAAACAGTTGTAAGTTCCAATTGCGCCCGGCAAGAAGATAGAAGCCAAGTGGTTTGTCATATGGAGGTTTGTTACAACCAAGTATGTCGGGATTACACCGATATTGAACAAATAAGGAACAAGAACGAAATAGTTCAAAATCTTGCGTCCTGGCAAATCCTGAACAGACATACAATATGCCATAGGAACAGTCAGGAACAAAGATGTAACAACACCAAACGCCATAATCTTCATAGAGTTCCAGAAAGCAAGGATAAATCCGTTGTTTCCAAGAAGAGACTTGTAAGCAGCTCCATCCCATTTCCATGGCATAAGGATGAATTTGTCGAAAGTCGATCCAATGTAACCGTTAGGAGTTACAGAAGACGAAATTGTGCTGATCATCGGGATTGCAATAATCAATCCAACGAAGATAAGGAAAGCGTTTACCACAATGTAGAATGTGCGGTCTCCAGCTGTAAGTTTTACTGTCTTTGGTTTAGTCATTTTTTTCCTCGAATTACAAAAGTGAAGAATCTGTCAACTTCTTGACAATCTTGTTAGAAATCATAACAAGGAGCATACCAATCGCGCCCTTGAAGATACCAACCGCAGTCGCCAAAGCGAACTGGAATTCAAGAAGACCCTGACGGTACACCCAAGTGTCGATAATATCAGCAACTGAATATACAGGAACAGAATACAACATGAACATCTGGTTGAAACCAGCATCAAGGATTGTTCCAAGCTTAAGAAGAACAACTGTTACAATTACAGGCTTGATAGAAGGAAGCGTGATATACCAAACGCGCTGAACAGCAGAAGCACCCTCAACCATCGCAGCCTCGAACAAAGAAGGGTCAATTCCCATCAAAGCAGCGATAAAGATGATTGCGGCCCATCCCATCTCTTTCCATGCGTCTGAAACGATTACAATCACAGGGAAAGTGTGGATATTTGTAAGGAAGTCAATCGGCTGTCCGCCTGCAAATTTGATGATGTCGTTTACAAGACCGTCGCCAGGAGCAAGCAAAATAAGAAGGATACCATACATGATAACCCAAGAAAGGAAGTGCGGAAGGTAAGCCAAAGTCTGTACAACCTTACGCAAAACATTGTGCGTACACTCATACAACGCTACCGAAAGGATAATCGAAAGCGGAACTGAAATACAAAGTTTTGCCAAACTATAAAGAATTGTATTTCTCAAAAGCTCGCCAAAGTAGTAAGCATGGACGAAAGTATTGAAATTCTCAAAACCAACCCAGGCACTACCCCAAACACCGTCAACAGGTGCAAAGTCTTTGAATGCAATCTGACCATTAACGATTGGGCCATACTTCAAGATAGCATAGTACACAGCCGGAATGATAAGCAGAGCATAAACCGAGAAGTGTCTTTTGATGTTTTTCCAAAGATCCTTCTTCGGCGCGTTAAGAACAGTTGTTTCTTGTACGTTCATATCTAACCTCAGTCTATTTATTTTAGCGTTTTATACGCAAAAAATACTTGTGTTTTTTTGAACAAAACAGTCATCTTCTATAACTATTTTGAACGAATCTTTCCCGGCGGAACTCCGTAAATTTTCTTGAACACGCGGCAGAAATACGCCTGGTCTTGAAAGCCGGAATTCTCGGCGATTTCATAAATCGTGTCATTTGTCTCAAGAAGCATCTTTGTGGCGATGTAAATTCTGTACCTGTTCAGGTATTCCCAAAGCGAAAGCCCAATCTCTTTATGGAAGATTCTTGTCAGATAATCCTCGCTCACGTGAACTGTGTCTGCAAGCTTCCATCGGACAATCTGCTGCGGAGCGTTCTTATTTAAATAGAGAATCGCCTTTTTGACAAGAGCGCCGGTGTGAGGAGGAAGAATCTCGTCTCCGTTCAAAACGCCCTTGATTCTCTCATTGAACTGCTCGGACTCGGCAGCTCCGCGGTTGCAAAGAATAATGCGCGGATGTGAGCAGAGCATCTCAACTTCCTTTTCAGAGTCAATCGTGTCAGGAAGAACAAGAATCGGAACGAGAACAGTCTTCGGATTCTGCCTGATTCTCTTGATTGTCGCCTCGTCAACGCTTTCAAACGCGATAAGAGAAGGCGTTATCTCCTCAAGAATTTTGTCGAATTCCGACATCGACGCGATGCTGACCGTGTTGGATTCAGTCGCCCATGTTCCGTATTTTGTATGGCGGCAGCCCACAAAGAGAACCGGGGCAACCCGCTGCGCCTTTATTTTCTGCTCGAGCATCTCCATGAAGTTATGACCGATAAGATTCCGGCTGTAGCACAGAATAGGAGAGCGGAAAACGCTGTCGTCCTTTCTCATTCCGTAGACTTTTATCCACTCGTCAATCGGAGCGTCGTCAGGCTCCCAGTAGAGAAGCGAGTCAGGAATCAGTTCTTTTGAATTTTCATCATTTATATTCTGAATCTTTTTATTGAAGATTCTCGACTTTTTTGTGTTCTCAGAAAGAGAAAGAATATGAAAATTCTCATAAGAGCGATTCTCAGGCGGAAGAGCCGATAGGGTAGGCCACGGAATCACGACCTCAGAGAAGCTGTCGGACTTTTCAACATACGCATACTGGAGAAGAAGTATTTTCTCAGCAAGAAGAAGCTCCGGCTTCTGCCAGTCAAATTTAAGCGCGTAAAACTCTATATGAAGCCCGTCTTCTTTTTCAGCAATGTACGGAGACTTCTCGGAATAATCGAAAATCGTCTGGAGAGCCTTTTTAAGTCGCTCGGAATCTCCGTAAAGAAGCGGAATATCGCGCTCGATGCCCGCCGCCGCGCTTCCCGGAAGAATCTGCCGCACATCAAAAAGCTTCTTGTCCATCGGCAAGTCGTCAACCTGAGAACGCGTCAAATCCACAAGAGTCTCGGTTTTTTCAAGCTGGGAGTCAATCTGCGAGCGAAGGAACAAAAGCTGTTCGCTCAAAATATCCTGGTCGAGAACGCCTTTTGCAACGTTTGTCTCCATCTGGCTTACTTTCGCCGAAAGCTCCCTTAGAGGGTCAACCAAGTCGCTTCCGACATTCGCGAAAAATTCAGTCTTTTCAAATTCAGCCTTTTCCGCAGCCTGCTTTGCGACATTCGTCTCCTCAAAAAGAAGAATGCTCTGGAGTGCGCTGCTAACCGCAGTTCTAAGCTCCTCGTAGACAGTTCCCGCGCACTCAACATAGTTCGTTATTATGTGTCCGTACTCAAGCCCGTCAACAAAAAGCGGCTGGACAACATAGACGCCGTAGTCATACTCGCTTCTGTATTTTTCAGGAACAAGGAGATTTGAAGGAAAGCGGATTTCTTCCGTGTGAATCTCGTCTGCGCTGTTGAATCCGCCGATGTAGCGTGAAAAATCTCCGTTCTCTTTCAATACGACAGAACAGCTTTTTACGCCGATTCCAGACAAGCTGTCCTTCAAGACAGAAATAAGATTCGAGCGCGTGTGGACTGCGAACAAGTTGTTCTGGAGATTTCCGACCACGTTCGCGATTTTGTCAGAATTGAATTTATGCGAGATTGAAACCCGCTCCTGAATCCGCGGCACCATGACCATAAGATAGCGCACAAGCTTTTCTATATATTCAGATGCGAAGCAAGTCGCGTTTCCAAGAAGATTTATCGCGCTGATTAAATTTGAAAGCTCGCCGTCATTCTCAAAGTAATGCTCAATCCGCGCACTGACTAAATCAAGGAATTTGCTTCTGTCATTTTCAAAAAGAGCGTCCATCGCCGCGTCAATCTTCTTGTGTCCTTTCTCCTCGCTGAAATGGAAGATTTTGCAGGTCTCGCTGAAAAGCTGCTCACGGCTCTTTATCCTGACTCTTCCGTCGCCTGAAACAAAAGACTTTAGAGTTCCGCAGCCGCAGCTTTCCCGGATTACAGCGTAAGTCGGAAGAATTTTGTCGTCAACGCTGGAATTTCCTTCGAGAATCCCGCTTATCATATCGTAAGCCGCATAGCCAAGCTCCGTGTGAGGCATATGAACAGTAGAGAACGACGGAACTGAGATTCGGCTTTCGGCAGTGTCGTTGAATCCGCATATAATCACATCTTTTGGAATTCTAACGCCTTTTTCCTTCAGGTAAGTCTCGACAGCAAACGCCATCATATCGCTTGCACAGACAACAGCGTCAAAATCTTTTCCGGGAACAAGCCCGCGCTCCTCACAAAGCTGCCTTATCGCCTTTCCGCCCTCGTCCCAGCTGAAATTGTCAGAAACCAGAGTCTGCTCGGAAGTTTCAAGACCTGCCTCTGAAAGAGCGTCAAGATAAGCCCGGTAACGCTCGTTCGCGGAAGCATGCGTTGCGGAAGCCCTCACAAAAGCGATTTTTTTAGCATTGTGGAAAGTGATTATGTGGCTTACAAGAGCATTCATTCCAGAATAAGCGTCAAAGCCAACGTTCGGGCGGCCGTTTATTTTCTGTCCGATTGTGACGTAAGGAATCTTGTCAAACTGCCGGTGGAAAATCTCCAAGTCTGCCGAAGAGACATTTCCGCTGATGCTCGAAGCCCAGCTTATGAGACCGTCAATATTCTCAGAATTTACAAGCGAATAAATTTTGTTTCTGATTTCACCGGATTCAGCCCTCGTGTCGAGCTTTCCGCCAGGAAAAACAAAGAAAGAACCGTCATGCTCTCCAGCCTTTGCAGCCAGCTTATGCCAAAGCTTCAGCGCAGAGCCAGAATGAATAGTTCCAAGAATAAATCCGATTCTTTTTCCTTTATGAAAATTTTCCATTCTAATATCTTATAATGATGTCGTTTTTTTTACAAGTTAGAAAGTTTTTTTACAAAAATCAGATTGGAATTCCGCAAAGTTGAAACAACCTCTATTTAATAGTAGAATGGCAGAAATATTGGATTTATGCTCGGCCAGAGGAAAATCTGTGCTGACGGAGGTTTTAAGATATGGCTCTCAAGTCAATTAAAGACGTTGTAAAAACAGTAAAACGTCCAGAAAAGGTTCTTCAGTTTGGTGAAGGCGGATTTCTCCGCGCATTCGTAGACTGGCAAATTGATGTTGTAAACGAAAAAACTGACTTCAACGGAAATGTTGTAATCGTTCAGCCGCTTGAAAAAGGCATGGTTGACGCGCTTAACGCACAGAACAACCTTTACACAACTGTTCTCCGCGGAATGAAAGACGGAAAACCGACAGTTGAGACACGCACAATCAACTCTATCAGCCGCTCAATCAACCCTTACACAAATTACGATGATTACATTGCGTTGGCTTCAAGCCCGGACTTGCGCTTTATCGTTTCAAACACAACAGAAGCCGGAATCCGTTTTGACGCAGAAATCGACGGCGTTCCAGTAACTCTTGACCAGAAGCCACAGAAAAACTTTCCTGCAAAAGTTACAGCATTCCTTTATAAACGTTTCCAGGCATTCGAGGGAGACCTTTCAAAGGGAATGATTCTTATTCCTTGCGAGCTTTCTGACCAGGCAGGCCTTAATCTCAGAATCAACATTCTCCGCTACGCAGAGATGTGGCAGCTCGGACCAGACTTCATCAACTGGTTTGACGAGGCTTGCGATGTCTGCTCTTGCCTGGTAGACCGCATTGTACCAGGATATTTCCCACTTCTTACAAAAGAGGCAGACGGAAAAACACAGGCAGAGCATATCTGCGAGAAGCTCGGCTACGAGGACAAACTTCTTGACTCAGCAGAACTTTTCCACTTCTGGGTTATCGAGTCTAAAAAATCGCACGAGGATGAGCTTCCGCTCGTTAAGGCAGGACTTTCTGTTAAGTGGGTTCGTAACATGGATTACTACCACACAAGAAAAGTACGCATCTTGAACGGAGCGCACACTTCTTCAGTTTTGGCGGCTTTCCTTGCCGGCTCTAACTACGTTCAGGACATTGTATGTTCTGAGAAAGTTGGAACAGGATTCAACACACCGAACGCTGACGCTCAGAAATTTATGCGCAACGTAATCTTCAACGAGATTATCCCTTCAATCGATGGGGATCAGGAAGACCTTAAAGAATACGCTGAAAACGTATGGTCAAGATTCCAGAATCCGTTCAACCCGCACCGCCTGATTGAGATTTCTTTGAACTCAGTCGCAAAATACTGGACACGCTGCTTGCCTTCTGTAACACAGTACATCGCAAAGAACGGCTCAGTTCCAAAGCTCCTTTCATTCTCAATCGCGGCATTGATTGCGTTCTACAATGGAACAGAAATCAAGACAGACGACAAAGGCGCAAAATATCTTGAGTCAAAAAGAGAAGAAGGAGTTTATCCAAACAAGGACACTCTTCCAGTTCTCGAATTCTTCGCGGCTCTCAACAAAGAGACAAAAGACGCTAGGGAAATCACAAAGAAAGTTCTTACAAATGTTGATTTCTGGCACGAAGACCTCACAAAATACGCAGGTCTCGAGGAAAGCGTAGCAAAGAACCTTGCAGACATTCAGTCTAAGGGTATGAAAGCAGCACTTGCAGAGATTGTAAAATAATAAAAAGGACGGTCAAATCCGCCGGATTTATGAAAAGGGACTTTGCCTGATTTTTGGCGGAGTCCCTTTTTTTGCAAAGCAAGTTTGCAACGCAAACGCATTAGCGATGTGAAAGGCGCGAAGCGTTCTAAAGAAGCTTTGCCCGCGCCCGCCTGCGAAACTGCGGCTTTTTTAGAATGAAGCGAAAGCGGAACCTGAAACGTAGCGACGGCTTTAGCCGGAATGCCCGAATTTTCAAAATGAGTTTTCTGATGATTTTTCAAGACGGCTTTAGAAATTTTTCAGGATTTTGATTTTCACAGAAAATTTCTTTTCAGACTTTGCACAAATTTTTATTGACTGGCTTTTTCTTTTCTCATAACTTTGTTTGTGAAAAGCGCGTAGAAAAGATGGACGCACATCGCGCACCAGATAAGCGGCTCGCAGATTATAACGCCCCAGATTCCAGCGCGCGGAATTATCAGCGCGACAAAGATTATTTTTCCGACAAGCTCAATCACGCTTGAAAAAAGCGGAAGAATCTTGCAGCCAAGCCCCTGAAGGCTGTTTCTAATCACAAAAATCGAGCCGAGAGGAAAATAAAAGCAGACCGAAAAAAGCATATATCTGAAAGTGTAGTCCAAAATTTCAGGGTTTGACGAGCCTGAGATAAACGAGGCGAGCGGCCTTATCGAAAGCGGAATAAAAGCCAGCATCGCACAGCTCCAGACGGCGGAAATCAGAAATCCGCAGAAAACGCCTTTCTTGATTCTCTCGATTTTTCCCGCGCCGAAATTCTGCGAGACAAAGGTCGAAAACGAGACTCCAAGCGTAATCAGCGGCAGATTTGTAAGCGAGAAAATTTTTCTTGCGCAGTTATGGCCGGCAATTATGTAGCTTCCAAAACTGTTTATCGCTTTCTGCAGAATCACAGTGCCGGACTGCACAAGCGAGCTCATAAAAGCCATTGAAAGCCCCTGGCCGAGCAAGTCCGAATACAGCTTTCTGTCAAATTTGAAGGACTTAAGAGAAGGAACAAGAATTTTCGTCCGCAGAAGGATATAAAAAAGAGTCAGCAGCCCTGAAATTCCCTGGGCAATAACTGTCGCAAGCGCCGCTCCGTAAATTCCCATCTGGAATCTCGTCATAAAAAGAATATCGAGAAAAACATTTATCAAAGACGCAAGAATCAGGAAAAGAAGCGGAACAAAAGAGTTTCCAACCGCGCGCAACATTCCCGAAAACAAGTTGAAAAGGAACAAGACTCCGCACCAAAGCGCAATCATCGAAATATACGAGAAACTTTCATCAATGATTTCACCAGGCGTTCCAAGAGACTCAAGCACAAAAAAAAGAAAGAAATGCGCGAGAAGCATAATCAAAACCGTGATTCCAAGCGTTATGACAAGGCTTGCGGCGGTAACTTTCTTGAGCTTTTCCATGTCGCCTGAGCCAAAAGCACGGGCAGCAGTAATTGAAAGCCCGTTCCCAAAACCGACTCCGAATCCGACGAACAAGTCGTAAAGGGCAGTGCAAGCTCCCACAGCCGCAAGAGACCGCTCTCCCAAGAAATGCCCGATTATAACTGTGTCGGCGGCATTATAAAGCTGCTGAAAAATATACGAAACCAGAAGAGGAAGCATGAAAAACACAAGCGACCTGAAAATTTTCCCGTTTAAAAGGTCAGGATGAAAAAAAGACTTGAGCATAAATTTTCCCTAAAATCCGCTGCAAAAAATCAGAAAACCGCAAGATTAAAATCTGCAGAAAACGATTTTTTCAATTTTACAGTCATAAATCATAAAAAAATTAAAACTAGCGAAATACGCGGCGCAAACTGAAAACCTGCGAAACGTTGAAGCCCTCGCCGAAATCACAAAAATCAAAAAAAAATCCAGACGGCGAAATCACGTTTTCGGCTTTGTGAATTTATGCCATTTTGGAGCTTTCCAGTCAATAAACCAGCTTCCCTTGTAAAATCCGTTGTCGTCTGCCTCGGGAACAACAAAAATCACTTTCGCGGGATTTTCCGTGTCGTACTCAAAAACGTTGCTCTTCCATTCAGATTTCGCCTTGCCGGAAAAAAGCGCAAGCTCGTTTTCAGGAGTGAAGACTGAAAAACGGTATTTTCCGGGAGCAAGATGCAGATGAGCCGCCATTCCGCCGCTCAAATAGACTTTTTTCTTGTAATAATTAACAACATCGTGATTTGAAGCCCATTCATAAGTCGCCTTCGCCTTTGTTCCAAGAACATTGCTGCCGTTCCCGTCCGTGATTTCAAGATAGCAGCGAATTTCGTTTATCTGCGGAGAATTTTCAGGACGGTAAATAATCAGCTCCCAAGGATTGTGCTTTAACTCTGGAATCTCCGAAAATGCGAAACCGTAAAAAAACACGGCAAAAATAAAGAAAGCGAAACGAAAGAATCTAGACATCAGAAAATAATATTTATCAGATTCAGAAGATTTTCAAGAGAAGATAAAGGAACGAATTTCCAGATTCAAAAAACAGCTGAAGAATTTTTTGACGACAGTTATGGAAAAACCGCGATTTTATTTTTAGTTTTTTGTTTTCAGCTTTCAAAACCAAAAACTGCTTGTTAAAGCATTGAATTTTCAGCACAATCTCTTTTATGAAAATTAGTCTTGTGAACCTCAAAAAAACATACATTTCTAAAGACGGCGGAAAAATCGCCGCAGTGGACGATGTCTCGCTGGATATTCCTGAAAACAGAATTTTTGGAATCATCGGAAAAAGCGGAGCTGGAAAAAGCTCTCTCGTGCGGCTCGTCAGCCTCCTTGAAAAGCCGGACTCGGGCGCGGTCTACTACAATGACGAGCGGGTTGACAGCCTTTCAGGCAAGAAGCTTATCGAGCGGCGGCGCAGAATCGGAATGATTTTCCAGAATTTCAACCTTTTCAGCTCGCGCACAGCGGGAAAAAACATCGCCTATCCAATGGAAATCGCAGGCTATCCGAAAGAAAAAATAAAGGAGCGAATCAAGGAGATGCTAAAGCTCGTCGGGCTTGAAGACCGCGAGAACGCGCCAATCAGCACATTGAGCGGCGGCCAAAAGCAGAGAATCGCGATTGCGCGCGCCCTTGCCACAAATCCTGACATTCTTTTTTGCGACGAGGCGACCAGCGCGCTTGACCCTCAGACAACAGCCTCAATTCTCCAGCTTATCCGCGACATCCAAAAGAAAATGAATCTCACAGTCGTGATGATTACACACCAGATGGAAGTCGTCCTGAACGCCTGCGACCAGGTTGCAGTAGTCGAAAACGGAAAAGTAGTGGAGCAGGGGATTGTCTCAGAAATCTTCAAAAACCCGAAAACCGAAACGACAAAGGATTTCCTTAAAAATATCTCGCACAGAAACGAAGACACCGACGGCGCAATCACAAAATTTTCAGACAAGACAGGAAAATACATTCTGCACTTCAACGGAGACTCAACCGGCGAGCCGCTTTTAAGCCAGCTTTCCAAAAAATTCAATGTTGAATTCAATATCCTTGCGGCGGGAATTGAGAATCTTTCCGAGCAGAAAATCGGCACAATGATTCTCGACTTCATCGGCGAGAAAGACGAAATCGAAAAAGCGATTGAATGGCTTAACCAAAACAAAGTCGATGTAAAGGAAGAAAACTGAAACTCACGGACTTTTCTGACTCAACTGAGGCGCAATAAAAATATAAAAAACGCAGACAAACCAGAAAATTTCATCTTCCATCACAAAAAGGAGAATTTTACTTTATGGATTATTTTTTGAACCAGATTTTGCCGTTGATTTTGCAGTCAACAGCGCAGACTCTTTTGATGACCTTGTTCTCGACTTTTTTCGCGCTCTTGGTCGGTTTTCCTCTCGGAGTCCTATTGAACACAACAGGAAAATTCGGAATCACGCCGAAGCCGGTTTTCAACCAGATTCTAAGCCGCATTGTCGATATTCTGCGCTCTTTTCCTTTCGTAATCCTTATGATTGCCCTGATTCCTTTCACACGGCTGATTCTCGGAAGTGCGATTGGAACCGCAGCAACGATTATTCCGCTTGCAATCGCCGCAATGCCTTTTATCGCGCGACTTACAGAAAGCTCCCTGAGCGAAGTTGACCCGGGAATGATTCAGGCGGCACGCGCGATGGGCTCGACAAACTGGCAGATTATCCACAAAGTGCTGATTCCTGAAGCGCTTCCTTCGATTGTCTCAGGAATAACGCTCACAATCATAACTTTGATTGGCTACACTGCAATGGCAGGAACTCTCGGCGGCGGCGGACTTGGTGACCTGGCTTACCGCTACGGCTACCAAAGATTTATGACAAGCGTGATGATTGGAGCTGTAATCGTTATTATCCTGATTGTCGCGCTTATCCAGTTTGCAGGCTCTAAAATCTCAAGCGCAATGATGAGCAAGCGATAGCGTAAAAAATCGCAAAACTCAAAAAATAAATTCGTCGGATTGCCAAGAATTTATTTTTCAAGATGATTGACACAAGTATTTTGAAAATGTATAACTTTATTATTCCTACAAACACAGTAGGTTTATAAAAAGAACACAAGGAGCAAATTATGAAGAAAATAATTGCATTCGGAGCCGCAGTTTTGGCAGCAGCAGCACTTTTCGCGCAGGCAACACTCAAAGTCGGAGCAACTCCAGAGCCTCACGCCGACATCCTGAATCTCATCAAGGACGACTTGAAAGCTGAAGGAATCGACTTGCAGGTTATCGAGATGACAGACTATTCAATTCTGAACGAAGCTCTTGAATCAGGCGACATCGACGCGAACTTTGACCAGCACATTCCTTACATGGAAGCAACAAACAAGAACAAGGGATTTCATCTTGTGAGCGCAGGCGGAATCCATGTTGAGCCGTTCGCGCTTTACTCGCACAAATACAAGTCAGTAAAAGATTTCAAGAAAAAGGCGACAATCGCAATTCCTAACGACCCGACAAACGAGGCACGCGCGCTTCTTCTCTTGCAGGAAGCTGGGCTTATCACACTCCGCAGCGGAGCTGGAATCGAGGCGACACCAATTGATGTTGTTAAAAATCCTCTCAAAATCAAATTCCGCGAGATAGACGGAGCATCTCTTCCAAGAACTCTCGACGATGTTGACGGAGCTGTAATCAATGGAAACTACGCTCTTCCAGCTGGACTTTCAGCAAAGAAAGACGGACTTTTCATTGAAGGATCTTCATCTCCTTACGTGAACGTTGTCGCGGTAAAGTCAGGAAACGAAAACAAGCCTGAAATCAAGGCTCTTGTAAAAGCTCTCCAGAGCCAGAAAGTAAAGGACTATATCAACAACCGCTATCCGAACGGAGAAGTTGTCGCGGTATTCTAAACGAGAATTTGCTTCGCAAATTCTCGCGACGCTATAAAATTTTTTTCTGTGAATTTTAGAAAGGGAAAAAGAAGTCTTTGCGAAAAGATGACGTTTTCCCTTTTTTATTTTCATCAAAATATCTTTGTTTTTGTAATTTTCTTGCTTTTTTCCTTATATAAATCAATGTTGCAAGTTGTTTTATTTCGGATTATTCAATAAAATTAAATCATTAATTTGTACAATTAAACGAGGAACCAAATGGCGAAAGTTGAGTTAAAAGGCATTACAAAAATCTACGACGGCGGCGTGCTTGCAGTAGATAAATCAAATGTAACTATTGAAGACAAGGAATTCTGCGTATTCGTAGGTCCTTCTGGATGCGGAAAATCAACAACACTCCGCATGATTGCAGGTCTTGAAGACATCACTGGCGGAGAGCTTTACATTGACGGAGAACTTATGAACGATGTTCCGCCAAAAGACAGAAACATCGCAATGGTTTTCCAGGACTACGCTCTTTATCCTCATATGACAGTTTATGACAACATGGCTTACGGTCTTAAAATCCGCAAGATGGACAAAAAAGAAATCGACCGCCGTGTTCACGAGGCTTCAAGAATCCTTGACCTTGACAACTTCCTTGACAGAAAACCGAAAGCGCTTTCCGGCGGACAGAGACAGCGCGTAGCTATCGGCCGTGCGATTGTCCGCTCTCCAAAAGTATTCTTGCTTGACGAGCCTCTCTCAAACCTTGACGCTAAGCTCCGTGTAACAATGCGCGGCGAACTTGCAGGAATCCATCACAGACTTCAGGCGACAATGATTTACGTAACCCATGACCAGATTGAGGCTATGACACTCGGAACAAAAATCGTTGTAATGTCTGAGAAGCGAATCCAGCAGATTGGCGCTCCGCTTTATCTCTACAACCATCCAATCAACAAATTTGTGGCAGGATTCATCGGAACTCCTCCAATGAACTTCTTCAAAGTCAAGATTGAAGAGAAAGACGGAAAGATTGTCGCAAATGAAGGCTCATTCACACTTGTTCCAACAGAAGACCAGGCAAAGCACCTCAAGGCTTATGTCGGAAAGGAAGTTACATTCGGCGTTCGTCCTGAAGACTTGCACCACAACGAAACTCCAGCTGCGGAAAACAATATGCAGCTTAAAATCGTTAACAAAGAGCCTTTGGGTTCAAACACACACATTTTCGTGCAGGTTCAGGATCAGAGCGTGATTGCAATCATAAAGCCAGAGATTGTTGTTCAGCTTGGAGACACCGTAAATCTCACACCGGATATGCCAAGATGCAAATTCTTCGACTTGGAGACAGAAAGAAACATCTGCGAGCCAGAAATTGAGAAAACTTGGTAATCGCAATCTCTAAGCAAACGTGATTAAATAAAAATCCCCGGCAATTTAAGCTTGAATTGCCGGGAACTTTTTTGTCTAAAAAAAGAATGAAACTACGGTAAAAAATCATTCTTCATTAGTTTGTAAAAAAAACGCCCGCAAAAACATGGGCATTTTTTTGCGGACACAAGTAAAATCAATTCAAATTTTATTCAGAAAATTCCGCAACAAGCTGCGTTATAGTCTGCTTTGCGTCTCCGTAAATCATTACAGTGTTGTCGTTTGTGAAAAGCGGATTCTCAATTCCCGAAAATCCTGTTCCTTTTCCGCGCTTCAAGACAAAAACCGTGCGCGCCTCGTAAGCGTTCACAATCGGCATTCCGTAAAGAGGGCTGTCAGGGTCGTTCACCGCACTCGGATTCACAACATCGTTCGCGCCGATTACGATTGCGACATCGACATTTCCCATCTGAGGATTTATTTCATCGGCTGTTTTTAGCTGCTCGTACGGAACATTCGCTTCCGCAAGAAGAACATTCATATGTCCAGGCATTCGACCCGCAACCGGATGAATCGCAAAATTCACTTCCGCCCCGTTCGACTCAAGCTTGTCGCAAAGCTCCTTGACCGCATGCTGCGCCTGAGCAACCGCCATTCCGTATCCCGGAACAATAACAACGTTTTTCGCAGCCTCAAGAATAAGATACGCGTCATCGACAGAAATAGCTTTCGGCTCTTTTGCAGGGCCGACCGCGCCATTTTTCTTTGAGCCGCCGAAGCTTTTGAACAAAAGGCTTCCAAAAGTCCTGTTCATCGCCTTGCACATAATCAGCGTCAAAATCAAGCCGGAAGCTCCCACAAGGCAGCCTGAAACAACAAGAACCGTATTATTTATTGCAAATCCGGCAAAAGCCGCCGCAAGGCCCGAAAGCGCATTCAAGAACGAGATGATTACCGGCATATCTCCGCCGCCGATTGGAATCACCATCGTAAATCCGAGAATTATAAAAGCTGCAGTCGAGACAACAATTCCGGCAAATTCAATATTCTGGAAACCGAAAATATTTTCTTTAGAAAAGAACGAATAAGCGGCAATTCCAGCAAGCCCGACTGCGCACAAAACAGCGTTAACAGCATTTTTCGCAGGAATTTTCCATCCCTTGAAAGTCATTTTTCCGCTAAGTTTCCCCCATGCAACAAGCGAGCCTGTAAAAGCGACAGCTCCGATTGCGATTGTAAGGCCGAGAGAAACCGCCGTAAAAGAATCGCCCTTGTCAGAGCAAATATACTGCGTAAGCGCGACCAAGAGTGAAGACAAGCCGCCGAATCCGTTGAAAAGCGCGACAAGCTCCGGCATTCCTGTCATCTGGACTTTCTTTGACCAGATTGCGCCGATTACAGTTCCAGCAAGAATCGCCGCCGCAATCCAGACATATCCGTTTGAAAGCCAGTTATCAGAATTCCAAGAGCCAAGAACCTCGTTCTCGCACAAGACCGTAACAACCGCAATCAACATTCCTATGGAAGAAAGAAGATTTCCCTTCCTCGCGGTCGGAGTCTTTCCCATCAGCTTGATTCCGCGGATAAAAAACACGCACGAAACCATGTACAAAATTTTAATCAAAATATCGCTCATAAAAATCTCCGTTATTTTTTCGTGTCGTCTTTCTTCTTGAACATTCCAAGCATACGGTCAGTAACCATATAGCCGCCTATAACATTTATTGTCGCAAAGACAATCGCAAGAAAACCAAGAACCGCGCCGAGCTTTCCGCCTGCTTTAACAGCAACCGCCGTAATGCTAACCGCACCGACAACCGTGATTCCTGAAATAGCGTTCGTTCCCGACATCAGCGGAGTGTGCAGCTGGCTTGGAACTTTTGCAATCAGCTCAAGACCAAGAAAAGCCGCAATCACAAAAACAAAAATAAGCATAATATCCATAATTTTCTCCAGTTAAAAATATAAAAAGTCAGGGGAAAAGCCTTTCCCCTAGGCTCAACTAAAGTTTCGCCATACCCCATTCTCCTAAGGGCTTCGCCCTTAAAATCCCGCGGGCTTAAATTAAATTTGAAAAACCGCTGCAAAATTCTAGCTCTTGAATCTCTCGTGGATAATTTTTCCGCCCTGAGTCAAAAGGCAGCCTTTCATAATCTCGTCCTCAAGATTCACTTTAAGCTCCTTCGCTTCCTTGTCATAAAAATGTGTAAGAAACGCAGTGATGTTTCCAGAGAACATTTTTGACGCGTCATAAGGAACCTGCCGCTCGAGCATATCGCCCGACATAATCGTGACGCCGTTTTCTGTGACGACATTCTCAAAAAGCTTTGAGCCTTCAACGTTTCCGCCGGTTGAGCACGCCATGTCAACAACAATCGAGCCCGGCATCATCCGGTCAAGAACATTCTTTTCGATAAGGCGCGGAGCTTTTCTTCCAAAAACTTTCGCCGTCGTGATTACGATATTCGCTTTCTCGCAGACTTTCGCCTGAGCCTCTTTCTGCTTTGCAATCTGCTCGGGCGTAAGCTCTTTCGCGTAGCCTTGCGAAGTCTGCCCCATCTCGCCCAGGTCGATTTTCAAAAACGAAGCTCCAAGAGACTTTACCTGCTCCTCAAC
>DHKO01000015.1 GCA_002404895.1 Treponema sp. UBA4692 | reverse complement strand
AGCGTCTTTTGAAGTTTCTTCTTTATGGAAGCGGACATTTTCGAGCATTGCAACTGCGCCTTCAGGAAGAGCGTCGATTGCAGCTTTCTGTCCAAGAGCGTCCGGCAAGAAAGTTACAGGTTTTCCGAGCTTTGAAGCAAAATATTCAACAACAGGCTTCATTCTGTTTTTTCCGTTGATGAATTTTTCAGAATCTGCTTCTGTCCAAGTTTTTCCGGCTTTTTCAGCCTTCTCTTTTGCTTTTTTCACATCTTTGTTCGGGTCTCCGAGATGGCTCATCAGAACAAGCGAGCGCGGATTCTGCTCAAGAATATATTTAATTGTAGGAAGAGCCGCCATAATGCGTGTGTCGTCCTGAACAACACCGTCTTTCATAGGAACGTTAAAATCAACGCGCATGATAATGCGTTTGCCTTTCAAGTCAACGTCTTTTACTGTCTTAATCATCTTATTTCTCCTTTATAAACAGAAATACCGCTTTAAATATAATAATTTCAGGCTGAAAATTCAATAATTTAATTTTTTTAGACAAAAAGGGGAAAGTCTTCCCCTACGGCCGCACTTCGTTGCGCCCTACCCTTTCTACGTAGGGAGCCGTTCGTCGCAGACGAAGAAACTCACGAGGTGAGTTTCTAGGCGAGTCTCGGCGAAAGCTATGCCTGAGCCGCGCCCGTAACGCCCCGCAAAACAATTCCTTATCTCACAAAAAAAATTTGCAGAAATCGAAATTTTCTCAATCCTAAAAACGAAAAACTTTTTCTTCTTATGATATAATTTTCTATTATGAAAAAAAACTCCAGTTCAAAAGGCTTCAATCCTACAGAAATAATTTTCGCCTGCACAACTTTGTGCAATCTCCGCTGCGCGCACTGTTTTGTAAACCGGCTTCCGACAAAGCTAAACACCGGGGACGCAAAAAAGTTGATTCTTTCCTGCAAAAACAATTCCGAATCAAAAATCGACAAAATCGGATTTTCTGGCGGCGAGCCTTTTCTTGCTCTTGATTTTATGACCGAAACAATAAAATTCGCGCGAAAAAACGACTTTATGTTCGACCAGATTATGACAAACGGCGACTGGTGGAAAACCGAAAGCGACCTGCGCGAAACCTTACAAAAAATCTGCGATGCGGGCTACGATGGTAAAATCGGCGTGAGCTACGACAATTTCCATGCGCAAAAATACGAAAGAATCAGAACATTCTGCAAAACTGTGAACGAGATTTTCGGAGAAGAAATTTTGACGATCCAGGCGGTGGCGGATCCGCTTTTAGACGACGAAAAATCAGAAAAACTTGAAAACGAGCTAGACTCTCTTTCCGAAGATTTTTCGGCGGACATTTTTATTCTTCCGCAGACTTTTCAAGGCGACGACAAACGCGGCTGGCAAAGCAAAAAATGGTTCAAGGAAGATTTCTGCGAAGGGCCGGGTCAGATTCTCTTTGTCCATCCGACAGGCGACATTGCTCCGTGCTGCGGATTTGCGAACGAGAACAGCGCGCTTTTCATCGGAAAAATCACCGACAGCTTTGAAAAAATCATGGAAAATGCAAAAGAAAACAAGATGGTTCAAGCCTGTTTTTGCGACGGACTTTTAAAACACGCGAAAAAGCTTGAAAAATCAGGTGAAAAATTTCCATGCAATGCCCGCACAAACGACATCTGCACTTTCTGCGATTTTCTATGCAGGCATGACGGCATAAAATAACAGCCAATCGATTTACGTGCTTTCCCGCAAAAAAAATCACAGTTCTCTGCAAAGCATTTGATTGTTCTAACCCACAATGCAAGCAAGTGCGTAGCATTGTGCCGAAGCATAACTTGAAAAGTTTGCGGGCTGTTCAACTTGAAAGAACAATCAATGCATAAAAAAAGGCATCCCATTTTAGGAATGCCCTTTGTGTCAGATTCTATCTAACCTTAGCAGTTCTCTGCGAAGTATTTGATTGTGCGTACCATCTGGCTTGTGTAAGAGTTCTCGTTGTCATACCAAGAAACAACCTGTACCTGATATGTGTCGTCAGAAATCTTAGAAACCATTGTCTGTGTTGCATCGAACAAAGAACCGAATCTCATTCCGATTACATCAGAAGAAACAATCTGATCCTCGTTGTATCCGAAAGACTCAGTAGCCTCAGCTTTCATTGCAGCGTTGATAGCTTCTTTTGTTACTTCTTTGTTTGTCTTGATAACAGCAGTCAAGATTGTTGTAGATCCTGTTGGAACTGGAACACGCTGAGCTGAACCAATCAATTTTCCGTTCAATTCAGGAATTACAAGACCGATAGCCTTTGCAGCACCTGTTGAGTTAGGAACGATGTTTGCAGCGCCTGCGCGTGAGCGGCGAAGATCGCCTTTGCGCTGTGGACCGTCAAGAATCATCTGGTCGCCAGTGTAAGCGTGGATTGTAGACATGATTCCGCTCTGGATTGGAGCAAAATCATTCAATGCTTTAGCCATTGGAGCCAAGCAGTTTGTTGTGCAAGAAGCCGCTGAAATGATGTTGTCATTCTTTGTGAGAGTCTTGTGGTTTACATTGTAAACAATTGTTGGAAGGTCGTTTCCAGCAGGAGCTGAAATTACAACTTTCTTT
Organism: Treponema sp. UBA4692; assembly: GCA_002404895.1. Taxonomy (GTDB): domain Bacteria; phylum Spirochaetota; class Spirochaetia; order Treponematales; family Treponemataceae; genus Treponema_D. Next base: position 82,786 of record DHKO01000015.1, on the reverse strand, counting down.
GCGCCGGCATCAATGTGAGCCTGTGATTTAGCCTTTGAAACATAGAATCCTGTGCATTCAAGGACAACGTCTACGCCAAGTTTTCCCCATGGAAGATTAGCAGCATTAGCCTCTTTGTAGATTGTGATTGTTTTTCCATCTACAACGATTGCGCCTGGCTTTGTTACTGTTTTTCCGTCTTCTGCAAGAACATCATCAATGTAAGAAACTGTGTGCTTGTTCTCGCCGATTCTTCCTGCGTATCCGCCCTGAGCTGTGTCGTATTTCAAAAGGTGAGCAAGCATTTTTGGGCTTGTAAGATCATTGATAGCTACAACTTCGTAACCATCTGCTGCAAACATCTGGCGGAATGCCAAGCGTCCGATACGGCCAAAACCGTTAATAGCAACTTTTACTGCCATTTTTATTCTCCTATAAATTGAATTTCAATTTAAATAACAAAATAAATATAATGATTTTTCTAAAAACCGTCTATAAAAAAATTATCGCCGTAAACTGCGGGCAAAAATAAAAAACGGCAGAACAAATCATCTCTTTGAACGAGATTCATAATTTTCCGCCATTTCTTCTATATAAGTTTCATTTTGTGCTGTCGTCGCTGTTCGTGTCTTTGTGGCGGCTGTCAAAATATCCTCCGTCCTCAAGATAACGTCTGCGCGTCATTATCAGGTTTATAAGCTCGTGATACATATTGAAATCAATCTCAAGAGCCATCGGAAGAAGAAAATATTCGGTCTCGTCGCAGTAACGCTCGATAAAATGCGGGTCAGTAACATATCCGAGCGAAATCATATTCGAGATTCTGTCAGCGCACTTCAGGATTTTTGCCTTTTGGCTGCCGCTGTCAAGAATCCGCTGCAAAAACTGCTTCTTGCTTTCGTCCTCGCGCCTTGTAACCTCAAGAACAAGCTTCAAGACTTCCTCGCCCTCGGAATCGGCGTTGGCAATCAGACTTTTGTCAAAATCCTTTATATCCTCAACAGTGTCGTGAACAACGCTCGCCTTCAAAAGAACAGAGTCGATGTAGCCATAGTCAATAAGAATCGCAAGCGTGTCCATCTGATGACGGAACATATTTCCGCCCGCGTGCCGAGCCTTTCCGATAAGCCCCGTGGCAAGCTGCATATACGGAGCCAAGACAATATTCTTAAGCTCCTGAGCTTCCTTGTTGCCCATCTTCTCAGGCTTCTCAGTTTTCATCTCATATTTTATTCCCATGTCTCGCCCCCTGTTCTTCCTGACAATTTTGTGCTGACCATTATCCGGCACAAAAGCCGACTCGTCAAACTAATTCAGCGCAGCAACGTAAGATTCAAGTTTCTCTATGCGCCTCTTGATTTCAACGAGCTTGTCGCGCTCAGCCTGAACAACTTCCGCCGGAGCGTGCTGTCCGAATTTTCCGTTGAGCTTGAACTCGATTCTTTCAGCATCTTTCTTGCCTGTTTCCAAGTCCTTGTTGAAATGCTTCAAAAGCTGTTCCTTGTTGATGTTGCCGTCAAGAAGAATGAACGCCTCAAATCCAGTTCCGACAGTTCCGATTGACTTCGCAGGCTTTTCATCGACAAATTCGATTTTCGAAAGACCTGCAAGAAGCTGAATCATATCGGCTTTTTCTTTGCAGACTTCAGCCGCGCTTCCTTTCACAACAAGCAAGGCGAGATTGATTTTGTCGGCAGGATTTACACCGCACTCGTTCCTAAGTCCGCGCACGCTTCTGATTACGTCTTTAAGGGCGTTAAAGCGCGCCGTGATTTTTCCGTCCTCACGTGCAGAATTGAATTCTGGATAAGGAGCTGAAACCAAAAGCCCGTCATAAGTTTCAGCCGGAAGAATCTTGTTGTTTTCTGTCTTTGAGCGGTTCTCGTTGATTTCCTTTCGCGGAAGCTTTGAGTAAATTTCTTCGGTTACAAACGGAATGAACGGATGCAAAAGCCTAAGCGACTCTTCAAGGACATTGAGCAAGACAGAAATCTGCCTGTCTTTTTCTTCTTCAGTTCCGCGCCAGAACACAAGTTTTGTCGCCTCAACATACCAGTCGCAGAAATTGTTCCAGAAATATTCGTAAACCGCGCTTGCCGCATCGTTGTAGCGGTAAGAATCAAGAGCCGCGCGCGCATTTTTCGCCGCTTCGTTCAGCTCTGTGTAAATCCATTTGTCAAGCTCAGTCAGCTCCTCATCTTTTACAGGAACGAGATTTCTTCCCTCAAGATTTCCGAGAATGTACCGGCTTGCGTTCCAGACTTTGTTGCAGAATTTCGAGCCGAATTTGAACGAGTCGTTGTCAATCAAAATATCCTGTCCCTGGGCCGCAAGATAAGTCAAAGTGAATTTGAGAGCGTCCGCGCCGTACTGGTCGATGATTTCAAGCGGGTCGATTCCGTTTCCAAGCGACTTCGACATTTTTCTTCCCTGCTTGTCGCGCACAAGACCATGAATATAGATGTCATGGAACGGAGCTTTTCCAGTGAATTCAAGGCCGGCCATAATCATTCGGCTGACCCAGAAGAAAATAATATCGTAAGCGGTAACAAGAGCAGTTGTCGGATAGAATTTCTTAAAATCTTCGGTATTTTCAGGCCAGCCCAAAGTTGAGAACGGCCAAAGCCAAGAAGAGAACCAAGTGTCGAGAACATCAGGATCTTGCTTCAGATGAGAAGAATCCGCGCCGCATTTCGGGCATTTTTTCGGGTCTTCACGGCTTACGATTGTCTCGCCGCAGTCGCAGTACCAGACAGGGATTCTGTGTCCCCACCAGATTTGGCGGCTCACGCACCAGTCGCGGATATTTTCGAGCCAGTGAGTATAAGTGTTTTCCCATTTTTTCGGAAAGAAAACAACTTCGCCGTCTTTCCACGCTTTCAAAGCTTTTTCAGCAAGCGGCTTCATCTTTACAAACCACTGATAAGAAAGATAAGGCTCAACAACGGTGTGGCAGCGGTAACAGTGTCCAACAGAATGAGTCATCTTTTCCTCGCCCTTGAAATTTCCGCTTACAGTCAAATCTTCAATAACAAGTTTTCTTGCGGCATCAGGCTTCAGACCGCGGTATTTTTCAGGAACATTATTGTTGAGAGTTCCGTCCGGATTCAAAAGATTTATGATTTCAAGATTGTGGCGTTTTCCGACTTCCCAGTCGTTAGGGTCGTGCGCAGGAGTGATTTTCACCATTCCAGTCCCGAATTCCTTGTCAACATAAGCGTCGGCGATAATCGGGATTTCCTTGTTGATTAAAGGGAGAAGAACTTTTTTTCCGACTAGATTCTTATAACGCTCGTCGCTTGGATTTACCGCAACCGCTGTATCGCCAAAGAAAGTTTCAGGGCGAGTTGTCGCCACCTCGATTCTTCCTGAGCCGTCAGCGTAATTGTAATAAATATGATACATTGCGCCGGCAGTGTCTTCATGCTCAACTTCATCGTCGGCAAGAGCAGTTCCGCAGCGAGGACACCAGTTCACAAGATACTGTCCTTTATACATCAAGCCGCGCTCATACAATGTAACGAAAACATCGCGGACAGCCTTTGAAAGCCCTTCGTCATAAGTAAAACGCTCGCGGCTCCAGTCAACAGAGTTTCCGAGCTTTTTCTGCTGCTTTACGATAATGTCGTGGTGCTTGTGTGTAACTTCCCAGGTCCGCTCAGTGAAAGCCTCGCGCCCCAAGTCGTTCCGCGTCTTACTCTCTTTTTTAAGCTGCTTTTCAACAACGTTCTGCGTCGCGATTCCGGCATGGTCAGTTCCAGGAATCCAGAGAGTGTCATCTCCTTTCATTCTGTGATAGCGAACAACAACGTCCTGCAAAGTGTTGTTCAAGCCGTGTCCCATGTGAAGAACGCCGGTAACGTTCGGCGGCGGAATTACCACTGTATATTTTATGTTTGATTTTTTCTGAGAATGAACAGGCGAATCTTTGTCGCTGGCAGGCTTAAAATAGCCTTTCTCAACCCAGTCATTATAAATTCTGTCTTCAAAATCTTTAGGATTATAGACTTTCTCAAGTTCGATAGCTTTCATTGCACAAGCGTCCTTTCTATAAAATCGAAAATTTTCGTAAAGTATAATGAATTTAAATGCAGAATTCAATTAAAGAGGAATTTAGGGAAGATTTCAGAAGTAAAGACAAAAAAAGCCGCCCGAAAGCGACTTAATTCTTATGCGGAATAGTAGATTCGAACTACTGACCCCCACGATGTCAACGTGATGCTCTAACCAACTGAGCTAACCCCGCAAAACGTGAATATAATTATAGCAAAAGATTAAAAAAACAGTCAATAGGATTTTATGGAAAAACCGATTTTTTCTTAATCAGGCAGAAATGCGCAAAATTACACTCGACGCAAATCCGAATGCGGTTTACGTCATTATAACGACGGAGCAAACGTCAACACAATGACGCAATTACCGCCAGTATAACGACGCGGATTCCGCCAGCGAAATAACGCGCACTTAGTTACTGTAGTAATCGGCTGACTGTTAGAGCAATAGCAAACACATTGTTACTGCAATAACTGGCTGGCTGTTAGTACGCTGGCAAGCCTATTGACTGTGTACTAACAAGCATATTGTCAACACAGTAACAAGGGGACTGTCAGCACAGCAACAAGCCTATTGTTTGCATGGTGTCATGTTTGTTTGCCGGCAACAGAAATTAGAACGAAGACAAAAAAATCTCCTTTGCAGTCTGAAGCAAAATTCAAAAAACGAATCTTCAAAACAGCCGCAAGGAGAATTTTGATTTTATGCAGTCTTCTTTATCTAAAAGAATCTTATTTGCTTACACTCCAGACACCAGCACCGGCGTTAGCAGGAATATAAGTTTCAAGCTCGGAAGCATTCTTCAGAGAATAAGAGTAATCAACTGTAAACAAATCGCTTCTTGTAGAAGTCTGATAAGAACTGTCAATTCCATTTCCTTTTGACGAACTGTCTGAATCGCCACTTGAATACAACAATGCAGTTGTTCCAGAAATTGACTTTATTCCTTGATTTTTGTAAGCGTATTGTATCCAACTTGAAAACAGATTGCTTTCTGACACAACCTGAGCACTATATCTTAAGCCAATTGCATAACTGTTTGATGAATAAGTTCCATCCCCAGCTGCAAAATAATTATTGAAAACATGAAGATTGGCAATTCCAACCATAGGCAAACGCTGCTTACATCCATAAAAATAATTGTATGCAAGAGTAACATTCTTAGTGCCTGTATCGCTAGTGCCAGAACACAAAAGCATTGTCTTGTCATGATTCATAAACTTGCAATAGGAAACTGTCATTGAACTAATAGTTCCCTTTATATCGCACTGACCGTCATACGGATTCCAATGCTCTTCCGTTCCGCTAGCATTTGTAACATAGTCAAGTGTCGAGTCAGAGCCATTCAAAGAATCTGTGAACGTACAGTGGTCAATCCAAATACCAGAACAAGTACCCTGTACCGTAATTCCATCATATTGAGAATTCCAGCCATCACCACTTTCATGATGAGGAAACGGGTCATAGGCATCTTTTAGAACAAGGTTTCGGATTGCAACATTACTCACACTGCTTATGCTTATAGTTCCGCCTATTATACCAGAAGAAGAGTCTATGCCTATAAGAGTTGTATCAGATTTTACATTCAGCTGAATCATAGACTTATACGCTTTATACAAAGCTGAAATTGAACACAATGAATAGCTTTCATCATCAGTATTTGTCTCGCACTTTGAAATATACGCAGATTTCCACGCAGAATAGCTTGCATAAGAAGTGTTTGATGACACAAAACTGTCCAGGGTCGCAGGATAGACGTAGCTACCGCCAGAGACAGTTGGGATCATAGTTCCACTTCCAGTGTCAGTCATGTCAATCAGGCCTTTTACATAAATCAAACCGCCCTTAGAAATCGCAGAAATCAATGCAGTGCGAGTTGTTACAGGATTAGAATAGCTTCCAGCCGTCGCTGTCGTTGGTGTTGAAGTAAAAGTTCCAGCTACAGCAAAACCAAGCGGCGTGTCGCTTGCGGAAATTTCTCCGTCCGCATCAGCAGTTAAATCGTCCCCCCCCAGATCCGGAGCCGCCGTCTGACGAGCAAGACAAAAAGCCCGATGAAACAAAAGCGAGAAGCGCCGCTCCGAGCAAAGCAAGCACGTTTCCTGTGATTTTTGTGTTTTTCTTCATAAAAACTCCTAAAAATTTTGTGAAAATGTCCGCCGGATAAAAGCGGAAAAATGAGCAATTCAAGATTTTTTAGTTTCAGGAAGCAGCCACGCGCCTGAAATCATTTTGAACAAAATCCTGCGGCTTTAAATAATCAACTTTGATGAACTTTATTTGCAAAGAATATTGTTCCGGGCAATATTTATCAATATTTTTGAGAAAGATTTTATCATCATCTTAAACTTTCAGCATATTTTGTATACAAAAAGTTATTTTCTATGATTTGAGATTCCAATGAAAAATAAAATGAAGCAAATTCCGAAAATCAAACAGTTTCCGCTCGGTTAAATTCAGAAAAATGACGCGTGTCATTCTGAATCGTTTTTCAGCATCCATTTACGGCGGATGCTAAAACAGCTTCGAAAATTACGCGTTTTTTACAACATCTGCAATCTTTCAACGCTCTGAAAACAAAAAAAATCCTGCGGTATGTTTTTTGCATATCCGCAGGATTCTCGCTTTTTTAGAAAATCTATTTTTCAGAACATATCATTAAACAGATTCTAAGCAATTCTTTTCAGCATTTTTACGGCTGGACGCTTGCCTTGTAAACAGAAGAGATCTTTCCGTCGTCGCCCTGAACAAATTCAAGGATAACGGCTGTCTTTACAGGATTGTGATGCTCATCAAAAGTTATGTGTCCTGTGATGTAGTCTCCGTCTGTCGCTGCAAGAGCGTCGCGAACTTTTTCAGGATCAGCAGAGCCAGCTTTTACAATCGCGTCCTTGAGCATATAAACAGAGTCGTAAGAAAGAGCCGCGAATGAAGTCGGAGCAGTTCCGAATTTTGCTTTGTAAGCAGCGTAGAATTTCTGTCCTTTCTCGTCGTTCGCGTCAAGAGCGTAATGATTTGAGTAATATCCGTTCAAAAGCTCTGCTCCCGCCCCGTTCGCAATTCCGTCCCATCCGTCAGGACCGACAGCAGCGCAAGTGATTCCCTGAGCGCGAAGCTGCTTTGCAATCAAAGCGACTGTCCCGTAATAGTCAGGAAGATAGACAACGTCAGGATTTGCGTTCTTGATTTTTGTGAGCTGAGCGTTAAAGTCTTTGTCTCCGCTCTGGTAAGATTCCTTCGCGACAATTTCTCCGCCTTCCTCAGTGAATTTCTTCTCGAAATTTTCTGTGAGGCCTACAGAATAGTCGTTTCCGATGTCATAAAGAATCGCTGCGCGTTTTGTTCCCAAGTTCTCAGCTGCGAATTTCGCTCCGACTGTTCCCTGGAAAGGGTCTGTGTAGCAAGCGCGGAAAATGAAGTCTCCAGCGTCTGTAATTGCAGGGTTTGTAGCCGCAGGAGCAATCTGAACAACTTTCTGCGCCTGAGCAAGCGGTGTGATTGCGATTGTGCAGCCAGATGTCAAAGAACCGACGATAAGCTTAACTCCATCTTTTGTGACGAGCTTTTTGTAAGCAGAAACTGATTTCTCAGGATTTCCCTCGTCGTCCTCAGCGATAAGCTCGAATTTTTTTCCATCGATAACGCCGCCGTTCGCGTTGATTTCCTCAACTGCAAGCTGAATAGCGTTTCTTGCCTCTGTTCCATAAACAGCGACTCCGCCTGAAAGAGGTCCGATTGAGCCGAGCTTGATTGTGTCCGATTTTTCATTGCAGCCGGCAAAAAGCATAGCCGCCGCAAATGATGCAGCCGCAACTTTTAAAACTTTCATTTATTTATCCTCCAGTTTTTTCTGATAAATATTGTTCTAATTGATAATAATATTAGGAAAATTTGTCAAGAAATTTATAAGAAATTGTTTGAATCTAAACGAAAAAGAATGAAGATTATGCGGATTCTGCTAAATCTTAAAACACACTGTAAAATGAAACATTTCCGCGCATAAAAAAACCCGCTCTCAGCAGAACGGGTTTTGCAAATTCAGCTTACTTTGAGCTTTTGTCTGCTGCAGCCAAAGCAACAAGAAGAGCGTGGTTGGCAGCTACTCTCTTGTGCTGTTTTCTTACGTTTCTTTTTGTAAGCTTGTTTACAACCTTCTGCGGTCTAAAACGGTTTGCAAGTCTCATAATTTACCTCATCGATAGGATTTTAGATTAATCTAGCAAAAGATGTTATCAGAAATCAAAAGACGATTCAAGACAATTTTTCTAATCGCTTATGATTTTAGAAGAAATCGTCTGCAAAAACTGAAAAAATCGCCAGCATAAAAAAAGTTAAAATCAAAAAAACAAAATCCTAGAAAACAATAGCCGCGCAAAAATAATTTTTATATCTTTTAGATTGAATCAATTGAATGGAGGAAATTATGGCAAGAATCGCTTTTTACGACACGCGCTCTTATGACAAGGAAGCTTTTTCAAAGGAAAACGAGAAGCGCAATTTTGAAATTGAGTATTTTGATTTCCGGCTCAACGAAAAAACGGCTTTCACCGCAAAAGGATTCGATGCTGTCTGCGTTTTTGTAAACGACGTTGTGAATGCGGAAGTTTTTGAAACGCTTAAATCCTGCGGAGTAAAAATCGTTCTGCTCCGCTGCGCAGGTTTCAACAATGTAGACTTGTCCGCCGCCGCAAAAAACGGAATCAAAGTCGCGCGCGTTCCGGCATATTCTCCTCACGCTGTCGCCGAGCACGCAGTCGCGCTTTTGCTCGCGCTCACAAGGCACATTCCGCAGGCATATATCAGAACAAAAACCGCGAATTTCAATCTTGAAGGATTAAAAGGAAGAGACCTTTTCGGCTTGACCGCAGGAATTTTCGGAACGGGAAAAATCGGCCGGGTAATGGCTGGAATCTTGAAAGGCTTCGGAATGAAAATAATCTGCTACGACCCTTTTCCAAACCAGGAGTGGGCTGACGAAAACGGCTTCAAATACGTTGACGTTGAGACGATTTTCAAGGAAAGCGACGTTTTGACTTTCCACTGCCCGCTCACAGACCAGACACGCCACATTGTGAACCACGACACCACAAAAATGATGAAGCACGACGCAGTAATCATAAACACAGGGCGAGGCGCGCTTATTGACACAAAGGCTCTTGTCCACGCGCTCAAGCACAAATATATTGGCGGCGCGGCGCTTGACGTTTACGAGGAGGAAAGCCAGTTCTTCTTTCAGGACTGCTCGGCGGAAGTTATCACGGACGATGTTCTCGCGCGGCTTCTGACATTCCCGAACGTGATTGTTACAGGACACCAGGCATTTCTCACATCCACTGCGCTTGCGAACATCGCGGAAGTTACGCTCACAAATTTTGATGATTTCTTGAACGGAAAAGAGCTTCAAAACGAAGTCAAAAAATAATTTTCTGCGCGAAAAACATTCCAAAAAGTCAAATTTCAGAAAAAGGGAAACGCCACCTTTTCAAAAAAGGTTTCTTTTCCCTTTTCAAATCCTTTTTCTTCCAAAAAGTTCGCTTATTTTTTCCAGTGTTTTTATCCAAAATCTTTCCACAAACAAACTAAAGTTCCACGCGCAAACATCTGCAAAACGGCAAATTCTCGGCATTTTTCAAAAATCATGCTTCATCGTCAGCGGCAATATTGCTAATATTGAATCTATCAAAAAGTTTGCGTTGCAAAACAAAGGAGATTTTATGACCAACGAAAAGGCTATCAAGGCTTTGGAGCAGATGAAAACTTACGTTTCTGCTAATTCTTTGGACGAACTCGATTACGCGATTGAAGTTCTAAAAAAGCTTGAGAAAGACGGCGTTAAAAATCCGCTGGAAACAGATTTTTCAAAGGCAGGAAAATAAATGAATATGATTGGAACATTTTGGTCGCTTGTGCCGCCGATTGTGGCGATTGCGCTCGCTTTAATCACAAAGGAAGTCTACTCGTCGCTTTTCATCGGAATCGTGATTGGAGCAGTTTTTTATTCAGTAAGCGTCGGCTCGGGATTTTCAGGATTTCTCGCGCAGCTTCTGAACAACACAGTCGACGAAGGCGATGATGCGGTCTCTTACGGCTTAATCTCGTGCGTCTCCGACTCTTACAATGTCGGAATCATCGCTTTTCTTGTCCTTCTCGGCACAATGGTCGCTTTGATGAACAAGGCCGGCGGCTCGGCGGCTTTCGGAAACTGGGCAAAAAAGCATATAAAGTCAAAAGTCGGCGCGCAGATTGCGACAGTCTGCCTCGGAATTCTTATTTTTATTGATGACTATTTCAACTGCCTTACAGTCGGCTCGGTTATGAAGCCTGTAACAGACAAATACGGCGTTTCAAAGGAAAAACTCGCTTACATAATCGACTCCACGGCAGCTCCGGTCTGCATTATCGCGCCGATTTCCTCATGGGCGGCGGCGGTCTCTGGCTTTGTCACGACCGGCGAAAACGGAATCGCGCTTTTCTGCAAGGCAATTCCTTTCAATTTCTACGCGCTTTTCACGCTGATTATGCTTTTCGCGCTCACATTTATGCGCTTTGAGTACGGCGAAATGTCAAAATACGAGAAAGCGAAAGAAATTATGAGCAGCAAAGATGACGAATCCGATGAAATTGCTGAAAAAACATCAGATGATTCAGATTCAAAAGGAAGACGAAAAGGAACAGTTCTTGACCTTGTTGTTCCGATTGCGGTTCTTATTGTTTTCTGCGTTGTCGGAATGATTTACTCAGGCGGATTTTTCAGCGATGGAGACACGCATTTTGACTTTGTTGACGCGTTCGCTTCTTCCGACGCCTCAGTCGGCCTTGTAATCGGCTCGCTTGCAGCAATCATAATCTCGCTTGCCTGGTATCTCGCGCGGCGCGTAATCTCGTTCAAGGCGGCGCTTCTTTGCCTTACAGACGGCTTCAAGGCGATGGTTCCGGCGATTCTGATTTTGTCTCTTGCCTGGACTCTAAAATCGATGACCGACAGCCTTGGCGCGAAAGATTTCGTTGCTGGAATTGTTTCTGGAAGCGCTGGCAGTTTGCAGATTTTCCTTCCTGCGATTATTTTCGCGATTGCCTGCGGACTTGCGTTTGCAACAGGAACCTCATGGGGAACTTTCGGAATCTTGATTCCAATCTGCATCGCGGCTTTTCCGGAAGGCTCTCTCAGAATCATCTCGATTTCAGCGTGCATGGCAGGAGCGGTCTGCGGAGACCACATCTCCCCGATTTCAGACACGACAATCATGGCGAGCGCAGGCGCGCAGTGCGACCACGTGAACCACGTTTCAACACAGCTTCCTTACGCAATGACAGTCGCTGCAATCTCATTTCTGACATTCATTGTCGCGGGGCTTACATCAAGACTTCCGATTGCGCTTAATGCGGGAATCTCGCTTGTGTTCGGAATTGCGGCACTTTTCGTCACTTTGGTTCTCATCAAGAAAAACGTAATGAAAAAAGCTGGCGAAACTGAAAACGCGCAGAACGCTTAGCGAAAAAAATTAGCTCAAACTTCAAAATCTTATGAATCTCTTCTAGTTTTTTATGACTTCAAGAGATTTTGACTGATATTTCGGCAGGAATTTTTTCTTGCCGGAATTTTCAAAGCTCACGGTGATGCAATATTCGCCGTCGGCATTCTCTTCCGCATACGAAATCACACCGTAGCCGTAATCATCATGATAAATCTGCGTCCCTTTAGAATATTTTTTCTTGATTGGGTCGTTTTCAACATCAGGATGGCTCAGTCCTCTTGCGCCGTAGTCTCCGCCGTGAAACGCGCTGTTTCTGTAGCTCGAGGGAATGTTTCCAATCGCTTTCAGCCTTTCAGGATTCACCTCGAGCAAAAACGGACTCGCAGCCATATATTCCGTGCGTCCGTACATTCGCCGCATTGCGCAGCTCGTAAGATAAAGCTCGTTTCTAGCCCGCGTCATTCCGACGTAGCAAAGCCGCCGTTCCTCTTCAAGCTCATCGCCTGACTTGTCCTGACGCGGAAAAATTCCAAGCTCCATTCCAGTCATAATCACGCGGTTGAATTCAAGTCCTTTCGTGTTGTGAAGCGTAATCAGCGTGACGCGGTCCTGATTCTCCTCGTCATCGTCGCCTGACTCCTCGATTGAACGGTCAAGCTCGATATTGTCCAAAAATTCAATCAAGCCTTTCATCGAACATTCGTAATTAACAGCGTTGTTCGCAAGCTCCTGCAAGTTTGCGACTTTTTGCGTTCCAGAAATCTCGTCCTGGCTTTCGTGGTAGCTTTTCAATCCAGATTTTTCAGAAATCATCTCGACAAGCTCTGAAAGTTTCGCCTTGACTTCTCCCGGAAGAGATTTTTCTGATTTTGGTTCAGTATCGTTAGAGCTGAAATCGTTAGATTCAGATTTTTTAAATTTGGAATCGCCAGATTCGGATTCTTCAGATTCAGGATTTTTGTGTTCTTCAGATTCGGAACCGGCAGAATCAGAATCTGAAATTTTTATCGTTTCATCAGGATTTTCCGAATTTTCAAGCGCCACTTCCACAAAGTCAATTTTTCCGATTTTTTCTTCAAGCTCGCCGATTAAATCCGCGAAATTCTGAACGCCCTCGCGTGCTTTTTTTGAAAGCGACGGAGCAAGAGCCTTGCACGCCTCAAGAAGATTAACCTGATTTTCGCGGGCGTAAGAAACGATTTTTTCCTGGCTTGTCGAGCCGATTCCGCGCGCAGGCTTGTTTATAACGCGCCTGAAAGCAATCTCGTCCTTTGAGTTTGCAATCAGGGCAAGAAATGCGAGCAAATCCTTGACTTCCTCGCGCTCGTAAAATTTCAGCGAGCCGACAACCTGATAAGGAACTTTCCTATGCAAAAAAGTTGACTCGAAAGCAAGCGACTGCGCATTAGTCCTGTATAAAATCGCCCAGTCGCTGTAAGGGCTTCCGTTTTTATGCGCAAGCGAAATCAAATCCGCGCAAAAAGCCGCCTCCTCATCCTGATTCGGCAAAAACGCGAGAACCGGCTTTTTCCCTTTTCCGCGCTCCGCAAAAAGCGTTTTTCCAAGCCGTCCGTTGTTGTTTTTCACAACATCGTCCGCAACGCCCAAAATCTCTTCTGTCGAGCGGTAATTTTTTTCAAGCCTGATGATTTTCGTCTCAGGAAATTTATCCTTGAAAGTCAGAATGTTCTGAATTTCTGCGCCGCGGAATTTGTAGATTGACTGGTCATCGTCGCCAACAACGCAGACGTAAGTTCCGGCTGGATTTTCCTTGCACGCGCAAAGTCCGTATTTCACGCCGGACAATTCCTGCAAGAGCAAAAACTGGGCAACGTTCGAGTCCTGATACTCGTCAACCATAATCACCTTGAATCTTGCGTTAAGCCGTTCACGCACAAATTCGTTGCTGTGAAGAACGAGATAAGGAAGCATAATCAGGTCGCCGAAATCGACGTTTCCAGTCTCGCGAAGCCGCTTCTCGTAAGCCGCGTAAACTTCGGCAAATTCACGGTCAGAATCGATATTCGCCAAATTCGGGGAATCCGGCGTGTAGCAATAATCTTTTGCAAGGGAAATTTCGTGCGCAAAGTGATTCGCCTGCTGCTTTGTGAGCTTCGGGCAAGATTTCTGAACCAAAGTCGAGATGTCATCATCGTCGTAAACCGTAAAGTTCGGGTCAACGCCTGCGCTCTGCGCATTAAGACGCAAAAACCACGCGCCGAAAGAGTGAAATGTCCTGATTTGTGAATATTGGGCGCGCCTGTCAAGATTCACCGCGCGCTCGCGCATCTCGTTCGCGGCCTTTTTCGTGAAAGTTACAGCCAAAATCTGGTGTGGGTCGATATTTTTCTCAGAAATAAGATACGCGATTTTCGTCGTGATTACGCGGGTTTTTCCAGAACCCGCCCCCGCCAAAATCAAAAGCGGAGAGCCTTCATGCTCAACCGCCGCCCGCTGCTCCTCATTCAAAACGTCAAGATAAGAAAGATTTTCGTTCATTGCAAAAAAAATAAATCGCCAAACCGGCCAAAATAAATTCCGCAAGTCAAAATTGCTCGCTTTCGTCGAACGGAATAATTCCGCAAGCAGAAATTGACTGCTTTCACAGAACGGAATGATTCCGCAACAAGAAATCACTTGATTTCGCAAAACGGAATGATTCCACGAGCAGAAATTGACTGCTTTCGTCGAACGGAATAATTCCACGAGCAGAAATTGCCTGCTTTCACAGAACGGAACAATTCCACGAGCAGAAATCGCTTGCGGTCAGCAAGCGGAACAATTCCACGAGCAGGAATCGTTTTTTACACGATTTCCTGCGCAAATTCCAGCTTGTTCTTTTTTATTGAAGCGTTGAGCGGACTGTCTGAGACAAAATCGCCGTTCAAGTCAACATCTCCGCTCGAAACAATTTTCATGCGGACAAGCCTGCCCGATTTCACAGCCTCGCTTTCCTCTTTTGAAGAGCGGTCGTAACGGACAACAACTGAGCCGTCAACTTCCGGAGCCTCAAACCAGGCGCGTCCGATTGCAAGTCCCTCGTCAGGATTTTCAGTGCTTTCAGAAAGAACTTCCTCAATCAGAACATCATATTCCTTTCCGCAGCGCAGTTTCAGCCGGTTTCTTGAGATTTCAGCCTGCTCTTCAACAAGCTCCGAGGCGCGTTTTTCCGCAGTTTTTCTTCCAATCTGCTTCTTGAAACCGTAAGCCGGAGTGTCGTCCTCGCGTGAATATGAGAAGCAGCCGCTCCAGTCAGTGTCAATCTCGCGCAGAAATCTCTTTGTGTTCTCAAACTGCTCCGCAGTCTCGCCCGGAAAACCTGTCATGAAAGTCGTTCTGATTGCCGCGTCAGGGAAATAATTTCGAATCATCTTTATGAGATTCTTGTATTTTTCAAAACTTCCAACGCGGTACATTCCACGGATTACAGTGTCGTCGCCGCTTTGGAACGGAATGTCAAAATAAGGAACAAAACGCTCATCGGCTTTCATCACCGGCAAAATGTCCTCGTTGAAATGGTCTGGATGAATGTAAAGCAGACGCACGCGGAAAGTGCCTTCAAGAGCTGAAATTTTCCGCAAAAGCGTGCAAAGCCCGGATTCTTTCTGGTTCTCACGGCCGCCGGAAAGCTCGTTTTTGTCGCTTTCCTCAACAGACAAGTCGCCGGGAGTTCCTTTCGGAAGATAAGTTCTGCCAGTTCCAAAAACGTTGTCGCCGCGCCCCGTTCCGTAAGCCGCCAAATCCTGACCGATTAAGTTGAACTCGTAAACGCCCTCGTCAATGAGGTTTTTAATTTCATCGATGATTTCGCCTGCAGGACGGCTTCTAAGCTCGCCGCGGATAATCGGAATCGCGCAGAATGCGCAGCGGTTATTGCAGCCCTCAGTGATTTTCACGTAAGCCGAGCCCGCAAAGTTCAAAAGAAGATTTCTGTTGCCGCCGCAAACGCCTTTCTGCTCGGGAACAAGTACCGGCCGCTCGCCTTTCATAAGCGGCTCGACAACTTTGTAAAGCTGGTCAAGGTCTCCGTTTCCAAAAAATCCGTCGGCCTCAGTAAGCTCGTCTTTCAAGTCTTTCGCATAACGCTGGGCAAGACAGCCGGCAAGCAGGATTTTCGCCTTTGGATAGCTCTGCCGCGCAGACATCACAGCGTCAATGCTTTCTTTTTTTGCGGACTCAATGAATCCGCAGGAATTTACAATTATCAAGTCGGCCTCTGAAGGCTCAAAAGTCTGCTCCCAGTCCTTTTTTTTGAGGATTGAAATTAAAAGCTCGCCGTCAACCTGATTCTTAGCGCAGCCGTGCTGGTCAATAAAAAATTTCTGTTTCATAAATTAAAATGCAGCCGCAATTTTCAGCGGTCTTTCCGTAAAATAATGAAAAATAATGGAGATTCTTCCGAAATCTCAGTCCATATCGACAACAACGACTTTATATCTGCCGTCAGTGTCTTTTATCCATTTTATGTCCTGCGCCGCAACTGCTCCGGCTTTCAAGACGCCAAGGTCATATGATTTTCCGTTAGCGACAACCTGAAATTTCACAGAGTTTCCGTTGGACAGCCAGACTTTTATTCCGTTGCTTGCGGTAATATTCACGACATCGCCGTTCGCGAAGTAATCCTCGACGGTTTCTTTTCGGTCAGGACGATAGCGCATAAGGCAGCCAGCCCGGAAAACAGCGTTCAAAGTGAACGGATAAGCCCTTGTATCAGAGAAAATTTCCGTCATCGTCTTGTCTTTCGGCAAATCTTCCGCGCTTGGAATTTGGGATGCGTCCGGAGCGGCAACTGCGGCAGAAGACATATCTTTAAGCATGATTCTGACTTCCGCGCCTCGCTCAACGTTTTTCTGGCTAACATCAGAAACGTAGACAATAATCTCAGGACGTGAGTCGCCGTCAACATCCATCTCGACTTCCTCGGAAAGCTCCACGTACTGAACTCCAGCAGGAGTTTCAAGCGCAAAAATTCCCTGGGTTTCCGCGACAGTCAAAATGACATTTCCTTTATCGCTTCCAAGAATCAGCTGGTCGCCCTTGAAAACTCTTCCCTCAAAAATTTTGCCGGTAAGCTCGTATTTTTTGAAAGTGTTCCCCTGAATGACCTCAACATTTTCAGCCTGCTTCGCTTTTGATTTTCCAACGAGAACAACCGCGAGCGTAACAAGTCCCGCAAAAACAACAACTCCAATTCCAATCAAAAGCGGAACTAAAAACGCCGGCTTCTCGCGTTTTGTAAGCGCAGCTGGCGGCGGCGACTCCTGAAGCTTTTTCGCATGATAAAGCGTAATCAAATGCGCAGAATCAAGCCCAAGAAAATCAGCATAATTTTTCAGAAATCCAATGAGATATGGCTCGCCAGGAAAAATCAAGGAATCTTCATCTTCAAGACCTTTCAAAAATTCCTTCGAGATTGAGGTTTCCCTGTAAACAGCCTCGTAATCAAGATTTTTTTCTTCTCTGGCTTTTTTTAGAATTGCACCGTAGCTTTCCATTTTAGCTTAAATCACTCCGAATAGAGAAAATTGTTATAATTGTTTGCCGATGACGGCGCATCATAGATAAACCGTTGGTCTGAAATTCCATGGTTTATCACATAATTTTTAAAGTCAAATGTAAAGACATCGTTTTGCGGCGTTGTCGCGGTGATTCTTCTGATAAGTTTTGTGTCAGGCGAGATTGCAAGTTTTATCTGGCTGAACGCCTCAGACGCGTTTCTCCTGTAAAGAACCAGTTTTATAACCATTTCGCTGCCGTCCTCATCAAGAGGAACAGACACCTGGCCGACTTCATAGCTCACAGTATAATAGCGGCTCATCAGAGAAAGCCCCTGCGGTGTTGAAAGGTTTGCAGCTCCGGCAGAGGAATTTGAGTCAACAGTCTGATTCAAGATTGCAGAATGTCCCGGAAGATAAATTGTAAGCAAGTCGCCGTTGAAGCAGATTACCTGCTCATCAGGATTTGTAAAATCAATCCGCAAAAGATTCGGCCGCTTGAACGAAACGTGTCCGCTCATTGTCTGTGTCTTCGCCTTTATATTCAAGTCGGCTTCGTAGTCGTTTATCGTGCCGTAATACTCAGAAACGCTTTTAAAATAAACAGGAGCGGTCAAAATTCCCTGCGAGAACAACCCCCCTGCGCCAAAAATGAACGCTAAAAAACCAAGCGTGATTTTTCTCATTTTGACTCTCCTAGCTCGGCTTCGTCTTTTTCACTTTCGTCTTTATTTTCTGATTTTTCAGAATCTGACTCGGATTTTGCATCTGAATTTTCTGAAACGGAAATTTCCGCTTTTTCCCCGTCTGCAAGCTGCTCAGCAATCTGCTGACAGTGCTCAGAATTCTTGATGATTTCATAGAATTCTTTTCCAGTCATCGTTTCAATTTCAAGCAAGCGTTTTGCAATATAGTCGAGCAAATCTTTTTTTGAAGAAAGAAGAGACAAGACATAATCGTAACGCTCATTGATGATTTTCGCGATTTCCTCGTCGATATAACGCTGAGTGTCCTCGCTGAATTCGCGCACAAGCTCAGGCCCGTCGCCGCCGTAGCCGCGTCCGGTTTTTCCAAGAACAACGTTCTGGAATTTGTCGCTCATTCCATAATCGGTAATCATCTTTTTAACGATGTCTGTAGCCCGCTGAATGTCGTTCGCCGCGCCAGTAGAAATCTCGCCGAGCATAATCTGCTCCGCAGCGCGTCCGCCAAGGCAGCTGTCAACTTCATTCAAAATATCTTTCTTCGTCTTGAAGAACCGCTCTTCTTCCTCGCGGTACTGCGTGAATCCGCCCACGCCGTTTGAACGCGGAACAATCGTGATTTTATTCACCGGCGGATAATCAGGCGTGAAAGCTCCTACGAGAGCATGACCTGTCTCGTGGAAAGCGACAAGCCTGCGTTCTTTCGCGTTTTCACTGCGGTTTTTCTTTTTCAAGCCGATGCTGACTTTGTCAATCGCTTCGTTAAAGTCATCCATAGAAACTTTTGTGCGGCCGTTGCGGACAGCAAGGAGAGCAGCCTCGTTCACAACGTTTGCCAAATCCGCGCCGGCAAAGCCAGTTGTTCCATGCGCAATCGAGCTGAAATCAACGCCGCTGTCGAGCTTCACATTTTTCGCATGAATCCGCAAAATCTGCTCGCGGCCTTTCACGTCAGGACGCTCAACAGGAATTTGGCGATCAAAACGACCTGGGCGCAAAAGAGCCGGGTCAAGAATGTCGGCGCGGTTTGTAGCGGCAAGAACAATAACGCCCTTTTCGTTGTCAAATCCGTCCATCTCGACCAGAAGCTGATTCAAAGTCTGCTCGCGCTCATCATTTCCGCCAAGATTGTTCACGCGGCTTTTTCCGATTGCATCCAATTCGTCAATAAAAATAATGCAAGGAGCTTTCTCCCTCGCCTGCTTGAACAAGTCGCGGACACGGCTTGCGCCGACGCCGACAAACATTTCAACAAAGTCTGAGCCTGAAATTCTAAAGAAAGGAACTCCAGCCTCGCCTGCAACCGCACGAGCAAGAAGAGTCTTTCCAGTTCCCGGAGGTCCGACGAGCAAAACGCCTTTCGGAATTTTTCCGCCGATGTCGGTGTATTTTTTCGGCTCTTTCAAGAAGTCAACAACCTCCATAAGCTCTTCTTTTGCCTCGTCAACGCCAGCAACGTCTGCAAATCTTGTCTTGACTTTTCCCTCGTCAACAGCCTTTGAGCGGTTTGCTCCGCCGCCAAAAACCGAGCCCATTCCGCCTGTCATTCTGCGCATAAGGAAGAAATAAATCACAAGCAAAATCGCAAAAGGAAGGATATTTATGAGAATGCTCAAAATGATATTGTTCGATTCGCGGACAAATTTGTACTGAATGTTTTTTTCTTCGAGAATTTTCAAGAATGAGTCGAGCAAAACGCCGGTCGTCTTGTAAACAGAACGGTTTGAAACCATCGCAGAATTTCTTGAATTCCGCATAAAATCGAAAGAATTTCTCCGTTCGTCTGCCGCTGCGCTGCTTATTTCCTTGACTGACTCAGGGCCGTAGCCTGTAAAAAGATTCGAGTTAAGATTTATTTCGACTTTTACGATTTTTCCGTCTTCAACAAGCTGCTCGAAAGTTGAAAAATCAATCATCGCGTCGGGCTTTCGCATCAAGAAAATGTTCACGAAAGCGAGAACGCAGACAACCGCGACCATCAAACCGAGAAACGGAAATTTCGGGCCTTTTCCTTTGCCGGAACTGTCATCATCAGAGCCTCCGGAAAGCTTGAAAAAGTTGTACGGGTCTCTTTCGTCCTTATTTTTTTTATCATTGTTTTTATTTTCGTTTTCAGCCATTTTTTCCTCAAAAGTATGTAAAAAATCAGTATTTAATATACAGAAAAAACGTTGATTGGAAAAGCAGAAAGTTTTTCCGCATTTTTGAGGATTTTAAAACGGAACGCAGCTGGGAAAATGCCACGCCGCTATGGAGCGCCGCCGCAGGCGTTCTTGTCTGAAAATCACCTCCTTGTGATTTTCAGACATAAGAAAAAGTTCTGTTCACCTAAAGGCAAACAGAACTTTTTCTTTTTGCTTTTTTTCCGCATCCTTGCGGAACACTTTTATATTTTTTCCAAATTCGTGCGGAAGATTTTTTGTCAAAAAGGCAGACTGAAAATTGCGGCGGAATTTGCGGAAGAATGAGCGTGAGCGAAGCGCGGAACAGCGGGCTTGTAATCAGCAAGAGGCGATTTTTAGAAAACATTGGCTGCTCGAGAAAAAGTCCGTGCTAAATTTTAAGTTTAAAATTCCGATAATCAAAAAGAATAGACATCGGCTGACGGCGCAAAAATTGCACGGCAAAAGACGTGATACGCGACGCCAAATAAAATTCCAGTTTTGGAGGGGAAAAATGGGATTTAACAACAATCCTTACGCTGTGTACCAAAAAACAGCGGTCAACACTGCAAGCCAGGGAAAACTTATCGTTATGCTTTACCAGGGAGCTGAAAAAGAGCTTTCCGCAGCGTTGAACAGTTTCGGTTATGACGGAAATATTCCGGCAAATGAAATTGAAAAATTCGGAAAACATATTTTAAAGGCGCAGGAAATAATCAACGAGCTTCAGGTTTCGCTCGACATGGAAAAAGGCGGAGAAATCTCTCAGAATCTGATGGCGCTTTACGTTTATTTTAACAAGGAGCTGATGAGCGTGAACATTGAGCAGGACAAGGAAAAGCTTTCTTCGATTCTGGCGATGATAAAAGAACTTGGCTCGGCGTGGGAAACAGCAATCGCAACCGCTGATTTTGCGCCGAAAGCTCCGCAGCAGACTTTGAACATTACAGGCTGAGCGCAGAAAACGAGCAAGGAGACTTTTATGGAAAAAGAAATCTCGCAGGAAGAGCTTGAAGAAAGAATCGCGATTATAAAAAGATTCAAAAAACTTTTGCAGCAGCAGAGAAACAAATTTGAGGAATATCTTCTGGTTCTGGAAAAGCAGTCTGGAAAAATCGAGAAGGAAGACGGAGACGCTTTGATGGCGCACGCCGAGCTTGAAAGCCAGATTGTCGCGAATATTTCAGAGCTTCAAAAAGTTATCGTTCCGATGAAAGGAATGTACGATGCGGTTGTGCCGCAGGCAGCTTCAAATGAAACAGAAAGCATTGAAAATCTTCAGTCGGACTTGGAGAATCTTCAAAAACAAGTTTTGATTCAAAATGAGCGCAACAGAAATCTTCTGAAATCTCATATGGAGCAGCTAAAAAAACAGATTAACGCAGTGAGAATCGCAAATCCGTACAGAAATCAGCGTTCGGTTTACGCGGAAAGGGCTGCGGTCGGAAGGATGATTTCAATCGAAGGCTGATTTTTGATTCTGGATTGTGTCCGCTGTTCAGGAACGCAAAGCGAAAAACACAGAACTTAAAACAAAACTTGAAATTATAGAAAGGAACGCAACATAAAAACATAGATAAAGAAGAAAGTGATGAAAAAAGTCGCGTTTTTTAACGAAAAAATTGCGGTCTAAAAACGAAAAAGCGCAAAACTGAAAGCGTAAAGTCAAAAATGCGGAAATTTCATCTGAAATAAAAAGCCGGCTTGCTTAAAAACAGGCCGGCTTTTTTATTTTTCAATTTTTATTTTTCAATTTTTACTTTTCAATATCGTAGCCAAAAAGCGCGTAATCTCCGCGTACCGGGTCGCCGGGAAAAATTTCTTTCATTTTTTCAGTGAGATTCTGTGCGGTCTTCAAATTCGCAGATTTTGAATTTATCAAGCCAAGCTCGTTCGCCTGACGCATTACGTGAACATCGAGCGGCATCAGCAGATTTTCCTTGCTGTACCAAGTCCAAAGCCCCAGGTCAACAGGCGAATCTTCGCGCACAAGCCATCGCAAAAGCATATTGAGCTTTTTCGCCGCGGAATTTTTTGTGTGAGGAATCAAAGCGCAATTTTCGTCAAAAGCGTCCTCAATCACAAAGTGCAAAAGTCCGCCCTCTTTTTTCCATTTTTTCTTGAAAAAATCTCCAAGCGTATCACTCGCTTCAAAAATCTTTTTTAAGCCGTCGAAAAACAAAATCATATCGCGGTTCGTGTACATTCTGTAAAAAGATTTTTCAGATTCTTCAGGAGATGAAGGAAAAAACGACTTGTAGCCGCCGGACAAAATCCATTCGACAGGAGATGAACCGGCAGCGTCGAGAATCTGGCTGATATGCGACAAAATTTGCTCGCGCCGACCTAACGCCAAATTCGCCGAGATAAAAGCGGCCGCTTCCTGATTTCTAACGCCAGGAAAGCGGTGCATAAACTGGGAAGGGTCTTTTTGAAGAAAATCCGCAGTCTCAAACTTTTCAGCGAGAAAGCGGATTCTTTCGGTTAATTCTTTTTCCATTTATTTGTGAAGAATAAACTCAACGCGACGGTTTTTCCATGCGTTGTCCTTATCTCCGAGCTTTGCGACAGGCTTTCTTCCGCCTCGTCCAACACCTGTAAGGCGAGTGCCTGCAACGCCGTAACTTTCAAGTTTTCCGATTACAAATTCAGCGCGGTCTTTAGAAAGAGGCTCGAGAGCTTTTCCGTACTTGTTCGTTGTCTCTTCATCTTCAAGTCCTGTTACAGAATTTGCGTGTCCTTCAACTGTTACAGTGTAGTTCTTGAATTTGTTCAAAATCTGCGCGATTCGCCTCAAAACGCGCTCGTTGTTTTTCGCCTGGGCTTCCGTGATTCCTTTCTTTGTCACTTTTCCGTTCGAGTCAACAACTTGAACTCCAAAGTCAGCCTCGTCCTGTCTAAAGATAATTGCAGGAACGGCCATCTTCAACACATCTCCCTCGCGGATTACAAGAACGTCAACGCTGATTTTATCATTGACCTCGGAAGTAAGCCCGAGAGAATCTGTAACCGTGAACGTGTACGGATAATCCATCGCCGACTGGACAAGCTCGCCATTATTTCCGCGGCCGTCCCAAACAACCTGCTCCGTAATAGAAGATTTTCCTGAAATTTTCCAGAAAGGCTTTCCGTTTTCAGGGTCTTTAATCACAAACGACCAGTTTTTAAGAGGAACAATATCGCTTCCTTTCAAACTGATATAAAGCTCGTCGTTTTCGCCGTCGTTGTCAGGAGAAAAATACTGCGGCGCAGTTTTTACAGTCAAAGCCGGCGGCGTAATAGAGCAAATAAACGCAGAAGATTTCACATCGACAAAATTTCCTTTTTTGTAAGAAATTTTCAAGTTTCCAGTGAAAACGCCTTCCGCAACGTTATTTTCAGAATCAAGCCCGTCCCAGACGATTTCAGACGGAAGAACCGCGTCTTTTCCATTGTTTTCGACATCTTTCGGCTGGCTGCTCCACTGGCGAACAGATTTTCCTTCAGGAGAAACAATGTCAAAGCTCCAAGAATCAATGCCTTCAAGCAAAGTCGCCCTCAAAGCGAAAGTCTGCGACTCAAGATAATTGTCTCCATTTGGCGAGAACGCGTCCAGCTCGGCTGTGAGATAAGCCTTTGCCTCGCGCTTGTCAACTTTTATATTTGCAATCTCGGCAGTTCCAAAGTTTCCGGCAGGGTCTGTCGCGCTGAAAGCAAGCCGGTAAGCGCCGTCAGCAACTTTGTTTCCTGAATTGTCAGTGCCGTTCCACTCAAAATTCGCTGGAATTTGCCCGCTGTAGACTTTTGACCAGACAGTCTGATTTTGCGAGTTTGTTACAGTCGCAACCCATTTGTCTTCCGATGAGGATTCAACCGCCACAGGAATTATGTCTTTTCTGCCGTCTCCGTCCGGAGAGAACAAAACGTATTCAGGCGAAAGCTTCACGCTTGGCGCAACAGTGTCAATCACGAAATTCTGCGATTTTGCAGCCGCCTCAGCTCCGTTTGCCGATTTTGTCGAAAGAGATGCGAAATAATTTCCGTCCGCGCAAACGTCTCCGCTTGAAGATTTTCCATTCCATTTAAATGATGACGGAAGAGAAGTTCCGCTCTGAGACCATACAACGATTCCAGCAGAATCTTTCACTTCAAGACTGAAATTTGAGATTGCGCTTCCGCTTTTTACGACTGGCGTAAGAACAACAGAAGTCGCCGCGCCTGATGAAGCCGCCGGATTAAACGCTCTTGGAGAAGCCGCAAGCATAAGCTCGGTTTTTGTCGTGTCCAAAGCGACCGCGCTTTCAAGAGTGATTTCAGATGAGTTTCCTGCCATATCTGTTGCGGAAAGAACATAGTTGTATTTTCCGTCGGCAGCAATCGCGGAAGAAGAATTCAATCCGTCCCATTCAATAGAAGACGGAGGATTTGCCCCGAAATCAAATTCACGGACAGAATTTCCATTTCCATCGATGATTTTTCCAGTCCAGTTTTCGATTGGAGAGCCGGAATTCGCCGCGATATTCTGGGTGATTTCCAAAACATCAAGATTTCCGTCGCCGTCAGGAGAGAAAGTCAGGCTGCTCGCCTTGATTTTTGCAGCAGGAGCTGTTGTGTCAAGAACGATGTTTGGAGAGCGCACAACATCAGGCTCGTAGCCGTTCAGATATTTTGCCGTAATAACAGCCTGATATTCGCCTTCCGCCGCTTTTCCGCCCGCGTCATCGCTTCCGTCCCAAATCACAGTTTCAGGCGGATTGTCAGCTCCCTCGTAAGTGCGGACAATTTTTCCTTTTGAATCTGCAATTTTAACAGCCCAGTTTGTGAGCTTGTTTCCCGAGCGGATGTCAGGAAGAGGAATATTCACAAGGAAAGTGACGGTATCGTTCACGCCGTTTCCGTTTGGAGAAAAATACCGGCTTCCAGAAACCGCGACATTTGTCGCAGGCTTTTCAGCCGAATAAATGATATTTGTAATTCCGGCAGGCGCAGAAACGTTTCCGGCGCAGTCTTTCGCAGAAATTCTATAGCTGTAGATTCCGTCAGGCAACGGCGCGCCAGTGTCGTCAGTTCCAGCCCAGTCAAATTTAAGAGGCTCGCTTGAAACCCATTTTCTCGTCATTACAACGTTGCCTTCAGAATTCAAGAATTCTCCAGTCCACAAGTCCTCTGCAGAACCGCTCTGTCTGACTGTGAAAAGAGTTTTCGCTCCTTCTCCGAAGATTTTTCCGTCACTTGAAGGCTGCTGAATTTCAATTTCAGGCGCAGTGTTGTCAACAACAACAGAAAGTTTTTTCGTTGAAGCCTTGTTTCCGTTGTCGTCAGAAGCTGTAACATAATAGAAATAATTTCCGTCAGGAGCGACTTCTCCGTTGTCCATAACGCCGTTCCATGCGACAGATGACGGAACTGTAACTCCGCTCTTAGGCGTGAAAAGAGATTTCCAGAAAGTCTTGAAAGTGATTCTGGTCGGACGCTTGTCTTTGTTTCCAATCGTTCTGACAACTTCGCCTTTTTCATTCTCAATCACTAAAGACCATTCGCTCACATATCTTTTTTCTTTGATTTTCAAAGGGATTTCAAGAATATCCTGAACTCCGTCGTTGTTCGGAGAAATATAAACAGTTCCTTTTTCCGCAAAAACAACGCTTGAAAAGAGGATTGCAGCTCCAGCCGCGATTAAAGACTTTTTCATAATTATTGTTCTCCTCCCCAAAGCTCGATTTCAGGCGCGGCAGTGTCTTTAAGACCAAGATTCAAGATTGCGCCCGCGCTGAACGCGTCGATGTTTTCGTAAAGCCGTTTCCAGCCGCCGGAAACAGTCATCTCGCTCTGCTGCCAGCCCTTGTTCGCCAAGAATGAATTATCTTTTGAGTTGAAGAGGAATTTAAAGCTCACTCCGATTGAAGGAATTATGCTTTTTGAGTCTTCCGCAAATTCGCGCACGTCAAATTCCCAGCCGGAATAAACTTTCATAAAGTCGTGAATCTGCATCTGAAGACCTGCGTCAACAACTAAATTCTGGAAAGACGGAAAAGCCAAGTCAAAAGATGCTCCCAAGTTAATCTGCTCGTTTTTCAGCAGAGTCGCGGCAGCTCCAGTTCTCAGCGTTGCAAGAGCAGGCCATGAGTCCACGTTGTTTTCAATAGAATCGCTTTCGATTCCGAACGTGTTTGAGCTTGAATACATTTTTCCAAGATTCAGAAGAGACGCTCCAAATCTTATGTCTTTCAAGATTTTCCAGTCGCCGAATTCATAATACGCGCCAAGAGATGCGCCGGCAGTCCAGTCATTTCCGGCATCTCCAAAAAGATAGCCGAAATTCGCCGAAAGTCCGACTGAAACTTTATCCGTAATGTCTTTCGCAAATCCGGCAGAAAAATTCACGCTGTCGCCGACAGGCATATCAAGAAATTCTGACCACACGCCCTGAAAAAGAAAAGACGACACGCCCCATCTTGAAGGAAGCAAAAGCCCGCCCTGAAACGCGCTTCCAACAGAGCTGTCGTCATCGCTGTTTGCGCTGTGAAGAACAGTTCCGGCAACGTCAAGAACAATGCGCTGCTCCCATGCGGTCAACGCTGGATTATTCAAAATTGAAGCCGGAGTCGCGCCGAAAAGTCCGCCGCCAGCCGCAGAATTTGCCCCCGCAAGAATTTGAGGCTCTGTAAGGCGAAGCGAATTTTGGCCGCCAGCCGGCGGATTGTAGGCAAAAAGCGCGGCTGCAGCAGCAAGAGAAGCAAAAACTGCGCTCAAGATTTTTTTCATAAAATCCTCCCGATTTTTTTAATTCCCAAATTTTATAACTGAAAACTTTCTTCCAAATTATCAAAAATTGCATTATTTGTCATCTGAGGATAAAATTAAACCGAAAACACTTAAATAGGGGGAAATTTTGACAGAAACACTCAATTCAAAAAATACGGCCGCGGAAAATCTCACGGTTAAAAATCTTCCGATTTTAATCGCTTTGATTCCGCTTTGCGTCTTTTCAGCTGCGGTATCATCGTCGCCGCTCCATTCAATTCTTGTTTTTGCAGTAAGCGTTGCATGGTGCTTTATCTTTGAAACTCTCGGACAAAAGCTTTTGAAGCAGAAACTTCTGGCTCACGACTTGACAGCCGTAATCTGCGGACTGGAGCTTGCGCTTCTTTTGCCTGAGCAAATTCAGCTTTGGCAAGTTATTCTCGGCGCGCTTGTCGCAATTGTGGCGGCGAAGCTTTTTTTCGGCGGAAATGGAAGCTACGTTTTCTCGCCTGCCTTAATCGGACGCGCGTTCCTTTTTGTAAGCTTTAAATCTGCGTTTTCAGAAAGCAAGTGGCTTTTTCCATGCGGAGACGAAAAACAGGCGGTTTGGGCAATGGCTTTAATCGCGGCAGCTTTTCTGTATCTCGTTGTTATGAAAGCGATTTCGCCTGAAAGTGCGGCGAGTGCGGCTTCCTACGCGGCGGTTCTGCTTGCGGCCTGCATTCTTTACAGCCTGATTTCAGGAGAAGAAATTTTGCCGTCAGCCGCAGGATTTATGGCAAGCGGAGCGGTTCTCTTCATGGCGGTTTTCATCATAACAGACCCGACAATTCTTCCGGATTCTGCATTAGGGAAAATTCTTTACGGAGCTTTCACCGCGATTCTGACTTTCATAATTATGATTCCGGGAAAAACTCAGGACGGAGCGATGTTCGCAATTTTGATTATGAATGCGGTCGCGCCTTATTTTAATCAAAAGAAAAAGGCGAAAGTTCCAGCGGCAAACGCGGGAGGAGCAAAATGAACGATATAAAACACATGATAAAGCTCGGATTCACGCTGTCGGCATACGCTGTGGCGGCCTGCATTCTCCTTGCGCTCACAAACAATCTGACAAAGCCGGTAATTGAAAAACGGCAGATGGCGGAACTAAAAACAAGCCTTGCGGAAGTTTTCGCAGACGCTTCTGAATTCGAGCCGGTATCAGACAATTCAAAAGCAGAAGGAATCGTCTCGTGCTACAAGGCTTTGGACAGCTCAAAAAACACGCTCGGATTTGCAGTTGTCGCCGAAGGAAAAACTTACGACCACGCAAAAATCTTAATCGGATTCAAAAATGATTCTGACCAGACGATAACAGGAATGAAATTTCTTGAGCTTTCAGACTCGCCGGGATTCGGTCAAAGAGCCGCAGACCCGAACGAAAAAGTAAAGTCAGGAAAAACTTTCTACGGGCAGTTTGCGGGCAAAAAAGCAAGCGACGACTTCATTCTGAACGAGACTTACGATGCGGTTTCGGGAGCTACAATCACATCGACTTCAGTCGGAAAAATCTTGCAGAACGCGGCTTCCTACGCTAAAAAAATCACAAACTAAGGAGGAAAACAATGGAAAACAAACTTTCGTTTTTTACAAACGGCCTGATGAAGGAAAATCCTCTTTTGGTTTTGAACATCGGCCTTTGCTCATCGCTCGCTGTTACGACTTCGGTCTTTAACGGTCTTGGAATGGGATTCGGAATGATGTTCGTTCTCGTGATGAGTGAGCTTATCATTTCGATTTTCAGAAAATTTATCCCGGATGCAATCCGCCTTCCTGTCTTCATCATCATAATCGCGGCTTTCACAACGATTATCCAGCTTTTGCTCCAGGCTTTTCTGCCGGAACTTTCAAAATCGCTCGGTGTTTTTCTTCCATTGATTGTTGTGAACTGCATCATAATGGGACGGGTCGAAGCTTTCGCGTCAAAGAATTCTCCTTTGAATTCAGTATTGGACGCGTTCGGAATGGCTTTCGGCTACACTTGGGTTCTCGTGGTGATTTCTCTTCTGCGCGAATTTTTGGGAGCTGGCTCGTTCTTCGGAATCAAGATAATTCCAGACGAATACACAATCGCGTTTTTCTCTCGCGCGCCGGGCGGATTCATAATTTTCGGGCTTTTAATCGCGGTTACTGCGGCAATTAAAAGAAAGAAGATGATAAAAGAAGCTCTTGCTAAAAAAGCTGCTGCGGAAAACGCGGCAAAAGGCGGTTCAAAATGAAAGATTTAAGCTTAATCAATATTTTTCTAAAATCGATGCTCGTTGACAACGTTATTTTGACTCAGTATCTCGCGCTTTGTCCTTTTATCGGAATGACAAAAGACAGCTCGAAAGCGTGGGGAATGGGAATCGCGACATCTTTTGTAATTGTGCTTGCGGTCGCTGTAACTTGGCCGCTTTACAACTACGTTATGGTTCCGAACGGACTTGAATTCTTGCAGACTCTGATTTTCATTCTCGTTATTGCCTGCCTTGTCCAGCTCGTTGAATTCTATCTGAAAAAGTGCGCTCCTGCTCTTTACAGCGCAATGGGCGTTTATCTCGCGCTGATTACAACAAACTGCGCGGTTCTCGGAACTTCATTGAATTCCTGCAGCGAAAATTTGGGCTACATTCAGTCAATCGTTTACGCGCTCGGAATTTCCTGCGGATTTGTCCTTTCGATGATGGTGATGTCCGGCGTCCGAAAAAAGCTCGCGAAAACGACATTCCAGACTCCAGTTTTTATGCGAGGAACTCCGATTCTGTTTATTTCGGCAGGACTTTTAAGCCTTGCGTTCATGGGATTCGGAAATCTGATAAATTAGTTATAAAAAACGAAAAATTGACGGAATTTTGCCGGCAAGCCCGGCAGCTATGAATTTATTTTTATCAGACGATGAAAAGATGATGAAACAAATTCGGCAAGACGGACTTTTGGCAGATTCAAAACGCAATTACACATTTTGGAGATTTTTATGAAAATTTTGATAACAACAATTGTTTTTTCATTTGTCATCTCTTTTGTCTTAGGAATTCTGCTCGGAATTTTCCAGAAGATTTTCGAGATAAAAGTTGACCCGAAAACCGTAAAAATCCGCGCGGTGCTTCCTGGCGCAAACTGCGGAGCATGCGGATTTCCTGGCTGCGACGGATTTGCAGCTGCGGTCGCTTCTGGAAAAGCTCCTGCAAACGGCTGCCGCGTCGGAAGACAGCCGGTCGCGGAAAAAGTCGCTGCCATAATGAATTCATAAAATTAAGCGATTTAAATTTATCATTTAATTTTATATAATCGCTTTTACTATGGCAAAAAAATCAGAGTCTTTTTTTTCACGCATTCTATCTTCAATTCTTGGCGGAAATGATCCTGAAGCTGAAAAAAAGAAACAGTTAAAGGCGATTGCAAAATCACTCTCAAAACAGCATTTTAAATTTTACAAGGCAGGGTCTGATCAGGCTCTGCCTGCTTTCGGAAAATTTTTCTTCGATATTTACAAGGCGGTTTCGGCTTCGCAGGTTATGTTCAACAATATGCCGAATCCGAATTACTACAAAGATTTAGTTGTCGATGTCTCGCTCTCGGAAAATCAGAAAAAACTTATTGAGGATTTGTCGGAAGAAGCGATTCAGACAAAAGCGCGCACAGTTGAATTCAGCCAGCTAAAGCAAAAAGTAAAGGCTGACCTTGAATCTTTTGAAAGCGAATTCGATCAGCAGAAAATTCAGGAAATCGACGCGGCTTACACAATGCTGATGTCGTTCAAGTCTTTCTGCACTTTCGACTATTATTTTATCCTCAGAAAATTCGACTCGACCTTGCGCGAAAACGACACGAGCCGAACTCCAAAATTCAACGCTATTGACGCGTCATATATTTCTGACGACTTGAAAGATTTTCTCTCAATAATCTGGTCGATGCCGCTTGAAAAAAACTGGGGAAATATGCTTAACATTCTAAAAGCGGCGCGCGGCGTTGAGCCGATAAAGCCTCAGCTGTGGAACAAAATCATAAAGCTGCTTGTTCAAATCAGAAATGCGCGCGTTATCGAAATGATAATCCAGCTCACAACAAAAGATCCAGGCTATATGGTTCAGTCAGAAGTGAAAAACGAGCAGGTTGTTGACGCTTACATCACAAAAGTAAAAAGAGAATCCACAACCGCAATTCAAAAAATGGAAAACGAGCAGAAAAGCTCTAAAATCGACAGCCTTGTAACGCAAATTTTTGCGACAACATCAGTACGCGGTGTAAAATATTACACAGAGGAAGGCAGCGAGCATCTTACAAAACGGAATTTTGACGGATTCATTTTTGCTCGGCCGCTGAATTACTTAAAAGCGTTTTTGATTGAATATGTCAAAAAAGACGTGCGCGAATTTGCCGATTTGGTTCTTGTCCGAGGAAAATGGTCTACAGTCCAGCTTTCAACAGAAATGAGCGACGCATACAATCTGCTTCTTGAATATTCAGAAAAAATCACTGCGTTTGATGAAAAGCTTTCCGAGGAAAAAGGCGAATTCGGAACAAAAATCAAGACTTTGCTTCCACGTGCGGAAAGAGACAAAGAAGCCGCGAACATCATCAGGACAACGCTCCGCGACTGCAACAATCTTGCGCGCGAATTCATAATCAACACGACAAAAAATCTGATTTCATTCGCAAAAAGCACAAAGTCGCTTCTTGAGGATTATCAAAAGCCGCATCCTGAAATGCTGATAAACTGGAAAGAGCTTGAGCGTTTCGCCGAGCATCCAATCAAGGATTTGGGCGTTGAAGTCTACAAAAAAATCTATCTGATTGTGAGCCTTATGCAGAATTTCGTAGGCAGCAAAAGATAAAAACTCTGGAAAATCGAAAAAAATCAAAAATTAAAAGCTGTTCAAATTGAGGCAAAAAACGCTTCAAGATGAACAGCTTTTTTTATTTGTTGTATTCAGGATTCAAACCGGCAACCATAAATTCCGCAGGAAGCCTTGCAGGCCGGCCGGAAGAACTGTTCACGCTTGCCCAGGTGACATCAGCCTCAGTGCAGACCGTTCCGTCATTTTTTCTGATAATCTGATGAATCTGCCCGGAAACAGCCCCGATTTTCACCGGCTCTGTCTCAATTGTAAGCTCGTCGTCAAAAAAAGCGGAAGCCTTGTAATAAATATCAACGTGCGTAACGTAAAGATAAAATCCCGCCTTCACGCATCCCTGATAATCAAATCCAGCCTGCTGCAAATAATCCATTCTTCCAAATTCAAGATAGTTAAGATAATTCGCGTTGTTCACGTGGCCATAGGAATCACATTCGTATGTTCTGACTTTAAATTTTGTATAATATTTCATTCTTAAATGATAGCGTTTTTCACAAAAAATAGAAAAGAGGAAACACCACCTTTTCAAAAAGGTTTCTTTTCCTCTTTCAATCTCTTTTTCTTCCAAAATTGACAGAATTTCCGCTAAAATTTTAAGTTTCAAAAAAACTGCCTTAAAACGAAACAAAATCAAAAATCGTAAAAATTATCCAAAAAAGATTCTCGCCAAAATCGCTCCGGCAGAAATAAAAGGCACAAACGGAATCGCAAAAACAGGATGAAGAATCTCGCTCTTCCGAATTTTATAAAAAACTGCGAGCAAAAGATAAAAAATAACGCCGAGCAAAGCCGCAAAAAACAGTGCTGCAAGATTTTTCCACCAGACAATGCTGTAAAGCGCGGAAAACATTCCAAAAATTATGTCGCCGATTCCAAGTCCGCCGCCGGAAAAAATCCGCGTCAAAAAAAGCGCGAGCGCGGCAGAAAAAACTGAAACCGCGCAAATTTTCATCTGATAAAAAAATGAAGCAAAAGAATCTATCGATGAAAAATAAAAAATTCTAAATACAAAAAAAGCCGCCATTCCTAGAAATGTGTAAAAAAGCGAAATCCGAAGCTTTTTCACGTCCATTATCGACAGTGGAATGGCGAAAATCAAAAAAATAAAAGTTTCTATCAGGAAAATCTTTGAAAACATTAATTTTTCAAGACAGAATCAACAAGTTTTTTCAAATTCAAGTCGATTCCTTTGTTTGAATAATAAGCCGATTTGTCTGCAATCCGGAAAGTTCCGTCGCTGTTCTGAACGATAGTATCTGAAACCTCTGCTCTAAGCTCTGTAAGATTTGTGTCGTTAGCCGCAATTTGAATGAATGAAAATGGCATTGTTTCCTCCGGACTTTCAAGCTCCTCAAGAGCCGAAATCTCCTCTGTATCGTTTTGATTTTTTGTTTCAGCTATCTCCGCACGCCCGCTCTCAAGCTCCGGCAATTTTTTGCTTTCCGAAGCCTGCTCGAATTCTTTTTCAGGACGAGCGTCTTTCCCAGCCGCTATAATATTATCGGAGTCTGATTTTTTTTCTTCATAGTTTTTTGAAAAATCATCCGGATTTTCAGATAAAATTTCAGAAGAAGAATCATTTCCAGCTTGCATTTCAAGATTTCGAGGCGAATTTGAGGCAATTTTTTTTTCAGAACCGTTTTCGTTTTCAGGCAACGAAGAACTTTCAGAATTTTCCGGCGATTTTTTCTCATCAGAAGAATCAAAAATGTCCGGCAAATTTTTCGGATTTTTAGGACTTTCTGAAGTTTTCGCAGGCTCTTCATCGAGAAAAGCGTAATCAAGATTTTCCGTGCTGAAATTGTCGATTATATCATTTTCGGTTTTTGAATCCGAAAAAGAAGCTTTCGTTTCCGGCATGCCCAAATCGATTTTTTCAAGAAATGGCTCGTCCTTGTAAACATCATCAAAATCCGATTTTTCATCAAAAGGTTCTTTTGGCAAAGCCTGATTTTCCTTAATTGAAGTTGCTGCTGTTTCCAAATTTTCTCCAGACATAGGAGAATCGCCTGTTTTTTCTTCAGTTGAAGCCAGCGAAGTTTTTGGCTTCTCATCAGATTTTTCTTCAGCCTCGAGAGAAGCCAGCTCTTCTACATCGTCAAGAGGCTGCAATTCTTCCACGGAATCGCTTTTTTCTTCATCGTCGAGCGGTTCCAATTCTTCAATTTCATCAACAGGCTCTAAATCTTCCACGCCGTCATTTTCTTCGTCAATGGTTTCAAGCTCTTCCACATTATCAGAATCTTCGTTCTCCGCAGGATTTTCATCCTCATCAGCCGGCTCGAGAGACTCAATTTCTTCGTCAGCAGGTTCGAGAGACTCAATCTCATCGTCAGGAACTTCAAGAGATTCGATTTCGTCTTTTTCGGAATTTTGGCTTTCAAGTGGAAAATTTTCCGCCTGCAAGCCGCCATTTTCCGCAATTTTGCTTTCAGACGAAACATTTTCTTCAGTTTTCTGCACAGATTCTATCGCAAGAGCAGACGGCTGTTCTGTTTCAACCGCGTTCACTTTGAATTTTCCGCTGCCCACGATGTCTTCCAAAATTTCGCGAAGCTCATTCTTGCTCACAACAACGCTGTCTTTCGGAATCATCGCATACGGTTTTTCGATTTCAAGGAGAATTTCGTTCCAGCATTTTTCAAAAAGATTCTGAAATTCCGGCTCGTATTTTACGGCAAGCCGCCCGAGACTTTTCTTTATGCTTTCCTCAAGATTTTTTTTGTGAAGCTCCAAGTCGCTGTCGTTTTCAATTTCAGCCATTTTTTTATACTGGCGGACAAACTGCTTTTTAAAGGAAGCGATTTTCGATTTTACAACAACAAGGTCGTCGTGCTTAAAGCTGAAAATCAAAAAAACAACGAGATAAAAAGTTATAAACGCGCTCACAAGCAAGAGAAGCCGCAGAAATCTCGGGAATTTCAGCTCGTTTTCATCGTAAATTGCCGCGACAAATCCCGCGTCGCTTCGGCCGAGTTTTTTAGAGAATACAAAGTAAGATTTCGGGTCAGATTCTTCGTCAGAATTTTTTAAATTCGAGAATTTTTCGGAATTATCAATTTTTTCAGAAGTTTTTTCAAATTTCAACAATTTTTCGTCAAGATTTTTTATTTTCGGAGATTCTTTCAATTTTTCAGAATTTGAAAGATTTTCTGCGCTTTCATTTTTCTCGAAAGCCATTTTCCAGAACGATTTTTCAGGATTTTCTTTCCATTCAGAAAGAATCTGCTGTTCCGCAGATTTTCTTCCAAAGTTCGGAAGTCCAAAAACGTATCCGCCAAAACCGGCATCGAATTTTGAGTCGCCGTTCTCCGCCGCAACAAGAACGCAAAATCCGTTCAAGTCGATTAAATTTCTGCTGAAAAGATAGCGGTTAATATGGCTCGCGTCGCAGTAAAAAAGCAAAGTTCCGCGGAAAAGATTTTTTGAGTCATAAAACGGAAAAGAAAAAATCAGACGGTTAAGCCTTGTATCCTTTATCACTCTGCCCTTGTCGTCGGACGGCGCATTTTCTGAAATCCAGTCGGAAGATTTCACTAGCTCAAAAGGAAATTCGTTCAGCGAATCGTAATTTTTATAGGAAACAGTGCCTTTCGCGCTTTTTATCTTGTCGGAATCGAAAGTTGAAAAATAAACATTGCTTCCGTTGTCGTCAACAAGCCGAATTCCAAGCAAAGCCGCAGTTTCGGTCATTAAAGCCGAGCGAAGTTTTTCACGTTTTTGGACAGAAATATCATCAGGACGCAAGTCGGCATAAGTCTTAACATCTTTTTCCATTTCAAAAATGTTAAAACGCGTCATGAGATTTTCCAAATATTCATTTTCCGCATCTTTTATCTCGTCAAGTTTCTGTTCTTTTAATTGCTTTACGGCAGGCTGATAAAATTTTATTTCAACGAAATCGAACAATCCTGAAAAAGCGGCAACTGCAAAAACCGAAAAAGCAAGAACCGAAACCAAGAGACTAGATGCGACTTTCTGGGCAGAAGTCATAATGTTCTCTATCTTTTATTTTCGGAATTTGTACTTTGATTTTTTATCAATTTCGGATAGATTTTTCAATATGTATGAAGTAAAAGAGGAACAGGAACGGAAAATCAGAGCGATTCTGGTAGGACAGCCTGATGATGATATTTCCGAGCTTGAAGGGCTTGTTTCAACACTCGGTCTTGAAATTGCGCGCTCAGTTGTTTTGACGCGGATGGAAATAACGCCGGCGTACGGAATGGGAAAAGGAAAGGCGGAAGAGATTGCATCGCTTGCAAAGGAGCTTGAAGCGGACGCTATAATTTTTGATTTTATTCTTGAGCCGAGAAAACAGCGCAACTGGGAGAAACTTGCGGAAATTCCAGTTTTTGACAGACAGGAAGTTATTCTGCGGATTTTTGCGCAGCGCGCGCAGACAAAAGAAGCAGTTCTGCAAGTTCAGCTTGCACGGCTTCAATATTCGCTTCCTCGGCTTGCACATTCCTACGGAGATATGGCGCGCCAGCGCGGCGGAAATTTCGGCTCGAAAGGCTCTGGAGAAACGCAGCTTGAGCTTGATATGCGGCAAGTCCGCGAGAAAACAGCTCAGGTAAAACGTGAGCTTGAGCAGGTTGTAAAAGACCGCGAAACTCAACGAAAAAAACGCGAGCGGGTTCCGCTTCCATCATGCGCGCTTGCCGGCTACACAAACGCAGGAAAATCATCTCTTTTGAACGCTCTAACAGGAGCTGATGTTTTTGTTGAGGACAAGCTTTTTGCGACGCTCGACCCTACAACGCGAAAACTCCAGCTGAAAAACGCAAGCGGAACAAATATTCTGCTCACGGACACAGTCGGATTTATCTCGAATCTTCCGCACTCTCTCGTAAACGCTTTCAAATCGACTCTTGAAGAAGCCCAGCGCGCAGACTTGATTCTTCTTGTTCTTGATTCAAGCGACTTAAAGGCGGAATTTCAATATGACACGGTCTGCAAAGTTCTAAAAGAAATAAAAGCTGACGAGATTCCAAAAATTGTCGTCCTTAATAAAATCGACAAGCTTCAGGACAAAGAAAACGCCGACCCGTTCGCGCTTCAGCATCTTTCGCGTCTTGAAAGCCTTTTTCCAGACGCGGTGAAAATTTCGGCGAAAACTCATGAAGGATTCAGCGAGCTTTTTGACAGAATTTGCGACGAGCTTATGGGCCGCGAAAAAAATTACGTTATTCCGCTCGAAAAAATCACGCTTTTAAACGAAGTCAGAAAAACAGGCCTGATTCTCGAGGAAAACTGGCTTGACGACGGAGTTCACATAAAGGCGAAAGGCGGCGAGCTTAGAAAAAATTCCCGGCTTTCAAATCTTTTGTCGTCTTACGAAATTCAAGATTAAAACTGCGGTTTTCAGATAAAAATCAAAAAAATGAAGAAAAAACTTACTTTCAATAAAATTCTTTTGTCGCTTGCGCTTGTGATTTCGTTTGGAATCATCGCGGCGAGCGCGGTTTTTCTATGCACAAAAAATGCGGTTCCAGGCGCGGGCCTACGAAAAATCGAGTCTGAATCGCTTCTTCAAAAAAACAATGCGGCGTTCGACTTAATCGGACTTCAAAGAATCACGACAAAAATCGACAAAGACCAAATAAGGCACGTTCTCGTTGTGAATCCGTGGCTTGAATACGATGAAAGCGACACGCAGCTTTACGAAGAGCTTGACCGGAAACTTGTCGCGGTAAAAGCCGTTTTCAACGCTTATTTTTCATCGAAAACGAAAAACGAGCTTGTCTCGATGACTGAAGAGCAAATCAAAAACGAGATTTTAAGCCAGATAAATTCAAATCTCGTGCTTGGAAAAATTTCAAAAATTTATTTCAAGGACTACATTTTTCTGAACTAAAAGGAAAAAACTGCTTGCAACCACTTTTCACAAATTGTGTCTAAAAAACGGAGGCAAAAATGAACGCTATCACTTCCCCGGCGGCTCAGGTCATAATCGCTATAATTCCGATTGCAGGAATCGCCATTGCCGGCACGATAATTTTGCTAACTATTTTATGGCAGCACACAGAACACAAAATGCGCATTGAAAACGGAATTCCAGAAAAATCCGCATTTAACTACAAGGCTTACGTTCTTTTGATTGGACTTTTGCTCGCAACGGTCGGATTTTCGCTTTCAGTTTTCTTCATAATTCTGAACGGAAAATCAAACGCGATTTTAGGCGGACTCATTCCTTTTACAGTCGGAGTCGCGCTCCTGATTTTCTACAAGCTCAACGACTGGGAAAAAAGCAAAGACAAAATTTCTGATGAAAAATAGACTGCGTTCTCTCGAACAAATCATCACAGAACGGCGCGACAATTCTCTTATAAAAACGGCTCTCGAAGGAGATGAAAAATCGTTCGCAAGGCTTATCTCGTACTATAAAAAAAGAATTTTCGCGCTCGGAATGAGTTTTTTCAAGAATCAGACAGACTCGGAAGATTTTGTTCAGGACGTTTTCATCAAGATTTACACAAATCTTAAAAATTTTCAGGGAAAATCGAGTTTCTCAACCTGGCTTACGTCAATCGCTTACAACACAGCTGTGAACGCAAAAAACAGGCGGAAAGAATTTCTTCCGCTTTCAAACGAGGAGTCAATTTTAGACAAAGACTATTCGCCTGAAAAAAACGAAATCCGAAGAATAACCGCCGCCGCAGTGAACGAAGCCGTTCGCGAGCTGCCAGAAAACTACGCGATATGCATCGAGCTTTATTTCTACTACGACAACTCGCACGCCGAAATCAGCAAAATAACAGGAATTCCTGTAAACACAATAAAATCGCACATTTTTAGGGCAAAAAAGATTCTAAAGGAAAAACTGGAGGAATTTTATTATGAAAAGTGAAAAATCAAAAATCAAAAACGAAACAGAACAGAAAAACACGATGAAACAAACAGAAATGATAAAAAGCGAAACGAAGCAAAGTGAAGCCCGGATAAGCGAAGAGGCTCGAAGCAAATGCGACAAGATGATGGACAAATTTCTTATGCTCGACAAGCAGGAACGGATTCCGCTCGATGTTACGTTTCATCTTCTAAAATGCAAAAAATGCCGCACGCAAGTCCGCTATCTTTCAAAAGCCGAAAAATACGCTTCAGAACCGCTGAAAGTTTCTGTTCCGATTACTGACTCAAAAATCAGCGCGATTCTAAAAGCTGCAAATCCGCGCTGGTCAACAGAAAATTTTAAGATAAAGCCTGTCTCAATGGCAAAATGGATTGTCTGCGGAATTTTAATGCTTTTGTTTATGACAACTTACTCGTTCACAGCGGCAAAACTCGGCAACGAAGAAGCGAAC
Organism: Treponema sp. UBA4692; assembly: GCA_002404895.1. Lineage (GTDB taxonomy): Bacteria > Spirochaetota > Spirochaetia > Treponematales > Treponemataceae > Treponema_D. The sequence goes on along the minus strand of DHKO01000015.1, from coordinate 44,008 downwards.
ACGTTTTTTTACATCACATTCGGAATCGTAATCACAGCGTACTGCGCAATTTTCATCGCCTCGAATCTCGATTTCTTCATCAAGAAGATAAGCAGCCTCACCGACGAGACAAACTGCAAAGAAAGGCATTTTTCTGGAAATTAAGATTTGGTTTTAGTTCCAGAGATTTTCAGGATTGATTTGCTTTCCGTTCTTGAAAACTGTGAAGTGCAAGTGCGGGCCGGTGCTCAAGCCTGTGCTTCCAACGCGTCCGATTCTCGTGTCCTGAGTCACATACTGTCCTTTCGTGCAGAGAATCGCGCTCATATGACCGTAAAGCGTCTTGTAGCCAGAATGATGGGCAACAATCACGTAGTTTCCGTAAGTTGTGTTGTAGCCGGTCGCGGTAACTTTCCCAGGCATTGCGGCAAAAATCGAAGTTCCAGTCGGGCAAGCCATGTCTACGCCAGAATGATAAGAACGCTTTCCAGTAAAAGGACTTGCGCGCCAGCCGAATCTTGAAGAACGGTACCAATGCGCATGAATCGGTTTTTTGAACAAATCTCCGTTGATTTCTTGTCTAGTAACCCAGTCAAGCTCCGCATCAGGAACAAAAACTGTTTCGCCAGCCTCGTAAGACGCTTCAAGCGCAACATGATTCACGGCGGCGAATTTTTCAGCGTCAACCTCGTATTTTTCTGAAATCGATTTTGGAGTCTCTCCGGATTTTTTCACAGTGTAAAGAATTCCCGGCATTGTCGGAATCTTCAAAAATTGACCAATCTGAATCAATCTTGAAGAACGGATGCTGTTCACGCTTATGATTGAATCCTGCGTAACTCCGAAATTTTCAGCAATCACGCCGACCATATCGCCTTTTCTAACCCGGTAAGAAATATAAGACAAATTATAAGAATCTTCTGATGGCAAATTCGGCTGAGAACCGCTTTCAATAATCGCCGCAGTCTCTTCTGTAACAACAGGCATTCCCGGAGTTTCAAGGCCGCCCTGACCGTTTTCGCTTTCGCGCACAAACGAACGGTTTCCAAAAACAACCGCGCCTCCAAGAATGGCAACGCAAACGCCGCAAGTAATCAAAGAACACTGAATTGCATTTTTCAAAGAAAAATTTCTAATAAACGACTCAACTTTCCAAAGCAAACTTTTTATCATCATTTTTTACCTAAACCAATCAAGAATGTTTCAAAACTTTCAGAACGGCAGGCTTTCGGCTTGAAGCCCTTTGCCTGCGTAAAAACCTCGCGCATTTTTTTCAGCATTGCCTGCTGGTCTCCGTTCTGGAAAATCTTCACGCAAAAATTTCCGCCCTGCTTCAGCATAATTTCGGCATACCAAATTGCCATCTTTACTAATCCGGCAGAGCGAGCTGTATCAACAACGCGGTTTCCAGTCGTGAGCGGAGCCGCATCGCAGACAACTAAATCAAACGGGCCTTCCGCCTTGATTTTCTCGACGATTTCCTTTTCGAGCAGGTCGCCCTGAATAAAAACGAGATTTTCGCCCTTCACGCTTTTCGAAAGCGGATTCAAATCGCAGCTCACAACTTTTCCGCTTCCTTCCATTTTTCTTAAAAGAAACGTTGTCCAGCTTCCGGGAGCCGCGCCCAAATCGAGAATCTTGAAATTTTTCTTCAGAAATCCGAATTTTTCGTCAATCTCCTGAAGTTTATATACGCTTCTAGCCGGATAGCCTTCAGAAAAAGCCTTCCGCGACCAGAAATCTGGTTTTTCATAAGAATTTGCCATACTTTTTATTTATCGGATAATTTAATCAGAAATTTCAATATTTGTAAATTTTCCTTTTCGTTGAACTATAGCATTTTTCAGTCTATAATCATCTTATGAATACGGAATTTTCTACACGGCTTGAAAAAATCGAGACCGTTCTCGCAAAATATCTTCCAGCAAAAATCACTGACGAATGGAAAAAACTTTCTTTCGGACCGATTGATTCCTGCATAAATGAAACTCATCTTTCAAATCTTCTTGAGCCTTGCAGAAATCTCGTCTCGCTTGGCGGAAAACGCTGGCGGCCGCTGCTTTTGGTTCTCTGCGCGGAGCTTGCTCAAGACGCGAAAAAAACAGCGAAGTCGCTTGAAAACGCGTACAAGCTCACACCGCTCGTTGAATTTGCGCACACAGCTTCGCTGATTCATGACGACATTGAAGACAATTCCGACACACGGCGCGGAAAAGCTGCTGCTCACATAACTTACGGAATGGACGTCGCGCTCAATGCCGGCTCATGGCTCTATTTTCAGGCGACAAGCTGTATTCAGTCTCTTGACATTTCAAATGATGAAAAACTTGAATTTTACGAGCTTTTCTTGCAGGAACTTCGCCGTCTTCATCTTGGGCAGGCGATGGACATTTACTGGCACAGAAATTCTGAAGTCATTCCGTCTGTTGAAGAATACACTGCGATGGTTCGGAACAAGACAGGCACTTTGGCTCGGCTTGCGGTGGAGCTTGGAATTCTCGCTGGCGGAGCTTCTCTAAAAGACGCGGAACGAGCTGGAAAAATCGCTGAGGACATCGGAACAGGATTCCAGATTCTCGATGATGTTACAAACCTTACAAAAGGAAATCCGGGCAAAAAACGCGGAGACGATGTTGTTGAAGGCAAAAAAAGCCTGCCTGTTCTCTATCATCTTGCAGCGAAACCTGAAGACGAGACAACTTTGACAAAGCTTTTTGAACAGGCGCGCCGCGAAGGAATTTATTCTCCAGCCGTTGAAAAAGTCATCGAAATTCTTTCCTCGAGCGGAGCTGTTGAAAAAGCGCGCAAAAAAGGAAATGAAATCATCAGCCAAAAAACGCTGGAGCTTGGCTCGCTTTTCGGAAACGAATATTATCACGCAAAAACGCTTATCGTGGATTTGTTCGACTCGATCCAGAAAAAAGCGTAAGGCGGATTTTCACTTTTTACAAATTTTAGAAAAGGAGGTTCTGATATGATGAAAGAAAATGTCTCCTCGCTGAACACTCAGGCGATTGAGCTTGCTTCGGCCGGAAATTTTTCTGACGCAATCGCCTGCCTAAAAAGAGCAATTTCTCTTGAAAAACATAATTATCTTCTCTGGTTCAATCTTGGAATCACATACAGGGATGCCGGCCAGTTAAAACAGGCTTTCTACGCGCTGAGCCAGGCTTATGAAATCAATGACGAAGATGATGAAGTAATTGAAATGCTTGCGATTGTCTGCCTGAACCTCGGGCTCACAGACGAGGCTCTCGGATATTGCCAGGAAGGGCTGAAGCTGAACAATCAAAATGCGCATCTTTGGAACACGCTCGGTGTTATTCATTTCAACACGAACAATTTTGATGATGCCTGCACTGCGTTTGAGCAGGCTGTAACCTTGAATTCGTATTATTACGACGCTCTCTACAATTTGCGCGACACTTACGAAGAGCTTGGCAACAAAATCGGCTACGAGCAGTGCGTTTCCCAGATGAAAAATATTCAGATGAACGAAAAAGATTCCGGAGATTCTTATTAAAATGCGAGACTTTGCTATCGTAAAAAAAATTGAAGGTCAGCTTGTGCAGGTTGCTCCGATGATTTCAGACGCATGCATAAGCTGCAACTCATCAGACTGCGAAAAACAGGGAAAAACTTTCAGCGTTATAAACAAGCAGAATTTTGACATAAAAGAAAATTCCGTTGTGAAGATTGGAGTTTCAAAAGCAAGCCAGTGCCTGCAAGGAATCGCCGCTCTGCTGATTCCGATTTTATGCGCCGTTTTCGGCTACATTTTTGCGCCTGCGCTTTCGCAAAGACTCGGCATAATCTTTTCAGAAGGATTTCAGGCGGTTACAGTTCTCGCATTTTTTCTGACGGCGTGCATTGTTGTCTTTGTGATTTCAAGAAGCAGCATTCATATAACGCTTCCTGAAATCACGCAAGTTCTCTAGGCGTTCAAATGCTCGCGGGCAAGCTTTGAAATCTCATCCGCCATATTTTCAAGCGAAACTTGCTTTTGCACTGCGCCAAGCTCATATGCGACTTTCGGCATTCCATAGACAATCGCAGACTTTTCGTCCTGACCAAGAGTCCAAGCCCCTTGCTTTCGCATTTCAGCAAGCTCGACAGCTCCATCTTTTCCCATTCCAGTCATAATAACGCCAAGAGCGCGGTTCTGATAAATTTTAGCGACAGATTCAAAAAGAACATCGGCAGAAGGTCTGTGACCGTTTCTTTGAGGCTCGTGAGACAGCCTGATGACTTTTTTCCCGAGCGCGCCAGACTCCACAACGATATGATAATCTCCCGGAGCAATATAGACGTGTCCGCTTTCAATCGGGTCGTTGTCTTCCGCCTCTTTTACTTCTAAAGCGCAAATCTTATTCAGGCTGTTCGCAAATTCCCTTGTAAATCCGGCAGGCATATGCTGAACAACGAGAATCGGCTGTTTCAAATGCGGGTCAATCATCTTGAACACATCTCGCAAAGCATTAGGACCGCCTGTTGAAATTCCAATCGCAATAATCTCGATTCTTCCGCCTTCACGGAGCGGAGTTATCACAGCAGGCTCTTTTTTCCTCGGAAGAGCGTTGAAAATGCTGTTCTTGATTTCCTCACGAGCCTTTCTTGCCTCTTTTACCGCAGCTTCAGACGAAAGAAATTCCTTCGCCTTTTGCTCGCCCATCGCAGAAGTGAGTTTCCGCTCGACAGCGCGCTCTTCCTGCAGATGAACATAAAACTCATCGTTTAAGACACGCTTGCCTTTTCTTCTAGCGTAAGCTCCGCCGTAAGAAGAAATCATTTCCGTCAGACGGTCTGCGACAGAACTTATATCAGCTGAAATCGAGCCGTTCGGCTTTGTGATAAAGTCAGCCGCGCCAAGCTCGAGACACTGCATTGTCACAGCCGCGCCGCGCTCAGCAATGCTCGACAAAATTATCACAGGAATGTCAACATGATGCTCTTTCCGCCATTTCAAGAATTCAACGCCGTTCATAACAGGCATCTCAATATCAAGCACAATCACGTCAGGTTTCAGCAAAGAAAGTTTCTCGATAAGAAACTGGCCGTTCATCGCCTTTCCAATAACTTTCATTCCCTCAGTTCCGTCAATCACGCGGGAAATAAGATTGCGCATAAGCGCAGAGTCATCACAAATTAAAACTTCAATATCATCCATAAATCTGTATAATCCTAAAGCTGTTTTTGATAAAGGCAAGCCCATTGGGTCTTCAAGAATTCAAATTTCGTGTCCATTCCAAAAAGAGATTCTGAATGACCGATAAAAAGATAAGAATGAGGCCCCATTGCATCCCAAAAACGGTCAATTGTCGCTTTCTGGGCAGCCTCGTCAAAATAAATCAAGACATTCCGGCAGAACACAACGTCAAGATTTCTTGCACCAGAATCGTTGCGCAAGTTATGGTAGTCAAATTTGATTGTGCTCATCAGTTCACGCTTGACCTGATAGCCTTTGTCAACTTTTGTAAAAAATCTTTGAAGGTATTTTTCAGGAATTCCAGCAACTCTAGCGTCAGGATAAAATCCCTGCTGGCCGACCATAAGCGACTTTAAGGAAATATCAGAAGCTGTGATTTGGAATTTGTACGGCGGAGGCAAAATATCCGCAAGAATCATCGCAATTGTGTAAGGCTCTTCTCCAGTTGAGCAGCCTGCGCTCCAAATTCTTACAGTCGTGTCTCCAGTTTTCTTCTTAAATTCAAGAATATGCGGAATAACATAATTGACCAAAGCATCAAAATGAGGCTGATTTCTAAAAAACCTAGTCAAATTGGTCGTTACAGAATCGAGCATCGTCTTCATTTCTTCCTTGTTGGAACGGATAAGACGATAATATTCTTCTACTGAATCAAGCTGCTTTTCACGAAGCTTTTCCTTTAAGCGGCTGTCAAGAATCGAACGATTTGTTGCTGAGAATGTAATTCCGCTTTCATCATAAATCACCTTGCGGAACATATCAAATTCTGCATCAGTTAATAAATCTGCCATATAAGAGATTATACACCGTGAACTTTTTATTGTAAATTAAGATTTTATCTCCAAAGTCTCCATATTTTTACAAAGAAGCCTGATTAAAAAAACGTGATTTTTGATTCACGAACGTTTTTATGATAAAATCTTCAAAATGAATTTAAAAAAAAATCTGCCGAAAATTGAGTTTGTTTTCAAAAAAATCTCAAAACTGATTCTCGGAACAGCGGTCTTTCCATCAATTTTCTTGTCCTGCTCGCTCGAATATTACAAGCCGCAAAATTCGGAAGAGACAATCCCGGAATTTATTTTCAACGACGCAAGTTTTTCACGCTACGAGGCAGGAAAATCGAAAATCAAGCTTCAGGCAGAAAAAATCGAGCAGTACAAATCCGACAGCTCAACTTACGCGAAAAACGCGGAATTCGATTCTTATGACAGCGACGGAAAACTTGAAACAAGCGGCAGCTGCGGTCTTCTTGAAGCAAAGACAAACACAGAGAACTACAAGCTTTTCAACGACATTTATCTGAATATGATTTCTCAGAAAATGGAGATAAACGCGCAAAGCCTTGCTTTCAACAAAAAATCCGAGCAAATAACAAGCGACTATGATTCGGAAGTTACGCTAAAAAAAGAAGGCATGGAAGTTTCAGGAACAGGATTCAGCGGAAGCGGCGTGAGCAAGGCATTCGCTTTTGAATACGGAGTCGCAGGAACAATCGAGACGGAAGAGCCTGAAAACGGAGCTTCAAATGAAACTGCAAACGCGACCGCCAAAAATAATAAAGAAAGCGAAAATGACGAAAAATCATTTGAAGAGAATTCTCAAAAAACTTTAGAGAAGTCGTCTCAAAAAAATCAAAATGCGGGCAAGGAAGCAAAATGATGAGAAAATTTCGCGCGCATTTTTTTAACTCTCCTAAAAAAACTTGCTTTTCAAAAAAAATCGCTTTTAAAAATCTCGCAAAAACGTTTTTTCTCGTGTTTTCCGTCCTTTTTTTCAGCAAAAATCCAGTCTACTGCGAGAAAATCGTTTTTCATGCGGACGCAATGAACGGAAAAACAGGAAGCAAAAACGAGGCGACAACACTTTTTGGAAACGCTTACGTAAAAACAGAGACGATGGAAATCAAGGCGGACTCAATCACTTTGTCGGGAGAAAATTTCAGATACATAACAGCAAGCGGCACGGTCGATGGCAAAAACACGGAAAGCGGTCTGGATTTCACCTGCGGAAATATGAAATATGACAGGACAACGAAAATCGCGCGGCTTGAAGACGCAGTAAGCATGACGGACACAGCAAACGACGTGAAAGCGGACGCGCAAATCATCGAATATGACCAAAACACCGAAATTGCGACAATGCAGATTAACGTTTCAATCAAGCAAAAAGACAACACTTGCACCGCGGCATTCGCAATTTACCGAAAAGGAAAGCAAATGCTCGAAATGACTGGAAACCCGAAAATCGTGCAGGGCGAGGATTCTTTCAGGGCGCAGGAAATCACCTTGAATCTTGAAACGCAGGAAATCAGACTTGACGGAAGAGTGAGCGGAAAAGTTTCAGACACAAAAAAAGCAGAAAATCAAAAAGGAAACTCTCTGGCCGAAACTGAAAAGGCACAAGACACAAAATCAGAAAACGGAGAAAGCCAACAGACGCAAAAAGACTCTGGAATTTCTGAAAATGAAAACGGCGTGAAGAAAGATTCAAAATCTGCAAGCGAGGACAAAAATGAATAACGATTTTTCTGATGAAACAATCAAAGATGAAATAAATCCAAAAGAATCGGACAAGCCGGAACAAATTAAAACAGAGCAAACCGACTCCGAGGACACAATCAACAAGATTGAAAACGCCGAAAACGAAGAAGAGTCCGCGCAATCAGAAAATAAAAATCAGATTCACACGCTTGAAGCCCGGGACTTGCACAAGTATTTCGGCAGAAAAAAAGCTGTTCAGGGCGTAAATTTCAAAATTCATTCAGGCGAAGTTGTCGGGCTTTTAGGTCCGAACGGAGCTGGAAAAACGACAAGCTTTTATATGGTCGTGGGATTTCACAAGCCGACTTCAGGCCAGATTCTTCTCGACGGCAAAAATGTAACTTCGCTTCCGATGTACAAGCGCGCAAAAGCCGGAATCTCGTATCTTCCGCAGGAGCCGAGCGTTTTCAAGAAATTGACAGTTGAAGAAAATATCTGGTCGATTCTAGAAACGCGAAAAGACATTGACCGAAAAGAAAAGAGGAAACGGCTTGAAGAACTCATTGAAGAATTCGGAATCGGGCATATCAGAAAGCAGTTTGCCTACACACTAAGCGGCGGAGAACGGCGAAGAACTGAAATCGCACGCTCGCTTGCAATCGAGCCAAAATTTCTTCTTTTGGACGAGCCTTTTGCAGGAATCGACCCGATTGCAGTAGCCGACATCAAAGGAATCATAAAAATTCTCGCGAAAAAAAACATCGGCGTTCTGATTACAGACCACAACGTCCGCGACACTCTCGAAATCACTTCGCGCGCATATATCGTAAGCACAGGACAGATTCTAGTCGAAGGCGACAAAGAAGCGATTATTCAGAATGAACAAGCCCGCGAAATCTACCTTGGTGAAAATTTTCATATGTAAAGAGCTAAAAATACATCCTGTATTTTTGATTCCAATGAGATTTTTTTTCAAAAATTCTCTCTTTGCCTTGTTGCCGCATCCGTGCGGCTGATTAAAAAAGCAAATGTACTGATTTTAGCGAATCTGCGATGGCGTGAAGAATAAAAAAATACATTCTGTATCTTTGCTTTCAACGAGATTTTTCTTAAAAAATTCTTCCTCTGCTTTATCGCCGCATCCGTGCGGCAACTTAAATAACCGCGAATATTTTTAGTTTCAGCAAGAGCAAAAAAAGCACTTTGGAAAACCAAAGTGCTTTTCAATTTTTCAGTTTATACGTTAGCGTGCATATTCAACGATTCTTGTCTCGCGAATCATTGTCAGCTTAATTCTTCCAGGATAACGCAAGTCAGTTTCAATCTGCTTTGCAATTTTCTGCGCAAGCTCTTTCACCTCGCCGTCTGGAATCTTCTCGTTGTTCACAAGAATTCTCAGCTCACGGCCAGCCTGAATCGCGTACGCTTTTTCAACACCAGGGAATTTCTCAGCAATCTCTTCCAAATTCTCAAGACGCTTAACATAGTTGTCAACAGTCTCACGGCGCGCACCCGGTCTAGCGGCGCTGATTGCATCCGCAACCTGAACGATTACAGCCTCAACAGTCTCAGGCTCGCAGTCGTTATGATGCGCGGCAATGGCATTGACGATTTTCGGGTCTTCGCCCATTTTTCTAGCCATTTCAGCGCCGACTTCCGCATGGTTCTGGTCGCTGTCGTTTTCCGCGCCTTTTCCGATGTCGTGAAGCAAAGCAGCCCTCTTCGCAAGATCTCTGTTCGCGCCAACCTCAGCGGCAATCAAGCTTGCAAGCTCCGCAACCTCACGCGAATGGACAAGGACATTCTGTCCATAGCTTGTGCGGAAATAAAGTCTTCCCAAAGCACGGACTCCGTCCTGGCTCATATTGTGGATTCCCAAGTCGAAAAGGACTTTCTCGCCCTCTTCGTAAATCTTCTGCTGAATCTCACGCGTTACTTTCTGGACAATCTCCTCGATTCTCGCAGGATGAATTCTTCCATCTGTAACAAGCCGCTCAAGCGACTGTTTCGCAATCTCTTTTCTGACAGGATCGAAGCAGCTAATCACAACAGCTTCAGGAGTGTCATCAATTATGATGTCAACGCCCGTCAAAGTTTCAAGAGCGCGGATATTCCGTCCCTCACGGCCGATAATTCGTCCTTTCATCTCGTCGCCCGGAAGCGAAACAGTGGCAACAGTTATGTCGCCTGTTGTCTCCGTGGCAACCCGCTGCATTGCTGAAACAAGAATTTCAAGAGCCTTTTTCTCAGCAGTAAGCTGCGATTCCTGCTCAATCTTGTTAAGCAAAGCCTGCGCATCGTGCCGGGCATCGTTTTCGAGGTCCTTGATGATTAAATCCTTAGCCTCTTTTGCAGTGATTCCGGAAATTCTCTCAAGTTCCTGACGGTACTTGTCTTCCTGAGCCTGCATCTGCTCTTCACGCCGTTTCATCGCGTTGACTCGGTTCTGGAAATCGGCTTCTTTTTTGTCGAATTCGTCCGCCCGCTTGTCAATCAGCTCTTCTTTCTTGTTTACACGCGCTTCGTATTTCTGAACTTCAGCACGTCTGTCACGATCTTCCCGTTCCTGCTGTTTTCGTTCACGAATGATTTGGTCTTTTGCTTCTAGCAAAATTTCTTTTTTCTGTGCTTCGGCTTCCTTTATTGCATCCTGTTTTACACGTTCAGCTTTTTGCTCTGACGCAGATAGTTGAAATCTGGCATAACACCATCGAATAATCCATCCAAGAACGATTCCTGCAACCGGGAGACCTATGAACAAAATCACATTGCCCATTTTCACTTTTCTCCTAGTCTATGAAATCAATTACTACAATAATAATATTTAAAATGATGATTGTCAAAAGAAAATCGAAACACGATAGAACTTTTAGCCCGAAATTGACCGATAAAAAACAATGTGGTATATTGAAGAAGAAGGAAATGCCTGATTCAGTCGGTCGTCTCCACAATATTTGCTATAAAGCCGCCAAAGTGGGTTAAGACTAGGCGGCTTTACTTTTTACTCATCTTTATCTTTTAGATACGTGAGCACTGCTATAACTGTAGTGATTATCGTGGCGACACAAGTTACCAGCGAAACAACACATTCACAAGTCATACGCAAGCCTCCCATTTCAATTTCCAGAAAAACTGGTTGAGTTCGGGAGATGCCGCCTTTTCGAATCAGGCACTTCCAATAAGTAATTTTACCACATTTCATTTATATTGTATACAGTTGAAATCTATACACTAAACACAATCTATATTTTCAATATCAATAAAAAATCCCTCCTGTCAGTTTCCCCAAAATTAACGCATAAAAAAATAAGCAAAAATTAAAAAACATTGACATTGTGCTTTTTTTTTGTATAGTAAATTATCTAATTATTGTTAGATAAGGAGATTTTTATGAAAAAACTTTTGGCGGCAGCCTCACTTGCTTTGGCTCTTTCTTTGACTGCTTGCACATCATTCACACCGCTTGCGGCCGGCTCTGGAGAAGTCGCAGTAAAACACGGCGAAGCCTCACAGGCAACACTTTTTGGATTCATTCCGCTTTCAACAAACTGCACAATTCTAAAAGCAGCCCAGAACGGAGGAATCAAGCACATTGCAACAGTTGATATAAAGCATTTCTCTTTTCTCGGGCTTTACAACTCAAAGACCACAATTGTAACAGGCGACTAATTTCTTGGTGTTAAATTATCATGCCGGTTTTTGCTTTTGTCTAAACAGAATCGAAAACCGGCTTTTTTATTCTTTACAAATTTTCACAGAGAAAAAATGCAATCAAAATTATTTTCTATACTACTGGCTTTATCTTTTTGCTTTTTTGCCTGCAAAGAGAAAGCGCAAACTGACATTTCAGGAAAATGGCAGACAAAATACACACTTTGCAGCGAGTTTTCAGAATCTGAACCATCGGAATCTTTGAATTCCGAATCGTTAGATTCCAAATCACTAGATTCAAAATCGTTAGATTACGAATCAAGCGATTTAAAATCAAGAGATTTAAAATCTAGCGATTTAAAATCTCCTAAGCTTTCATTAAACGTTGAGCAGAAAATCGAATACAAATTTTTCAAAGACGGAAAATACATAAAAAACGTGCATCAAGAACTTAAGACTGTTGAAAATCCAGACAAAATTGAAGTTCCGCCGCAAGAAGAAATCGCTGCGCAAATAAACAACGAGCTTACAATTCTCGGAATCTACAAGACCGACGAAAAGCAAATTTATTTTTCAGCATACGAGATAAAGCTAGCCGACGGCACAAAATTCAATTATGAAGATTACATGGAACTGAACGCGTTCATCGACCCGTGCGACACAATCGAAGATTTCGAGCTGAAAGATGATTCTCTTCTAATATCTGGTCTGAAATACAAGAAGATTGGAATATAAAAAAAGGATAAGCACAGAAAATTCCGCGTTTATCCTTTTAATTATCTAAAATACAATGCCGATTTTAGGCAAGACACTTGTCAAGCTCGTCCGCGATTGCTTTCTTGTCCAAGTTCTGGCCGATAATGCAGAGCTTAATCATGCGGTCGCCGACTTGCGCATCCCATTCCTTTTGAATCTGAGGATTCTCGGCAAGGATTTTTTTCTGCTCGCCTGCCGGAGCGGAAGCAATCCACTGTCCAGAATATCCGGCTGAAATCTGTCTGCCGGAAGTCTCAAAAACAACAGCCATTTCAGGCTCGTCTGAGAACCAGCACAACCCCTTGCAGCGGATAATCGACTTTGGCCAGTTTCCAGCGAAAGTATCGAGCTTTTTGCGGTCGAACGGCTTTCTTCTATAGTAAATAAAAGTTCCGATTCCGTATTCATCTTCATCTGCGCCCGAATCGCCCTCATGCTTGTGCTCGTGATGATGATGCTCGTGGTGCTCATGCTCATCTTCATCGTGGCCATGCTCATCGTGATGATGCTCCTCATGCTCGTCATCATCTTCCTCTTCCTCGAGTTTCTGGCACCAGCCGGCAGAAGCGTAGACATTTTCAAAATCAAAAGAGCCTGTCGAAAGAATTTCATCAACATCGACTTTGCCGTGGTCTGTCTCGATGATTTTTACTCCCGGATGAAGAGCCTCAATCACCTTGCGGACTTTCTTGAACTCGTCTTCTGTAACCAAATCCTTCTTGTTAATTACGAGAGTCGAGCAGAATTCAATCTGCTGGACGAGAAGGCTTTCAATATCTTCCTCGCCGATTGCATCTTTGTTCAAAAGCTTGTTTCCGCCTGCGAATTCGTCAACAAGGCGCGCAGCGTCAACAACGCCAACAACATTGTCAACTTTTCCGTTCTTGATTGTCTCAAGCTCCTGCGCGATTGGCATTGGCTCGCAAACCCCGGAAGCCTCAATCATAACATAGTCGTATTTTCCAGACTTAATCAGATTCTCGATGTTCTGAGCAAGCTGAGTCTTTAGCGTGCAGCAGATACAGCCGTTTGTAAGCGGAACGATGTCAGAAGTGTCTGTGATTTTTGCGCCGTCAGCGATAAGTTTCGCGTCAACATTGACTTCTCCAATATCATTGACGATTACCGCGACTTTATATCCCTTCTGGTTTGAAAGCACCTGATTCAAAAGTGTAGTTTTGCCCGCGCCAAGATAGCCGCAAAGCAAAGTGATTGGTATTTGTTTTTTTGCCATAAGTCCCCCAAAAATATCCGCATTTAAATATAATGAAAAAACATTGTATCGGCAAATGCAAGTTTTCAAAGAGGAACACGCAGCTCAAAATGCAAATGTGCGACAAACCATTGAAAAACGACTGCCGTGACCTTGTCAGGGGTGCTTACGTGTACACGGCAGGGGGTCTGCCTAACGCTTGCAACACCCTCTGACATGCACACGCAGGAATAAGAACCCCCATAATTTCATGCGGTAATGACTGCCGTCCACCTTATTTTGTGATACAATCTCTCTCACTATGACAAACGCGCAGCAGCAGAAAGCGGCCAGAGAATTCGCCGCCCAATGGAAAGGCAAGGGATACGAGAAAGGCGAAAGCCAGAAATTCTGGCTTGAATTGCTGGGAAACATATTCGGCGTTCAGGATTTTTCAGAATTCATCCTCTTTGAAAGCCAGATAAAAGAAAAATTCGCCGGAAAGACAATAACAAATTTCATCGACGCGTATATTCCCGAAACAAAAGTCATAATAGAACAGAAAAGCTCAGGGAAAAGCCTGAGCGAGCCAATCCGGCAGAGCGACGGCTCAATGCTAACGCCGTTCCAGCAGGCAAGAAAATACATCGCGTCCCTTCCGCTCTCGCAGCATCCGCGCTGGGTTGTAACTTGCAACTTTGCGGAATTCAACATCTACGACATGGAAAATCCGCAGAATCCGCCGGAAGCGGTTTTCCTTGAAGACCTGGAAAAGGACTTCTACCGCCTTGAATTCTTAGTTGACAGAAAAAACGAAAGCACAAGGCGCGAGGAGGAGATAAGCCTTTCCGCAGGAAATCTCGTGGGCAAAATGTATGACGCGCTTGTAAAGGAATATATTCCGCAAGGCGAGAACGGCGAGCTGACAGCCGGTCAGGCGCGCTCGCTGAATATTCTCTGCGTGCGGCTCGTGTTCTGCTTCTACGCCGAGGACGCTGGGCTTTTTGCAACACGCACCTCTTTTGAGGACTATCTGCGCTCGTTCAATCTGCCGAATGTAAGACTCGCGCTCATAAACCTTTTCAAGGCGCTGGACACAAGAATCGAGGGGCGCGACAGGTACGACACATCGCTCGCTCCGTTTCCTTATGTGAACGGCGGACTTTTCAGAGACGAAAAAATCGAGATTCCGAGCTTCACACAGGAAATTGTGGACGTTCTCTGCAATGACTGCGCGGCGTTCAACTGGAGCGAGATTTCACCGACAATATTCGGCGCGGTTTTTGAAAGCACGCTCAACCCGGAGACCCGGCGCAAGGGCGGAATGCACTACACCAGCATCGAGAATATCCACAAGGCAATCGACCCGCTGTTTATGGACGGCTTAAACAGGGAATTCGAGGAAATAAACAAAATTTCATCGGCAAAGAAGCGTGAAACTGAACTTTGGGAATTCCAGAAGAAGCTCGGCTCGCTCACGTTTCTTGACCCGGCATGCGGAAGCGGAAATTTTCTGACAGAAACATTCCTCAGCCTGCGCCGTCTTGAAAACAGGGCGATTTCAGTTCTGAACAAGGGCGAGCGTGTGTTCGGATTCGACGAGTTCATACACGTGAAAATCAGCCAGTTCTTCGGAATCGAGATAAACGACTTCGCCGTGACGGTCGCAAAAACCGCGCTCTGGATTGCCGAGAGCCAGATGATAAACGAGACCGAGAAAATCATGGGCCGGACGATAGACTTCCTGCCTCTCACCACAAACGCGTTCATAGTCGAGGGCAACGCGCTCAAAATGGACTGGGCAACTCTAAAGCCGACAGACGGAAACGCATTGCCTGACGGCGGACTTTTCGCCGGAATCACCACGCACGTTGACGGAAGCGCGCACCATTACGACTACATCATGGGAAATCCGCCGTTCGTGGGAGCGAGGCTCATGTCAGAAAGCCAGAAAAACGACGTGGCTTTTGTGTGGAAAAACGCAAAAAACATCGGGAACGCGGATTACGTCTCTTGCTGGTACAAAAAAGCCGCCGACCTGATACACGGCACAGGCACAAAATGCGCGCTTGTCTCCACAAACTCAATCACGCAGGGCGAGCAGGTCGCGATTATGTGGAAGCCTCTTTTTGAACAGGGAATAAAAATCGACTTCGCCTACAGAACTTTCAGGTGGGACAGTGAGAGCACGGAGAAGGCTCACGTCCACTGTGTGATTGTAGGATTTTCGCAGAGGGACAGGGAAAGCGGGACACAGGGAAGTCACCCTGAACTTGTTTCAGGGTCTGCATCTCTTCCGCTGACTCCGCACACAAGCGAACTGTCAACTGACAAATTCATCATCGACGAGAAAGGCGAAAAACACATAGCAAAGAACATCAACGGCTATCTTCTGGACGCGCCTGACATCTTCGTGGAAAGCCGAGGCAAGCCGATTTGTGATGTTCCTGAAATCGGAATCGGAAACAAGCCGATTGACGGCGGAAACTATCTTTTCACGCAGGAGGAGAAAGACGCGTTTGTAAAGAAAGAGCCGAATTCAAAAAAATATTTTCACAAATGGATTGGCGCAGACGAGTTTATAAATGGATATTTCCGTTATTGTCTTTGGCTTGGCGACTGCCCACTTTCGGAAATAAAAAATATGAAAGAATGTTACAAGCGAGTTCAGGCTGTGCGAGATTACAGGTTGGCAAGCAAAAGCGCAGGAACGAGAAAAATTGCAGACAAGCCGACACGCTTTCATGTCGAGAATATGCCGACACAGAACTATATTGTAATTCCCGAAATCAGCTCGGAAAAAAGGCACTATGTTCCTATTGGATTTATGACGCCAGACATTATGTGCAGCAACCGGGTAAAAATCAGCCAAAATGCGACTATATATCATTTCGGAGTTCTAACATCTTCTGTGCATATGGCTTGGATGCGCGCTGTTTGCGGAAGACTAGAAATGCGGTATTGCTATTCTGTAAACATTGTTTACAACAATTTTCCATGGTGCAATCCAACAGACGCTCAAAAGAAAACAATCGAGAAAACAGCCCAGATTATTCTTGATATTCGTGCTAAATATCCAAATGACAGCCTTGCTGTCCTTTACGATGACACTCTTATGCCGGCAGACCTCCGAAAAGCCCACAGGGAAAACGACCGTGCCGTAATGCAGGCGTACGGATTCCCTCAAGATGCGACAGAAAGTGAAATTGTGGCAGAACTGTTTAAGCTATACAAAAAAATGTGCGCGAGTTTTTCGTAAGAAAAACTCGATAGTGAGCGCAGCGAACGTCAAATTGTCGCTCGCCTGTTTGAGATTTACGAGAATTTGACGAAATAAAGCTAAACTGTGCTATATTTATAGAAAGGAGTTTTTTTATGCCGTATGAAGTTCTAGTAAAAGAAGCGCAGGCTCTGTCTTATGAAGAGCAGATAAATTTGATGGCGGCTCTTGCAAATTCCATAAAGGAGTCAACGAAAAAGCCTAAAGACCGCTCCGAAATTCAAAAGAAGCTTGATTCTCTTAATATGCTCACAAATCTTTACACGAATGAAGAGCTGAAGCCAGTAGAGGACTCAATCAGCGCAGGAATTACCATAAAGGATATAAATCTATGACATATTTTCTGGATGCGAATATTCTCAGCTATATTCTTAAAAATATTCCTTCGGTAATCAGCCGGCTGTCCGAGATAATAAAAAACGGAAACGAGATTCGAATTTCCTCGATTGCCTATTACGAAGTAAAGCGAGGATTGCTTGCCAATAAAGCGACAAACAAGCTTTCGATGTTTGAGTATCATTCAAAATTATTCGGAATTGTTCCTTTGTCGCAAAGTGCCTTGGACAGAGCAGCTGAAGAATATGCGAAATTAAAACAGCAGGGGCTTCTTATTGAAGACGACGACCTTTTTATTGGCTGTTCGGCTCTGGAAAACAATGCCATTCTCCTGACAAATAATATGCGCCATTTGGAAAGAATCGAAGGGCTGCGGATTGAAACAATAAAATAAACTGACGCAGGGAAAACGCCCATGCAGTTCTTCAAGCATACGGATTTCCGCAAGATGCGATAGAATCTGAAATTGTGGCACAGCTGTTTGAGATGTACGAGAATTTGACGAAATAACGGAAGCGTGGTAAATTAAAAAAGGAAATGCACGATTAAGTCGGTCGTCTCCACGTTTGGACTATAAAGCCGTCAAAGTGGTGTCAAGACTTGGCGGCTTTACTTTTTTACTCTACTTATTTTTAAAGTAAGCGAGAGCCGAAAGAATCAGAGCGGCTAAGTTAATAGCCAACGAAAGAATTTCGTAAATCGTCATCTTCGCAAGCCTCCCTCTTTCAAAATTCCGGCAGAAGCCGGTTGAGTTCGGGAGACGCCGCCTTTCTAATCAGGCATTTCCAGCAATTATTCTAACATAAAATATTTATACTGTACAAGTTTTCGCTGGTAAAATCGATTGACTTCAAAAAATCCCGATGGAACTTCCGTTTCAGGAATTTTCATCAGGATTTAGTTTTTATCTTACTTAAAAGATTTTTTTATTTTCCTGATAAAGCATTTTCCTCAGATGAAATTTCAGAATCATCAGATTTCTTTTCATCTGCTTTTTTTACAATTTCATCTTTTTTAACGTTAAAAGTGCTTTTTAGCGCGCCGGAAGCAAGATAGATTTCTTTTGAGCCGTTGAGCTTTATGTAGTTTTGCTGGCCGCCAGCCGCGTCTTTTCCAATTTCAAGCGAAACCAAGTTTTTTCCATTTCCGCCAGCATTTACAGAAATCTTCTGAGAATCTGAAAAGCCGTAGCGTTCAAAAACATTTTCATCGCCAGATTTTGAGACAATGCCGAGAGTTTTGACTTGCTTCAGCGCGAAAACGAATCTTTCTGCCCGGTTTTCTTCAATTTCTTCATCGCCAGTTTTCCAGATGTTTCCGTCGCGTTTTAATTCCAACGCACCGTTTTCCTCTGAAAAAATTGAAATCGTGTCAAAATCGCCGTCGAATTTAAAGACTTTTTCAGACGAGCGCGAAGAGACGATTGTCTGAACAGCAAAAACAAGCGCAAGGACAACAACTGCGCCTAAAAGAATGATTTTCCGCAAATAAATTTTACTCATAATTTTCTCCAGAATCTATTTTTCAATCACACGCTCATCGTTCGGATTGTATTTTGCCCGGATTGCGCGCTTTCTCGCCCGAATTTTCACCAAGACAAGAAGCCCCGCGACTGCAACAAGGAGCGTAAGTCCAATCTCGTTGAAATATTTTGCCGCCGTCGCCGCCTGCGGACTTTTTACGCTCAGAACGTTGAGCGAAAGTCCTTTTGTGCGCATTTCGCAAAGGTCGCTTTCGCCGTTCAGATAGTCAACAGCGTTCCGCACAAAAAGAGAGACCGGCTCGCTTCCGTTTTCATCGAGGAGCTGCGAAGTTGTGAGCTTGGAGCTTGAAATCACGAGAAGTTTTCCGTTCTGGACAGATTTTGAAAGATGAGTTTTTGACGAAAGATTTTCGTTTCCGGCGTTTTTATTTTCGTTTCCGTTTGCAGAACCGTTTTCCAAAACGTTTTCCGGAGCGGAATCAAATGCGGAAGAGAATTTTCCTTCAACCAAAACCGCGAGATTTTCGCTCTTGAATTTTGAGGAATCAGCCGGAACAGAAATTGAAAGAGGATTTGTCGAAATGTCCTTTTCAACCGTCCAGGACTCAGGCGAGGATTTTGCAAGAACCGTAAAGCTTAAATCAGGATTTTTCTGAGATTTTTCATCATTCAAAATATCAATTGAACTGTTTTGAATCATTATCACGTAGCCAAGATTTTTCGTGATTGGATTTTTCTGGCTTAAGCCGCCTTTTTGAAGCAGCGGAGCAAAGTAGAAATTGACTTTTCCATAGTTCTGCGCTTTCCGGCTAAAGCAGCTTTTGTCCATTACATAGTTTTTGCCAAGCGAGATTCCGTACTTTTCAAGGATTTTTTCAAGATTTGTTGAAACGCTCTCGTAAGTCGGCTGCATATAATAAGCCATTTCGCCCTCTGGAATTTTCTCGTCAAAAGAGTCCGCAAAAAGCAGAACGTTTCCGCCGCGAAGCAGATACTGGTCGATTTTGTAAAGCTCCTCGTCTGTAAAAGAAGATTTCGGGCCGTCAATCACGATGCTAGAAAGACTTGAAGGAATTTCCTCGTTTTTCAGGTCGATTTCTTTGAATGAGTATCTGTCAGAAACAAGCTTTTCAAACATTCCAGAGCCGTTTTTCGAATCGCCGATGTCAAGCTCGCCGTGTCCTGTGATGTAGCCGATTTCCTCAGATTTCGAGACAAGCGATTTCAGCGAATCTTCCAAATCGCTTTCCAGCTCATCATCGCCCACAATCATATTTCTTCCGAACAAATCGCGTCCCATTTTAATAGAAAGAAGATTAAATTTTTCGCCGTATTCAAGAACAAGGCCGATAACGCCAGAGTGCTCAACTCCGTTTTCGTCTTTCCAGTTCAAAACCTGAATTCCGTATTTTTCAGACAAAGAAGGAATTTCCGCCTCGCTCGGGTCGATTCTCGCAAATTCAAGGCGGTTAAGATTTTTCTTGTTCACTTCGCTGAAAATTTTCTGGATTTCAGAAGACAAATCTGCAAAGCCAATGATTTTGAATTTTGCAAGCGAGTCAGACAGATAAAGAGTGAGCTTCGCATTGCCGGAAAGCCCCGCAAGAGCCGAAGTTGTCGAGACCATCTCCTCGATTTTTGTCGTGATTTTGTATTCAAGTCCGTCGGAAGAAGTCAGCTGGTTCAAGGCTTCGATTCTGTCGGCGTAAATAATCGCGATTCCCATCCATGCCTGCTTGAATCCGACTTCGTTGTTTTTTAGCTCCTGAATCTGCACCTGCGAAATTCCGTATGACCGCGCAAGATTCTCGTTTTCAGGCTTCGACATATCCGCAAATTCGTAGCTGAAATTCCTGTTCGCGTTTCCTTTGTACTCAACCAAAATATCTTTTATGTACTGATAAACCGTAGAGTAAGGAGCCGGAAGATTTTCCGTGAAAAAAACTTTCACAGAAAGCGGCTCTTCCAAAGTCTTCACAACCTGCTTTGACTTTTGAGAAAGCGAGTAAGATTTTGGAGATGTCAAGTCAAGCCGGGCAAAACTTTTTGTCGAGACGAGATTCGCGAACAAAACAAGCAAAAAGAACAAAATCAAGTCGCTTTTCGGACTTTTTATAAAATCAATAATTTTCTTCATATTTTTACCTTTGCAACATCAAAATTATCTTGTTTCCCGTGTCGCTTTTAAGCCGCGCACAGTCAAAACAAGAAAAACAGCCGTAAGAGAGACAAAATAAACCAAGTCGCGCGTGTCGATTATTCCGCGTGAAATCGAGTTGAAATGGCTGAAAGCCGAAAAATAATCAAAAAACGCGACTAAAGCTCCCGGCATAAAAATCAGAAAATTCGAGATGAAAGTAAACACAAGGCAAAGCGCGAGCGCGATAAAAAACGCGATAATCTGGTTTTTCGTTACGCTTGTGGCAAAAAGCCCCACCGCGCAAAATGACGCAATCAGGAAAAGCGCGCCCAAATATCCGCCGGCAATCGGGCCCGCGTCAGGCTTTCCAAAAATAAAACAGGTCAGAACGTAAAAAAGAGTCGGAACTAAGAGAGCCGCGCCCGAAACAAAAGCCGAAATAAATTTTCCAAGGACAATCTGAGTTTCCGTAACAGGCAAAGTGAGCAAAGTCTCGTAAGAGCCGCTCCGCTTTTCCTCGGCAAGAAGCCGCATTGTCAACGCGGGAACAAAGAACGAGAGAAGAACCGGCAAAATCCCGAAAAAATTGCGAAGCTCCGCGCGTCCATACAAAAAGAACGTGTTGAAAAACAAAAATCCCGAAGCAAAAAGAAAAAGCCCCGTAACAATATACGCAATCGGGCTAGTAAAATAAGCCCGGATTTCACGTCCAGCGATTATCAAAGCCAGACTGCAATTTTTTTTCATTTTTTTTCTCCAAAAATAGTTATTAAAAATAAATTTATAATGGATACGCGCTGCGAGTTTTGGAATCTGTGCGCTGCGGTCTCAAGCAGCTGCTGAAAAAATTCAGCATGGCAAAACTTTTTTCTGGCAGCCACGAATCAGCGCGGATTTCATTTTTCTTCCGTAAGACCGTGGAAAATATCTTCCAGGCTGTTTTTCCTCACGGAAAGCTCGTAAATAATCCAGTTTTTATCTGCGCAAAGCCTGAATATCTCCGGCCGGATTTCAGCCTCGCCTTTCGCGCTCACAAGGAGCGAAACCGCATTTTCCGCTCCGTCGATTTTGTCTCCGCCTGCAAGGCTTGCCTCGTCAACTTCCGGAAGCGAAGCAAAAGCCGATTTAGCCTCTTCCGCGCTTGCTCCGTCAATCTGAACAAAAACGCTTTCCGAGTGTCCGTAGCGCGTTCTAAGCTCGGCGGTCGGGCTGTCGGCAACGAGCTTTCCTTTTGAGATTATGATTACTCTTCCACAGAGCATTTCAACCTCGCTCAAAATGTGGGTCGAAATAATTACTGTGCGTGTTTTTCCAATCTCGCGGATTAGCGAGCGCACATCCTCAATCTGGTTCGGGTCAAGACCGGAAGTCGGCTCGTCAAGAATCAAGATTTCCGGGTCGTTCATAAGAGCGTGGGCAAGACCGACACGCTGCTTGTATCCGCGCGAAAGCTCGCTGATATTCTTGTGCATAACTTCCTTTAAGCCGCACATTTCGCAGAGTTTCGGGACTTTCTCGTCCGGATTCTGATTCTGCATCTCCGCAACGTAGCAAAGATAATCGTCAACAATCATATCCGAATAAAGAGACGCGCTTTCAGGCATATAGCCGATTTTCCGCTTTGCCGCCATAGGATTCTCGTTCATGTCGATTCCGTCGATTTTCACACAGCCTGAAGTAGGCTTGAAAAATCCTGTAATCATACGCATTGTTGTTGATTTTCCGGCTCCGTTCGGTCCCAAAAGCCCGACAATCTGGCCGGTCGGAATTGCAAAGCTAACATCGTCCACAGCCTTGAATTCGCCAAAACGTTTTGAAAGATGAGAAACTTCAATCATTTTTGTCCTTCCATAAAATCGCCCAGCGGCAAGATAAAAAAGCACAAAGTGCTGGTAATTGTTATTTAAAACAAATTGCAGCGAAATAGGTTATACTAAAACCAGATTTTATGAAACTTTTTGACTTGGATTTTAACTGCGCAATTTTTGATATGGACGGAACTCTTCTTGACTCAATGGAGATGTGGCACACAGCTTCTGACAAATATCTTGTCTCTAAAGGGAAAATTCCCGAGAAAAATCTCTGGGACAAAGTAAAATGGCTGAACATGACCGAAACTGTCGATTATCTGATTTCAAAATACGGACTTTCAGGAAATGCAGAAGAGATTCAAAAGGAAATTTTAAGGCAGATTCAAGATGAATATGAAAACAATTTGCTTCTTAAAGGCGGCGCAGCAGAGATTCTAAAGACGCTGAACG
Organism: Treponema sp. UBA4692; assembly: GCA_002404895.1. Classification (GTDB taxonomy): domain Bacteria; phylum Spirochaetota; class Spirochaetia; order Treponematales; family Treponemataceae; genus Treponema_D. The sequence continues at coordinate 21,241 of DHKO01000015.1, read as the reverse complement.
AAAACAAAATTCCGTGCGTTCTCGCCACTGCGACCGACCGAAGCTGCGTTATTCCATGCATAAAGCGGCTCGGAATTGAAAAATATTTTACTGCGGTCATAACTTGCCTTGACCTTAACACTTCAAAGTCAAAGCCTCTGATTTTTGAAAGGGCGGCGGAGCTTGGAAATTCAACGCCTGAAAATTCGCTTGTGTTTGAGGACGCGCTCCACGCGCTAAGAACCGCGCACAACGCAGGATTCAAGACCTGCGCAGTTTACGACAAAAGCGACGAGGAAAAAACCGAGCCTCCAGAGACCGACTGGCAAAGAATCCTGAAAATCGCGGACATAAAAGTAAAGTCGCTAAAGGAAGCTGCCGCAAATCTAAACTGATAAAGTTCCGAGCAAAAAAGCGTGTCATTCCGGGCTTGGCTCGGAATCTGCAAAAAAAACAGATGCTGAAATAAATTCAGCATGACAAAAGCCCAATTTTAAAGGAAGCATACCTTTGGTTTGAAATAGGTTCTCTATAGCCGCAATCCAAAATCACCGGGTCTTGTCGTCCTCGTCCATCTCGCTTTCAGGAATTTTCTCGTCGATTCCGGCGCGGTTTCGGTTGTACTGATAAAGCGAGTATCCAAGCTCGTTGCATTTTTTCACTTTGTCCAGATCTTTCGTTCCAAGATTCAAGCCGTAAGCCTTTTGAAGATATTCGTCTGCTTTCTTCAAATCTTTCATCTCAAAATAAAGCTGCGAGGTAAATTCATACGCAAGATAAAGCTCGCCCTCTGTTTTCGCCTGCTCCACAGATTTTTCATAGCTTGCCATCGCTTTTTTCTTGCTTCCGAAAGGCGCGGGCGCGTAAAAAAGCCAGTTTCCAAGGCTGAGCGAGCCGCCCGAAACTCCGCCCGAAGATTCAGCAGCCTTGACGTACCAGTTCTTCACGCGCAGTCCGTACAAAAGCGTGGCAGGAACAGAGCGCGTCATATAATAGGAAGTAACATCGCCGGTAACAAGATAAAGCCACGGGCTTCTCTCGCTTTCCTTGCGCGCGTCAAGGCAGGCGACATTTTCTTTCATATGGTTTTTCATGATTTTTCTAAGCTCGGCGCGCTTTTCAGGCGTAACCAAATGCTCGTAGCTTTCCATAAAATAAATGCTTTCAAGAATCCGCTTTTCCTGCTCAAAATCAATCGCGTATTCTGCAAGATTTGAAATCGCATTCTCCCGAAGAATCCCGATTTTCTTCACGGCCTTGTCATCATCTTCGCTTTTAAGCTGAATTTTCAGCGTGCAGAACTCATTGATTTTTTGCTGTGTAAAGTCAGAAATAATCTGCCCTGCGAAAATTTTTGAAACACAGAAAATAAAGGCAGACAGGAGTATTCTTTTTTTAACGTTTTGCGACATTTTCATAATTTATTTTTCCGAATAAGAGAGAATGGCAAGAGCAATTTCTGGAAAAACTAAATCAGCTCAGAATCTCAATCCACGAGCGCGGGTCGTTTTTCTGAATATCAAGCCCGAGGCTTTCCACAACTTTTTCAAGCTCCGAAAACACATCGTGATTCTGATAATTCTTATTTTCCGTACATTCAATTTCGATGTAAAAAAGCCCGTTCACTTTTTCAAGCTCCAGATGAAATTTCAGATTTCTTCCATTTTTTAGAGCGCAAAAGACAGATTCCGAATCTTTAGTTTTTTCAAACCATTTTATAAATCCAGATTCAAGCAAAAAGTTTCGGACAACTTCCGGATTTTCAACAAAAGTCTCCTTTTCGTCGTTCACTTCAAAGCCGTCCACAAGGGATTTCCGCTTCGTTGTGAAAAAACTTTTTTCCCTGCCGCCGATTTTTTCTGTTCTTATTCTTATGACTTCAAATTCTCCGGCGTTTTTCCGCTCAGAACGCGTTTTGTAGCGCGAAAAATACTCATCGCTTTTAAATATTTTCTTATAATCCGAAAAAACAAGATTTTCACAGGCGGAATTTTTCTCGTTACGGCTTATCAGATTTTCGATTTTTTCAAATTCCTCTTTTTCCAAAGGAATTTTGATTTCAATCTCGCTAGACATAAAAATATTTTTCCTATTTTACGATTAAAAATCAACCAAGACAGAAATTCCAAGCAGAATGAAAACGGCAGGAATCAAGATTCTAGCGGTTTTCCTAACAACTTTCTCAACAACTGGAAGAGAAGCCGCCTTTATCTGAAAAAGCGTCCACAAAAAATTCAAGAATGAGATTTCAATAATCGCAAGAAGCTTTTCTTTTAAGCTAAAATCCAAAAAAAACGGAATGTAAATTCCTGCGTTGTCGCTAGAAGAAGCGAGCGTGAGCAAAAACGCGCTGGAAAAAAGCGAAAGCAAAGCCAGAATTTTCTTTTCAGACGAAGCCGCAGCCATTCCGCAAGAATCTTTATCGTCATCATCTTTCTTGAAAATGCGGAAAACGCCGATAAAAAGCGGAACCAGACCAAAAAAACGGAGATAAAAATGCGGGATTTTAGAAAGAAGCGACGAGGCGAACGCAGACAAGACAGCCGTAAGAACAACCGCGAAAAACCGGCCTGAAAAAATCAGCGCGCGGCTTTTCAAGCTTTTATGAGAAGCAAAAAGCACCACAAAAACCAGAAAATCATCGATTTCTGTCGAGATAAAGACGAAAAAAGTTTCAAGAAATAGCCGCACTTGCCGCTCCAAATCCGAGTAAACTCAAAACAAGCATAATCACGCCAGCAAGCAGAACGCCGCTCATCACGGCTAGTGAAGTTTTCTTGCCATCAAGGTCTAGCAGGCTCGCAGCCAAAGCTCCAGTCCACGCGCCGGTTCCAGGAAGCGGAATTCCAACAAAAAGAAAAAGCGCGAAATAAAGTCCCTTTCCAGCTTTCTCACGGAGCTTTTCGCCGCCTTTGTGTCCTTTCACAAGAAAAAAATCGCAGAATCGTCCGATAACTTTCTTGTCTTTTCCCCATTCCAAAAATTTTCTCGCGAAAAGAAAAATAAAAGGAACTGGAAGCATATTTCCCAAAATGCAGGCTGCGTAAAGCGCGACAACGGACTGCAAAGAGACATCGCAAAGGTAAAGCTGCAAAAATCCGATTCCGACAGGAAGCGCGCCGCGAAGCTCCACCAGCGGAATCATCGAAATCAAAAAAGAAATGAAAAGAGCCTTGAACATATTTTGGATTCTAGCAGAAAATTTCAAGTTTAGGAACGAGAATCAAGAATCATAAAAGGCACAAAAAACAACTCATTTTCAATTTTTGATTTTTCATTTAGAATTGAGGAATGGGTGGAATTAAAAAAGAAGAAAATGCGGAAAAAACCGCCGCAAAATCATCTAAATCAAAAAAAGCTGCCGCAGGAATTGACGAGAACGGAACTTTCCGCGCCTGGGACAATGCGAAGACAGAATCAAAAAAAACAGAAAAGGAAGCTCCGGCTGCTAAGCCGACTTTCAAGCCGGCGACAACCACGGCTCAGTCAGACAAAAAACTTGCAGAGGCAAAATCCAAAGACCCGAACGCGAACATAAAATCAAAAAAAGCCGCTGACTACGGCGACGACAAGGTGCGCCATCTTGACGCGCTGGAGCATATCCGGCTGCGCTCAGGAATGTACATCGGGCGGCTTGGCGACGGAACAAACCAGAACGACGGAATTTATGTTCTATTGAAAGAAGTCATCGACAACTCAATCGACGAATTCATAATGGGATTCGGAAACAGAATCGACGTTGAAATCAAGGAAAACCGCGTAAAAGTGCGCGACTACGGACGCGGAATTCCGCTCGGAAAAGTTGTTGAGTGCGTAAGCGAAATCAACACTGGCGCAAAATACGACAGCGATGTTTTCCAGTTTTCCGTGGGAATGAACGGAGTCGGAACAAAAGCTGTAAACGCGCTTTCCTCATATTTTAGAGTTGTTTCCGTGCGCGACGGAAAATGCGTTGAGGCGGTTTTTGAAAAAGGAAAGCTTCAGTCAAAACGCTCGGGAACTGTAAAAGCCGGAACAAAAAACGGAACTTACTTTGAATTTGAGCCGGACGAGGCGATTTTCGGAAAATATTCGTTCAATATGGAATTCGTTGAGAAAAGAATGTGGAATTACGTCTATCTTAATTCCGGACTTACAATCAAATTCAACGGACAGGAATTCGAGTCGAAAAACGGGCTTTTGGACCTGCTTCAAAAAGAGCTTGAGGCGGAGACAATTTATCCAATCGGGCATTACGTGGGCGAGCATTTGCAGTTCGCATTCACGCACACAAACGCCTACGGCGAAAATTATTTTTCTTTTGTGAACGGACAATGCACAAGCGACGGCGGAACTCATCTTACGGCGTTCAAGGAAGGCTTCATAAAAGGCGTGAACGATTTCTTCCAGTCAAATTACAAATCGGAAGACATTCGCGAGGGAATCACGGCTGCGATTCTTGTGAAAGTCAAGAATCCGATTTTTGAAAGCCAGACAAAGAACAAGCTTGGAAATACAGACATCCGAGCTTGGGTTGTGAGCGAAGTTCAGTCCGGGCTTGACAATTTTCTTCATAAGAATCCGGCGACGGCGGAAAAACTGAAAGAAAAAATCGAGGCGAACGAGAAGCTCAGGACGGACTTGTCCGCAGTCAGAAAACAGGCGAAAGAAAACGCAAAAAAAGTGAGCATAAGAATTCCGAAGCTCGACGACTGCCGCTATCATCTTGAAGACGGCGAAAAAGGCAAGGACTCGACGATTTTCATAACGGAAGGACAGTCGGCTTCCGGCGTAATGACTCACTCGCGCGACGCAAACCGGCAGGCGATTTTTTCCTTACGAGGAAAGCCTGAAAATATGTACGGCAAAAAGAAAAGCGAAATCTACAAGAACGATGAGCTTTACCAGCTTATGATGGCGCTTGGAATTGAAAATTCGGTTGAAAACCTTAAATACTCAAAAATCGTGATTGCAACCGATGCCGATAACGACGGCTTCCACATCAGAAATCTTGTCCTTACTTTCTTTCTCGGATATTTCGAGGAGCTTATTACGAGTGGGCGCGTCTGGATTCTTGAAACTCCGCTTTTCCGCGTGCGGAACAAAAAAGAAAACATCTACTGCTATTCCGAGGACGAGCGGGACAAGGCCCAGGCTAAGCTTGGAAAAACAAGCGAGACTTCACGTTTTAAAGGACTCGGAGAAATCAACCCGAGCGAATTCAAGCAGTTCATCGCCCCGGAGACGATTCACTTAACGCCGGTCGAAATCAGCCAGCTTAAAATAATCCCGAATCTTCTAGCGTTCTACATGGGCAAAAACACTCCCGAACGCCGGAGATTTATAGAAGAAAACTTATTAGGGAACGCAGATATTGATGCGTAAGAAAACATCCGCAGGATGCGGAACCGCCGAAAAGAGAAAATTGCATAATTTTCTCGGAAGAATAAAAATTACAAGGAGGTAATTTTTATTCCCGGAACGCAGATATTGATGCGTAAACAGAATGTCCGCAGGATGCGGAAATCAACCTGACAAACGGCTAAAATCGATTTATAAATATAGATGCTGAATCAAGTTCGGAATCTATATGCAGACGCTGAAACCAGTCAGCATGACCACGCTTTTTTTTTACTCTGATTCCTGTAAAACCTATGTAAACTAAATATTGAATTCGCAAATAATTTTCTTGATTTTCAGAATATGTTGCGTTATTCTTTAATTATTCTTAAATAAGGAAAATTAAAGTTTTCATGCTTTTATTTTTCAGAAAAAACTTGGAGGCTCTTATGTTTAAGGGAAAATTGGCTGCTGCAGTAGCTGTTGTATCATTGGCACTTTCTACAAGCGCATTTGCAACAAAAGTAGGACCTGGTCTTGGTTACGTTCTTCTTGGAGATAAGGAAGGACCTGTATTCGACTTGCTTGCTGCAACAACAAACGGCACATTCTACTCACAGGGATTCGCTATCACATTCGGAACATCTGGATACAACGGCGGACTTATCGGAATGGAAGAAACAGACAGATTCATCGCAGAGAACATGGATGCTCTTGCAACAGACATCGCAATGGGCGAAGGCGAATACGTTGACACTCTTTCAACAATGCTCAACGTTTCTGACAGCGTAGCTTTCAAGGCTGCTCTTCAGGCAAACTTTGACAACATTTTCTCTTCTTCAGACGTATCTGCAACTGAAGTAAGCGGAAAAATCTACTCTCTCGTAGGCTAAGTTGGACATTTTGTCTAAAAGAACAGGGTACGGCAATAAAGTCGTACCCTGTTTGTTTTTAATTCTGGCTTCATTTTTCCTGCCGATTTTTGCAGATGAAGACAGCCCCGCTAAAGGAACTGCGGACGCTGTTAATTTTTCAGGAAAACTGGAAGCAATTTCAAAACTTGCTCCAACAGAGCCGGCTTCTGGCTACGAAAAAAAAGCGCAGGAAGCCGTGGACAAGGCTTTTTCTTTGGAGCTTTACAAAGCGCCATACTGGAAAACACTTCTTCATTACAAGCCTTCTCTTTTTCACAGAAACAAAAGCCTCGTTGACGACCCGATGTTTTTTTGCGCGAAAAAAGGCAAGACAAATCCAAAAGCGGAGCTTGAAGCCACAATAAAAGCGTTTTTCTCGCCTGCCCCGGGCAAAGACGAGCGGCACGCAATTGAGCGATTTCCCGGCAGATTCAAATGGATTTGCGACGAGCTGAGTCTTTCAAAAGAAGATTTTCCTTACGACGGCGACGCTTTTTATCAGTCGATTGTGAAAAAAGTAAACCCGGGCGATGTTTATCTCGTTTTTCCGGCAGGATTCCTTAAAAATCCGGCTTCTGTTTTCGGACACACATTTTTGCTGATTGAAACAAAAGGACAGAGCCGAATTATCGCAAATTCAATAAATTACGGAGCCGTCACAAACATTACAAACGGAGTTCTTTACGCGCTTTTAGGACTTTGCGGCGGATTTAGAGGATATTTTGGATTCGTTCCTTATTACGAAAAAATCAAGCAGTACGCGGATATGGATATGCGCGACATTTGGGAATACAGGCTTAATTTTTCCGATGAGGAAAAAGACAGAATGTTGCGCCATGTTTTTGACCTTTCGGGAATTTATTCAAGATATTTTTTCATAAGCGAAAACTGTTCCTACAATTTGCTGTTTCTTGTTGAGGCGGCAAAACCAGAAACGAATATTACAAGCGTTCTAAGCGGAGTTGTCGAGCCGATTGAGACTGTAAAGACAATCTACGAGATGGGGCTTACAGACGAGGCGGAATATCGTCCGTCAGTTTACTCAAGGCTTGAAAACGAAAAAACTCAGCTTACAAGAGCGCAAAATAAATATGTAAAAGACGTTTGCAGGGGAAAAAAGACAACACAGGATTTTCCGTTCGGAGACTTGCCGAAAGAAAAGCAAGCGGAAATCTGGAGTCAGGCTTCGGATTATCTTATCTCGCTCTTGAACAGCAAAAAAATCACGTCAGATGAGTACCGGCCGCGCTTTTTGGCAGTCCTTTCTGAACGCAGAAAACTCGGAAAAGTTGAGGATTCAAGCGTTATAAAAGAGCCTCCGCACCCTGAAAAAGCGCACGGCTCAAAGAAAGTCGCGCTTATAGGCGGAAAGGACATTGGCGGAGCTTTCGCAGGCGCGGAACTGCGTCTTACAGCGCATGAGCTTCTTGAAAGCCCGGCTGGATACGCTTCAAATTCGGAGCTTGCGTTCGGAAAAATTGATGTCCGCTTTCGCCCTGCGGAAAAGGAATTCTATCTGAAAAAAGCTTTGCTCGCGTCGGTTGTCTCGCTTCCTGTTTCAGATATGTACTTTTTCAACAGCGCGATGAACATTGTTATGGGATTTGACTCAAACCCGAATCAGGAAAAGAAAGAAGACTTGGCTTTCAGGCTAAAATCAATGTTCGGAACGAGCATAAAGCCGGCTTCTTGGATTCAGCCGTATTTTCTTGCAGGATTCGACCTTTATTTTTCTCCGAAATACGAGCGCGACCATTTTTATGCAGACCCGCTTCTTGGCGCGGAACTTGGATTTATAACGACGGCAGGAATCTGGAAAAACAAAGTGGCCGCAAGCGCGTTTCAGTCGCCGTTCGACAAAGACCATTTAAGAATTCAGGCGAGCGTGGACGAAGGCTTGAATTTTGCGCAGAATTTCTCGCTAAAAGCAGGATATTCATTCAATGCGGACTGGGGCGAGAAATGGCACGAATTTTCAGTTTCGTTTAACGCGTACTTCTAAGAGAAAAGGCATTGCGTTTTTTTGCAATGCTTTTTCGTTTTGACAAGTTTTTCAGCGATAAAAATGCAAATGCGGCAGCGCTGGCAGGGGTGCCGCAGGCAGTCTGGAGCGGAGCGGAAGACCGCGCGCAGCAAGCCCCGAACAAAGCGACGCGAAACCTGAAAGGTTGAGCGGGCCGCCCGAATTTCTCTTAATTTTGAATTTTTCTTCGATTTATTGTAGCATAAAATGGATTTATGGCTTTTGTAAAAAATATTTTTGATAAAAATTTTATCGAGTACGCTTCGTATGTTATCCGCGACCGCGCAATTCCTGACCTTGAAGACGGACTGAAGCCGGTTCAGCGCAGGATTATGCACACGCTTTTTGAAGTGAACGACGGGCTTTTTCAGAAAGTCCAGTTTGTCGTGGGAAGAACGATGAAATATCACCCGCACGGAGACGCTTCGATTTACGGCGCGCTTGTGAATCTTGCGAACAAGGAAATTTTCATTGAAAAGCAGGGAAACTTCGGAAATAAATTCACTGGCGACGGAGCTTCGGCGGGACGCTACATTGAATGTCGTGTTCATCCGCTGGCAAAGGAATTTCTAGTCACAAACAAAGAGATTACGCATTACGTTCCGAATTATGACGGACGCGATTTGGAGCCTGAAGTCTACAAGGCGAAGCTTCCTGTTGTGCTTTTGATTGGCGCGGAAGGAATTGCGGTTGGAATGAGCACAAAAATTCTGCCGTACAATTTCAAGGAAGTTATTGACGCGGAAATAAAATGCCTGAAAGGCGAGGATTTCAAGATTCTGCCGGATGTTTCAACGGGCGGCTTAATCGATGTTTCTTCTTACAACGACGGAAACGGAAAAATCGTTACAAGGGCAAAATTCGACACTTCTGACGAGAAAAAAATCGTAATAACAGAGCTTCCGGTCGATTCAAACGCAAAAGATTTGCTCGCCTCAATCGACAACGCATATAAAGCCGGAAAAATCAAAATCAGCTCGGTGGAAAATTTCACGACAGACCATTGCTGCATTGAAATCAAGCTGCCGCGCGGAACTTACGCGAAAGACGTTGTTGACTCGCTTTACGCTTACACTGACTGCGAAAAGACAATCGCCTGCCAAATGCTCGTCATTAAAGACAATATGCCGACTTTGATGACGGCAAGCGAAATCATAAAATATTACGCGGAACGGCTCACTTCAATCATAAAGGCCGAGCTTGAATATGAAAAGTCAAAGCTTATGGACGAGCTTCACCTGCGCACAATCGAGCGGATTTTCGTTGAGGAAAGAATTTACAAGGAGATTGAGACAAAGCGGACTGCCGAAACAGTGAACAAAGCCGTTAAAGACGGATTCAAGCCGTTCAAGGAAGAGCTTTTGCGCCCTCTTTCTGACGATGACGTTGAGCATCTTCTTCAAATTCCAATCAGAAGAATCTCGCTTTTCGACATTTCAAAAAACCGCGAGCAGGTAAAGGCGATAAAAGACCGCCTCAAAGAAATAAACCGCCGCTTAAAGGATTTGGTCGGCTGCGCAGTTGAGTATCTGACAGACGTTTACGGAAAATTTGAGAAAATCTCGCCTGAGCTGATGAAACGGCACACAACGGTCAAGAAATTCTCGGCGACAGATGTAAAGGCGGTCGCAAAGTCGGACTTAAGCCTGCGATACGATGAAAAAGGCTATCTTGGAACAAACGTCTCTGGCGGAAGCGAAATCATGAAAGTCTCGCCTTACGACCGAATTCTTTACGTGCGGAACAACGGAATGTACACGGTAACCGATGTTCCAGAAAAGCTTTTCATTGACAAGGGAATGTGGTTTTGCCAGCTGGCGGAAAAGGAAAAAATCAATCCGATCTTGTTCACAATAATTTTCCGCGACCCGGAAAGCCATCTTGTTTCTATTAAAAGATGCAGAATCGCAAGCTGGATTATGAACCGCGACTATTTTTTTGCGCCTGACAAAATGGAAGTTCTGCACATTGACACCCGCGAAAAATTCTCGTTCACTTTGTGCTACGAGAACAAGACGCGCGGAAAGTCCGAGGAAAAATTTCAGGCGTCGAAATTTGAGGAAAAAGGACTGAAAACGCTCGGCGTTAGAATTTCCCCGCGCGCCGTGGAATCAATAAAAGTGGAAAATCCAAAAACACAGCAGGAACTTTTTCAAGGAGCTGAAAATTGACGATTAAAAACCTAATGGTAAAATTGAACCAGACTTGCTCGAAAAATATCGGCCAGGTGATTTACACGCTTTTTTTGCTTACGCTGCTTGAGTCGCTTGTTTCGGGAGTTATCGTTTTTCCCGGAATAAAGATTTTTTCTGACGCGGCAGGAACTTCAGCGGAAATTCAAGCGAAGATAATTTTTTTCGCTCTGATTTTTGCCGCGATTGTAGTCTGGCTAACGTTTCAGTTCGGATTTGCGATTATGCTTTTGCGGATGACGCGGAACGAAAAGACAAATCTCGGATTTCTCTTTATGGGATTTCGGAAATTCAATCCGGCAGGAAAAGTGATTTTAAGCCTTGCAGCGATAATCTCAGCGGCGGCGGTTGTTGCAAGATTCATTGCGAAGGCGATTTTTTCAAAGGCTTTTCCAATTTTTAAGGATTTTTTCAGCGGAATAGCGTCGGGCATGGCTGACGCGGCGGCAGAAGCGGCTTCTAGTGCTTCAGACGCGGCAAACGCAGTTTCAGGCGGAAATCTCTTGGATTCTGCGGGCGCGGCGGTCTCAATAGCTCCGCTTTCGGCTGAGGAAACACTGGAAATTATTTTTCAGGCAGCGAGTTTCAGTTTAATTTTCTTCTTAATCGCATTCGTTGTCGTAATTCACTTTGTGTTTGTTTTTCATCTTCATTTTGACAATCCGAACTGGAAAATCTCAAAAATTTTCTCTCAGAGCTTCAAGATGATGAAAGGAAAAGTTTTCAAGCTTATTGGACTTGCGCTTTGCGCAGGCGGAAAAAATCTTCTTGTCGCTATTGTTTTTGCGTTGCTTGCGACTTTTCTTCCAGCTGAAAAAGCGGGGCTTTCCATTCTCGTGTTCATCTTTGACTTGGCTTATTTTATAAATCTTTATACAGCTCTCGTGAAATTTTATTTTACGGTTCCGGTTTTGTACGAGGCGATTCTTCATGAGGATTCAAACGGAGAAATCAACCCGACGCTGAAAATTCCGCTCGAAATCAGAAACGACAATGCAGATTCCAATTAAAACTGCTTCAACGGAAGAAATCATCAAAGGCTCGCGCTTTTTGTCTGAAACTTTTTTGATTTCTTCCCAAGATGAAGTCAAAAAAATCATAAAGTCTCAAAAACAGAAATATTCAGACGCGACTCACGTTTGCCACGCGTTCATATTCGGAAAAAACGCCGAGATCATGGGAATGAGCGACGACGGAGAACCAGGAGGGACGGCAGGCAGGCCGATGCTGGACGTTTTAAAAGGAAGAAACTGCACAAATATTCTCGTTACGGTAACGCGATGGTTTGGCGGAACTTTGCTTGGAACAGGCGGGCTTGTCCACGCTTACTCAAACGGCGCAAAAAATGTTCTTGCCGAGACAAAATTTGAAGAGCTGATTGAAAAATCGACTTTTGAGCTGAAATGCGACTATCAAAAATACCAGATTGTAAAAAAAATCTTCGAGGATTTTTCGCTTTACGAAGTCAAAGAGGACTTCAAGGAAATGATTTTGATTTCCGGAAAAATCGCGGCGGCGAAAAGCGATGAATTCAAGTCAAAAATCTTTAACGCAACAAACGGAAGCGTTCTTCCGATAATAAATTTATGAAACGAAAACTTGCTTTTTTATCATTTCTGCTGATTTTCTCTTCATTTTTCGCTTTTGCTTCTCCGGGCTATGAAGTCGGATTCGGCTCAGGCTACGTTTTTTACGGAAGCAGCACAACAAAAGACAGGAACAGCGCGCTTGGAAGCTCCAACCAGCTGATTCTGACAACAGACGCGAGAATTCTCTTTCCAATTGAAAAAAATATGTACCTTTCTTTGGGCGGCGACTCAACTTTTGACGGCAGATGGAAAGGCGGCGACCACATTTTTCTCGTTGACTATTCATTTTTGTTCGGATTCAGAATGTATCCGGGACTTGCGGGGCTTGTTCTTTCGGTTGACTACGCGCTTGGAAGGCGGACTGATTTTCTTTCTTTCGGCGATTATGATGACGAAGTTAAAAACACAAAATGGGGAAACGGATTCAGGTTCGGCGCGGGCTACGATTTTTCAGTCCACACAAGCGGCTACGCTCCGACTTTAGGATTCGCGCTGAAAAGCATGCCAAGAGGCGGCTCGAGAGACAATCTCCTGACGGTTTTTCTGAAGTTCGGAAAAAGGCGGCCTTAGTTTTTTCTTATTTTGACGGCAAAAGCCGATTTTTGATAATAAAAGCTGGCAGCAGCCGTTCTTGACATGAAAATCTTTCGACTGCAAAATTAAGGCACAAGGGGATAATTAAATTGCAGATTGTAACAGAAGGCGCTGTTCCAGAAATTCCTGAGAAAGTTCAGGATTCAGTCTCGCCGGCGAATTTTGGAATTGCAGTTGACGTTGGAACAACAACGATTGCGGTTTCAGTCTGGACGCTCGGAAAACGAAAACACATCGCGACCGTCGCCGAAAAAAATGACCAGATAAAATACGGCTATGACATTATCCGAAGAATCGCGTTTTCGATACGACCTCCGCTGACAGGCTCGGCAAACATTGTTGAAACAGGACCTTCCGCTCTGCACTACTGCATTATCTGCCAGCTTGAAAGAATGTTCGCAAAAGCCGTAAATCTTGCGGCGCAAAAGCTTCCGAGAGGATTTCAGCCTGCGGTAAAGCAGATTGTAATCACTGGAAACACAACGATGCTTTCTTTTGTGGCTGGAACACCAGTTGACAAAATGGCGGCGGCTCCTTTTACTCCAGCAACGCTTTTTGACTTTTCCGCGAGCTGGGAGCAAGTGAGAAACGGAACTTGCTGTCCGCAATGCGCAATTTTAGACTCGCCAACGCCAGAAATGCTTCAAATTTTCTCATCAAGCGTGATTCCGCCAGAAACTGAAATTTATTTTCCTCCCTGCATCGGCGCGTTTATCGGAGCGGACACAGTCTGCGCGATGATTGCGGCAGGATTTCCAGTTCCGCAAAAATCGGATTTTGAAAAAGAAGAGCCAAAACTGAAAACACCGCTTTTGCTTGCCGACATCGGAACAAACAGCGAGCTTTGCCTTTATCTTCCGGGAAATGAAGAAAAAAACGGAAAAATCATCTGCACTGCGGCGGCTTCAGGACCTGCGTTTGAGGCTGCAAACATAAGCTGCGGAATGTCAGCGGTTGACGGCGCGATTGACTCGGTTTCATACATCAACGGACAGCTGAAATGCCACGCGATTGGAGACAAGAATCCGAAAGGAATTTGCGGCTCAGGACTTATAAGCGCGGCGGCGGTTTTTCTGAAAAACAAATATATCGATGCGGGCGGCGCAATTCTCCGAGACAAGTCAAAGCTCGGAGACGGAACAGACTGCATTGAGCTTACTCCCGCAGTTTACATTTCCCAGCAGGACATCAGAAATTTGCAGCTTGCAAAATCCGCAGTGAAAACAGGCTTGCAGTTCTTGCTTGAAAAAACAGACAAAACGCCGGTTTTCTGCATTGCAGGCGGATTCGGCTCTAAAATGAACCTTGAAGAGGCGCGCGCAATCGGGCTTTTGCCTGAAAACTTGAACAACGGAACTAACGCGACTGTCCAGCTTGGAAACGCGGCTCTTTCAGGCGCAAGCGCGCTCTTATTCTCGCAGAATTTGCGCGAAAAAGCGCGGAAGCTAAAAAAGCACGCAGTCCAAGTGAATCTTGCGGCTGTTCCGCAGTTTCAGGAAAAGTTTTTAGGCTCGATTGATTTTGAATAAATATAAGCAAAGAAAAATCCTACGCCGACATGGAGCAGCTGCGAGCGCAAGCGAAGCAGGCCTGAAGCGAAGCGGAAGACCGAGCGGCTAGCGAGCTGCGGAACGTCGGGCTAACAATCACAGCTAAAAATGCGGAGCTGCAGAAAATCACTTGCCGCTCTAAAAAATCTTCGTCCATAAATTTAAAATAAAAAAGCGTGCCTTGAAGCGAATTAAATTCAATTCAAAACACGCTTTTTGAAGCTAGCCCTAAAATTACTTTCCGCTGTCTTTTTCGCGGATTTCGACGCGGCGGATTTTTCCGCTGATTGTTTTCGGAAGCTCTTTTACAAACTCGATAATTCTCGGGTGCTTGTAAACGGCTGTTTTTTTCTTCATAAAGTCAAAAATTTCAAGCTGCAGCTCTCTTGAAGGCTCGAATCCGTCGTTCAAAACGATTGTCGCCTTGATTGCCTGCCCTCGCCTTTCGTCCGGCACGCCTGTAACGGCGCACTCAAGAACCGCAGGATGCTGCAAAAGCGCGCTTTCAACTTCAAAAGGGCTTACGCGGTAGCCAGAAGTCTTGATTACGTCGTCGTTGCGCCCGACAAACCAGATGTATCCGTCCTCGTCAACGCGGGCAACGTCTCCAGTGTTGTAAACGCCGTTTTCAAAAGCTTTTTCCGTCAGCTCCTGATTTTTGTAATATCCTGCGAAAAGACCGAACGGCCGGCCTTTGTCAAGACGGATTATAATCGAGCCGTTCTCGTTAGGCTCGCATTTTGTTCCGTCAGGGCGGACAATCTCAATATCGTAGCCCGGCGCGCTTTTTCCCATCGAGCCTGGCTTTGGAGTCATTCCAGGGAAATTTCCAATCATAACGGTCGCTTCTGTCTGACCGAAAGCCTCGAACATACGAAGCCCGGTGAATCTGTAGACTTCCTCAAAAAGCTCAGGGTCAAGAGCCTCGCCTGCCGTAACGATGTATTTCAGCGCGGAAATGTCGTATTTTTTCACGTCGGCCTTTACAAGAAAGCGGTAAGTTGTCGGCGGAGCGCAGAAAGTCGTCACGTGATATTTTGAAATCACGTTCATCATTCTTGAAGGCATAAAAGTGAGCATATCGTAGACCATGACGGCAGAACCGCAAATCCACTGGCCGTAGAGCTTGCCCCAGACTGATTTTGCCCAGCCGGTTTCAGCGACTGTTAGATGAAGCCCGTCATCAATAACATTCTGCCAGTATTTCGCCGTTACAATGTGTCCAAGAGGATAAGCGAAGTTATGCTCGACCATTTTCGGGTTTCCGCTCGTTCCGGAAGTGAAATAGAGAAGCATAATGTCTTCGTTGTGAGTCGCGTTCTCGCCTGCCGGGCGGTCAAACTCCTTTGAAAGCGAGTCAAGCTCGTCATAAAAAGTCTGCCAGCCTTCTCTCGCCTTGCCGACAGTAACAAGCTCCTTCACGCTCGGAGACACTGGCATTGCAGCCTCAATCCGCTCCTGAACAGGCTCGTCGTCATAAGAGACAATCATCTTGATTTGAGCCGCGTTTGTTCGGTACTCAATGTCTTTTGTCAAAAGCTGGTTTGTGGCAGGAACTGCAATCGCGCCGATTCTGTGAAGCGCAAGAATAAAATACCAGAATTCGTAGCGGCGGCGCAGAATAAGCATTACAGTGTCGCCTTTTTTGATTCCGTGCTTTACAAGATAATTCGCAGTCTGCTTTGACTTTTCTGAAATCTCCTTGAAATTGAAGATTTTTTCCCCGCCCAAGTCGTCGCACCAGACAAGCGCGCGTTTTTCAGGCGCGAGAGACGCGTAGCGGTCAACAATATCGTAAGCGAAGTTAAAATTCTCAGGAACTTTGATTTTAAAGTTTTTCTTCAAATCTTCATAATCTGTGTAAACAGTGCCGTTTTCAACGTAGTCAGAATAAAAATTCAATTTTTTCTCCTGACGGACATAAAGATAATAAAATGCCGGAAAATCATATTGCCGCTAAAATGCAGTCGCAAAATAAAATAAAACGAAATATGATTGACAGCCGAAAAGTCCGTCCAAGAAAATAGACACAGACGGATATAAAAAGTTGCGCTTTTATATTTATTTTTAACAAATGAAGCAGAAAACAACGGGAAAACACGGAAACGCAAGCAAAGCCGCAAATCAAGCAGCTTTGCTTAAGGCAGCAGGCGCAAGCAAAAACGTCTGCTGCCTAGACAAAACTTGCGTTTCAAAAAAAATCAGTCCATAAAGTAAGTTTTTATCGGCGGAAATCCATTGAACTCAACGCTCGCGTAAGTGCTTGTGTAAGCTCCAGTCGAAAGCCAGTAAAGACGGTCGCCGCTTTTGAGCGTAGTCGGCATGCGATATTTCATTTTTTCGTACATGATATCCATGCTGTCGCAGGTTGGCCCTGCAAGAATCACCTCGCCGTCTTTTTCGCCCGGCTTGTCTTTTGAAGTTATCACAGGATATTTTATAGACTCGTCGAGAGTTTCAATCAGACCGTTGAACTTGCCTGCATCCTGATAGACCCAGCGCTGCAAAGCCGTGTTGTTTTTGCGGCTCACAAGAATAACTTCGCTCGTGAGTATTCCAGAATCTCCGACAAGAGAACGGCCTGGCTCAAGAATAATCGCAGGAAGCTCATCGCCAAAATCATCATGAAGATAGCGTGTAATTTCGCTTGCATAATCGGCAAGAGAGTTTGTCGGCTGAATGTAATGAGCTGGAAAACCGCCGCCCATGTTAATCATCGAAAGACGGATTCCTTCCTCCTCTTCAAGCGAATTAAACAGGTAAGTAGCTTTTGCGATTGCCTCGTTCCAAACGCCTATGTCGCGCTGCTGCGAGCCCACATGAAAAGAAACACCATACGGCGTAAGCCCCAAATCGCGCGCCTGAACAAGCAAATCATAGGCCATGTCCGGGTGGCAGCCGAACTTCCGGCTCAAAGGCCAGTCCGCCGACTGAGAGCCTTCCACAAGCATTCGCACATAAACACGGCTGCCTGGAGCGTTTTCTGCAATCGAGCGCAAATCATCTTTCGAGTCGGTCGCAAACATTCTTACGCCTTTTTCGTAAAAATACTTGATGTCGCGCGCCTTCTTGATTGTGTTTCCGTAAGAAAGACGGTCTGGAGAAACTTCAAGCGCAAGCACTTTGTCAAGCTCGTAGCGCGAAGCGATGTCAAAGCTCGAGCCAAGCTCTGCAAGCATTTTCAGCACTGGCTCGCCCGGATTCGACTTTACAGCATAATAAATCTGCGCGAACGGAAAAGCGTCCTTGAGCTTGAGAAAATTGAATTTAATCTGATTGAGATTAATCACGACATTCGGAGTCTCGAGGTCCTTTGAGAACTCCAGAAAACGATTCCAATGGGAATCAGAAATGTAGTCACTACGATTGAACATAATGAGCCACCTAAAAAAGAAATACGGCAGACCAAACCGCCGCGTTCAGAAAAAACCGCCTCTTGAAGATTTTGTTCGCCCCTAAGTTTTTTCTGCGTAAGAGAAATATTAAAGAAAACACAAAATTGACGCTATAAGATTCCGGGAAATAGATTATTATTTTTCTTCAAGATTTCAGTCAAGGAAACTCTTTTTTCATCAGAAAATCAGTTTGGACATCATCGCTCACTGTTCATTCTTATTATATATGGATAATTGTTCACTTTTAGCGAAATCGCTTTTAATTGTGTATTTTCTCTCATTTTACTATAATTTCTTTCTATGGAAACACGTAACATTTTTGACAATCTTTCTTGCATTGACCACCGCTATTCGCTTTCTGAAAAGGCGGTTTTTGACGGACTTTCAAATTATATTTCTGAAACAGCTTCTATCCGCTCGTGTGCAAAATGCGAGGCGGCTCTTGTAAAGGCGCATTTGAAAGTGCGCGGACAGCTCACAGAAGAGCTTGCGAAAAATCTTGACGATGTGGCAGAAAAAATCGACCCGGAAGAAGTTTACGCGGAAGAGGAAAAAACAAAGCACAATATCCGCGCGCTCGTGAATGTTATGAAGACAAAAGTTGACTCGAAAATCGGGCCTCTAATCCATCTTGGAGCGACTTCTGTAGATATTCTTGACACAGCCTTGTCTTGCAGAATGAGAGATGTTACGAAGAATGTTGTCTTGCCTGAGCTTAAAAAACTTGAAAATTATCTTTGCGACATTGCAGAACGTGAAAGCGCGACTCCGCAGGTTGGACGCACACACGGACAGCACGCAGTTCCAATCACTTTCGGATGGGAAATTGCGGAATTTGTAGCCCGGCTTGGAAAATCAATCTTAAAAATCGAAGAGCTTTCAAACGACTTGGTTGGAAAACTTGCTGGCCCGGTCGGCTCTTACAACGGACCTTCGATGATTGTAAAAGACCCGGAGGAGCTTGAACGCATTTATACTGAATTTTTGGGACTTAAGCCGTCTGAATATTCAAACCAGCTTGTAGAGCCTGAGCACGTTCTTCGCCTGTTGCTTGAGATGAACGTGGCGTTCGGAATTATCGCGAATCTTGCAGACGATTTGCGCAACTTGCAGCGTTCAGAAATCGGCGAGGTTTTCGAATATTTTGCGGCGACTCAGGTCGGCTCTTCGACAATGCCTCAGAAACGCAATCCGTGGAACAGCGAGCACGTAAAATCCCTCTGGAAAGCGATGTGTCCGCGCGTAATCACATTCTATATGGATCAGATTTCAGAGCACCAGCGCGACCTTACAAACTCGGCAAGCCAGAGATTCATAGCGGACTACGTTTCAGGATTCACGATGGCGGCAAGCAGAATGAACTCTGTCGTAAAAGGACTGCAGGCAGACCGCGACAACATGGCGAAAAATCTTGAAAGCGCGGGCGGAAAAGTCAAGGGCGGAGTTCTTGCAGAGCCTGCATATATTCTTCTTGGAGAAGCCGGCTATAACGACGGCCACGAGATTATCAGAAAAATCACGCTCGAAGCCGAAAAAACAGGAAAAACATTCTTTGAAGTGCTCAAAACTCACGAAAAAGAATATGCGGACATCACTGCGCAGCTTGAAAAGCTCGGGGTTGAAAATCCAGCGAACTTCTTTGAACATCCTGCGAACTACTGCGGACTTGCCGCGAAAAAATCAGCGCGACTTGCACGCAAATACCGCGAGCTGATGAAATAAAAAAAGCGGTAGAAGATAAATAAGAAACGAACGTTGCCTCTGGCTGAAAAAAGGAATTTCAGTCAGTGGCAATTTTTTTCGGAACGGAAAACTTTCCAACGTCGATTCCCTCTATTTTTAAAAGCGCGATTTTGTTTTTGATTCCGCCGCCGTAGCCTGTCAGACTTCCGTTTGAGCCGACAACGCGGTGGCACGGCACAATTATGCAAAGCGGATTCCAGCCGACAGCTCCGCCGACCGCCTGAGCGCTCATCTTTTCAATCTCTTTTTCGGCCGCGATTTTCTTGGCAATCTCGCCGTAAGTCGCAGTTTTTCCGAACGGAATTTTCATCATCTCCGCAACGACAAGTTTTCTGAACGGCGTAAGATTTTCGATTTTGAATTTCGGAGTAAAATCAGGATTCCGCCCCGAAAAATAAATGTCGAGCCAGCGGCAAGTTTCGGCAACGGCAGAAATGCCAGAATCGCGGGCATCTTTTTTGTCTTGAACATAATCCGATTCAAAAATTTTATGCTTTTTTGAGTCAGGGGAATCCTTAAAGAAGAGTCCTGTCAAAAAATCTCCGTCGCTTTCAATCAAAATCTCCCCGAGCGGAGAACCGTAGGAATAAACGCAAGCCATAGCGAGATTCTAGCACGAAAATGGGGGAAAATTTAATGAGCAGAAGCAAAAACATTGTATTTTCCATAATAAAACATGGAAAAATGTCGGTATTCTACAACCCCCCCCCCATTTTCTACAAAAAACATATTATCATTTTCTTATCTAAGAAAAAGTTCTTTTTTGGAGGAGAATTATGAAAAAAATGTTAAGAATTGCGGCGGCATTTGCTGCACTGTTCGCAATGACAAACTTTATCGCCTGCTCTAGCGATGATGACGGCGGAGATGACGGAAAAACGGCTTTGAGAATACCTACTGGGCAGCAGAGGATATTTCGCAAGACGTAACAGAAGATATCAGTTTAACTTATAAGAATGCTGTGTATATCCATATCGAAGACAGCTCAAAAGGCACTGGATATGCAGCTGATGTTGATTCTATTGATTACAAAGACCTAGACCTCACAAAAACAAATTCTGTGGATATTGCTTATTCTTCTGAAAAAGACACATTCACTTATGTTATTGACGGCTCTAAAATTACTATCACAAATAAATATAAAGATGATGACGAAAACGAGAAAACAGAAACAATCGAAGGAACTATTGCTTCTGACAAAAAATCATTCACAATAACAGAGACTGATGACGGCGAAACAGTTACAACCACTTACACAAAGGTTGACAAGGCTCCTTCGAATGCAACTTTAATTATCAAGGTGGCTGGCTCTAGCGGCGGTGAGACCGGCGGAAGCGAAACCGGAGGTGAAACTGGTGGAGAGACAGGCGGAAGCGAGACTGGTGGAGAAACCGGCGGCACAGAGAAAATTAACTTGACAGTCAACATGAGCGAGCTTGACTTTTCTACAACAACATCAGGACTTACAAACACTGCTGCTTCAGGAAAAAACGGAACATTTATGATTCCTGCTTCAAGTAAAATTCTTGATGTCCTTACACCTTCAAAAGATGATAAAGCTTTTTGGTATACAGACAAGGCTTTGACAAAGATTTCTTCTCTTCAATTAAATGCAGAGGGTGAATTAAACTTTACACTTTCAGGAGCGGCAACAGTTAAGGTTACATTTCTAAGCACGGGAGACTCAAACACATCTGCTATAACTGTAAATGGGACACAAAATTCTGTAACAGGAAAAACCGCAAAAGAATTCACATGGGAAATCGCAGAAGCAGGCGAATATACGATTGCCAGCACAGCTACATCGAACGCTCGTATAACAGCACTTTCTATAGTTGAAAAATAAAATCGCAACAACGGAATAAGCACAAAACCTTAATTTCCAGCCCGGCAATGAGCAACAAAGTTTTCCCCATGAAACTTTTGTTCATCGCCGGGCTTTT
>DHKO01000028.1 GCA_002404895.1 Treponema sp. UBA4692 | reverse complement strand
AGCTCTTTGTAGACAAAAACCGAGATTATGAATGAGTAAATACAGGCAATCGCCGCAGATTCTGTCGCTGTAAACCAGCCTGCTGTTACACCAACCAAAATAATTACCGCAGTGAACAATGCGAGAATTGCATCAAGACAAATCTTTAAAGCCTGTTTTAGCCCGATTTTTTCTCCTTTCGGATAGTGGCGGATAATGCTCATGATTCCGCAGACAACAAGGAACAGAATTCCAAGCATGATTCCAGGCAAAAGTCCTGCCATAAACAGCGCGCCTACAGAAACTCCGCCGGCCGCCACTGAATAGATAATCATATTGTGGCTTGGAGGAATCAGAACGCCCTGGCAAGATGTCGCGACTGTAACCGCTACAGAATAATCCTTGTCGTAGCCGCCTTTCACCATCATCGGAATCTCAATCGAGCCGAGAGATGAGACATCAGCTACAGCCGAGCCTGAAAGATGGCCGAAGAACATTGAAGCGAGAACGTTCACGTATGAAAGTCCGCCTCTGAATCTTCCGACAATCGCGTTCGCAGCCTTTAAAAGACGGTCTGAAATTCCGCCCGCGCCCATAATTTCGCCCGAAAGAATAAAGAACGGAATCGCCATCAAACTGAACGAATTTATGCTTTTTCCCATTTGCTGAATGAACGCCATCAGCGGAATGTGGACGTAAACAAGCGTAATGCACGATGAAACGGCAAGCGCAAATGTTACCGGCATTTTTATCAAGATAAAAAGAACAAAAGTTCCAAGTAAAAGCCAGATAGCTATAGTTGGGTCATACATTTGTCTCACCTCCATTGTTTTCGTTGCTAGAAGAATTTCCCGCCAGCTGGGAAGCCATCTCGTCGATTTTGCTCTGTCTCATATCCTCGATAATCTGCTGGTCGGTTTTTCCGTCTGCCTCGCCCTCGATTTTTGAGTGGCGATATTTTGAAAGGCCGAACAAGTCGGTAACCGCAAAATAGATGATGAAAATTCCAGCCACAGGCATCATGCTGTAAGCAGTTCCTGCAGGCCACTGCGTTGCAGGCAAGGTGCTGCTCCAGGTCATCTGAGTGAGCTTGATTCCGTAGTAAACGAGAATGTAGCCGAAGAAAATTGTGGCGCAAGTGTTGAATTTCGAGATTACAAACTGCACTTTTTTCGGGAACATATTGAAGAAAATCGTGATTGCGATGTGGAGTCCTTTTTCAACACCGATTGCCATAGCGATAAACGCAGTCCAGACCATCAAAAGAAGCGCGACTTCCTCAGACCACATAAGCGACTTATGCAGGAGAAGACGGCCGAAAACTTCAAGGCTCACGATTATTACAATCACAAGGATTACAAGCTTTGAGAACTCAAGAAGAACGCGGTAAATGCAGTCAAAAACAAACGTTACTGCGGAAACCGCTTTCTCGGCAGGCTTGTACTCAGGCTTGCAGATTTCTGATGGCGCGGATTTAAAGAAGTTCTTTATCTTTTCAATGATTGAATTCATATAAAATCCTCCGAAGCAAAATCTTTTTGAATTTTTAAGGATTTTGCTCTAAACAATAAGATTCTGATTGTCAAGTTATCCTGAAAAATCAGAATCTGTACATAAAAAACTCAGTTTAGCCGCCTGTTTGTGGCGGATAAGTGAAATACTAAAATATTAGTCGTTTGGATAAAATAAAAGGCAAAAATCTAAGTTTTTGCCTTTTAACGGGCAAGAAAAATCCCTGCCTTAAAGTTACTGAGCCTGAATCTCCTTGATTACATCCTCGTAGCCTGCGCCGAACTGTGTGTAGAGCGGCTGCATAGCTGCCTGGAATTTCTCTTTTTCTCCTGGCTCAAGCTCTGTGATTGTGCATCCTGCCGCGCGGACTTTCTCTTCAGAAACGCCTTCTTTAGCAGCCCAAAGCTCGCGCTCGAGTTTTGCAGATTCCAAAGCGCATTCCTTGATGATTGCCTTGTCCTCGTCAGAGAATTTGTCCCAAGTGATTTTTGAGACAAGCTGCATTTCTGGAACGCGTGTGTGCTCATCAAGAACGTAGTATTTTGCGACTTCATAGTGAGAAACTGAGTCGTATGAAGGCCAGTTGTTCTCAGCTCCGTCGATAACTCCAGTCTGAAGTCCTGAATAAACTTCGCCGTAAGCCATTGGAGTCGGGTTCGCACCGAGCGCAGAAACCATTCCCATCATCATCTGTGATTCCTGAACGCGGATTTTCAATCCTTTCATGTCTTCAAGCTTTGTGATTGGGCGTTTTGAGTCGTAGAAGTTTCTAGCTCCTGCGTCAAACCAAGAAAGACCGATCAAGTTGTTCTTGTCCATAGAGTTAAGGAATCTTTCACCGATTTTTCCGTCGAGAACGCGCCACATCTGGCTTGCATCTTTGTAGAGATACGGGAGCTGAAGAATGTTAAGAGATTTCTCAAATTCAGAAAGAGGCGAGATAGAAACACGTGTGAAGTCGATTGCCCCGAACTGAAGCTGCTCGATTACAGCTTTCTCGTCTCCGAGCTGTCCGCCGTGATAAACATCGATATGAATTCTTCCGTTTGTTTTCTGTTCAACAAGCTCCGCAAATTTGTAGGCAGCCTGTGTTGTCGGATAGTCCTGAGCCTGGTTTTCAGCATAGCGCAAAACCATTTTCTCAGCTTTTTTCTCTTTGCAGCCTGTAAGCGCAAGCCCAGCAGCAAGCAAGGCACAAGTTGCAGTCAACAATGTCTTTTTCATAGAATTTTCCTCCAATCTTATATGAAAAAAATTGATATACTAAAATATTAGTTGATATTTCTATATTAAATTCATTCAGAACGAATTGTCAAATTTTTCTTTGAATATAGTTTTCTTACAAATTATGTTTTTTTTAATTAAGCCTTTGAAATTTATCTGGAATTCTTAAACTTTTTGGCTTTATTTTTTCAGGCTGTTGATTTCAGACCGCGGATTATTTTCAGCTGCCTGAAATCAAATTTTTTTAGAAATTGAAGACTCTGAAACGTCTTTTAGATTTATTTCGCATCCGCAATCGGGGCTTTTGGAAGTTTTATCATCACGCTTTGGATTCTCCTTTGGGACTGGTCTTCCACTGTGTAGACAACTTCGTCTTTTGTGAGAATCGCGCCAGCCTCCGGAAGCTCGTCAAACTGCTCCATTAGCCAGCCTCCGAGAGTGTCATAGTCGTCGCTTTCCAAATTCAATTTTAGAAGCTCGTTCACATCGTCAAGCTTCATATCTCCGGGAACAAGATATTCCGTAGGCGAGACTGGCTGGATTCTGTCTTCCGGGGAAGTTTCAGCGTTTTCCGCCGTTACGCTTCGCCCGAAAACCGCGCGCAGGACGTCGTCTGTCGTTACAATTCCCGAGTTGCT
The DNA here is from genome assembly GCA_002404895.1 of Treponema sp. UBA4692. Classification (GTDB taxonomy): domain Bacteria; phylum Spirochaetota; class Spirochaetia; order Treponematales; family Treponemataceae; genus Treponema_D. The sequence goes on along the minus strand of DHKO01000028.1, from coordinate 6,744 downwards.
TCCGTTTTCGTCAACCGCAATCGCAAAGCTCACTTTTTCTTTTCTGAGTTTTACGAGAAGCTCGGTCGCTGAAAGCGTTTCAGGAATAAAAAGCGCAGGATGCATGCATCTTTCCGCGAAGCTCCGCTTTGAATTCGCGTCGGGGCGTTTTGTGAGAATCGTCTTGTACAGAATCACTCCGAGAACATTTTCAAAGCTGTTGTTTGTCGTGTTTTCCTTGTCAGGTCCGCAGACAGGAATTCTTGAGTATTTTGTCTCGCGGAAAATTTTCACGACTGTCTCGTAGTCAGCATTTGATGGAATCGTTTTTACAAGGCTTCTGTGGCGCATTATGTCCTTGACCGTCATATCTGAAAAGTCGAAGATTCTGTAGAGCATTTTTTTCTCGTCATGCTCGAGAGTTCCTTCCGTTTCTCCCACATCGATAAGCGATTTCAGCTCCTCCTCTGTGATTGCAGTTGAGTCATGCTTGAAAAGGCCGTTCATCATAATCGTGATTCCGTTTGTTACTTTCGCGAAGAACCAGACAACAGGAAAAAGAATTTTCTCGAGAATTATGAGCGGCAGAGAATAAGCCTGCGCAACCTGAACCGGCTTTACAGCCGCGACTGTTTTCGGGGAAATCTCGCCAAAAATAATCAGAACGAAAGCCATTATTATTGTGGCGTATGTTGCGCCCACGTCTCCGCAAAGATTTATCGCGACTGTCGCCGCAAGTCCTGAAGCGAAAGACGTTATGAAATTTATTCCGATTAAGACAAGCGAGAGAAGCCTGTCCGTGTTTTTTTTCAGGAAAGCGACTCTCCTTGCCGGGGAATTTTTCTTGCCGGAAACATCGTCCTTGAGCATCTGCTTCAGCGTGATTTTTGTGATTGAAAGATAAGCTGTCTCGCTTGAAGCGAAAAAAGCTACGATTGCAACGAGAATCAAAACGCCGATTGAAGGCAGAATAACATTAGTCAGCAGCTGCATTTGACTCCTCCGCAACGTCCTCTTCATCAGACTCTGTTTTTGTGCAGATGACTTTTGAAATACGTTTTTTGTCCATAGCTGAAACCGTGAATCTGTATCCGAATTCTTCTATATAATCGCCTGCCATTGGAAGACGGTCGAGCTTTTCGATTATGTAGCCCGCGATTGTCTCGTTGTCTTCGGATTCCAGCTTGATGTGAAGCTCCTCGCTCAAATCCGCAAGACGCGCCGAGCCGTCAAGGACTGTGTTCTCAAAATCTGACTCCGGGACATCTGTCGGAGCTTCCGTTTCCGGGGCTGCGATTCCGCCGAAAATCTCTCGCGCAATGTCCCGTTGGGTTAAGATTCCGTCTGTGCCTGAATATTCATCGATTACGATTGCGAAGTCGTCTTTTTTCTCGCTCAGAATCGACTGAATCGATGACATTTTTGTTTTTCCCGGAATAAAAAGCGGCTCGCGCATAACTTTTTCAACGGAAAATTCATCATCAGGCGGAAAATAGACAAGGTCTTTGACGTGAAGCACGCCGATTATGTCGTCCAAATCGTTTTGATAGACTGGAAATCGCGAGAATCTTGTGCGCTCGGAAAGCTGCACGATGTCTCTCAGGTTCATGTCAGGATGAATCGCGACGATTTTTGTGCGCGGAACCATGATTTCAACGGCTTCAAGGTCGTTGAATTTGAATACGCGGTTCATCATTTTTTTTTCGCTGCTTTCGAGAACTCCGTCTTCAACCCCAACGTCGATGAATGTCTTGATTTCCTCTTCCGTGAAAGTCGCCTGCTTTTTCTTTGTGTCGATTCCGAAAAGTTTCAGCAGCGAGCGGGAGATAAATGTGAAGAAAATAACAAACGGGCGTAGAAAATAGAAGAAAAACCACACGAATCCTGAAACGCTGAATGCGAAACTTTCAGGATAGCGCGTCGTGATGCTTTTTGGCGTGATTTCACCGAACAGAAGAAGCGCGACCGTCGCAATAAAAGTCGCGATTCCAAGTCCGGCAGGTCCGAAGAGCTTTAGGAAAATCGATGTCAGGACAACCGAAAGCGTGATGTTCACGATTTCGTTTCCGACAAGCAGCATATTCAAAAGCTCTTCTTTTTTTTCAAGGAGCTTTCCTGTGCGAATTGCCCTTTTGTCGCCTTTTTCCCGGAGAAAATGGACTTTGAGCTTGTTCAGTCCCAAAAATGCGCTTTCGCTCGCCGAGAAAAGCGAAGACAAAACAATGCAGGCAACTGCGATTAAGATTAGCAAAAATAAATTTGCAGTGGGTGGTTCACCATCCATATTGGAAAAAGTCCTCCTGAAAATTATTGATTATAAGATTGTGATTTTTGCTCGGCTACCGCATCAAGCGCGCTTTGAATTGCCTCCGCGTACTCGCTTTGCGGCGCCTCGTCATAAGATTTTTGGAAATACTCATAAATCTTGTCATAGTTTGAAGAGCCTGACATCGCAAGAAAATACCCCGCGCTGTAGTAAACCTGCTGGCGGTCTTCCGCTGTCAGAATTTTGTAGTCCAGCGGAGAGACAAGCTCTTTTTCGGCTTTGTCATAGTCCTGCTCAAAAAGAGCCTTCTGCGCGCGTGAATTTGCAAGCGCGAAAATGTGGTCAACAGTTTTTCCGCTTTCATTTTTCTTGTCGAGGTTGATATATTTCTCGCTTAGCTCAGCAAGGAGAAATTTGTAGTTGTCGTCAGTCGAAGTGTAAAGCTCGTCAATCGCGCTGAGAACATCCGCTTTTTTTCCTGTCGAGATTGTTGTGAGAAGCCCGGAGACTTTTTGCTTTCGCTCGTTTGTCTTTTCAATCTCGTTCTGGAAATCGTCGATGTCATAATATTCTTCAACAAGAACCGGCGAAATCATATATCCTTGTTTTGTAACGAGATAGACTGCTGGAAAAGCCTGAACTGCATAAACGTTTGCGAGAGCCATATCCACGCTTAGCTGCGACTGGAGATTCTCTGTCTCTTTTGAGCCGCGCTTTTTTGCGGAATTTTCCGTTTCAGAATTAGAATCCAAGGATTCGGAATCCTCATGTTCAGAATCCGAAGAAATTTCCGTTTTTTTATTCTGATAAACATCGTCAAATCGGCTTGCGGAAAAATCAAGATTGCAGAAAACGTATTCAGGAGAAAATTTCTCCTTGAACTCGCTTGTCCTGAAAATCTTGTCTTCCAAATTTCCGTTTTGGGCATCTTTTTCTGAAAAATACAGGATTATCTGTTTGTTGTCGTTGTTTGCCGCCTTTTTTGCGTCGTCAAAGTTTGAAAACCATCCAAATTCGTCTGCCTGCGCTTTTTTCGAGCATGAAGAAAGCGCAAGCACGGCTGAAAAAGCGGCGATTGCTGCTAGAAACTTTTTCATTTTATTTTTGACCTCAGCTGAAATATCTTACGCCAGCTGCGAAGAGATTCTGGCACGATGAAGAGCCGTTGTTATCGTCCTCTCCCGCGATGTTTTTTATCAGGTCAGGATTGAAGCCGCCGATTCCGACAGTCCGCTCTGAATGTCCCATTTTTCCAAGGACGAGACCGTCCGGGCTTGTGAGACCTTCGATTGCGAATGCCGAGCCGTTCGGGTTGTCAGGCTCTGTCATCGATGGAACGCCGTTCTCGTCGCAGTATTGGCTGTAAACCTGTCCTTTCTCAAAAAGCTCTTTTGCAAGCTTTTCAGAAATTATGATTCGTCCTTCGCCGTGGCTCACAGGAATGTAGTGCGATTTCGCCTCGAGGACGCTCTTGTCCAAAGCCCACGGAGACGCCGCGCTTACCATTCTTGTGCGTACAACGCGGCTTATGTGGCGGTGGATATTGTTGTAAGTCAAAGTCGGGTTTTCGGCTGCAGGCTCAACAATTTTTCCGAACGGAACAAGGCCTGTCTTTATCAAGGCCTGGAAGCCGTTGCAGATTCCAAGAATAAGATTTTTCTTTGATTCAAGATGATTTGTGATTGCATTTGCGACGTGGCTCTCGCGGATTACGTTCGCGATGAATTTTCCCGACCCGTCCGGCTCGTCTCCTGCTGAGAATCCGCCTGCAAACGCTACAATCTGAGATTTCTCGATTTCAGAAGTGAAAGCGGCAAGGCTTTCCTCCAAGTCTTTCGGAGTCCTGTTCTTGAAAACGAGAATCTTTGACTCTGCGCCTGCCAAGTTGAAAGCTCGCGCCATGTCGTATTCGCAGTTTGTTCCAGGGAAAACCGGCACGATTACGCGCGGCTTCGCCTTTGACTTGTCGATTACGGTGAACGTTGAAGCTTTTTCCTGCGCCTTTTCAAGCGAGTTGTGCTCGTTTGTCGCCCATTCTGGAAGCTCGTTCTGGTTTTTGACATCAGAAACCGGCGGGAATACTTTTGCGAGCGGCTTTTCCCATGCGCTGTAAAGCTCTTCAAGCGCGATTTCTGCGCGAGGAAGCGGATCAACGCCTTTCATCTCGAACGAGATTACAGGAGATTTCTGCGTGTTTCCGATTTTAAGGACTGTTGTGTTCGCAAATCCGTTGTTTTCGAATTTGTCATCGTCAGTTTCTACTATTATAGAGCCGTACTGCGGAGTGAACAAATCAGCGATTGTGTCGTTTGCGTTTCTGTGGAAGCCAAGAACCGTCGCGCTCGTTGGAATTTGCGTGAGCTGAACGCCAATCTTGTTTCCGAAAGACATTTTTGTGATTGCCTCTGCGATTCCGCCCGCACCAACAGGATACATCGCGAGAATTTTTCCGGCTTTGTTCGCCTCATAAAGCGCGTCTGAATTCTTCTTGAAGATTTCCCAGTCTGGCGCAAGTTCAGCAGAATATGGAACCTGAACAAGATAAATATAACTTCCGGATTTTTTGAAAGAGCCTGACTGAACGTTTTTTGCCTCGTCGTGAGCGACTGCGAAAGAAACAAGCGTGTGCGGAACATTCATATGCTCGAAAGTTCCAGACATTGAGTCTTTTCCGCCTATAGAAGCGCAGCCCATTGATTTTTGCGCGTCAACAGAGCCGAGCAGCGCCGCCGCAGGATAGCCCCAAGTTTTCGCGTCAACTGTGCGTCCGAAGAATTCCTGATAGCTCATGCGGCTTGTTGTCGCTTTTCCGCCGATACAAGCAATTTTTGCAAGAGAAGACAAAACCGCCGTCTGCGCGCCGTGCCACGGAGACCATTCGGCAACGCGCGGGTCGTATCCGTAAGACATAAGGCTTACAGTCGAAGTTTCGCGTGGAGAAATCACTGGAATTTTCGCAGACATCGCACATTCTGGAGTTCCCTGATATTTTCCGCCGAACGGGAACAAAACTGTGGAAGAGCCGATTGAGCCGTCAAAGCGTTCCTGAAGTCCGCGCTGAGAGCAGCATGCGAGGTCTGAGATGTTTGCGACAAAAGCGTTTTTAATCTGCTCTTTTGTAGGCTCGCTTTCGCCGCTTTCTCCTGTCGCAGAGGCGCAGTCGCCGAGCGCTTTTTTTACGCTTTCAAGCGGCTGGACAAGAGGAGATTTTCTGTTTTCAGCAGGACTTTCAATCTCTGCCTTTGCGTAATGAGGAGCTCCAGCCGAGTCCAAGAATGAGCGGTCAATGTCAACAATCGTCTTTCCGCGCCACTTCATTGTGAGCTTATTTTTATCAGTAACAGTTGCAACAACAACCGCATTCAAGTTTTCGTCGTTGCAGAATTTTATGAATTTCTCAACATCGCCGGCACGAACAACAACCGCCATTCGCTCCTGGCTTTCAGAAATTGCAAGCTCTGTTCCGTTCAAGCCTTCGTATTTTTTTGGAACAGCGTCAAGATTGATGTCGAGTCCAGGGGCAAGCTCGCCTACAGCAACAGAAACTCCGCCTGCGCCAAAGTCGTTTGAACGGCGAATCATATGGCTTACTTCTGGATTTCTGAAAAGACGCTGGATTTTTCTTTCCTCAACGGCGTTTCCTTTCTGAACTTCCGCAGCCGCAGTCGTTACGGATTTTTCCGTATGGACTTTAGAAGAGCCTGTCGCTCCTCCTATTCCATCGCGTCCGGTTCCGCCTCCAAGCAAGATGATGATGTCGCCAGCTTCTGGAGTCTCGCGCATTACTGTTGAATAAGGGCTTGCCGCGATTACAGCTCCAAGCTCCATTCTCTTTGCCACAAACCCTGAATGATAGAATTCTGTAACCTGTCCAGTTGTCAATCCAATCTGATTTCCATAAGAAGAGAAACCTTGTGCAGCCTCGCGGCAGAGCTTAAGCTGAGGCAATTTTCCGTGGAGAGTCTCGCTCATCGGAACTGTCGGGTCGCTTGCTCCTGTAACGCGCATTGACTGATAAACCCAGCTTCGTCCTGAAAGCGGATCTCTGATTGCGCCTCCGATACAAGTTGCCGCGCCTCCGAAAGGCTCGATTTCAGTCGGGTGGTTGTGTGTTTCGTTCTTGAACTGCAAAAGCCACTGCTCAACTTCGTCCTTTCCCTCTGGATAAGGATTTCCGTCCTTGTCTGTCGTGTAATGAACGTCGATGAAGATGGAGCATGCGTTGTTTTCCTCGCTCACTTCCATGTCGTCGAGCATTCCGTGCTTTCGAAGATATTTTCCGCCGATTGTCGCCATGTCCATCAAAGTAAGAGGCTTGTCCTTGCAGTTCGCGTAAAGGTCTGTGTGAAGAGCCTTGTAGTTTTCAAGAGACTGCTTGAAAAGCTTCGCGTAAGGTCCCTTGTCGATTTTTATGTCTTTAAGAACTGTGTTGAACGTTGTGTGTCGGCAGTGGTCAGACCAATAAGTGTCGAGAACGCGGATTTCAGTCTCGGTCGGGT